>JAPPGU010000043.1 GCA_028821265.1 bacterium | reverse complement strand
CCTCGCGCTCTCCGTCCGGGAAAGGGCGTATGACTATACCCGAACATATGTTCGCTAGCCAATATAGGATCGGAGAGTGACATCAGGTCGGGACACAGGGTGACGAGCAAGCCTTGCCAGTGCCCTGATCCGGTAGTTCGTTGTCCATGCCAGAGACGCCGAGAACGCGAAAAACGCGAGAACATGCCCCTCCCCGGCGGGCCCATCCCCCAGCCACCACCTCCTTCGGTCCGTGCGCGTTCCGCTATCCCCCTACGGGTCCGCTCCCGAATTGATCCCGGTTCCGGTTCCCTCGACGTCGAATAAGCAGGGAACCGGCGGTGTTTGTGACTGCCGGGCAGTATGCGGCGGGTCTGTGACGATTTCAACCCCCTTGTCTCAGGCGCAGAGCCGGAGCCGTTCACTACGGCCACAGGTCACAGGACGCGGCGGACCATGACACGGGACACCAGGAGGGTGCTGAAAAGACGAGGATGGTCGGCCCTCGATGTCTCTACTTGGGTTTCGTAGCCGGCAATCGGGCCGATTGGACATTTCAGTACCCTCCGGCTTCACGAGGCTGGAGAGGAGGGCCGGATGACCCGGATCAAGTACGGCCTCACGCTGTCGAACCGGAGCGTGCTGCTCGGGATGTCCACCGTGGGGGAGATGCTCGACCTGGCGGTGGAGGCGGATCGGGCCGGGGTGTGGGACTCGGTGTGGGTGGGGGACTCAATATTCGCCAAGCCCCGCCTGGACGCCATGGTGGCGCTCGGGGCCCTGGCGGCGCGCACCGAGCGGGTCGGCCTCGGGGTGGGTTGCATGGCGAGCATGCCGCTTCGCGACGCCCTGCTCTTCGCCTACCAGTGGCTCAGCTTCGACTGCCTGTCCGGTGGCCGGTCCATCTTCGTGGCCTGCCAGGGTCAGCGGGAGGCGGGCGGCGGCAAGTTCGCGGAGGAGTTCGCCGCCTTCGGCATCGATCCGGGAACGAGGAGCCGGCGGATGGAGGAGGCGATCGATATCCTGCGCCTCGTCTCCGAGACGGAGGAGGCCTCCTACGAGGGGACCTACAACCGGTTCGAGAACGTGACGGTGCTGCCCAGGCCGGTCCAGCAGCCCCTGCCGATATGGGTGACGGCCAATCCCAACCCGGCGTTCCCCACGCTGTCGGAGCGGGCCCTGCGGCGGGTGGCCCGGATGGGCGACGGCTGGATGACCACCGCCAACACCCCGGAGACCCTCGCCACCAACCTGGCGGCCATCCGGCGGTACGCGGACGAGGAGGGCCGTCCCCTCGGCGAGCGCTTCGAGGCCTGCCTGTACTACAACGTCCACGTTACGGGGGACCGGGAACAAGGTATGGAGGAGGTGGCCTCCTACCTCAAGGACTACTACGGCGTGGACTACGACCGCGCCTTCCTGGAACGGTGGGTGGCGATAGGCGATCCCGAGCGGTGCGCCGACCTGATCCGGGGGTTCGTGGACGCCGGGGCGACCACCATCACCCTACGGCTGGTGGGCCACGACGAGGCAGGCCAGTTCCGGAGGGTCACCGAAGAGGTGCTGCCGGCGCTGGTGGGGTGAGCGGACCGTGATCGAACGCTTCGACCACGCCGTGATCGGCGTTCCCGCCCTCGAGCCGGCCATGGGCGCCTTCCGGCGGCTCGGTTTCGAGGTGGCGGTGGGGGGCCGCCATCCTTCCCTGGGCACCCGTAACGCCATCGTCCGGTTCGGTCTCGACTACCTGGAGCTGCTGACCGTGGAGGACCCGGCCGTGGCGAGGGCCCGGGGACCGTTCGGGAGGGAGTTGCTGTCGTTCCTCGACCAGGGCTCGGGGCTGGTCGGCTTCGTGCTGGCCGGGACCGGCCTCGAGGGCGAGGTCGAGGGCCTGCGGGAGCTGGGCATCGGGGCCGAGGGTCCGTTCGAGATGGACCGGATCCACCCGAAGGGTGGTCGGTTGGAGTGGAGGCTGGTCCTTCCGGGGGGATCCCCCTGGCGCAAGCCGTGGCCCTACCTGATCGACTGGATCACCGGCGAGGACGAGTTACTGGCCTGGGACCCGCCCGGTGACCATGCCAACCGGGTCGGCGGCGTGGCCGGGATGGACCTGGTGGTCGGGGACCTGGATGAGGCCGCCCGGCTCTACGAACAGGCTCTGGGACTCCGGGCCGACGACAGCGGGCATCGGCGGCCGGGAGCGACCAGCCGCCATTACCGGCTCGGTTCCTTCCGGCTGGCGCTCCACCAGCCCGATGGGCCCGGCTCCGGTGCCGCCGAACTCGAACAGCGAGGACCGGGTCCCTACCGCCTGGTGCTGGCGTCGAGCGACCTGGACTCCACCGCCGGGGCGCTGACCCGCGCCGGGGTCACGTTCAGCCGGTCTCCTGCCGGTCTCGACATCGACCCCTCCGAGGCGGTGGGGGCGTGCATACGGATCGTTCCCACATAGCGATCAGCCCGACGAAGGTTTCCGCCGTTCCTAGCGCTAAGCGACCAGCTTGCCCCCCTTGTACACGGCGGAGATCCGGCGCGTGTTGCCGATGTCATCGAGGGGATTGCCGTCGAGCACCACCAGGTCGGCCAGCTTGCGCTTCTCCACGGTGCCCAGCTCGTCGGCCTGGCCGAGCAACTCGGCGGCGCGGCCGGTTCCGGACACGATCGCGTCCATGGGGGTGAACCCGCATCCGTCGACCAGCAGCCGCAACTCCTCGTGCATGCTGTGGCCAGGTACGACGAACGGGTTGGTGAGGTCGGTCCCGGCCGTCACGTTCACACCGCCCTGCTGGGCCCGGCCGATGAAGGCCATCTGGTTCCGCAACTCCACCGGGGCCGCCTCCCAGTCGGTCTCGCTGTAGTCGAACGGGTAGGCGTACTGGCTCCACTGCTCGGCGACCGCCTCCGGCATCTCGTCGAGTCCGGCCGGGCACGTTGCCGCCTCCGTGTTGCCGGCCAGGATGCTCTGGGAAAGGGTCAGGGTGGGCGTGATGAAGGTGCCCCGCTCGGCCATCAGCGCGATCAGGCCGTCGGCCAGGTCCGACTCCGGGTCGATGTAACGCCACGGCTGGAAGCCGACCAGGGGATCCAGGATCCGCCCCGGCAGGGCGGCCAGCTCGGCCTGGTGCTCCTCGGGTACCAACTCGCGACCCACCCGCACATGCTCGAGGGCGTCCACGCCCACCTTGACAGCCTCCTCGACGGTGACGGCATGCCCGACGTGGGCGGCGACCCGGACACCCCGGCGGTGGGCTTCGGAGACCACCGCCCGCAGCACCGGCAGCCGGGCCCACACGTACACCTTGATGAAGTCCATCCCGGCCTCCGCCAGCCGGGCGGTCTCGGCGCGGGCGGAATCCTCGTCGTCGATGATGGCCAGCCACCGCCACGGCGCGGGAGGATCCGCCGGACCGTCCAGGATCGTCCCGGCGCCGAAGAAGCGGGGCCAGCCGTCCCGGCCCTCCTTGAAGGTGCGAAACACCTCGTCAGGGTTGAAGTTGCCGGTGTCCCGGACGGTCGTCACTCCGTGGCCGAGCAGGGTGGTCATGAACTGGTCGGCGAGGGAGGCCGGGTCCTCCACCTGCAGGAAGGAGTTGTCGGCCAGCACCCCCACGTGGACGTGGCAGTCGATCAGGCCGGGTATCACCGTCGAGCCGGATATGTCCACCACTTCGGCGCCGGAGGGAACCTCCATGTCGCCTCTACGGAACACGGCATCGATCCGCTCCCCGTCGATGAGCACCACCGCGTCCTCTATCGGCGCCCGTCCGGTACCGTCGATCACCCTTCCGCCTACCAGCGCAGTGGCAGCCATCTTCCGCCTCCTCGTGTCGGTCTCAGGTCCAATCTAGTGGTCTATCTGCGGGACGGCAGTGTGGTACGTGCCGCCTGCGGCATACCTGCCAGGCCCACCGGGCGGCGGTCAGCGTATTCCCAGAAACGCCCTCCGTACCTCGGGGTCGGCCAGCAGTTCCCCCGCTGGTCCCTGGTGGCTGTTGCGGCCCATCTCGAGTACGTAGCCGCGGTGGCTGGCCTCGAGTCCCTGGCGGGCGTTCTGCTCGATCATCAGGACCGTCAGGCCGATCTCGCGGTTCAGTTGCCGGATGGCCCCGAAAACCTGGCGGGTGACGATGGGCGCCAGGCCCGCCGAGGGTTCGTCCATCAGGACGATGCGGGGCTCGTGCATCAGGGAGCGTCCGATCTCGAGCATGCGCTGCTCCCCGCCCGACATCGTTCCGGCCTCCTGCCGCGAACGCCGGGCGAGGCGCGGGAACAGGCCGTAGACGTAGTCGATCCGCTCCCGTACCCGCGCCCTGTCGGGTTCCAGGTACATCCCCAGCTCCAGGTTCTCGTGGACCGTCATCTGGGGGAAGACGCTGCGGAGCTGCGGCACCATCGCCATACGCGCGGTGCGCAGAGCGTCCTGGGGAGCGATGTTGGTTATGTCCACGCCGTCACACAGCACCCGTCCGGAGCGCACCTCCGCCAGGCCGTAGATCGCCCTGAACACCGTGGACTTCCCGGCGCCGTTGGGTCCGATGACGCAGACGATCTCTCCCTCTGCTACCTCGAGGTCGATGTTGTGGATGACATCGTGGCCGGCGTAGTAGCCGGCGCTCACGTCCCGGACCCCGAGCAGCGGGCGCTCCGTGGCGGTCGCTACCACTACTCCCCCTCCGCCCCGAAGTAAGCCTCGATGACGGCGGGATCCTCCATGACCTGGCCCGGCGTGCCCTCGGCCAGCTTGGCGCCGCGGTCCAGGACCACCACCCGGTGACACAACTCGGCCACGAACCCCACGTTGTGCTCCACCAGCAGGATGGCCACGCCGTTGGCGTTGACCTCCCGCAGCCGGTCGGCGATCTCGGCGACGAGGGTGGGATTGACGCCGGAGGTGGCTTCGTCCAGCAGCAACAGCTTCGGCTCGCTCATCAGGGCCATCCCGATCTCCAGGAGACGGCGCTGGCCACCCGACAGGGCGCCGGCGCGCTCGTCCCGGAGCCGCGAGAGCAGCAGGAACTCCAGGAGGGACTCGGCCCTCCGGCGGGTCGCCGGATCCGTCCGGCCGAACAGGCTCGCCGGTCCGACCCGCGCCCACTGGATGCTCAGCTCCATGTTCTCGGAGACGGTCAGCTCGCGGTACACCCGGATCAGCTGGAACGTGCGGGCCAGGCCGAGCCGGGCCACCTGGTGGGGCCTGTGCCTGCTGATGTCGACACCGTCGAACCTGACCGAACCGGCGTCGAGGCTCGACACCCGGCTCAGGCAGTCGAAGAGGGTCGTCTTCCCGCTGCCGTTGGGGCCGATGAGCCCTACCATCTCGCCCGCGCCGACGCCGATGTCCACCCCGTCCACCGCGGTGAGACCGCCGAACCGCTTCACCACCCCGCGGGCATCGAGCAACGCGGTCATGGGTCTCTCTCCGGCTCATCCGGGCGGGCACTCCGCCCGACCCATCGCCGCCACAGGGCGGTGACCGAGGTGCCCCTCGGGTCGATGATCCCGACCAGGCCCCTGGGGAGGAACAGGACGATCACGATCAGGAGCACCCCCTGCGCGATGAGGTGGTAGTCGAGGAGGTGGGTCCACAGGAACTCGCGCAGCCAGAACAGCCCGACGGTTCCCACGACCGGCCCGGCCACGGTGCCGAGGCCGCCCAGCATGGTGCCCATCACGGCGTCGATAGTCCTGACCTCCACGAAGGCGATGTCGGGGTCGACGAAGGTGTTCTGGTAGGCCCATAGCCCCCCGAACAACCCGGTGGAGAACCCGGCGAAGCTGAACACGGTCACCTTGAGACGGGTCGTGTTGATCCCGCGCGTCTCCGCCCCCACCTCGTCCTCCCGGATGGCCACCAGGGCGGCGCCGAAGCGCGTTCCCCGCAGCCACCAGGTGAGGGCGACCAGGCCGGCTACGAGCGCCAACTCGATGTAGTAGAAGAGCGGCCGGTTGAGGTAGGGAGGCAGCGTCAGCCCCACCCCGCCCCCGGTGATCCCGCCGGAAACCCGCACGATCTCCCGGACGGCCACGAAGGTCCCCAGCAGGGCGATGGAGAAGTAGGGGCCCTTCAGGCGCATGGTGGCCCTCCCGATCGCCGCGGCCAGAACGCCCGCCACCACGGCGCCCAGGATGATGGCGGGCGGGGCGGACCAGCCGATCTGCGGACCGTTGGTCTGGAGCGACATCAGGATCGCCGTGGTGTAGGCCCCGATCCCGAACCAGACCGCATGGCCGAAGTCGACGTAGCCGGTGAACCCCCCGGTCAGGTTCCAGTTCACCGCCACCGCCACCGAGGTGAGCATCAGGGTGAGGGTGAACAGCGTCGCGTCGCCGACACCCGGCAGGGCCGGCAACACCGCGAGCAGGACCAGCAACCCGACCGAGGCCCTGACGAGGAGACGCCGGCGACCGGGGTTTCCCGGCCGGGCACCGGCGGCAGGCTCGCCGGAGGTCGCCGGCCTCATGAGGTCGGTCCCCGGGCGCCTGGCACGAGGCTTACCGGACCTGGAGCGGCGCCGTTCCGGATCATGTCGCCGTCGCGTCCACGGGCCGGAGTCCTTTGAAGAGACCTTGGGGTCGCACCACCAGCGCCACTACCAGCAGCACGAAGGAGGCCACCACCGCCAGGTTGGTGCCGATCTGGGGGATATAGACGGCCAGCCCGGCCTCGACGAGGCCGAGCACCATGGCGCCGCCCAGCGCGCCCCGGACCGAACCGAGGCCCGCCATCGCGGTGATGGCGAAGGCCTTGAGCGTGAGGGGCGGGCCCTGGAAGGGTTGGACGGCCAGGACGGGGCTGATGAGCGCTCCGGCCACGCCGGTGATCCCGATGCAGATGGCGAAGGTCACCGCGTAGACCCTGGCGACATCGACGCCGAGGATGCGCGCCGCTTCCCGGTTCTGGGCGGCCGCCCGGATGCTCTTGCCCAGCCGGCTGCGCGCCAGGAACAGGCTGAGGCCGCCCGCCACGGCCAGCGCCACCGCCAGGATCCAGAAGCGGGTGACCGGCACCGTCACCTCGCCCGCTACCTGCCAGACGCCGTCCAAGGCGGTGTCGGCGCGCCGGAAGTCGGCCGAGAACACCACCTTCATGACGTTCTGCAGGATGATCGCCACCGCGAACATGACGAGCAGCGACACGAGATGGGGCCGGTCGATCACATGGTTGACCAGCAGCCGCTGCGTCCCGAAGCCCACCAGCATCATCAACAGGAACACCACGGGAACGGTCAGGAACGGGTCCACGCCCCACAGGTCGTTGGCGAGCCAGGCCGCATAGGCGCCGATCATGACGAACTCGCCGTGGGCGAAGTTGATGACGCCCATCACCCCCCAGATGATCGAGAACCCCAGCACGAGGAGCGTGTACATGCCGCCGAGGGCGATGCCGTTGATCAGCATTTGCGCCACCCGCTCGGCGGCCGAGGCCTTCCCTCCGCCGCTTGCACCGGCCCGCGGGTACACCAGGTCGGTGACCGCCGCCTCGCCGGGCGCCACCACCTGGATCAGCCCATCCTGCACCTGTACCGTGCCCATCGGCTTGGAGGTGTTGACGCCACGCTCGTCGAACGAGAGGGGACCGTAGAAAGTGTCGGCCTCCAGCGCGTAGAGGGCTTCGCGAACCGTGTCGGTATCGGTGGTGCCGGCGGCCTCGATGGCCAGGTGAAGGGCGAGGGCGGCGGCCGTAGCGCTGGCCGCCTGGTAGACGGGTGGCTCTCCCCACAGGCTCTCGTAGTAGGCGGCGTAGTCCGTGGCGCTACCGAAGTACGGACCCTCGTAGGCCATCACCGCTTCCCACTGGGTGGGGCCCAGCACGCCGTCCAGGTCCTCGCCGAGTTCGTCGATCAGCTTGGGATTGGACGGCCCCACCGTGATGAGCATCCCGTCGGGAGCGAACCCGAGTTCCTTGGCCGCGTTGACGAACAGCACCGCATCGTTGTAGTGGCCGCCGCCGATGAATACGTCGGGATCCAGGTCGCGGAACTTGGTCATGATCGCCGAGGCGTCCTGGATGTCCTTGGGATAGGTCTCCATGGCCAGGACTTCGATCCCGGCGGCTTCCAGATGCCTCCGGGCCCCGTTGGCGACCGCGGTGGGGAAGGACGTGTCCTCGTAGGCGATCACCGCGGTGCGCGCCCCCCGGGCCGCCAGGGCCTCGATTGTGGACTTGGTGTAGTCGCTGGCGATGGTGGCCACCAGGAAGAGGTTCCGGAAGCCGCGCTCGAACATGGTGTCGGAGGTCCCGTTTCCCTCCACCATGATGACGTTGTTGGCCTCGGCGATGGCGCTGGCGCCGGTGGTGAGGCTGCTCGAGTAAGGACCGAGCAGGAAGTCGACGCCGTCCTCGTCGATGAGCTTCTGGACGAGGTTGGCGGCCGTGTCGGCATCGGACTCGTCGTCGTAGTAGATGATCTCGGCGGCGTAGCGGCGGCCGCCGATCTCGATGCCCCCATACTCCTCGTTTACCCATCTCACCCAGGTGTCGTAACCCTCGCGAGAGTCACGTCCCTCCACCGCGAACTTGCCGGTCTCGCTGAGGGCCGCCCCGATCCTTATCGTTCCGGCGAAAGAGGAGCCGGTAGCCGCTTCATCGGGTGTAGCCGGCCCCTCTCCGTCCGTTCCGCACGCGGCCAGGCCGAGGATCAGCGTGGTGGCGGCAACCAGAGCGACGGCGAGGCGAATACGAACCCACTTTCCCAGTCTCGGCGGTGGTCGGTGGTCGAGGACGGGGTGCGCCAGATCATAGTCAGAGCGGTCCTCGGCATCGATGTACCGGTGCCCGTCCTCCGATGCCACGACCAGGGTGGCCACGTGATTCGTTGCGGGTCCGGGAGCGGCACGACGGGCCTCGATCCGACGGGTCTTCAGCACGGGCTCGGGCTTTGGGCGCGTATCACCGCACCCCCAGGTCGGGCGTGTCTATGATCCTGCCGGGATGGGAATCGGCGGTCTGACCGGAGCGCCGTCACGCAGGAGGTGAACCGCCTATGAAACCAGCGGTCTTTGATT
>JAPPGU010000009.1 GCA_028821265.1 bacterium | reverse complement strand
CGAAGACCCCGGATGGTGACGATTGGGGCGTGGTCTACTTCCAGGACCCGGAGGGCAACTGGCTCGAGTTCATCCAGCTCTAGTGGTCTGTCTGTGTAATGGCGGTGTGGTATGGCGTCGGCAGCGGGGTTCCTCGCAAGGCCCGCTGACGAAGGCGTGCCCGTAGCGGCACGTTGAGGAAGCGGAACGCAGCGACGGGGCGCCGATGGCCGCCAGAGCACCCGGTTGTTCGCAGACAGACCACTAGGCCGTCCACCGTGCCGGAGGGTAGATTGGTCGCAGAACCGGTCAGGGGTAGGAGAGGAATCGATGGTCACGGTTGACTGCCACCTTCATCTGACCGAGACGCCCAGCCAGGTTCCCGACTGGTGGATGACCGAGATGTACCGCCCCTACGGGGGCGTCTTCGGGTCGACCGATGGGGCCTGGATGGTTGACCTGCTGGATCGGTCCGGTGTCGACGTGGGTCTGGTGCAGGGCGCCGATATCCGCCGCACGACCTGGCATCCGGACTTTCCGGAGGAGCATGAGGTGTTCGTTCCCAACGACTACACCGCCGAGCAGGTGGCAATGTTCCCGGATCGGCTCAAGGGGGTCGTCTGCGTGGACCCGATCCGCGATGTCGGGGCGGCGTTGGAAGAGATCGACCGTTGTGTCCTGGAACTGGACTTCCGCGCTGTCAAGCTGGTGGCGGCCTACCAGCACTACTCGCCCAACGACCGCCGGCTCGACCCCGTCTACGAGCGATGCATCGAACTGGATGTCCCGGTACACATCTTCACGGGTTGGACCCCGACCATCACCGCCAAGTTGGTACACGCCGATCCGGTGCTCATCGATGAGGTCGGCCGCCGCTACCGAGACCTGAAACTCATCGTGGCGCTCGGGGTGCCATGGATCGATCAATGCATTCTCATGGTCGCGAAACATCCCAACTTCTACGCTGACATGTACCACTACTCGGAAATGGGCCCGGGGCCTCTCTACGGGGCGCTGGAGACGTTCCGGTCGTTGTCCGCGCTCGACCGCGTGCTGTACGGGTCCAACAACAGCGACAAGGTTCGCGTGGGTCGGGAGGAGTCAACCGTTCCGGACGTGTACCGGAGCGTCAACGAGGTGGCCGAACGACAGGGCGCCGCTCCGTTCTCGGAGGAGGAGATGGCGGCGATCCTGGGCGGTTCCGCCGCGAGCATCTACAAGATTGGCGCCTAGACAGACCACGGCTCGACACCGCCGCGGCCCAGGCCTTCCTGCCCTGAAGCCGGACGCTGCGGTACGTGCCCCGCGCGGTCCTAGGACACTGCCTGGATGTCGAAGACCGTGGGCTCCGAGACCTCGGCCTCGAGTGCCGAGATGGCGGTCTCGACAACCCGCCGGCGGTACTCCATCTCGTCGGCCTCGTCTAGCTCCGGATCCCCGAAGGGATGGGTGACGGCCTTGCCCTGGACGATTCGGAGTACGCCCACGGACTCGGCCAGCGGGACCAGCGCCGTGACCAGCGCCGCCGGAATACCCTGGTTCTCGATCGACTTGGCGAGCGTAGACCCGCTACGCGTCCCTGTTCCTCAGGTCGAGCCCACGATCACGGCCTGAACCCCGTCAGCGATCAGGGCGCGTCCCATCTCGGCGCCGATGCGGGTCATGTCGCGCAGGGTGCCCATGTTGCCCGTGGTGCTCAGTAGCTCTGGGTGAAGGCTGAGCCGGCCCACCTGCTCCATGGACCGGGCGGCGTCGAGCGGTACCTGGCGGTCGGGATCCTGGTTGGCGAAGCTGGTGTCGATACCGCCATGGACCGATTCGAACTCACCCTCCGCGAAGCCTTCCCGGTCCTGGATCGGATATCTCATCCAGTCGGTCGCCCATCCGGAAGGCAGGCGGTCGGGGTTGCCCGCCGGGACTATCCCCGCCTCGGTCACCAGCGCCAACCGGAAGGGGGCGCCCGTCGTGATCGGCTCGGAGGCCTCGGCGGGTTCGTAGCGGGGGAGCGGCCACTCGGTAGCGAAGGGCTCTCCGCGCATCTTCGTGAGCAGCATCTCGATCGCCCGGGTGGAACCCCGCAGGCCCTCGAACGTATTGCGCCGGAGCCCCTTGGTAAGCGTGCCTTCCTCGGCGGCGCTGCCGAGTTCTTCGCCCCGTCCCAGCCTGGAAGCCAGATGCGCGAGGCGCTCCAGTGCGGTGCCCATGCCGGCGGCTGTCTCGGCGGTGGCGAGGGTCGGGACCCAGGCTCGGTAGTCGGCGGCGCCCGGGCTGTCGGGATGGAGTCCGGTGACCGCCGGTACGCCGAGGTGCTCGATCACCGCCTTGCAGACCGCGCCGCAGGCCAGGCCGTACCGTCCGGATCCGAAGGCCGGTCCGGCCACCACGACGTCCGGGTCGAACCCGGCGATCAACCCGATCGCCTCGTCCACGGCGCGGCTCCCGCCTTGTGCCATGTAGTTGTCACCGCCGATGACGGTCCCGACGATCCGGTCCTCGCCTTCCAGGAAGCGGGTCAGGCCCCGGCCGCTTCCCACCGGACCCGGTTCGGAGACCGGTCCCATGCCTGCTTGGTCCTCGCCGCCCAGTCCCCCGAAGAACTGGTTGAGATAGTGAACGATTCTCGCCATCGGTTACCTCTCAGTACTCCTCGCCGCGGATATGGGTTCCGCCGAACTGGTGGGTGCTGGCCATCACGATCGCCAGCGGGGCCTCGAACGCACCGGCCGGGTCCTCTTCGATCCGGATCAGGGCGTCACCACCGATCACCCGCTCCACGGGCTCGAAGAGGACGGTCTCCTCGTAGTTTCCGGTGCTCACGATGGCATCGGCTTCCGGAACGAAGTGGACGAAGCCGGACTCACCCGGGTTGGCCGCCATCTCCATAGACAGCATCGTCGTGGTCACTCCCCGTCGCTCCAGGTTCCTGCAAATCATCATGGCGTCGACGGCGGGATGCCCACCGCCGGCGTAGTTGATCAGCGCCCCTTCGGCGCCCATCATGATCGCCAGGTTGGCCGCGTGGTTGGCGAGGCGCTCCTTGGCGGCGCGGGTGTCTCCGTTGGTGAAGAGGACCACACCCCGGAAGTCGACGTCCTTGCCGTGGCGGGCGTAGAGATCCTCGATGATGGCGTGGTTCTGCACGGTGTAGGTGAGTTCCCGCATGCACGCGATGGCGTTCCAGCCGCACACCAGCGCCCCGTCGAGCAGCTCGTTCGGGTGGATCGGGGTGGGCAGGTGGGCGGCGCCGCCGATGGCCCCGGCCCCGGGAGCGATCTCGCCATGCAGGAACGGGATGGCCAGCTGGTACAGGTACACGACCGCCGGCAGGCCGTTGACCGGCGAGGGGGCCAGGTCGTAGGTGTCCACCCGGTCGGGTCTCTTCCCGAGGGTTGTCTCGGCCAGGTACCGGGCTGCCTTCAGGCCTGCAAGCCGGACCGCCTTGTTGTACTCGACAGCCTCCGGCGTTCCCTCGAAGACGTTGGTGGGGCGGTCCTCGCTCTCCAGCAGTGCGGTGGTCGGTTCACACGAGACCACCACGATGATGAGCTCCGACAGGGGCGAGTATCCGGCTGTGGGGCCGGCCATGTCGAAGACGGCCTCCCGCCAGTAGCGCGGTTCGCCCGGTACCGGAAGGGCGGTCTCCACGACCGCCACCCCTTTCAGGGCGTGGGTGGTTCCCGTGCCGACCAGCCGCGGCACGGTCAGGAGACCCGAGAAGTCCGTGCCGGGAGGGTCCACCTTGATCCTCGGCTCCACCGCATCGATCGCGTTTATCACCCGGACCGACTCCCCGGGCCGGATGATCTCCACCGAGACGGCGGCAAGATCCGGATCCGCGGAGAGCAGTTCCTCCAACTCCTCGATGTTGATGGTGAGGATGCCGTCTGCGAGAGCGGTCTCGTCGCCGGCCCGGACATCGGACACGTCGAACGCGCCGACGTCCAGAATCTGGCGGCGCGGGCCGGAGTTCATGCGACCTGCGGGAGGCCCAGCATCTGGCGGGCCTGGGCGGGAGTGGCGATCTCGCGGTTCATGTCTTTGGCGATCCGGCGGATGCGGCTCACCAGTTGAGCGTTGCCGGTGGCCTTCTCGCCCTTCCGGTAGTAGATGTTGTCCTCCAGACCAACCCGCACATGGCCTCCGAGCAGGATTCCCAGGACGTTCATCGGGATCTGGAACGGCCCGGTACCGATCACCGAGTAGAGCGCGCCGGCCGGGAGTTCACTGACGAGCGACATTAGGTTGGCAGGGGTCGGGAACGACGCGGTCTGGGCACCCAGGACGAATTGCACCATGTAAGGGGGTGTCACGTTCTCGTTGTAGATCAGATCGCGCAGCACCCAGTACTGCCCAGGGTCGTAGACCTCCAGCTCCGGCTTCATCCCGCGCTCGGCGATCACGGACGCGTAGTGGTTCAGTTCGCCGTAGGTGGTGCCGCTGCACATGTCGTAGTCGACCGGCCCCCGGGGATGTGGAAGGTGGGAAGGCCGCTCGGGCATGGTGAACTTCGACACGAACGGACCCAGGTTGAGGGTGGCCACGTCAGGGGCCGGGTCGGCGAACAGCGGCGAGTACCGTTCCTCCGTGGTCAGGGTGGGCCCGCCGCCGGTGCTGTTGTTGATGATCACATCCGGGCACAGCTCCCGGATCATCCCGTTGACCTTCCCGTAGTCGGCGGGGTTGCCGGTGCACTGACTCCAGTCGTCGGGATCCCGCACATGCACGTGTATCTGCGACGCGCCGGCCTCGTATGCCCTCCGGGCTTCCTCCGCCTGCTCCTCCGGGGTCTCGGGAAGAGCCGGGTTCGACTCCTTGCCATGGCCACCGCCGCTGATGGCCGCGGTGATGATCAGGGGCGGCAGCGCACTCCGAGCCGTCTTCCGCATCCAGAGGTACGGGTCGCGAAAGTCCCAAGTCGCTTCGATTTCGCCCATCGGTGTTCCTTTCGAGACAGCTGTCAACCCCCGGTCGGTGCCTCGTCCTGGTACCGAGGGACCACCTTACGAGGCCCGAATCATAAAGAACCTAGCCCTCCGACCGATCAAGCGTGGTCGGGGGTGTTGCGGTCATCCGCCACGGTTCGAGCAGCGGGGAGAGACCCGCCCGGGCGACGAGGTCCGCGGCTCGCCCGTTCGCTTCCTCGACGACGGCCGCTTCGTCCACCATCGTGCAGCTGCCGTTCTCGAAGATGACATCGCCGCCGACGATCGTATGGGTCACGTCGGCGGGGCCGGTCGAGTAGACGACAGAAGCCACCGTGCGGTGGAGCGGTGAATGGTGAGGAGCGGACTGATCCACGATCACCAGGTCCGCGAGCTTCCCCGGCGCGATGACACCGGCTTCGATCCCCATGTACTCGGCGCCGGCGCGGGTGGCCAGCTCGATCGCTTCCTCACCGTTCGACTCGGTGGGGTTCTGGGAATGGACGCGCTGGAGGAGGACCGCCTGCTTCATGCAGGCGAACATGTCCAGCCGGTGCCCGCTGCCCCCGTCCAGACCGAGAGCAACGGTTGCGCCGGCGCCGCGCAGGTCACGGAGACGCATCACTCCCAGGGCGATGTACTGATGGGAGATCGGGCAGTAGGCGATACCGGTCCGGGAGTCCCCGACGAGTTCGACCTCGCGGTCGTCGAGGAAGATCCCGTGGGCCAGGGTGGCGCCCCGGCCCAAGAGCCCCCGCTCAGCCAGCCACAGCACCGGCCTGCGGTCGTACTCCTCGAGATAGAAGACCGGGTCGTTCACCGCCTCCGAGCAGTGCGAGTGCCAGCCGATCCCTTTCTCGTGTGCCAGACCGACCGCATCGACCACGAGGTCCTGGCTGACGTAGATGATGTTGAGGGGCGCCGGCCAGACGCCCACCCGGGCGCCGGCCGGGCGGGCCTCGATACAGGCCCGGGTGATGTCGATCTCCTCCTGGTTGGAGTAGCGGAACAACTCGCCCGCCAGGCCGTGCTTGGCCGCCATCCCGGTCAGCTCGCCGGTCATGCCCCTGGCGACCGCCCCTCGCAGCCCGACCGCCTCGATGGCGTCCGCCACGGCGAGGGTGGATGCGAAGTCGGTGGGGGCGTAATGGTTGTCGAGCACAGTGGTGACGCCGGAGCGAGCGGCCTCCACCGCTCCGAGCTGAGCGCCGATCCTGGCCTCATCGATGGAGATGGCGGTGGTGACCGGCCACATGAAGTCCGACAACCACGGCCACAGTTCCAAGCCTTCTCCGAGGCCCCGCGTCAGGTACTGGAACAGGTGCTGATGCGTGTCGACGAACCCAGGTAGTACCGCGCAACCTGACGCGTCTATCACCCTGGTGCCCTGGTAGTGGCTCAGATCCTCGACCGTGCCCACCTCGACGATGCGGTCTCCGGTGACCGCCACGGCCCCGGGATCGATCACACGCCGGCGGTCATCGACGGTGACTACTGAACCTCCCTTGACGAGCAAGTCACAGGATGTCGGTGCTGGACTGATCGAAGCTCCTGACGCTTGGGCCGGCACGGACCGCGCAGTCGGCTGTCTGACACTAGCGGTCCTCGGTTCGCCTACGCGAGGAGCTTTCTCGACAGGAAGTCGATGACGGCATGGGGATAGAGCGGATGGAACGGGCGGCCGAAGTTCTGCATCGTGATCTTCTCTCGTACCCGGGTGACGTAGTCCTCGGCGTCCAACTGGAAGGAGTGGTTGGCTTCCGGGACTATCCGTAGCTCGACATCCCTGTTCCCGGCCGCCCAGAGAGCACGGACCGTGTCGAAGGCGTCCTCCACCGGGACGTTGAGGTCCTCGGAGGCATGCAGCACGAGGGTGGGGGCCGCCAGATGGCGGAACTGGTCCTCAGGAGGGAGGTCCAGGTCGTACCGGAGACGCGCCAGGTCGCGGCTTGCGGTCACGCCGTCGATCTCGGCCACGGCCACCGGCTCGCGGTTCTCAATGGCGCTGACTACGGCGTCCATCATCATCGCACCCTCGTAGGCCCTGGGGGAGTGCTGCTTCACCCATGCGATGTGGGGCTCGCCACGGTTCAGATAGGCGCGCACCAGGCCGTAGTTGTATTCGAGCAGTTGGGCGATCGTCCGGTACAGGGCACCCTGCAGCACCGCCGCGTCGGGCTGAGCGACCTCGAGCGCCACCCGGCACAGCACGTAGGCGCCGGCGCTGTGGCCCAGCATGGCCGCTCTGCCGTTGCCCTCGGGAAGGGATCGGACCCATTGCCATACGGTCCCGGCGTCAGCCACCTCCTGGGCGCGCTCGACTCCCAACTCTCCCGTGCTCTCACCGGCGCCACGGCGGTCGAAGCGGAACGAGGCGACACCGGCTTCAGCCAGCCCGCGGGCGAGGATTGCGTACATGCCGCGCTTGGGTACTCCGGGCCACAGCCTGGGATCCACGTCCGCATCCCTCAGATCCGAGAACGTGCCGCCGAGGAGGAGCGTTACCGGCCAGGGACCCTTCGTGGTCGGAAGGGTAAGGGTCCCGGCCAGCGTGGCGCCGCAGGCGTCGACGGTGCGATGCTCGTCCCGGAAGGACCTTGCCGTGGTCATCGGATCACCGCTGGGCGGCCGACGGGACGGTTCTTTCAGGGGAAGGTGACCGGGCCGACCACGTCCTCGACATCGGTGGACTCGATGACCACCCGCCCCCGGTCGATGGCCGACTGTTTCATGGTGTCGAGGTCCACGTTGGGCGGCGGGGGAGCGAAGCTCAGCACGAACGACACCGTCGCCGGTCCCCTGTTCTCCACTCCGAAGGGCATACCTCTCGGGATGTGCAGTGCGTCACCGGCGGTGAGGGGCACCCTCTCCTCGTCGAGTATCCCGTCGAGTTCTCCCTCCAGCATGAACAGGGAAAGCTCGAACAGCTCGGCCTCCTCCGCGTCGGGGGGCATGTAACCGCCGGAGGGGACGTGCGCTACGTAGGAGAACAACTCCTTCCCGGCCACCAGCGGGCGGTAGTAGTAGCCGTCGTCGGCGTGCTGGTAGGCCTCGACTTCTGTGAACCTTCGGACGGACATGGGAACCCCTGGAGATCTGGGCGGCCGCTCCCGCAACCTTGCCGGTACTCGCTCGCCTCTATCGGCGATGTCGATGGCCGATCCTAACGAGCGCCGGTGGGGTCACCATCCGGCGTCGGGTGGCCAGATGTTCGGTCCGGAGATCGGTCTGGGCGTTCCGTCCGAGTAGTAATCGCCGAATCGACCGAGATGAGCAGCCGTGTACGGCGCAGCCGCGTGGTCGCGCGCCGAGGCGGCATCGGAGTGGACCTTGTAGAGCCAGAATTCGGTAGCGAGGTCGAGATTCTGGTTGATGTCGAATCGGAGCAGCCCCTTTTCCGCTGCTGCGGCCGCACGAGCCTGCTCCGTCACCGACGCGCGGAAGCTGTCCCTGTCCTCCGGTCGCACGGAGATACGCGCCTGGTAGACCACTATCCCCCCGATGGATGGGGGATCCTCGGATTGCGCGCCGTTCATGCCATGGCGCGCCCCGCCGGTGCTGTCGAGCCCGCGGCACGTCGCCCAGACCAGTTGATCCGCCATTCCATCGGTAGCCGCAAACCAGGCTGCGAAGTGCGCCGACTCGCCGTGGGCTTCGACCGCGCCGTCATCGTCGTAGATCTCGTTGAATCCCACCCTGGCCGGGTCCGTATCGTCACCGAAGATGTCGAAACGGCGGCACCCTGGCTCGGTCGCCACAGACGCACGGGCGTTGGCGATCGACGCCGTTAGGAACTTGTCCAGGTGATCCTGGCGGATGGTGGCCTGAACAGTGATGGTTCTCATGTCGTTCCCGTCGGGTGCGTTACAACGCTAGCGGTCTACGCCTTCCCGCATCGTTGGATTCAGCCGTTCGGCGGCCAGGACCGGCGGGTAAGATTTTTCGAGATGGTATGCCTCCGCAGGCAGACCACTAGCTGGCTCCCGAAGGGACGATGGAATATGGCAACCGGAGGGGCTATCTCTGCAAGGGGAGTGTCCGGTTGGCGATCGGCCGCCCTGGGGGTTGCAGGCGTGGGAGTCCTCCTCGCTGGATGGGAATTGGTCGGTCAATTCGAGGTGTTCGGTAGGGGTTGGCCGCCTTTCTCGGATGTTCTCGAATCTCTTTCCAAGGACAGGGAAATCCTGCGTAGGGCCGCCGCAGGCACGATCCGGGACGCGGTGCGGGGATTCGCCGCCGGGATGACACTGGGAATCTCTCTGGCCATCATCGGGCTGGTCATCATCCCGCTCCGCCGGGGTATCGGGCGCCTGGCCACCGTTGTCAATTCCATCCCCTGGATCGCCCTGGGCCCGC
>JAPPGU010000029.1 GCA_028821265.1 bacterium | reverse complement strand
GGATGCGGTCGAAGCGGTTCCTCAACCCATCCCGTGACATAAGTATATAATTCCCAATTATATCCCTAACTTGACGGTTTGAGACTTGGAGGATGGCGGGGTCGGGTGTACGCCCAGCCCTTGTTTAGCGGCTTGAGGTTGTCTCGACAGCCTGCTGGTCCGCCCCGCTCCTCCATTCACCTTTCGTGGTTGCCCGAACGGGGAGGGGTGCCGGTGCCGAGCGTAAGGCGCTACCGGCACCCCCGTTGCGCCTTACGTCTGCTTGCTCGGATCGGCGACGCTAGCAAGTCCGGTTCATCGTCTCAATCTCTCGCGAACACTGAGCACCGTCACCACTACCAGCATGATGACGATACCTCGGACCAGTCCCCCGAGCATCGAGGCCGGGGCCACCCAGCTCCACATTGCTTCCCAGGGCAGCATCAGCAGAGCCACGCTCTGGCCACGAGGGCGAAGTCCTTCCATTGCTGGCGCTCTTCTTTGCCCGAAAGGCTGTCAAGGAAGCGATCTCGATCCTCCCGGTCACAGAGTATGTGGCCCCATTCCACCGTTTGGACGTAATCTTCCAACAGGTCGAGCTCGTGCCATCCCCTGTGTATGCGCCCGATACCTTGCTGGTCAATGCCTTCGTGGTGAAACTCTGTCCGCCAGTTGGCGCCGATGAATCCGTAGAGTCCGACCTCTACCAGTGCGTTGAGGAAGTCGATCTCGCGGTCGGTGAACGGGGACGCTACGCGGGGGGCGTAGGCGTAGGTAGTGGTCGTGGGTTTGGGCCGTGTCGTCGTGGTGGCGGGAGGGGTCCAGGTGGTGGTGGGGGTGGTTGGGGAAGCTAGGGCTTCGAGGTGTCCCTCGCTCCACGCCCAGGCCCCTAGGGGGGCGCCCAGCAGCACGACGATGGCGATCACCGTGGGCGCACGACGCATTTGGCGGTCCCTTCGTTCGGGGCTGGTGTTGTCTCCGACATGGGTCGCGACTCACCGGAACATCCGGCAAGCAGCGTGACCACCAGGTTCAGGCACGTCGCCACCCGCCGAATGGCTGTCACATCAAGTCCTCGGGCGCCGCGGCGTTCACCGGAATGCGCACAATCCGTCAGTCTAGCCCTCCGCTGAGTGAACGGTATATGAATGCTAGGAGGCACCGCTGACCCTGTGCTGCGGCGCTCCCATTGCCGGGGAGACGGTACCCCTTGCTTAAGGCACCGCCGTCGTGCGGAACAACTACCCGAACGGCGGCCGGGCCCACAACTCTCAGGTCGCGAGCGATCAACGGCACTGCCATACCCCTATCTCGCCGCACACCATCGATAGGGTCCAGCACCGATGCCTCCACCGAGACGTCAGTGGAAGATGTCAACGCGAAGCCTGTCACACCCGATCACTAGCTTCGGGATCATGACTGCAACAAGCGATGCCGACTCTGGACTCTGGCTGGCCTTCGAGTCTACGGGAGGCTGTCTCGTCTACGCCGAACCCCCTGTGTTCGTCTACTCGGCGGAGGAAGCACGCCGCACCATGGTAAGGACCGCAGGGGAGGTGCTGGAAGAACGTAAACCTGAGGGTCCTGATCCCGCCTACTTCCTGTTCCCACCCGGAGGCGACCGCGGTTGGGACGACCTGGTCCGGTGCGAGTCCTATCGCTGCTACGACCCGAGCGTCCCGGACCAGGGCATGGAGGTCTCTTACACGCTGTATGAGGAGGGAGGCCTCGAGGGAGTCGGTGGGCTGATGTGGACCTATGGCGTCGACCTGACGGTCAGGGGCTCTCCCGAGATCTGGGATCATCCAGCCCACGTGCCCTGCGGCCTCTTCGACGACTGATAGGACGTGGAGAATCCGCTTCATCCCGGTACAGTCACCGCTGGTGCAACCCCATCCCCGAAGGAGGGCGATTTGGAGCGGGCAGGCAACCCATGAGCGGCTCTGATCAGGTGCGGATCGGTGTGATCGGCGCCAGTCCACCCGGCTTCGGGGACCGGGCCCACCTGCCTGCCATCCGGGCTGCCGAGGGCTTGGCGTTGGAAGCGGTCTGCACCACCCGTGAGTCCACCGCCCGCGCCGCGGCCGAGAAGTGGGGCGCCCGCAAGTGGTACTCGGACGTCGAGGACCTGTGCGCCGACCCCGAAATCGATCTGGTCACGGTGGCGGTCCGTCCCAGGCTCCACTACCCGCTCACGATGGCGGCTCTCCGGGCCGGGAAGCCGGTGTACTGCGAGTGGCCGCTCGCTCTCGACACCGGCGAGGCCCTGGAGATGGCGGCGCTGGCGGAGCGGGCCGGGCTTCCCACCGCGGTCGGTCTGCAAGGACGTTTCGCCCCTGCCGTGGCCTGGGCTCGCCGCCTCGTGGCGGAGGGAGCCATCGGCAAGCCCCTGTCCTTCGTGGTCTCGCAGATGCTCTCCAAGTTCGAGGTCGACTCTGACCGCTCCTGGCTGGTACGTCACGAGGAGGCCAGCGGCGCCCTGTTCGTGGCCTTCGCCCACGTGGTGGATTCGGTCCGGCTCATCCTGGGCGATGTGGAGTCGATCTGCGCCCGACAACTCACCCTCTCACCTGCCGGGGCCTATTCCGAGGGCGGGACCTTCGAGTGGGAGACGGCCGACACGGTGATGGCCATGGCCGAACTGTCCGATGGCGTGGTCGGTACCGCCTACGTGTCCAACACCACCTCTCCGCCCCAGGGATACTCGCTGCGGATCGTCGGCGAGGAAGGCCAGATGCTCCTGGAAGCCCCCTCCTACTACCAGTTCAGCCCCGTCAGGGTGTCGGCCGGACCGCTCCAGGTGTCGGTCGGCCGTAAGGACTCCGACCGCCTCGAAGAGGTCGAGATCCCGGCTGAGCACTTCTCGCAGCTACCCGTCACCGAGGGGCACTCCGCCTACAACGTGGCCCGAGCCCTCACCGCCTTCGCCGGGACGATCCGGGAGGGCCGCCGCTTCCGGCCCGACTTCCGGGACGGGGTGGTTCTCCACCGCCTGCTGGACGCGGTCATGACCTCCGGCGAGGACGGCTGCTGGGTCAACTGTACGTAGTCGTTCCGGAGAGAACGCGAAAATCGCGGCGACCGCGCTCCGCCCGCCGGGCCCTCCCCCACCGCCACCACCTTGGTTTAGAGCGCGTCCCGCCACACCCCAGGGTGGGCCGCCTCTACGACTTTTCACTTCCGCGCAGGCCGGTCGACGTCCGAACCGGAACGCTGGTACTTACGGTTATCCAATATCGTAGAGCGAGGGTGTGACACAAACACGTCGCCAGTGCGGCTCAGCGCTCCGGATGGCGAACGAAGTGCTCCAGATCGGCGGCGCGGGTGTTCCGATCCGCACGCCGCCCAGCGGAGGGGTGGTTCCGAAGCAATATACTGAGCGGCGTATGCATGCCGGGTGCGTTGCTCACCCGGATGGGACCGCGTTCCCAGCGCCCAGCTCGCAAAGGAGAGGCCCGAGCCTATGGACCTGCACGATCCCTTCTACGACCTGTTCCCCCTCAGATCCTTCCCTTCGATCGAGCCCGGGAGGACCGCCCTCCTGACGATCGATCTGCAATACCTGGACGCCCATGAGGACGGCTGGATCGGTCGCATCGCCAAGGCAGCCGGGAAGCCCGAGATCATGCGCGAGCGCTGGGACAACATCAACGGGATCCTTCCCAACGTGCGGCGCTGCCAGGACGCCTTCCGGGAGGCCGGCGAGGAAGTGATCCATGTCCGGGTCGCTTATCGCACCGCCGATGGAAGGGATGCGGGCAAGGCCTTCATGCCCACCGCCGACCTCGAGCCCGTCCCCCGCGAACCCATGGACGACGAGCTCCTGCCGGAGGTCAAGGCGATGGGTGACGAGATGATCTTCTCCAAGACCTCATCGAGCGTCTTCAACACCAGCAACATCGATGACGTCCTGAAGCGCATGGGCATCACCAATCTGGTGTTCACGGGAATCGTGACCGAGGGTTGCGTGGAGTTGTCCGCCCGGGACGCCGCCGACAGCGGCTACACGGTGTCCCTGGTCAGCGACGCATGCACCTCATCCACCACGGAGCTGCATGAGAACGCCCTGGTCCGTATGACGGACGGTGGCTTCATCGCCTCGCGGACCACCGACGAGATCGTCGCGGAGCTCGCCGACCCACAACCGTCCGCCGCCTACCGGCCGGCGTCGATACCGACCCCCAACAGCTAAGGAGTCCACCAATGGCAGAAGGCACACTCACCCACATCTCCTCTCCCGAGGAGCGGGAACGACGTCATCGAGTACTGCGCGAGGCCATGGCCGGGGCGGGGATCGACGCGATGATCATCTGCAGCCGGGGCGACGAGTTCGTAAGGGGCCGGGTCCAGTATGTGAGCGACATCTTCCAGTGGGCCGGTTGGGGATTGGTCGTGCTCCCTCAGAAGGGCGAGCCCACCTTCATCGGGGACCCGCTTTGGGGCCTCTCGCGGGTGGCGCTGGTCAACTGGATACAGGACTTCCGGGCGACCCAGACTCCGGCCGTGGAGATTGCCGGGATCCTCTCGGATCACGGCATCTCGAACGGGACGATCGGGATCGTGGGGCTGTCGGATATCACCTCCGCCGCCCACTACATGGCCTTCCAGGAGGCGTTCGGCAAGACCGCCACGCTGGTTGACGCCACCGACATCTTCGACGACATCAAGGCCGTCAAGAGCGAGGAGGAGATCGAGAACTTGCGGGAGACCTCCAGGATCATCCGCCTGGTGTTCCGGAGCCTCGAGGGTCACATCCGCCCCGGAGCGATCGAGCGGGACATACTGGCCGAGGCTCACCGCCTGGTTCGCCAGCACGGTTGTCTCGACGGGATCGCCCAGATGAGCCGCCAGCCCCACCGGGCCTACACCTTCGGGATGGACGCGGAGATCGAGCGGGACGATGTTCTCTGCATCGATCTGGAATGGGGAGGCCCCTCCGGCTACTGGGTCGAGGTGCGCCGCACCTACACCTTCGGGCGTCCCTCCGATCAGGTCCTCCGCTACTGGGACACCCGTATCGAGACCCTCGACGCCTGCATAGACGCCATGAAGACCGGCGCGTCCTCCGACGAGGTGCTCGCAGCCCGTGACCGCGTCCACCGCAAGTACGGGCAGGGCGGCTTCGACTCGGTCGCCTACACCGCTCACGGCATCGGCCTCGACTCGCATGAGGTTCCGTGGGTGCCCGGCAAGGAGCGGGAGATGAAGACCAACATGGTCATCAACCTGCACCCCCAGATCACCTTCGACGACCCGGCCGAGGGGCTCGCGGTGGGCGGGATATGCCTGTCGGACAACGTACGGGTCACTCCCGAAGGCGGCGAGCGGCTCACCTACGACTACGACGATCTCGTCGACCTGGATGCATAGCCGGGCCGCCCTGGTGGTGGAGCCGGGGCGGGTGGAGATCACCGGGATCACCTTCGGTCCTCCCAGGGAGGGGGAGTTGATCCTGAGGATGGAGGCGGCCGGGGTCTGCCGCACCGATTACAAGGTGTCCAAGGGCCTGCAGTCGGGCCGCCAACCCCGCTATCCGATGTTGTTGGGCCACGAGGGAGCCGGTGTGGTCGAACAGGTCGGTCCCGGAGTCACCCACATCGGCGAAGGGGACCGGGTGGCGGTCGGATGCCGGGTGCCTTGCGGATCCTGTCCGATGTGCCGCCGCAACGACCCCAGGCGGTGCAATTCCTCCGGTGCGCGCCCTCCCGTGGTCTCGGTGGTTCCCGACGGGACCGATGTCGAGGTGCCGATGGGCCTGGGTATGTACGCCGAGCGGGTCCCTGTCGATGCCGGAGCGGTTTTCCGGGTCAGCGACGACATGCCGCTGACCTCCGCCTCGCTGCTGGGCTGCGCGGTCATGACCGGTACCGGCGCTGTCTTCCACACAGCCAAGGTGTGGCCGGGCGCAATCGCGGCCGTCATCGGGTGCGGCGGGATCGGCCTCTCTACCGTCCAGGGCGCCAGCCTGGCCAACGCCTCGAAGGTGATCGCGGTGGACATATCCGATCGCAAGCTGGACTGGGCGCTGTCCATGGGCGCCACCCATGCGGTCAACTCGGCCCGCGAGGACGCGGTCGAGAAGGCTCGCGCCCTGACCGGCGGCGAGGGGGTGGATTTCTCCTTCGAGGCCGTGGGATTGGGCGCCACGCTGGAGCAGGCACTCGGGATGCTGTCATACGGGGGTGTGGCCACCATGATCGGAGTACCCCCGGTAGGTTCGGCTGCCGACCTCGATCCCTCAGCCTTCTTCCGCAACACCTCGACCCTGATGACCACCCACGGCGGGGAGGGCATACCGGCCCAGGACTTCCCGGTCCTGGATTCGCTCTACCGGTCGGGTCGGCTGAACCTGGACGACATGGTCACCCACACCATCCCCCTGTCCGACATGGAGAAGGGTTTCGAAAACCTGGAGACCGGCTCGGCCCTCCGCACCGTGGTGGTTCCCGGCTGACCACGGTTGAGCCGGTTGCCCAAACGGCGGCCGGTGTGGAAGGGGCGAAAGCAAGGGGGTTGAAACCCTCCCGTGGACAAGGCATGTTGGGGGTGAGGTCCAACGGGCAAGGATCGATCGACAAGGATTTCGTCATCGGCGGAACGCTCCCGGATGTGGACCACTGGTATCCTTGACAGCGGATGGAGGAAAGGCATGACCACGCCGACTTTCGACACCCAGGCCAGCGTCAGCAAGCTTCGCTCCGCGGGAGTTGACGAGCCTGTCGCCCACGGCAGCGTAGAGGTTGTCGTCGGCGCGACCAGCCCGCTCGTCACCCGCGACATGCTCGCGACGGAAGTCGCCGGGCTGAAGGCTGACATGTTGACGGCGATGTACCGGGCCTTGTGGATACAGGGCATGGGCATCGTGGCGGTAGTGGGCGGGATCGTCGGTATCGCCCAGGCCGTGGGCTGAATGAGGCCGGAATGATGTATTGGCACGGGATTGACGAGTCCGCTGCCCAGGGCATCGTCGAAGACGTCGCCGATGGAACCAGCCCGCTGGTGACCCGCGACATGCTCCGGGCAGACATGTACCGAGCCCTGTGGATTCAGGGCGCCGGTATCGTCGCGGCCATCGGCGGCATTACCGAAGTCATCGGCTGAATCGGGACCCTGGGGGCGTCCTAAGCTTCGGAACCGGATGGAGAAACCTCTCGGACAACCCGCGGAAGGGGCGGAGGATCTCAGTCCCGCCAGCGGCTGGAGGGCGTGGAGGTCTTACCCCGGCTTGCGATGGGTGCTTGCCGTGGTGGTGGCCGCGGCGGTCGCGACGGTATTCGGGGTGGCGGCGTTGTGGCCCACCGATGAGGGGATAGAGGCCGCCACCGCCAGCGCCGACGAGATCGGGCTCGTGACCGACCGGTACGGTGCCACTGTCGAGGAAATCCGTGACGGTCCCTGCAGCTACTCGACCGCCGAGAGTCCCTACGACTGTCGCCAGGTCACAGTTGTGCTCGACGAGGGTCCGGCCAGGGGCTCGCTGGTAGCTCTACCGGAGTTGGACCTCGCCTTCACGGCGACAACCCCTTCCGTGAGAGTCGGCCAGAAGGTGATCATCGGCTACGAACCGTCCACCGACTTCTACTTCTACGCGGACGCGGACCGCCGGACCCCGCTGGCGTGGCTGACCGCGCTGTTCGCCGTGTTCGTGATCGCGCTGGGCCGGCGCCGTGGCGTGCTGGCCCTGGTGGGTATGGCCGGCACGCTGGCGGTGCTCCTCGCCTTCATGGCACCATCCATACTCGACGGCAACGATCCCCTCCTGGTCTCGGTGGTGGCGGCGTCGGGAATCGCGTTCGTGAGCCTGTATCTCGTCCACGGATTCAACCCGATCACTACCGTGGCCCTGGCCGGGACCCTGTCGTCGCTCGGGTTGACGCTGGGCCTGTCCTGGGCGTTCTTCGAATGGGCCGCCTTCACCGGTCTGGCCAGCGAGGAAGGCTTGGTACTGCCTCTCATCGCCGGAGGTCTCGACGTCTCCTCCTTGATCCTGGGCGGAGCGGTCATCGGCGCACTCGGCGCGCTGGACGACATCACGGTTACCCAAGCCGCCTTGGTGGCCGAACTCCGGTATCGGAACCCGGGCCTGAGCGTCTACGAATTGGTCTCGTCCGGAGTCCGGGTGGGCCGTGAGCACATCGCTTCGACTGTCAACACCCTCCTGCTGGCCTATGCAGGCGCGGCCATCCCCCTGCTGATGCTGTTCGTCGTCTCCGATCAGTCCCTCGTGATGGTGGCGAACTCCGAGCTGGTGGCGGTGGTGATAGTTCGCACGCTGTGCGGGTCGATCGGGCTGGTGGCGGCCGTGCCGATCACCACCGTCCTGGCCGCGCTGGTGTCGTCAGGTCACCGCCCGGCCGACAGGGACGCCGGCTCCGGGTCGAACCGGTCGGAACCGCCGCGCGGGTAGGATTCCTCGCGATCACCAACCTGATGGAGGACTCCGCCGTGGTAGTACCCATGTCCGATCTGGCCGCCGAGTACGGGTCGCTCAAGACCGAGATCCACGATGCGATCGACCGGGTGCTGGCCAGCGGCCTCTACGTCCTGGGTGAGGAGCTCGAGGCCTTCGAGGAGTCCTTCGCCGCCTACGTGGGCGCCCGCTACGCCATCGGGGTGGGTTCCGGTACGGCATCACTCCATCTCGCCCTGGCGGCGCTCGACCTCGAGCCCGGCGACGAGGTGATAACCGTTCCCAACACGGACACGCCCACCGCGGCGGCGGTGACCCACGCCGGCGCGAGGGTCGTCCTGTCGGATACGGACGACCACACCTTCACCATGGATCCCGCCCGGTTGGAAGAGGCGATCACCCCGCGGACCCGGGTGATCCTTCCGGTCCACCTGTTCGGTCACCCAGCCGATCTCGACCCGATCCGAGCGGTTGCCGACCGTCACGGGATCGTGGTGTTGGAGGACTCGGCCCTCGCCGTGGGCGCCGAGTACAGGGGCCGCAAGACCGGAACCTTCGGGCCGCTCGGCTGTTTCAGCCTGGCGCCGGGGAAGATCCTTGGCGGGTACGGCGACGGGGGGATCGTGGTCACCGACGACCCTGACCTGGCCCACCGCGTCGGGGTGCTCCGCAACTACGGTCACGCTCCCGGCCAGAAGCTCTCGGGCAAGGACCTGACCGGGGGCCACGGTTGGACGGTGCTGGAACAGGGTTACAACCAGCGCCTCGACACCCTCCAGGCGGCGGTCCTGGCCGCCAAGCTCCCGACGCTGGAAGACCGGATCGCAGGCCGCCGCCGCGCCGCCGCCCTCTACAGGGAGGCCTTCGCCGGGACGCCCGTGACGGCTGCCCATGAGGCGCCCTGGGCGCGCCATGTCTACTTCGCCTACAACGTGCTGGTACCCGCCCACCTCCGCGACCAGGCTCGCGCCCATCTCGCCGCCCATGGCATCGCCACCCGGCTGTACTACAACCCCCCGCTCCATCTCCATCCCGCCTACGAGTGGATGGGTCTGCGGGCCGGTTCGTTACCGGTCGCCGAGCGAACCGCCTCGCAGATGATCGGGCTACCCTGCTTCCCCCAGATCACCGAGTCCCAGGTCGAGCAAGCCGCCTCGACCCTCCTGGACTTCTTCGCCGCCACGTAGCGGCCGCCGCCTCGGGCCAACCGGATCGGCAAGGCTTCGGCTCGGTCCTCGACGGAGACGGTCCGGGCGACAAAGGCGTTATCGCAATGGCTCCACCGGCCGGCCCGGCGGTATGCTCGGACTCATGAGTCCATCCTTCACCACCTCCGACGGGGTACGCATCGCCTACCAGGAGGTGGGCGCCGGCGACCCGCCCATCGTCTTCATCCACGGTATCTACGGAACCCGCCACGCGTTCGGCAACCAGGAGGAGTACTTCTCTCCGAACCATCGCTGCATCGCAGTGGACCTGAGAGGCCACGGCGATAGCGACAAGCCCGACCAGGTCTACTCGATGGCCCGGTATGCCGACGATGTGGCGGAGTTGATGCGCCACCTCGCTCTTCCGCCCGCGGTCATGGTCGGTCACAGCATGGGCGGCCAGGTGGTCATCTCGGTGGCGGCCCGACATCCGGATCTGGTGAGGGCGGTGGCCAGCCTCGATTCGCCGAGCAACATTCCGGGCTGGCAGAAGCGTTTCCACTCGCCCTTCGATCATCTGATCAGGTTCGACGGTCCCTACCGGGAAGGGGTGCACCGGTTCCTGGCGGCCGCCTACCTGCCCACCGACGACCCCTCCTGGGTGGGGGGCCTCGAGGAGCGGCTGGCCGGGATACCGGATCACATGATCGTCCGGGCCTGGGACGCGATGAAGGCCTACGAGCCGAGCGACACCCTGCGCCGCATGACCTGTCCCTACCTCTACGTCGATTCCGGCCAACCCGACCTGGATTTCGATCTGCTGCGCGAGCACTGCCCGCAGGTGGTGATCGGCAAGACGGTGGGGGCCGGGCACAAGGCTCTCCAGGATGTGCCGGATCAGATCAACGCCATGCTGAACCGGTTCATCCAGCACGCCGACGGGATCGCGGCTGAGATGGTCCGGACCGGGGGAGTGTTCCGGTACAACTTCCCGGACCTCTAGCCGGGACAATGCACTGTTTCGGCCTCGCGCGCTCTCTCGGACCGGGGAGACCACCAGCCGCGGAGGAGATGGTTCGTAACGGACGCCCTGAGCGCGAGTTCCGTCCTGACCCGGCCGGCCTGATCGTCACGTCGAGGCTTGAGGCATGAGAGTTGTCGCTTTCTTCAATAACAAGGGTGGTGTGGGTAAGACCTCATTGGTTTACCATCTAGCTTGGATGTACTCGGATCTCGATCGGAAGGTCGTTGCCGCCGATCTTGATCCCCAGGCGAACCTCACCAGCATGTTCATCGATGACGACAGTCTCGAACCACTGTGGGAGGATCGGAGTAGGAGCACGATCTACAGCGCGCTCAAGCCGTTGCTGGAGGGGACGGGTGATGTGGGATCCCCGCACCTCGTGGGGCGTGGCCCCGGCCTTCATCTGGTGGTGGGTGACCAGAGGCTGGCGGCGGCCGAGGATGAGATTTCCCGCCAATGGGCCGGCTGTCTGGACCGGAGGCCGCGCTCCTTCCGGGTGGTGTCCGCCTTGTGGCGTGCCTTACGGCGGGCGGCGACGGAAGCGGAAGCCGATCTGGTGCTGGTGGATGTCGGTCCGAACCTGGGCGCGCTGAACCGGGCGGCGCTGGTCGCGGCGGACTATGTGGTCGTTCCGCTGACGCCGGACCTGTACTCCATTCAGGGACTGGGGAACCTCGGTCCTACCCTGCGCGACTGGCGGGGCCAATGGGCAGAACGGCATCCTTGCAATCCGGTCGAGGATCTGGCCCTGCCGGATGGCGCGATGCGGCCGATCGGCTACGTGGTCCGCCAGCATGCGACCCGCCAGGATCGTACCGTCATGGCCTACCAGCGGTGGGCCGATCGCATCCCGGGCGTCTACTCGAGGGAGGTCTGCGGCCAAGACCCGGAGTCTCCCCCGACCGTAGGCGACGACCCCAACTGCCTGGCGACCCTCAAGCACTACCGAAGCCTGATGCCGATGGCGCAGCATGCGCGCAAGCCGATGTTCGCGCTGGAGGCGGCAGACGGAGCCATCGGTGGTCACACCCGGGCCGTCCGGGAGTGCTACAGGGACTTCCGCGCGCTGGCCGGGACCATCCTCGACAGAATGGATCGCGACTAGGCGGACGGGCACCCGACGCGGGGCAACTATGCTCCCTGCGAATGTCCCGTCCAGCCCGCACGGTCGCCCTCAGCGACGGCACCCGGATCGCCTATCACGAGGTCGGCTCGGGCGACCCGGCCATCATCTTCATCCACGGCGCCTACAGCAACCGCCGTGGCTTCGGCAACCAGGAGGAGTACTTCTCCCCGAACCATCGTTGCCTGGCGGTGGACCTGCGCGGTCACGGCGACAGCGACAAGCCGGACCAACTGCTCACGATGGAGCAGCACGGGCACGACGTGGCCGAGCTCATCCGGCAACTGGAGCTCGACAGACCGGTTCTGGTCGGCCAGAGCATGGGCGGCCAGGTGGTCATCTCGGTGGCCGCCTTCTACCCGGATCTGGTGACGGCCGTGGCCAGCCTGGACTCTCCCAGCAACATTCCCGGCTGGCACCAGCGGTTCCATGGTCCCTACGACCACCTGATGACCGCGGACGGACCCTTCCGGGAGACCCTGATCGCCTTCCTGAGCGCCGCCTACCTGCCGACAGACCATCCCTCGCGGCTCGGGCAGATGGCGGAGCGCCTGGCCGAGGTGCCCGACCATGTGATCCTCAACAGCTGGGCCGGCAAGGTGGACTACGACCCGACGGACATACTCCGGGCGGTCAGGTGCCCGTACCTGTACATCGACTGCGGCCAGCCCGATATCGACCTTGATCTGCTGCGGGAGCTGTGTCCGCAGGTGGTGATCGGCAAGACGGTGGGGGCGGGTCACAAGGCTCTTCAGGATGTGCCGGATCAGATCAACGCCATGCTGAACCGTTTCATCCAGCACGCGGAGGGGATCGCGGCTGAGATGGTCCGGACCGGGGGAGTGTTCCGGTACAACTTCCCAGAGGTCTAGCCAGACGGCGAGCCGTTCTTCTCCGAAAGCCCATTCCAACCGGCTCATCCGGACTGCGCTGTTCGCTCCCAGCCGTCGGATCTACCCGTGCGCGGCAGGGCTAACCTCAGGGTATGACTGCCCAGACCATCACCACTCCGGACGGCGTCCGGATCGCCTACCACGAGCTCGGCTCGGGAGACCCGGCCATCATCTTCATCCATGGCGGCTTCGGGAACCGCACCGGCTTCGGCAACCAGGAGGAGTATTTCTCCCCGAACCATCGCTGTATCTCGGTCGACCTGCGGGGTCATGGTGAGAGCGACAAGCCCGACGTGGTGTACACGATGGAGCAGCATGGCGACGACGTGGCGGAACTCATCCGGCAGTTGGGTCTCGAGAAGCCGGTTCTGGTCGGCCAGAGCATGGGCGGCCAGGTGATCATCTCCGCCGCGGCCCGCCACCCTGAGTTGGTGGGGGCGATCGCCAGCCTCGACTCACCCTCCAACATTCCCGGCTGGCACCAGCAACACCACGGTCCGTTCGATCATCTGATGACGGCCGAGAGCGACTTCCGCGAGACGCTGCGCATGTTCCTGAGCGCCTCCTACCTTCCGACGGACGATCCTTCCCGGGTGGCGACCATCTCCGAGCGGCTGGCTGAGGTTCCGGACCACGTGATCCTCAACGGGTGGAAGGGGATGATGGGGTTTGACGCGGAACCGATCATGCGCGGCGTGAAGTGCCCTTACCTGTATATCGACTGCGGTCAGCCCGACATCGACTTGGATCTGCTGCGGGAGCTGTGTCCGCAGGTGGTGATCGGCAAGGTGGTGGGAGCGGGTCACAAGGCACTCCAGGACGTGCCGGACCAGATCAACGCCATGCTGAACCGCTTCGTCCAGCACGCCGACGGGATCGCGGCGGAGATGGTCCGCACCGGCGGAGTTTTCCGGTACAACTTCCCCAAGACCTAACCGGTTTCTCACCGAAGGGCGGGATCGGCCGGTCTTGCTCCTCGTTTGTGTCACACCCCCGCCATACGGTGTTGGATAACCGTTGACCCGAGCCTTCACACTTGAGGGCCAGCACCTTGAGCGGACGGAGACGCGTTCTCTGACCGGGCGGCCGGCCCGTGTGTAAACGAAAGATCGGGTTGAAGCACCATAGGTCCGGTTGGACGTCGACTGGACCGCGTGGGGGAACATCAGGTCGAGCAACTCCTCCCAGGGGAGGCGGGATGCACTTGACACCGGGGTGGTGGCGGCGGGGGTGAGAGAGGGCCCGACGGGCGGAGCCCGCGGTTGCGGTTTTTCGCGTTCTTGTGCCGAATCAGGAGGCTAAGTCATCGGCAGGGGATCAGCTTCCCCGTGGTCCAGCAAGGGTTCCAGTTGGTCCAGCAGTTCCTGCACGTCGGCCAGGCCCCCTGCCACGTAGTCAGCGTCTCCCCAGTTCTCGTAGAAGTTCTGGTGGAGGCCGTTGGCTATGCCGAACCGGTTCCGGATACGGTCGTCGCCGGTCTCCTTGACCAGCCGGCCGATCACACGGTAGAGGGAGGCGTGGGTGTTGTGCTGCCATCCGCGGCTGGAGGCGACGGCTTTGATCATCTGCGCGGCCGCTCCCCATCCCTTCTCGGATGCCTGGCGGGAGTCTCCTGCGGCCAGCTCCTGGAAGCCTTGGGCCAGCAGGTGCCGGGCTGCGTCCTGGTAGGTCAACGTCGTCACCTTACGCTCCTGTTTCGAGTTATAACGTCGTCCTCCATTGCGTACAGTAGCGTATTGCCGGTGATGTGAGAGCGGAGGGAGTTGTTTGCGAACCCTGTTAGCCGGCGATGGACATCACCAGGCCGACCGCTACCAGCCCTACCCCGGTCCATTGCAGGTGGTGGAGGCGTTCGTGGAAGAAGATCACCCCGCCGATCACCGCGATAACCCGGCCGCTCTGGGAGAGCAACCCGATCAGCCAGGCCGGCGCGTAGGCCAGACCGTACCCGAAGGTCACGAAGGAGATGGCGTCGATCACCCCGACCAGGACCAGCAGCCATCCGTTGCGCCAGGTGATCTTCGATTGCCTCTTGTCCCAGTCCTCCAGGCGAGACTCTTTCCCTTCGCGGTTCCTGTTCTGGGTAATCCGGGCGATGATCACGAACACCAGGGCGACGTACGCGACCGTGTAGAACCGCTGGGTGATGATGGTCCAGTTGGAGTCGAGGCCGTCCCGGATGGGAATCTTCAGCCCGGCATTGGAGAGCGATCCCACCAGCACCGCGATCATGGCGAAGACCGGGCCCCACGTGACCAGGCGGATCTTGGTGCCCTTCTCGATGACGAGCGAGGCCAGGACGGCACCTGCCGCGGCGATGGGGATACCGACCCACTGCACGGCGGTGGGCCTCTCCGCGAGCAGCCAGTAGGAATAGAGCACGGTGATCGCGCCCGACAGGGCGCTGATGGGGCTCACCACCGAGACCGGACCGAGCCGCAGGGCCATGTAGCTTCCCAGGAACGAGGTGGCTGCGGCCGCCCCCAGCAGGCCCAGCAGGATGACCTGGTCCCTCGTTATCTGGTAGGGCACGCCGATCGCCACCGCCCAGGCGATCATCACCACGAAGGCGATGGTCAGGGTGACGGTGGTGGAGCGCAGCACCCCGAAGCGGCGGGCCACGACCGCCGTGAGCAGGTTGTTGACGCCCAAGGTGATCGCCGTGATCAGCCCGAATACGGTCCCGATCAGCATGATCTGTGTCGGGTCACTGCCGTGGACTGAGCCGGTTGTCGATTAGGACTATTCGTGGAGTTGGTCTCCGGCGCGACCGGCAGCGCCGGCGGCTCCCGCCACCTTGGAGATGTCAGTCGTTCCGCTGACCCGTTGCGGCATCCAGCTGACCATCCGGTTGAACATCTGGTTGAGTCCATAGAAGGTCAGGAGCGAGTAGAAGGCGACCACGATGGCCACGATCACCAGCCGGGCCGTGTTGGTTTCCTGAACCGCCGCGGCGGCCATGAAGCCCAGTCCGGTCGGGAAGCCCAGGAACTCGGCGGCGATCGTCAACGACCACCCGAGCCCTCCGGCCAGCAGGAGCGCGGTACGTAGCTCCGGCATGGCGCCGGGAACCACCACCTTGAAATAGGTGCGCAGCCGCGACGCGCCCAGGGTACGGGCGCTCTCGATGTAACGGTCGGGTACGTTGGCAACAGCGTTCATGGTCGCCACCACCAGCATCACCCACACGCCGAAGCCGATGAAGAGGGTGGTGGCGCGGAGGTCAACTCCGAGGGCGAACTGCATCCAGGGGATCGCCGCCAGCAACGGGATCATCCTCAGGAAGTTGAACGGCGCCCAAGAAATCTGGCGCAGGGCGGACCAGTAGGGAAGGGCGAGACCGGTAGCCAGGCCGGCGATCAACCCGACACCCAAGCCGGCCACCAGTCGGGAAAGGGTCATGAAGGAGTGGAATCCCAAGGCCAGGAACACGGCGGTCCAGGTCCTCGACTCAGCACCCTCGATGGCGGGGAACGGTGCCAACTCTCCGAATTGGAGGGTCAGACCGGGCAAGCTGAAACCTCCGAACAGGTCCCAGTTCCCAGACAGTCTGTAAAGGGCGTTGTAGATTATGTAGTCGAATCCTGGCACGAGCGGATGTTCAAGAGTCCCCTTGGGTGCGATGTACGACACGATCTGCCAGCCCACCAGCAATACCGCCCAGGTGATGAAGAAAAGAGGATTGTTCTTCACGGCGTTCAAGATGCGCTCGGGCAGACGGACAATGCCCTTCCCGATCCTGATGACCGCTGCGGCCGACCTTCGGTATCGGAAGACGAATGTGTAGGCCCACCACAGGACAACCCAGAAGGAGATGAATTGCCAGGTGAGATGGAGTGTGCCCTCTTCGAACTGCCAGTCTCCAAGCGACGAGAAGGCGAGGACGACCAGACCTGAGCCGAAGATCCAGGCGGCCCATCCGACCCAGAATAGGATCCTCAAGAGTCTGGTGAGGCTCAAACCTGGGTCGCTTCCTCTTCGGTGATTCCCAAGTGGGCCAGGATCGTCTTGGTGATATCCACCGCGCCGGCACTGGCTCGCACATCTTCATCACGGGGGCGTGGCAGGTCGACCGGGATGTCATCGACCAGTTTTCCTTCGGCCAGGAGGATCACGCGGTCGGCCAGGATCAAGGCCTCCTCGATGTCGTGGGTCACGAAGAAGATGGTCTTCTGTGTCTCTTCCCACAGGTCGAGGAGCACGTCATGGAGATTGCGGCGGGTGAAGTAGTCGAGGGATCCGAAGGGTTCGTCCATGAGGATCACATCGGAGCCGACCGCCATGGCTGCCGCCAGCGCCACCCGCTTGCGCATACCTCCGGACAGTTCCCGGGGCCACGAGTCGGCGAAGTCGGTCAGCCCCACCGCGTCCAACCAGTGGGCGGTTGTGGACTTTCGTTCCTCGTCGTCCACCTTGAGGGCGCGGAGGCCGAACTCGACGTTATCGCGGACGTGAAGCCAGGGAAAGACGGTGTCCTGCTGGAACACCATCGCCCGGTCGGCGCCGGGCCCTTCGACCACCGTGTCTCCCAGCCTTGTCTGGCCGGCGGTCGGAGGTTGAAGCCCGGCCAGCACCCGCAGGAGGGTGGTCTTGCCGTGGCCGGAACGCCCGACCACGCAAACGAACTCGCCGGGTTGGACTTCGAAACTCACATCGTGGAGGGCGTTGACCAGTTGGCCGGACCGGTGCTCGAACACGCACCACAGGCCCTCGAAGCTGACGACTCTTGACATAGCTGTTCCTCCTTGTCTACAGCCCTAGTCGGCGGCCAGCCTCGGACCACCTGGTCAGGTAACGGATAACCACCAGCAGTAGTGCATCGACCACCACGGCGAGAACTCCGTAGAAGGTGATCAATGCCACGAGTGCTGACGGGGCTTGGAGTTGGCCGATCAAGAATCTCCAAATGTCGATCAGGTGACCTCCGCCGACCTGTATCCCGAGCACTTCCACCAGGACGCCCAAACCCCAGGCACCTGCCAGCGCGATGCGGAATCCCCCCGCGATCTCCGGAACCGTGCCGGGCAGGTAGACCCAGCGGAATATCGAACGAGGTGTTCCGCCCAGGGTCAGGGCCGACTCCACGATCCCGACGGGAATGTTCTCGGCAGCCCGCCGGCTGAAGAAGTACATGAGCAGGGTCGTGTAGAAGGTCACCAGGCCGATCGTGGTCATGATCGGCACCTCTACACCGAACCAGATGACGAAGAACGGTGCGGCGATGAAGATGGGGGCGGTTCCGAAGAAGGAGGCGATCGGCGTGAATACCTGGGCGACCTTCGGGAACACGAGGCTGGACAGGCCGATCGCGAGACCGGCGATGGTGCCGAACGCAGCGCCGAGCAGGATACGGATGATCGTCACGATCAGGTGAATGCCGTAGCCATAGCAATAGTCGGGTAGCTGGCCGATCGGAACCGGCAGAGGGCCACCGGTCAGGGCAGCGGTGTCAGACGTGTACTTCCATCCCATCAGGCTCGAGGCGACTTGCCTGAAAGGATTGTTGACGTTTGCCGGGTGAAGATCGGGGCAGGCGTGGACGAACTTGATCCTCATGTCCTGGCTGGTTCCAAGGTTGCTCCAGAAGTGGGCTATGGCGCCTTCCTCCCGGAACAGTCCCCACACCCCCTGGAGTATGTCCTGGAAGGGACCCACCGCGCCGAATGGCGGAGGGATGTCGTAGTGCCAAGGAGATGCCTCGAGGGAGAGCAATACCCAAGCAACGAAAAAGAGGGTTATTCCTATCGCAATATAGACGATGCTGGCAATTCTGCGCCGTCTCTTTTCTCGTTGTGCCTTGGCTCTCACATCGAGAACGTCTGTGGAGGTCATCGTCACTGGATCTCAAGCCCCTTTACGTAGTGGCGACTGACGGAGCGCTCTTGGGAGGGTGATCTGGTTGGTCTCTAGTCCACAAGCCAACGCGGGGCCGGATGGCGATCCGACCCCGCGTCGGTCCTTCTCACTTGCCTGCACCAGGCAAGTCACGTTGTCTTCGGCGGATGAGACTAGCCGATCAGGGCCGCCTCAAGGAAGCGAAGACTGTCGTAGAAGTTGTAGTTGTCGTAGAGGGCCTGGGCCTGGTCGATCAGAGCCTGCTGGCTGGCCGACAGGTCCATGCCGCTCGCCCGAGCGAACAGGTCATCGGAGCGATCCTGCATGCCCTTGAGGTCGTAGTAGATCTCCTGGGCCAGCAGGAACTCTTCCAATCCCGCCTGAGTGTCGTAAGTCTCGGACAGGACTCCCCTCGCCTTCAGAGCCTCGATCTGGGTGCGGAACACCGTCTCGGGGTGGTAGCTCGGCAAGCTCAGATCCCACAGAGCTTCCTGGTCTTCCCAGTTGAAGGACGGATCGATCGTATCCCAGATCACCCCGATATCCTCAGGTTCCATGGTGATGCCGCGCTTCTCGTTGATGATGTTGGCCTCGATCTCCCAACCCGTCTCCTGGACCGCGGGATCCTCGAGATAGGCGAGAATACGGTTCGCCATCGCGACGACCCGATATGCGAGGTCCTTGTTCTCCTCGACCCATTCGCGGCGAGCCAAAAGGCCGGTGCCACCAACGGTGGACGAGGCGATCGCGGTCTGCTGTGACAGGGCGTCGTGCTCGTACATCATGGCGAAGTTGATCAGCGGATCCCACCCGTTGCGCATCATCTGCACCAGGGTCGGAGCGCCATAGGGCATGGCGAACTCGATCCGGCCCGCTTGTGCGGAGAGCTGCACGATGGTCGGGTCATCCACGTACACCGGAGTGGAGTAGTTACGCCAGTCGTTGGTGGTGATGCGGATGGGCTGCGCGTTTCCGGCGTCATCAAGTACCGGAGACCCGTCCCGGCCTAGGAGGACCAAGGGGTTGCCTTCGCCGTCCAGGGCCGGAATGTCCTCGACTACGTCCTCCCACCACTGGGGCAGGTAGGCGAAGAAGGCATCCGAGTACTGGGACTGCGTCGTGCTGTGCGGCGGGATATGGACTTCCTTACCGACCAACTGCTGTACCGCAGCCGTGGCCGCCTCCGTGAAGCTCATGCCCTCGTCCATGAACTCGATTGCCGTCTTGGCCTCGCTGTCCGGGGCTACCAGGATCGCATAGCCGACGTAGATGTCAGCAAAGTGGATGGGCGGAATCGTCTGACCGAAAGTCTCCAGAGTTCCGAAAACGCCAGGTACCCATCCCTGGGCGACATCGCCGTCACCACGCTCCAACCAAGGAACGATCTCCTGGGAGGCGGTGAAGTAGTGATAGGTCGGCTGGTTAGGAGTGATGGTGATACCCCATTCCTCCCACCATCCCAGCTCGATCGGGATCTGCCAGTAGGCAAGGTCGGCGCAGCAGGGGTAGATGCCCATGCGGACCTCAGCAGTACGGATCTCGGGCGCCTCCACCATCATGGACTCGGCCAGTGCCATCTCGGCTTCCTCGGCCATCATGGAAGCTTCTTCGGCCTTCATCTCGGCGTCCGAAGCCATAGCGGCAGCCTCTTCGGCCTTCATCTCGGCGGCTTCCAAGGCGGCCTGTGCCTCCGCGTCGCCGGCTTCAGCGGCAGCCTTGGTGGCCTCTAGATCGGCCTGGGCTGCCTCGAGGGCCGCCTGGGCATCCGCAGCCTCGGCCGCAGCCGCGTCGGCTTGCGCCTGGGCTTCCGCCGCCTGGGCCGCGGCTGCGTCGGCTGCCGCCTGGGCTTCCGCTGCCTGGGCTTCGGCCGCTGCAGCCTGGGCCGCCGCAGCGTCGGCTTCGGCTTCGGCCGAACCGTCGTCGCCGCAGGCTGACGCCAGCAACGCTAGGGCCACCATCAAGATGATGGCGCCACGAAACTTCTTCATACGAGGTCCTTCCGCTCGCTTGCTTGCCATGTTGGGCACAGTCAATTCCCAAGGATCACGCCGCGTACCGGCGCAACCCATATTTATAGCGCCTGTCGCTCTCCGATCCCAAAGGGTGGCCGATTTCGAGCCGCGAGGGCTCGGAGGAGACTGTGCACTACGTCTGTCGGTGCCGGAACGGTTGGCCGGATCACTGTAGCAGGCACCCCCGGACCGCGTCCATGCGAGCCGTCCATCGGCGCATCGAACTTCGTTCCTAATGCAGCAGCTATTCGGAGGAGATTGGCAACTGGCCGGCCGGTGCCAGGGAGAGGTAGAGGTTGCGCCGGTCGCCCGTTACCGAGCTGGTTACATCTGCGCTCTCGATCAGGTGGGTGTGGTAGGCGTGGTGCGAGTTGACGTAGACAACCCCGATGAAGGGGTATCCGTGCTCCGACTCGAGCAACTGGACCCTCCGGAAAGCTTCCGGGCGATCCCCGTCGGTTGCGGTAGCCAGGTCGGTCAGGGCCGGGATCAGCTCGGGGAGGACATCCTCGGGAGGCGCCTGCCAGCCCGGCCTCGGGAGCACGTAGCGGTAAGGATTGGCGTGCCAGCCGTGGCGGGTGACGGTCAGGTCGTAATCGGCGGTGACAAGCCTGGCGAGCCAGGTGGCTCGCCCGACGGGCGTCGGCTCGACTCTGATCCCGGCCTTGCTCCATGAACCCACCAAGACCTGGAAGAAGTCGTCCGGGTATAGGTCCTGCTCCGGATAGAGCAGTTCGAGGCTGATCCCGCCCTCGTACCCCGCCTCTGCCAGTATCTGCGCTGCCGCCTCGACATCCCGTTGGTATCCGGGTAGCTCGGTAGGGCCTTGACCGTACGCCAGCAGGGGATGGGATGTGGACCACGGCGACGCCGCGCCCCCGAAGGCGATGTCGGCCAGTCCCTCCCGGTCCAGGGACAGCCATGCGGCCCGTACCACGGCGCCGTCCGCGGTCCTGCCCGTGCGGGCGGCATGGAGCCAGATGGTCCATGCCGGTGTCTCGACCACTTCGAGCAGCGGATCCTCGGCCAGTCCGGCCGCTACCTCGATGGTGTCCGTCCGGATCAGGGCCACTTCTCCAGCCTCGATGGCGGCCACCCGGCCAGGTTCGTCCTCGATGATGCGAACCCGGAGGCGTTCGTAGCCTGGGAGGGCGGACGGGTCCCAGTATTCGGGGTTGGGTTCAAGAACCAGTTCCGAGCCGGGCGTATAGGAGACGAACCGTAACGGCCCGGTCCCGATCGGTGCCGTTCCGTGGCCGGGTGCGGTGTCGGTCAGGATCGACGAGAACCCGGTTCCGGTGGGGTCGGCGACTTCGAACAGGAAGGCGCTCGACGGTTCCGTCAGCTCGAAGACGACCGTGTAATCGTCGGTCGCGGTCACGCTGTCGAGGTTCCGGGCCCGTTGGCGTACGACCGGACCGCCCCCGGTGAGCGCCCGCGTGACGCTGTAGACCACGTCCTGGGCCGTGAAGTCGGCGCCGTTGTGGAACCGGACGCCCTGCCTCAAGCGGAAGGTGTAGGTCCTGCGGTCCTCGGAGATGCTCCATTCGGTGGCAAGGCGGGGTAGTACCTCGCCCGAGGGGCTGGTCCAGGCCAGGGTCTCGTAGACGGTGGTCAGCACCGGAGCGTCCCGACCGCTGCCGTCGGAGTTGATCGGATCCAGCGTGCGTATCCCGGCCGGTTCCGAGATGACGATCTCGACGGTCTCGGGCGGGCCGGGTGTCGTGGTGGTGGTCGTCTCGGCCGGGATCGAGGTGGTGGTGGGAGGGGTGGTCGTGGTGGATGTCGACGTGGTGGTGGGCGGGACCGAGGTGGTGGTCGTGGTCGGTTGCGAGGTGGTGGCCGTGGCCGTGGTCGTGGTTGGCTGAGTGGTCGGGGGCTGTGTGGAGGGGGGCGCATCCCGTTCGCTCGTCCCGCAGGCCGCGGCGAAGAGCACAAGGATCGGAAGTATCCACTGGAAGTGACCGATCGCGCCGGCTCCTACCGGTGACTGAGCCCGTTCATGACTACCCGGACTCGGTTCCCGAGTTGCGGACCGCGCCGGGGTGCGATCAGATGGAGAACTGATGAGTCGCCCCGTTGACCGTCACGGTGTAGTCCCCGGGCTCGAACCCGTCACCGATCGGTACGACCACCTCGAACGGCTCGAGCACCTGGGCGCAGACGGAGCCGGGTTCCGGCGCAACGCTCCAGACCATGATCGTGTAGTCGCTCCCGTCCTCCGTGGCCTCGGTGCGGGTCTCGTGGCAAGGTGTGGGATGGTCACCTTCGATCTCCACCGACACCTGCGGGGGGAAGGACTCGAGGATGGCCACCTCCACGTTGCGGATGTAGGCCGGCGGGTCCTCTGTGGCCGGTTCGTCCGCCACGATCGTGGTGGTGGTCTCTTCGACCGGTGCGGGTCGGGTGCCGGCCGTGGTGTCGGTGACGGGATCAGTGGCTGTCGTGATCCCGGTCTGGGTGATCCCGGAGGACGTTCTCTCGTCGGAACCGCAGGCAACCGACGCCATCGCCAGCACAGCGACGACCGGGAGGACTGCCAGGGAATTCCGGCGGCGCCGGTGGCGGAATGGCATGCCGGGAGATTCTATCCGGCTGGGGGGCTAGGCCAGCCGGAGGAGGATGATGCCGGCCAGGGTGATCAGGTTGATCCGGGTGGAGTCGCGGATCGCGTTCCAACTCTCCGACTGCCAGCTGACGAACCACTCGGCGCCGACCACCTGGATGATGAGGAACCAGACCACCAGGGCCACCATGAAGCCCAGGTAGCCGAACAGTTTGGCCGCTTCCCAGGCGTCGGCAGGCGCCCCTAGGTTGACAGCCAGGAAGTAACTACCGACCAGCGACAGCACGGTGAACGTCATCTCCAATACGAGGATCGTGACGAAGGCGATCCGGTGGAGGATCGGCGACCGGATTGCCCGCCACTGCGTGCCCCTGTCCATGTTGGTGGTGTCCATCGTCATGATGTGCTCGACGAAGGCCAGGTTGGCGCCGGGTGCGGTGATGTTGTTCAGCACCACGATGGCGCCCATCACTCCGGTTCCGAGCAGGATCAGCAGCGGGATGAGGCGGATTACCGTCTCGACGGTGGTGATGTCGGCGTCGATCACTCGGCTCCTCGGTCGGAGTTCACGGTCACGGGGGAGTCATGGCTCAGGATAGAGGCCAGTGGGCAGGTGGGTGGTTGGAAACGGCGGACAGGCCGCCACGCAGCATGGAGTGCCGGTTCAGCGAGCCGGCGGGTCCGGCAATCGTTATCACTGGGCCGTCTCCTGGACGAGTCGGGGAGATGCCGTGGTGGAGAGGGCTTCCGGGTTTAGGATCGCGCTATCACACCGGTCCCTTCCTCGGTACGGAGGGAGCCGTTGGCGGAGCCAGAGCGTGAGTCGAGAGATCAAGCTACAAAGCACGGTGCTCTTGCTGTTGGTGGTCGTGGCCGCGGCGGCGTGCAGCTCATCGGCCGCCTCGGCGGATCGTACAGGGGGCACGGTGGGTGCATCCGCGGTGCCGGTCGAGCAGGACGGCCCGGGGAGCGGAAAGCCTTCTGCCACGGGCTCGGACGCTTCGACTGTCACGACCGGCCCGCCGGCGCCACCCTCCACGTCGCCTGCTGCGGAGGCGACGACCACTTCCACCACACCCGTCACCACTACGTTTGTCACCGCCAGTACGTCGACCACCGCGGCATCGAAGACCACTACGACAACTCTCTCCGCGGCCACTGCGACGACCCTTTCAGTCGCGCCGCCGGTGCGTCCGAGAGAGGCGCTGATCATCCACGGAATCGGCGATGTGGCTCTCGATCCCGTCTACATACCGACCTTCCCCTCGGAGGGATATGGCTATGCGTGGTCAGGGCTCGGCGGAATCTTCCAGAGGGATGATCTGACGGTCATCAACATGGAGTGCGCCGTGTCCGACCTCGGCGATCCGGTGCCCAAGGCGTTCAACTTCCGCTGCGACCCCGCCGCCCTTCCCTCCGCGCTGGAGGCCGGCGTAGACGTGGCCAATCTGGCCAACAACCATGCCTTGGACTTCGGTCGTGAGGCGTTGGTCGACTCGGTCGCCAACCTCCGGGCGGCGGGCATCCATCCGGTCGGAGCGGGGTCCGACTACGAGGAGGCCTACCGCCCTGCGCTGCTCGAGATCCGCGGCTGGAAGATTGCCGTGCTGGGGTTCGGCGGCGTGCTATCCACCAGGTCATGGCTGGCCACCGAGGACCGGCCCGGCATCGCCAGCGGTGACGACCGGGCGGACATGGTGGCGGCCGTGGAGCGGGCCGCCGAGATCGCCGACCTCGTGATCGTGACCATCCACTGGGGCATGCAGCTCGACACCCAACCCCGGCCGGATGACATCGCGCACGCCGAAGCCATGGTGGCGGCGGGCGCCGACATCATCTTCGGCCATCACCAGCACCGGGTGGGGCCGCTCGGCGAGATAGACGGCAAACCGGTGGCCTGGGGACTCGGCCACATCGTCTGGCGTCGCATCAACCCGGTGAGCGCCCAGACCACCGTCGCCAAGGTGGTGGTCCTTCCCGACGGGACGATGGGCGCATGCCTCATGCCGGCCGAAATCGTCCGCCATGGTCACCCGGTTTTCGTCGGGCAAACCCCCGGACACTGCGACCTGCTGTATGGCGGCCGGCCCAGCCCGATGGAGCCCCCCTCCATCATGTTCTAGGAGGCCGTTCGAGGTCTTTCGGCTTGGGCTTTGGCAATCGTCTCGTGCTCGTGGCGGGCGATGCTGAGGAAAGTGTCACACCCCCGATATATGTTGACCATCGCCAAGCACCTACACCGGCCGATGCGCTACCGATCGGAACGGCCGGCCGAGGGAACACACGGGGAATCGTGGAGCGAACCGCCGAACCCGGCAGCCGGCCGGGCATGGCCGACCACGCTCCGATCCAGGACAGGTGGTGGTGGGGGAGGGCCCGGTGCGGAGCACCGTTCCGGCGGCGCGTTTTTCGCGCTCTCCCGGGTTCCGGATGCTAGATCCGGCGGGCCATCATCTTCCCGATCACCCCACCGATCGTGATGGTGAACACCTTCAGCGAGATGTCGCTCAACTCCTCCGAGCAGTCGGCCAGCGCGAAGGTCAGAGGCTCGGCGAGGCGCGCCCAATGCGGGGCCAGTGTGTTGGGGCCGGTCATGCCTCCCTTGCCGACGTCGCTAGCCACGAAGATGGTGGTGGTGACAGCCGAGTTGATGATCCTGATCGTGCACATCTCGCACGGTTCGAGCGAGGTAATCAGGGTGTGACCCCTCAGATTCCCTCCATCAGGATGCGTGTCCTCGTATATGTTCAGCGCCGACATCTCGGCGTGTAGGTCGCTTCTGAACCTCGGCGCCAGCATCCGGTTGCGGTCGCTGACCAGAACCCTTCCGTCGGGGTCGACGATCAGGCAGCCCACCGCGGCGTTGCCCTCGAGTCCGCCCGTAATGGCTTCCTGGATCGCCTGGCGGGCGATGGCGTCATGCGGTCTCGCTCCGTCAAAGGCCTCAACGCGTTCCCGCAGGTCGAGCAGTTGCTGTTTCGTCTCGGCCGGGATGGTCCCGGCCCCATCAGGATGTAAGCTCATGTCGTGCCCAGGTTCTACTCCGTGCTCCCGTTGCTTGTCAACCGGCAGTTGCTCGGAGTGAGGAACCGGGCAGCGTCGCTCCGGGCCACCAGCGCGGTCTTGACCCGGGGAGATGGCGAACCGACGGCTTGAAAGGACGGAGTTCGGGCATATGGCGGGACAACCTCTCGATCTGGTGGTAACCAACGGCACGGTCGTGACGGGCGGCGGACGCTACCGGGTGGCGGTCGGCGTCAAGGACGGCAAGGTGGCCATGCTGGCTCCCGAGGAGTTGATGCCGTCTGCCAAGAAGACCATCGACGCCCGCGGCAACTACGTGCTCCCGGGGGTGGTGGACTCCGAGGCCCACCCAGGGTGCTACGTGCCGTTCGACTACGACATGACCACCGAGTCGCGGGCGGCTGCTACGGCGGGCATCACCACCTGGGGTATCCAGGCGCCGACCACTCGTTTGGGCACGAAGCCGTTCAAGGAAGTAGTGGGCAGGGCCGACGTGGTCTCGTTCAACGAGTCGTTTCCTTCGGGGCGGGACGTGATCAACGAAGTGAGCCATGTCGACGCCTACCTGACCTACATGCTCGAGACCGACCAGCACGCCCGGGAGATCCCTCAGTACGCCGAGGAGCACGGGGTCACCTCCTTCAAGCTCTACCTGCAGACCCGTTCGATGAAGGGCATGTCGGACGAGGACGACACCAACTGGCCGTCCCGGCGGGCCGGTCTGGGTACGGGTATCGATGACGGCACGGTCTACCTGGTGATGGAGGAGGTCGCCCATATCGGCCATCCGGGGATCGTTCACATCCATCCCGAGAACTGGGAGATCGGGCGGATCTTCGAGGACCGCCTTCGGAGTAGCGGCCGCACCGACTGCGGTTCGTGGACCGACCGCTCACCCGATTTCCTCGAGGCCCATCACGTCCGCTCCTACGCCTACCTGGCCATGCAGACCCCCGGCCACGTTCCCCTCTACCTCCAGCACTGCACCACCAAGCTGTCCTTCGAGGAAGTGGCCCGAGCCCGCGCCGAGGGTCTGGAGCTGTACGCGCAGACCGGTCCGCCATGGCTCTGGGCCGAGCCCGAGTACGGCTGGAGGATCAACGTCCCGCTCCGCCGCAGGGACAACATCGAGGCGCTCTGGGTGGCGCTGGCCGAGGGCATCGTGGACGTGGTCGGGTCCGATCACGTGGTTGGATGGGAGCCGTCCTCCCACGAGGAGATGTACAACCCGGTGATCTGGGATTGCCGTACCGGGTTCTCGAGGGTGGAGTTGTTCCTGCCCGTGATGCTGTCGGAAGGGGTCAACAAGGGCCGCATCAGCCTCGAGCGGGCCGTCCAGGTGAGTTGCGAGAACCCCGCCAAGACCTCTGGCCTCTGGGGAACCAAGGGCTCGCTCCTGCCGGGCTTCGACGCGGACATGGTGATCATCGACCTGGGTCGGGAAGTGAAGGTCGGCAAGGAGCACATCAACACCAGGTCGGGATGGTCGATCATGGAAGGCCATACCTTCACCGGCTGGCCGATCATGACCATCCTGCGGGGCGAGGTCAGCGCGGAGTGGGCGGACGACTCACCCGGGATGCGTCCGGTCGGAGATCCGCGGGGCCACTACCTGCCTCGCAAGCTGGGGCCGAGCCATCAGGTCTTGGACGCCAACAGCCCGGCCCGGGTGGCCCCCACCCAGCGCTGGCTGGCCGACAAGTTCGCCCGACCCGGCTTCGCCCCCGAGACCACCAAGTACACCCGTCCGATAGGAGGGTAGGTAGATGGCCATCTGGGACGACGTCCTCACCGAGACCGATCGGACGGTCTTCGCCGCGGCCGGTTGGGGCAAGCGGGCCGGATACGGCGAGCGTCCCGCCATCATGGTGATCGACGTCAACTACAACTTCTGCGGGGACCGGGCCGAGCCCATCCTCGAGTCGATCGAGCGGTGGAGGTACGCCTGCGGGCCAGAGGCCTGGGAGCGGGGGATCCCCGCCATCCAGGACATCCTCGACGTGGCCCGGGCCAAGCGCCTTCCGGTCATCTACACCACCAACCCGCGCCGGGCCGACGGCTTCGACCTCGGGATCTGGTCGCTGAAGAGCACCCGGGCGGAGGACGAGGTGGACGTGATGGGGCATAAGGGCAACGAGATCGTGGCCGAGGTGGCGCCCCGACCCGACGACCTGTTCATCGAGAAGCGCAAGCCGTCTGCCTTCTTCGGAACGCCGCTGGTGAGCCACCTCACCATGATGAGGGCCGATTCGCTCATCCTCACCGGCACCACCACCAGCGGATGCGTGCGCGCCAGCGCCGTGGATGCCCTCTCGAACGACTTCAAGGTGACGATCCCGCACGAAGCGGTGTTCGATCGTGGCGAGGTGTCACACAAGATCGCCCTCTTCGACCTGCATATGAAGTATGTGGACGTCACTGACCTGGACGACGTTCTCACGTACCTGAGAGACCTGCCGGTGGGCTTGTTCGACGACACCTATCCGCCTGCCGCCGCGGCTGCCGGGAGGGAGTTGCTGTGAGCCTGGACTTTTCCATCAGGAAGGTCATCAACCAGGTCGAGGAGGAGCGGATCAGGGAGGGGATCGAAGCAGACCCGCCGCTCCGCAAGGCGGTGGTGGCGGCGGCGATCCACAACCCCTACGCGGGGAGCTACCACGAGGACCTGTCCGAGGCGGTGGCGTTCTCGGCCGGCCTGGGTCGGATCCTTGGGGAGATGGCCATGGACGCCCTGGGAGAGCCGGTCGTGTCCTACGGCAAGGGAGGGATCGCCGGACTAGATGGATCGCAGGAGCACGCGGTGATGTTCCTTTCCACCGCCTTCGCCAACCCGCTCCGCGAGACGCTCGGCGGGGGAGTCGCCTGGATGTCCTCTGCCACCGTCGTGGCGGCGGCAGGAACCCCGATAACGATCCCGCTGGCCCACAAGGACGCCCTCTACGTCCGGGATCACTACGACGCCATCACCCTGTATCCCGGCGACGCTCCCCGGGCGGACGAAGTACTGGTGGCCGTGGGGGTCGCCAACCGGGGGAGGCTCAACGCCCGGATGGGAGGTCTGGCGCCCGAGGACGTGATCGGCGAGGACGGGCTCCGTTAGGAGGGTAGGTAAAGATGTCCAGTTGGCACGATAGTCGGCAATGAAACTCCAGGCCACGGGATCGCGGGCCAACCGATCCCCGTCTTCCTCAGCACCCTCCTGAGCGGTGGGCAGACCACGCCGGACCGCGATCGTCAACATCGGGACTCTGGTCACGGGTGACCTGGCCGGCCCGGTCACAGATGCGGAGGCGCTGTTCATAGAGGACGGGTCCATCGTGTCGATCGGATCCTCCGAGGGCTACGAGCACGCCGACCAGGTGATCGACGCCAACGGGACGACCGTCGGGCCGGGATTGATCGACTCCCACTGCCACGTGGTCATCGGTGACTTCACCCCTCGCCAGAACGTGGTCGGCTTCCTCAGCTCGTACGTTCACGGTGGGATTACCCAGGTGATCTCGCCCGGCGAGATCCACGCGCCGGGTCGACCGCACGATGCCGACGGAGTGGTCGCCCTGGCCGTGTTCGCCCAGCGGTCGTGGAGCAATTACCGGCCCAACGGGATGAAGGTCAACGGCGGAGCGGTGGTGCTCGAGCCGACCCTCCGGCCCGAGCACTTCCGTTATCTGGCTGACCAGGGGGTGTGGCTGGCCAAGTTCGGGTTCGGCCGGTACGAGGACCCGGCCGACGGACTGCCGCAGGTGCGGGCGGCGCAGGAGGTGGGGATCAAGGTGATGTGCCACTCGGGTGGGGCGTCGATCCCCGGCTCCAAGCCCATCACCACCGATCATCTGATGCTGCTCCGTCCTGACGTGTGCGGCCACATCAACGGTGGCCCCTCGTCGCTTGACGATGACGGAGTCGTCCGGATCGTGTCCACGACCGATCTGGTGCTCCAGATCGTCCAGGCCGGCAACCTGCGGAGCGCCATCCAGATAGTGGAGTCGGTGCTCGAACACCGGGCTGAGCACCGGGTGATCATCGGGTCGGACACGCCCACCGGGACCGGTGTCATGCCGCTGGGCGTGCTCAAGACGATGGCCGAGCTCTCCTCCCTCACAAGTGCCGATCCGGCCACCGTGTGGGCATGGGCCTCGGGGGTAACGGCGGACGTCTACGGCCTGGATGCGGGGAAGGTCGAGGTGGGCCGGGCGGCCGACCTGGTGATCGCCGACGCGCCCTGGGGATCGTATGGCGGCGACGCCCTCGGCGCCCTCGCCAGGGGCGACATCCCAGGCATCACCGCCGTCCTCATCGACGGCCGGGTCCGCGCTTTGCAGAGCCGCAACACCCCCGCCGCGGCCCGCCAGGTGACCGTCACCCCCGAGATCGGTGAGCTCCCTGGCTCTGCCCACGTCTGAGGCGCCACATGGGTCAGCACACCTCGCTAACCCCTTCTGAGGGTTCGGGGAGGGAGACCCGACCGATGGGAACCCCGGCGGGTCCACATTGTGGATCAGGCGGGAGACCATCCAACTACCATCGCCGAGGCAGCCCTCCCGGCTGGTCGGGACCAGCAGGTCTTCGGCCAAAGCAGGTTCCATCTCGTATTGGAGCACCCCGGGCGGCACACGCGCTTCAACAGGCAGCGGACACCGAGAAACCGCAAGAGGAGACCGATTAATGAGCGGAGCAACCGAAGTCATCGTTCCGGCCCGAGAGGGTCGGGGTGTCTACATGCGCAAGGGTCAGTTGCTGGACATCGTCGATGTCGAAGGCCACCAGGTCGGCGACCTGATCGCCTGGTTCCGCAACGATCCCTCCGAGTACCTGTCTCCGACCCACACGGTGTCGTGCAACGCCTCGATCGAGTTGGTCACCGGATCACAGGTGTTCTCCAACCGCCGCAACCCGGTTTTCACCATCGTCCGGGACGACGTGGAGCGCCACGACATCATCGTGCCGTGCTGTGACCACGAGCGTTTCAAGCGGGACTACGACCTGGACGATCACGACCATTGCCTGGCCAACCTCTACCAGGCGCGGGACCTGCTCGGGGAGGACTTCGGCTTACACGGCGAGATGGCCTGGAACGTGTTCATGCACAACCGGGTGACCGACGACGGGGACGTGGTGACCGATCCCGCCGCCCACGACGCGGGCGCCACTATGACCCTGCTGGCCCACGAGGATCTGGTGGTGCTCCTGTCCGCCTGCCCCCAGGACCTCACGCCGTGCAACGACTTCAACCCCACCTCCATGCTGATGAGGCTGCGGGACAACCCGGAGGGCTAAGGACGACCGGCCACTGACGCCTCGAGGAGGACCTGATGAAAACAACTACCCGGTACGAACCGGACGCCGCCCGGTTGGCTGAGTCGGCTCGCAAGATCCGCTCGCCGTTCGAGCTCGACCTGTCGCTCCGGTTCTACTCGCCGCAGGCCAACCTCGACGGCATGCAGCATCCGCAGATAGCCGATTGGCACCGCTACGTCGGCGAGGAGTGGACCCCGCCACCCACGCCCTCCGGCGGACGGCGGGTGGCGCTGCTGATCCCTTGTACCAAGTACAAGCCCTACTCGACCAGCCGGGAGCATCGGGCTATCAACCAGGCGCTTCTGGAAGCAGGCTGGCGTCCCGACGGAGCCGCTACCGCACCGGCGGGTATGGCCGGTCACCTCGACGACGGGGAGAGCCCGGATCTTCTCCATGACGGACCGCTCCGGCGTGGCGACGTGTTCCTGGACCGGTTCGTGCTGTCGGAGCCGATGGCGATCGTGCCCTACTCCCACATCTACTACTGGCGAGACGCCCCCAGTCCCGCCGCTTGCTACGACGATCCCGGTCTGTTCGAGGCGCGCGGGACCTCGGTGTCGCCGGAGCGGCCCGACTGCACGGCCACTCCGCTCGCGAACGGGAAGTGGAGGTGGGGTCCGGCGGAGCGCCAGGCCTTCGCCGAGACCCACAACTTTCTGGCCGCGATCATCCGCCAATGCCTGGTCCGGCTGTCGCCCGCCTATGCGGAGATAGGGGCGTGGGTCTCGCCGGGACTGACTCATCGCAGCTTCCTGGCCGACGACGCGTTCCGGCGCGCGGAGGGTCTGCCGCGGTCTCGAAAGGGCACTGCCGGGCCGGTCAAGCTGGTAGGGGTCCTGGAGGGCGCGCCGGGCCTGGTCACGATGATGCCCACCCAGGATCAACTGGAGGACGCTCGCAGTCGCTTGGCGGGACGGCTGCAGGCGGAAGGCCGCCCGACCACGCCGGCCGCGGTCCGGGCGGTCTACGCCCGCGGGGACGGGAACGACACCCCGCTCGGTCTGCCCGAGGCGCTCACCCATCTCACGGGTTGGCTCGACACGGTATGAGTGAGGACCTGGAGAGGCTGCGGAGCGCCGTAGCCTCGACCGCCCGCATGCTGGCTTCCGCCGGGCTGGCCGAGGCCTTCGGGCACGTCTCTGCCCGCACTCCCACCGGGTTCCTGATCACCAGCACCAGCCCACTGTTCGAGGCCACGGCCGATGACGTGATCCGGGTCGAGGCCGGCGTGCCTGCCGGGGGGCCGACCCACGCTGTTCCGCTGGAAACACCAATGCACGCCGCCATCTACGATGCCCGGCCCGATATAGGGGCTATCTGCCGCGGCCACCCGCCGTACGTGGTGACCTGGGGGGTGTCCGCCGAACCGCTGCCCTTGCTGCACGGGCTGGGCGGCATGGCGGGCCGGGCCGTTCGAACGCACCCGGAGATCGAGTTGGTCAAGACGGCTAAGGCGGGCGAGTCGGTAGCCCGGACCCTGCGGGATGATTCCAGTGTCCTGCTGGCAGCCAACGGATGCCTGGCGGTGGGCGCCGACCTCCTGGAAGCTGCCACCCGCCTGTGGTTTCTGGAGGAGCGGGCGCGGGTGGTGGTCCAGGCTCGCAGCGCCGGCCTGACCCCGTTGACGGTTCGCGAGTACACCTGGGACCGGCGCTTGTCCGACTCCGTCCCGGAGTTGGTTCGAGCGCGGGAGTGGATACGCCGGTCCTTCGCCCCTGATCAGGACAAGGGAGGCAGTCCATCATGAACGAACCTGCCGGCAAGCAACTGGACCGCCACCCGGAGATGTCCGCCCACGAGGCCGACGCCTACCGGAACGACTTCGTCCGCCACCTCTGCCAGACCGTGCCCGGCATCAAGGAGAGCGTGATAGTGGACGCGGCCGGATGCTCGCTCAAGACCGCCGAGGGTCGGATTCTCCTCGACATGATCTCGGGCATCGCGGTGTCCAACCTGGGTCATTGCCATCCGGCGGTGGTCAAGGCCGTCCAGGACCAGGTTGCCCGGTTCTCCCACATTGACGTCTACGGCCGGTTCACCCTGCCCCCGCAGGTGGAGATCGCCCGGCGGCTGGCGTCGGTCACGCCCGGCGATCTGGATGTGGCCTTTCTCACGAGTACCGGCACGGAGGCGACGGAGGGCGCTTTGAAGCTGGCCCGCAAGTACACGGGCCGTCCCGGGTTCGTGGCGTTCCAGCGTTCGTTCCACGGGCGCACGTTCGGCTCGCTCTCCGTGACCTGGCGGGAGGAGTGGCGCAAGCCGTTCGAGCCCCTTCTCGAACCGGTGCGCTTCGCTCCCTTCGACGACCTCGATGCGGCCGACCGGGCCATAGACGACGCCATCGCCGCGGTCATCGTGGAGCCCATCCAGGGCGAGGGCGGGGTTCGCATCCCGTCGGACGTGTTCCTTCCAGGGCTCCGGGAGCTCTGTACCGAACGGGGTGCGTTGCTGATCTGCGACGAGGTCCAGGGCGGCATGGGGCGCTCCGGCAAGTGGTTCTCATGCCAGAACTGGGGGGTGACGCCCGACGTCATCACCGTGGCCAAGGCCTTCGGGGGCGGCCTTCCCCTGGGCGCGTTCATCTCCACCGCCGAGATCTTCTCCACCTTCCTGGATCCGCCCCTGTCCCATCTCACCACCTTCGGCGGGAACCCGGTCTCCTGCGCCGCCGCCATAGCCGCCTTCGACGTGATCCGGAACGAGGGCCTGGTGGAACGGGCAGCCGAGATGGGGGAGTACCTCCGCAGTGGTCTCCGTTCGGCCCGCCGGTCCCATCCTGACACGCTGGCAGACATCAGGGGCATGGGCCTGTGGTGCGCCTTCGACGTTCAGCCGGCGCACCTGGCTCAGCCATTGGTCGAGGAGATGGCGCGCCGAGGGGTAGTAGTCGGGTCGATGCTCAACTCGGCGGGAACGGTTCGAGTGGCGCCGCCCCTGGTGGTGGAACAGGACGAGATCGATCGGTTCCTCGGGGTGCTGGAGATTTCCCTGAACACCCTGGAGGGCTGATGCCGCCTCCCGTTCCTCCCGGCGAGCAGTTGATCGTCCGGGGCGCCTGGGTTCTGACCATGGGGCCCGATGGCGCCTTGGAGGACGGGGCCGTCCATATCGAGGATGGCGGGGTCACCTCGGTGGGTCCTTACCGAGAGCTGAGGACACGGCATCCGGAGGCGACGGTGGTGGGCGACGAGCACAGCATCGTGATTCCGGGTCTGATCAACGCCCACACCCACCTCTCCGAGGCGCTCATTCCCGGTATGGGTTCGGAACTGACCCTCTACGAATGGGGAGAACGCCTGGTCACGCCCGTCTCGAGGAACCTGACCGCGGAGATGGCCCGGGAAGGGACCATCCTGAAGGCCGCCGAGATGATCCGTACCGGGATCACCTTCGTCAACGACATGTTCGTCCACTCCAATCCAGGCACCCGGGCTTCGCTAGGCGTGGTCGAGGGCCTCGCGGAGGTCGGTCTTCGCGGAGCGGTCAGCTTCGGCGCCGAGGATGCGCTAGGTGACACCACCTCGGTTCCCCCGATGACGGTGGAGGAGGTCCTCGAGGAGCACCACGATCTGGCGGATGCCGCTCGGGAGTCCGGCCTGGTGGGCTTCCGGTACGGAATCGGAACCCTGCTCGGGCAGTCCGACGAGCTGCTCGAAGCCGGAGCGGCGGCCTGCCGCGAGAACGGCTGGGGGGTTCACACCCACCTCTCGGAGGTACGGGAGGAGGTCGTCCATGCCTCCTTGCGGTGGGGGCGGCGCCCGGTATCGCAAGCCGCTCACCGGGGCTTTCTCGATGTTCCGCTCCTGGCGGCGCACGCCATCTGGGTGACCCAGGAGGACATCGACATCCTGGCGGGGGCGAGGGCGGGGATAGCCCACAACCCGGTGGCCAACATGATCCTGGGTTCGGGCGTGTGCCCGCTGGCGCGGCTACGGGCCGCGGGCCTCGAGGTGGGGATCGGGACCGACGGGGCGGCATCCAACGACTCCCAGAACATGCTCGAAGCCGTGAAGATGGCCGCCCTCCTCCAGAAGGTTCACGAACTCGATCCGGCGGTGATCTCCGCCGAGACGGTGCTGGAGATGGCCACCATCGGGGGAGCCAGGGTGCTGGGCGTCGATAGCCAGGTGGGCAGCCTGGAGGCCGGGAAGCGCGCCGACCTGGTCCTACTCCGGGGAACGGTCGAGCTGGCCGCCGTCCACGACCCCTACCAGCAGGTCGTCTACTGCGCCGGCCCGGGCTCGGTCAGCGACGTCTGGGTGGAGGGGCGCCGGCTTCTGGCGGAACGATGCCTGACCACCATCGACGAGGCCGCCCAGATAGCGCGGGGGCGGTCGCTGGCCCGCGCAGTGGTCAGGGAGGCGGGGCTGAGCGGGGTTCACTCCGTCCTATGACCCGCGTGGCAGTGATCGGTGGGGGCCACAACGGACTGGTGTGCGCGTGCTTCCTGGCCAATGCCGGCCTCGAAGTCACCGTTTTCGAGGCCAACGCGACGGTGGGCGGGTGCATCTGGACCGAACAGCTTCCGTCCGGCTACCGCCTGGAGCGAGGCGCCATCGACCACGGCATGATCCTCGGTATCGCCAATGAATTGGGCCTGGGACGGTTCGGCCTGGAGTACGCCTTCCGGGATGTGTCGGTAGGCGCCGGCTTCGGGGACGGTACCCGGCTGCTGTTCCACGGGGATCTGTCAACGACCCTGGCAGGATTCGGCGACCTCGATCCCGGAGACATCGAGGGCTACCGGCGGCTGGCGGAACTAGGAACCGGTCTGCTGGGGATGATGGACGCCTTCGTCACCCCACCGTCGCTGGCCCAGATCGCCGAGCTGGGACCCGTTGCCGGGTTCGACCCGCTCCGGACGGTTCTGGCTTCGGCCGAGAAGGTCGTCCAGGCCCATATCTCCGATCCGCACCTGGCCGCTGCGCTGACCATGTACGGGGCGCTCAGCCAGGTCCCTCCATGGCTGCCCGGTACCGGCCTGTTCGGCCTGCTGCTGGCCGGTTCGCACGGCCACGGGGCCGGGCGCCCGATCGGCGGCTCCGTCCAGCTCGTCAACGCCCTGGTCCGCGCCATCGAGTCTGCCGGTGGGAAGGTCCGCACAGCCGCGGCCGTCGTGTCGATCGATCGGTCGGGCGCCGAGTCGAGGATCACCACCGCGCAGGGCAACACTGCCACCTTCGACCGGGTGATCTCGGCGCTCGACGTGGCGCGCACCGCCCGGCTCATGGCCGAGCCCGTGCCCGAGCTCGACGAGGCGGCCCGGATGGTGACCAGCGGGTCCCTCAACGTGGCGGAGTTCAAGGTGGACCTGGCGCTGTCCGCCGCGGCCCAGCCCGGCCAGTTCGGTCACCCCGAGGCGATCTGGCTGCTCCAGCAGTACCCCGGCTCTATGGCCCGGTCGTTCGGCGAGATCGCCGCAGGCATCCATCCGTCGGAACCGGCCATGCTCTGGGCGTCGCCCTCGGCCCTGGACCCGTCGGCCGCGCCCGAAGGGGGCGGCGTCGCCTGGTTGTCGAGCTTCGTGCCGGCCCGGCTCAAGCATGGTGAGTGGACTGCGGCGGCGGTATCGAGGCATGCGGAGCGGATGATCGACGGCTACCGGACCATCACAGGCGTGTCGATCAGGGACCGGATCGTCGACAAGCGGGTAACCGGTCCCGGCGACTGGGAGAAGCGCACGGGCGCCCGGTTCGGCAATCCCAACCACATCGACATGACCATCGACCAGATGTTCTCGCTCCGGCCCGGCGCCGGCCGCGGCTACCGGACCGCCGTTCCCTGGCTCTACCTGACGGGCGCCGGCACCTTCCCGGGCGGGGGCTTGTCGGGAGTGCCGGGCAAGAACGCCGCGCTGACCGTGCTCGACGACCTGGGCAGCAGGCGCTCCCGGCAGGCCGGACCGTCCACCATCTCGACGCTGGTCCGCGGTTGGCGCCTGTACCGTGCCCTGAGGCAGCGATGATCGACGAAGACCGGCAGCTCATCGAGCTGATCACCGGATACCAGCCTGCCGCGGCGATCACGACTGCACATCGGCTGGGCGTGTTTTACGTCCTCGGCCGTGCTCCCCGGTCGGCCGGCGACCTGGCGGCGGAGTTGGCGGTGGATCCTTCCAACCTGGCCTCCTTGCTGGAGGCGCTGGTCGGAATCGGCCTGCTGCAGAGGCAGGGCGACCGGTTTGCCGCCACGCCCTACGCCGTGGAGCGCCTGGGTCCCGGCGGGGAGATGGGCCTGGTCGTGGCCAAGGAAGCGGTCTTCGCGGGAGCCTGGTCCCGCCTGGATGAAGTGGTGACCGGCGGGCGCCCGGTCATGGAGCCCTGGCGATCCCAGCTCGACCGGAACCCGGAGCGAGCCCGGGCATTCCTGGACGCGCTCGATGTTCTCGCCAGGATCGGCGGACCGCCGCTCCATGAACTCGACGAACTCGTCCCCGGGAAGCGGGTGCTGGACGTGGGCGGTGGTCTGGGGACCTATGCCCGCCGTCTGGCCGAAGCGGGCTCTCTTGTCACGCTGGTCGACTACCCAGTCGTCGCCGGCTGGGCGAGCGAGGAGTTGGAGGGGACGGGAGTAGTGGTGGTCGGGGTCGACCTCTTCGGACATCCTTCCTGCGGAGTACCGCCGCGATCGATGGACGCGGCACTGGTGTCCCATCTGGTCCACGACCTCACCGAGGTGCAGGCGGTGGAGTTGCTGCGCAGGGTGCGGTCGGCGATCGCGCCGGGCGGCCACGTGGTGGTCAACGACTTCGCCGGTGACAGCGGTCCGGGCGCATTCGGCCCCCTATTCGATGTCATGATGAGGGTCGAAACCGGTGGAGCGGCCCACTCGAGAGCAACCCTGGAATCCATGCTGGCCAGGGCGGGGTTCGAGGGGGTTAGGCGGTTACCGTACGACGATCCCCTCACGGTTTACACAGGTGTCAAACCATGAGGTCTCGACCCGCTAGGTCTTTCCACAAGCGGCATCATCAATGAATCGGGTCTGCCGCCTGCAAGGGCCCGGCCTGGCTTTGAGGGGATAACTAGGATGCTCTCCCGAGCCGGGTTGTCGGCTGTTCCATCCAGGAAACAAGGTGTCGCGTGATTCCAATAGCCCAGCAAGCCGGTAGTTCATCGTCGGCCTGTGCCGGTAGTACGAGCTTCGTGTGCGACACGGTTTACCGGTGGACCGGCAACGAGGCGGTGGCCGGGATAGCGGCCTGGCTCTTGGGACGCGGGCTGATCCTGGCCCTGATCCTGGTGGGCGGATGGTTGGTCTCCAGAGCCGTCAAGCGGGCGATCGAGCACTTCACGGAACGGATAGGCAGACCGGATCTGCGGGATGTGGGCCGCGATCCGGCTGCCAACGAGGAAGCGGAGACGGTCCGGGCAAAGGCCCGGGCCGAGACGCTGGCGGTGGTTCTTCGCAGCGTGGCCCAGACCACCATATGGGCGCTGACGGCGCTGCTGGCTCTCGGCCAACTCAATATCAACCTCGGGCCCCTGCTCGCCGGCGCCGGCGTGGTCGGTATAGCGATAGGTTTCGGTGCTCAGTCGGTGGTCAGAGACTTCTTGGCTGGGATCTTCCTGATGGTCGAGGACATCTATAGCGTGGGAGATGACATAGATTTCGGGCGGGGCCGGGGAACCGTGGAGAAGATAAGTTTGCGGTCCACCTCGATCCGTACCCGTCAGGGCACCGTCTGGAATGTTCCCAACGGCAAGCTCGACTTCGTGGCCAACTACTCGCAGCTGTGGGCCCGGGCGCAGATCGATGTGGAGGTCCCGTACGACTGCGACCTCCGCGAGGCCATGGAGGTGATCCGCCGAGCGGGTCAGGACATGTGGGAAGACCCGGAATGGGGTGAGGACGAACTCTCGGAGCCTCCCGAGGTCAAGGGCGTCCAGAACCTCGCCGAGTCCGGCATCTTCATCCGGGTGAGGGCGAAGACCCGGCCCTCCGTGCAGTGGAGGACCGAGCGGGAGCTGCGCCTGCGCATCAAGGAAGCCCTCGATGCCGCAGGCATAGAGATGCCCTTCCCCCACCGCACCGTGATCATCCGCGGTGATGACCACCACGGAGGATCCTGACCGCCCTCCCTCCTGAGGGTGCTGAGAGCCTTCCGCCGGATGGGCGGAGTTGACGGACGGGCTGCCATCACTTGCCTATGGAGTTCGCCCCATGCTTGGGGCTAGGTGGTGTTTCGATCTCAGGAAGGGGCCAGCAGGGAATGCTGTCCGAGCTGCGCGAGGCGGGCCAGCTTCTCAGCCAGGGGTCGCGACCGGTTTACGACGTCCACAGGATCGACGTTGGTGACCTTCCCGTTCGCTATCGACCTCGATCCTGCCACCCACACGTCGGAGACCTCTCGTGGACCGGCGCAGTAGACGACCTTCTGGAACGGGTCGTGGATGTTGGCCAGGGCAGGGGAGGAACCGTCGAATACCACCAGGTCGGCCTTCTTGCCGGGCTCTATAGAGCCGAGTTCGTCATCGAGGCGTAGCGCTCGGGCGCCCTCTATGGTCGCCATCGCCAGCGCATCCCTGGCGGAGAGAGCAGTCGCCTGGAGCCGGTCGACCCGCTGGAGGAGGACGGCCAGCTTGATCGCCTCGAGCATGTCCTGGCGGTCGTTGCTGGCAGGACCGTCCACCCCGATACCGACCGGCACACCGAGGCGCCGCAGTGCGGAGACCGGGCACACTCCGGAGGCGAGGATCATGTTCGACACCGGGTTGTGGGCTACCCCCACCTGATGCTCTGCCAGTACATCCTGATCGTTCTCGTCCACCCACACGCAGTGGGCGGCGATGGTTGGACCGTCGAACAGGCCCAGATGGGCGCACTGCTCGATCGGGGTCCGCCCCGTATCGGCGCGGACCGCAGTCACCTCCTCGCGGATCTCATGAAGGTGGATGTGGCTTCCGTGGTCGGCGGCGAGCCTCACGGAATGCTCGAAAAGTTCCTCCGACTGCGCGCCTAGGAGTGCGATTCCGACCCGGAAGCGGGACAGGCGGCTCGCTTCGCAGGCCTCCCGGAGGGCGGCGTGCTCCTCGAGGATCGCCGACACGGCGGCGCCCCTCCGGTCGGCGGCGCCGAAGGTAACCACGCCGCGCAGCCCCAACTCCTCCAGCGCCCGGACGACCCCTGGGGTGACAGGCCGGTCAGCCGGGTCACATACGAACATGTCGCTGGCCACGGTGATTCCGGTCCGGAGCATCTGGATGCCCGCCAGGAGGGTCCCAACGTAGGCCATCTCGTAGTCGTGGTGGGGCGCGGTGGGGTTGATCACCGCCTCTATCCATTCCCACAGGGTGAAGTCCTCGGCGATACCGGTGAAGAGGGCCTCGGAAAAGTGTCCATGGGTGTTGATGAAGCCGGGCGTGATGATGGAGTGCTGGTCCCCATGGACCTTGTCGTCGGGGTGGCGGCGCCGGAGTTCGTTCCAAGGCCCTACCTCGTCGATCAGGTCGCCGGAGATGCGCACCGCCCCGTCCTCGATCATCTCCGGGGTCGACGAAGTGAGGATGTAGCCCCCGCGGACCAGGATCCCCCGTTCGCTCATCCGGGCTCGCGAGGTGTATGGAAGTCGTAGAGGTCGGGCCCGGGCTTTACCAGGTCCTCGTACAGTTCCGGGCGGCGGGCCCGGAGCAGGCCGGGTATGGAGGAGAATGCCTTGGGCTCGACCATCGAGTCATCCTGCGCCCTCAGCCACTCCACCCGGTCGAGGTCCAGATTGGCCAGCAGCAACTCCTCGGTCCCGGAGTTGACCAGCACGTACTCGGGACCGGCGATCATGGCAGCGCCGACCTCGTCGCGCCAGATGTTGTTGGTCATGGCCACGTGGCAGAGGTTCTCAATGGCCCTCGCACGGACGATGGTCTGCCAGTTGTCAGTGAGCGAGGTGAACCCGCCTCCCGCCGGGGACAGGATCACCTGGGCGCCTTGCAGCGCCAGCACGCGCGTGGGTTCGGGTATCCAGAGCTCCGAGCACACCACGATCCCCATCCGGACCCCGTCCGTCTCGAACAGGGCCAGATCGGGGCCGGGCGCCACCCAGACCCTCGCTTCGTCGGGCGGGAGGGTGGCCGGATGCGCCCGTTCGTAGCGGAGCAACTGCCGTCCCCCGCGGTCCAGTGCGTAGACCACGAGGCGGAAGTTCCCGTCGTCGCACCGCTCCATGCGGCTCCAGCACACGGAGATGTGGTGGTCCGCCGCCGCGGCCGCCATGGTCTCCGCCGCCTCGTACGTGTCCCGGGGCTTTCCGAGCACCGGGCCCGGGTAGCCCTCGGGGAACAGGATCAGGTCGGCCCCGAGATCGGCTGCCCGGGCGGCCAGCTCCACCGCCCGGGCAACGTTCGCTTCTGCGTCGGGATTCACCACCGTGCGCGGCTGCGCAACGGCGAGCCGGAGAGATCCCGCCGCCATGTCTTTACAGGCCGATCGAGAAGTCGATGAACTCGTTGGTGACGAGGTCTTCCGGAGCGAGCCCGCTGACATCCGCCTCGGTGACCTGGTCGATGATCGCCAGGAGCCCGACGACCCGGTCCATGTCGAAGTCGCCGAGGGTGTCGTTGTCACCATTGCCCATGATGCCGAGTTCCAGCATCGTGGACACCGCGAAGTCGGCCACGCCCTCGGTGTAGATCCATCCGGTGTCGTAGACGTCCACCAATTCCAGGATCAACTGGTTGGTCGGATCCGGGTTGTTCAGGAAGTCCACGTGGGCCTGCTGGATGATGGGCACCACTTCCCGGAGGCAATCGGCCCGGTCGGTGGCATCTGCGGCCCGCACTCCGAGCGCCTGGAAGTACTCCTCGAAGCCGGTGTCATGGATCAACTGGGTCCTTACCGGCTTGCCCCACTCGGGCACCTCCACCTCGTAGATGTAGGGCTCGGCGGTGGCGAACCCGGCCTCGGCGACCTCGCCGCCGGCGCCGATGAACGCAGCCGGCTTGGGCGCGTCGGTCAGGTCCATCTGGGACTCGTCCATGATGCCCTCGGCGACCCACCAGTCCTGGAACACATCCGGGCGTCCGAGCAGGATGATCGCTCCCTCGTCCTTGAGGTCGGCGATCTCGTTGACGTTCGGGTAGGTCTCCGGGTCCCAGTAGATCGCGAAGGCGCTCTTCTCGAACGTTGCCATCACGCTCACGACCGGAACATCCGCATAGGTCGACATGGCTTCGGTAGCCCGGACGAAGCCCATGAAGATGTCCTGGTCCTGGTACAGCAGCGACTGCACCGGCTGGAAGCCGACCGCGAAGCCACCGATACGCACCTCGATGTCGATGCCGGTGTCCTCGCCGCCCGCGACCAGCGGACCACGGACGCTCTTGGCGTCGTTGTTGATCTCGTAACCGGGACCGACCAACTGGTAGATGCCGCCGTGCTCCGACTCGGGTTCCCAGTCGAGCTGGATCACGAGCGGGTCGGGGCAGATATCCGCCAGCGTCATCGCCGCAGCCTCTGTGGTAGCAGGCGCTGCGGTGGTGGCCGGTGCTGCGGTGGTGGCCGGTGCCGCCGTTGTGGCGGGGGCCTCCTCTTCGCCGCCGCACGCCGCTGCCACCAGCGACAGAACGGCGACCAAGGCGAGCGCGGTGGTCGCCCTTCTCTCTATCCGTTGTCCTCTCATGTCGGCCTCCTTTCCGATCTTCCGTTACTATCTGTTGTTGTGGCTCCCGACCGAGCACGTCCATGGTCGGGTCAGCACGCCTAATTCTTCTTCTCGTCGGCCCACGACGGATCCCAATGGCCGACCGCCCGCCGGCCCAACACGCCGAAAATCCAGAACGCCACCACCCCTAGCAGGCAGGCAGCGATGACCGCGGCCAGCAACTCCTCGCTTCGAAGGCGGCGGCTGTAGCGGTCGAGGAGGATGCCCAGGCCGGGCTGGCCCCGACCGAAGAAGAAGTCGCCCACGATCGCTCCGATCACCGACAAGCCGGCCGAGGTCCTGAGTCCGGTGAAGATGAGCGGGCGGGCGGCCGGGACCTGGAGCTTCAGGGCTCGGGTCCACCGGCCGGCGTTGTGGAGCGTGAGCAGATCGTGCAGTCTGGGGTCGGCGCCTTGCAGGCCGGTCAGGGAGTTGATGATGATCGGGAAGAGAGCGATGATCACGCAAACCGTGACCCGGGACATCAACCCGAAGCCGAACCAGAAGCCGAGGAGTGGGACCAGGGCCAGGATGGGCACCGTCTGACATACCACCGCCCAGGGGTAGAGCGAGCGCTCGATCCACTTCGCCTGGCTCATGACCAGGGCCATCGAGAATCCCAGGGCGAAGGCGATCACCAGCCCGAGCCCGGCGACCATGGCGGTCCGGTACAGGCCGCCCAGGATCTCTGCCAGGACCTCACCGTCGAGAATCCCCTCCTGAACAATCTCGTGTGGCGGCGGCAGGAGGAAGCGGCGGTCGGGCTCGAGCACGAAATGGGTGATCCCGTACCAGAGGAGGATGATGCCGAGGGCCACCAGCGCGGGTGGTATGGCCACCCCGAGCAATTCCCGGATCCTGGCGAGGCCCAGGCGAGATGCGCTGGCGGTCTCGTCGACCCGGTCGCTCATGATGCCTCCGCCAGTGCGGCGGCGACCTGGCCGGCCAGCACTGCGAACTCCGGCTCGTAGCGGATTTCAGGCTGCCGGGGGAACGGGTACGGGATCTCGAACTCGGCCACGAGCCTTCCCGGCCGCTTGCTCATCACCAGGAGCCGGGAGGCCAGGAATACGGCTTCGTCCACGGAATGCGTGACGAACAGGGCCGCGAATCTTCGCTCCGAGAACAGGGCGCACAACTCCGCGTTGAGCCGCGCCCGGCTGATCTGGTCCAGCGCGCCGAACGGCTCGTCGAACAAGAACAGGTCGGGATCGAGCAGCAACGACCGGGCGATGCTGGTGCGCATCTTCATCCCGCCCGACAGGGCCAGGGGATAGTGGTGGCGGAACTCCTCGAGTCCTACCAGCGACAGCACCTCATCGGCGCGCCGCCTGGCTTCCTGGCGGCTCATCCCGTCCAACTCGCCGAGGAAGGTCACGTTCTGCTCCACGGTACGCCACGGCATCAGCGTGGGTTCCTGGAAGATGTAGCCGACGTTGTCCGAGGTCCTGCTGACCGTGCCTTCTGTGGGCTCGATGAGTCCCGAACCGAGCCTCAGGACGGTTGACTTCCCGCACCCGGAAGGTCCAACGAGGGATACGAACTCGCCCTTTCGGATGGTGAGACGGATGGGATCCAGGGCATCGATGGACCCGAAGGACTTGGTTACTTCGGCGAAGGCGATTACCGGATCCAAGGCCAACGATTCCTTCCTTACCTCTCGCGCCGCGCATACGAGGAACACGCAAGCGATTAGCAGTTGACCAACCCTAGCAATTCGGCCAATGGAGGCCGGGAAGACGTCCCGGTCGAACCGGACGTCGGAATGTGTTCCCGGCCTGGCGGGCAGTGGCCGATCGACTCCGCCAACTCCTATGATTCCTGGGCCAGGCAGCTTGTTTCGGAGGGGTCCGTGCTCGTTTACGTCCACCCAGACCACCGTCTCCACGATCCCTCCGATCCCCACCGCTTCGGAGGCGTTCTCCTGCCTCCGGCCGAGACCGCGGCGCGGGCCGACCGGATCCTCTCCGCCATCGGCAGCCTCGAAGCGGTCGAGGTCCGCCGTCCTCCTTCCCTGGACGAGCAGCACCTGCTGCTGGTCCACCAGCCTCACTATCTGCGGTTCCTGCGTGAGGCGCACGCCCGCTGGCGGGCCGCAACCGGTGCGCCGGCCGACGGCGAGGCGGTCGCCTATATCCGTCCCATTCCCGGATTGCCGGGCCGGCACCCTACCCATGTCGACGCGCAACTCGGCATTTATTCCAACGATGTCGACCCGATCCTGGAGGGAACCTGGCCGGCGGCGCTCTCGGCGGCGGCGAGCGCCGTCGCCGCGGCCGGCGCCGTCCATGACGGGGTGAAGGCCGCCTATGCCATCTGCCGCCCGCCCGGCCACCACGCCGCTCCGGCGACCTTCGGCGGTTACTGCTACCTGAACAACACCGCCCTCGCGGCGGCATGGCTGGCGTCGCGCGGGGCCAGGGTGGCGATCGTGGATGTCGACACCCACCACGGCAACGGCACCCAGGCGGTGTTCTGGGACCGTGGGGACGTCCTGACCGTCTCGATCCACGGTGATCCCGAGGTGCATTTCCCGTTCTTCTCCGGCTTTCCCGAGGAGCGGGGAGACGGGGCCGGGTCGGGCGCCAACCTCAACCTTCCCCTCCCATCCGGGTCCGGCTGGCCGGCTTACCGCCCCGCCCTGGAGGAAGCCATCGAAGCCGTAGATTCCTTCGGAGCCGAGTTCCTGGTGGTGGCCCTAGGTGTGGACACCCATGTCAACGACGGGGTGCTGGCCCTCACCGACGAGGACTATCCGCTGCTCGGGCTGGCGCTGTGCACGGGCCGGCCCACGGTGATCATCCAGGAAGGTGGCTACGGTCCGGGAGTTCTCGAGGCGGCCGTTCCGGGAGTGCTGTCCGCCTTCGATTAGGCCGGCCCTCGTTGCCGAGTCCTCACTATTGTTTCCCTGTGGCCGCACGCGTTCCATCCCATGGGTTGTCCGACGACTTCGTCCCTCCGCCGCGACCAAAGCTGAAGCGCAAGTTCTACGAGTCGGAACTGGCCGATCTCCAGGAGGAGTTGGTCCGGCTGCAGCGATGGATCAAGCACCAGGGTCTCAAGGTGGTGGTCATCTTCGAGGGCCGCGACGCCGCCGGAAAGGGCGGCGTCATCAAACGGATCACCGAGCGTCTCAACCCCCGCGTGGTGCGAGTGGTTGCCCTGGGCACGCCGAGCGACCGGGAGAAGACGCAGTGGTGGTTCCAGCGCTACGTGGCCGAGCTGCCCGCCGCCGGTGAGATGGTCCTGTTCGACCGTAGTTGGTACAACCGCGGGGTGGTGGAGCCGGTGATGGGCTTTTGTACCCAGGAGGAATATCGCGAGTTCCTGCGCTCCTGTCCCGAGTTCGAGCGGATGCTGATCAGGTCGGGCATCATCCTGATCAAGTACTGGTTCTCGGTGAGCGATGCCGAACAGGAGCGTCGTTTCCAGGCCCGAATCAACGATCCGACGAAGCGATGGAAGCTCTCGACGGTGGACGTGGAGGGCAGATCGAGGTGGGTTGAGTTCTCCAAGGCGAAGGACATCCTGTTCGCCCACACCGACATAAAGCAGGCCCCCTGGTTCGTGGTCAACGCCGACAACAAGAAGCGGGCCCGCCTGAACTGCATCGCCCATCTCCTGGAGCAGATTCCCTATGAGGATGTCCCTTGGGACGACATAGAGCTACCCGAACGCCAGTCGGGGGTCGGATACGTCCGTCCGCCCATCACAGACCAGACCTTCGTCGAGGAGAGGTTCTGAGCGCGGGCCGGTCACTTCCCGATCCCGAGTTCCCGGCGGGCGGTCTCCGGTCCACGCGGGCGAGCGCGGACAACCGGTGATCGAGGACGTGCCGGGTAACGCCTCCGAGCCGCGAGCCGCTCGGCGTCTCGAGGGCAAGGTTGCCGTGGTGACCGGCGCGAGCTCCGGGATCGGCAGGGCCGTCGCCCGCCGCATGGCCGGTGAGGGTGCCCGGGTCCTGGTGGCGGATCTCCGTCCGCATCCCCGTGACGGGGTTCATGAGGACGGCGGCCACGCATCGACCGTGGATCTGATCCGTACCGCCGGGGGAGAGGCGGTCTTCGTGGAGACCGACGTGAGCCGGTCGTCGGACATGAAGGCCGCGGCCGCTACCGCGGCAACGGAACTCGGCGGGCTGGACATCATGGTCAACAACGCAGGGATCTGGCACGGCCACCGGACGATCCTCGATGAGACCGAGGCAGAGTTCGACTCGACGATCGCCATCAACCTCAAAGGAGTCTGGCTCGGATGCAAAGTGGCGATCGGCAACATGGTGCAAACAGGGTCGGGCGGGAGCATCGTCAACATCGCATCCATCGCCGGGATGGTCGGGTTGGCCGCGGAGCCTGCCTACTCCGCCTCCAAGGGAGCGGTGGTAGGGCTCACCCGGCAGTTGGCCATCGACTACGCCGACGAGCGGATCCGCGTCAACGCGGTCTCTCCCGGCTTTGTCGAGACTTCCCTGTCACGGTCGGTCATGGGGAACAATCCCGAACACGATCTGACTCCCTGGCCCCGCCTCGGAACGGTCTCCGATGTCGCCTCGGCTGTGGCCTTCCTGGCTTCGGACGAGAGCGAGTGGATGACGGGCTCGGTGCTTACCGTCGACGGCGGCTACACAGCCAGGTAGGTCAGCCCCGGCGCGACGCCGGGCGCAGGTCGTCGAGGTGGACGGGACGCGCGGTCGTAACTGGAGTGGCCCTTGCCTTCATCTGACTCCCGCTTCCTACGGGTCTGGTGCCGGGCCGGCCCGCGCGGCGCCTAACATGACCGCCACCCACCTGATCTCCGGCCCGAGGCGCCGGGCGGCGGGCGGGATGTTGCCGAGCCGAACTTCGAGGTATGGCCGAACACCTGGGTCTCAGCGAAGCCATTTCAAGATACGTGCAGGACGGGGACACCGTCGCCCTGGAAGGCTTCACCCATCTGATCCCGTTTGCCGCCGGGCACGAGATCATCCGCCAGGGGAAACGAGACCTGACCGTGTCGAGGCTGACGCCGGATCTCATCTACGACCAGTTGATCGGGGCCGGATGCGTGCGCAAGCTGCTCTTCTCGTGGGGCGGGAACCCCGGTGTGGGTTCTCTGTACCGCTTCCGGGATGCGGTGGAGAATGGCTGGCCGGCGCCGATCGAGTTGGAGGAACACAGCCATGCCGGGTTGACCAACCGGTACGTTGCCGGCGCCTCGGGCATGCCGTTCACCGTGATGAGGGGCTACCTGGGGAACTCTCTCGGCGAGATCGCCCCGCATGTTCGCTTCCTGGAGTGCCCGTTCACAGGTGAGCCGGTGGCGGCGGTGCGCGCCCTCAACCCCGACACGGGGATCCTTCACGCCCAGCGGGCCGACCGGGCCGGCAACGTGCAGGTCTGGGGGATATCCGGGGTATTGCGGGAGGTGGTCATGGCGTCCCGGCGAGTCGTAGTCACGGTGGAGGAGGTTGTGGATGTCCTGGAGCGCAGGCCCGGCGACTTCGTCATCCCCTCCATGGCTATCACCGCGGTATGCGAGTCCCCCGAGGGCGCCCGGCCCTCCTACGTGCAGGACTACTACGAACGTGACAATACGTGGTACCGCAAGTGGCCCGAGGTGAGCCGGGATCGGGAAGCGTTCCTGGCCTGGCAGGACGAATACGTCATGGGAGCTTGAACCGTGGCGGACCGCACGCCGGCGTGGACCGCTGCCGAGATCATGTCCGTGGTGGCATCCCGTCTTCTCCGTGACGGAATGTCCTGTTTCGTGGGCATCGGAATCCCCAGCACGGTTGCGAATCTGGCCCGGAACACCCACGCGCCGAACCTGTTCCTCATCTACGAAGCAGGGGCGCTCGGCGCCAAGCCCTACCGCTTACCGCTCTCAATCGGCGATGGCGAGTTGGCCGAGACCGCCGACTCGGTAGTTTCCGTTCCCGAGATATTCAACTACTGGCTGCAGGGCGGGCACATCGACGTCGGCTACCTGTCCGCTGCCCAGATCGACCGGTTCGGCAACCTGAACACCACCGTGATAGGCCCCGACTACCACCAGCCGAAGGTGCGCCTTCCCGGGGCGGGAGGTGCTCCCGAGATCGCCGCCCACTGCCGCGAGGTGACGGTGATCATGCGCCATGCCCGGCGGGCCTTCGTGCCACGGGTCGACTTCGTGACCTCGGTCGGCCTGGGTCCGGCGCCCGAAACCAGATCCCGACTCGGTTTCCGGGGAGCAGGGCCGATCAACGTCATTACCGATCTGGGGATACTGAGGCCCGATCCACAGGACGACGAGTTGACTCTCGTGGCGGTACATCCGGGTGTCGACGTTCGGGATGTCCAGGATCAGACCCAGTGGCCGCTCCGAGTGGCCTCACCCCTCGAGGTGACGGACGCCCCGACCAGTGAGGAGTTGGCGGTGCTCCGGGACCTCATCAGCCGGTCCTAGAACAATATGGCAGGCCGCACCTGGGACGTTCTCGTGATCGGCGGGGGAGTGACGGGTTGTGCGACGGCCTGGCACCTGGCCGGGTATGGCGCCGAGGTGCTACTGCTGGAGCAGTTTGACCTCAATACCCAGGCGTCGGGGAGGAACGCAGGCAGCCTTCACGGCCAGATCCAGCATTCCTCCTTCCTGGAATTCGGTGAGGAATGGGCCCGCGGCTTCCTGCCGGCCCTTCGTTTCCTGGCCGACTCCCTGGAGATGTGGAGGGATCTGAGCGATGTGCTGGACACCGACCTGGAGGTCTCGCTCAACGGGGGCCTCCTCATCGCCGAGACCTCCGAGCAGATGGGGGACATAGAGCGGAAGGTCGCCATCGAGCGGTCCGCCGGCGTGGAATCCGACCTCCTCGGGCCTGCAGACCTCCAGCGGATCGCTCCCTACGTGTCCGAGTCGATGGTGGGCGCCCAGCTCACCCGGGTGGAGGGGAAGGTCAACTCGATGCTGGCGGCGCCCGCATTCGCCCGCGCCGCCGTGTCCAGGGGAGCGGTCATCCGGACCGGCGCCGAGGTGATCGGGCTGGAGTGGCATGACGGCACCTTCACCGCCTCCACGCCCGTCGGTCAGGTGAGTGCCGGCCGGGTGGTGCTGGTTACGGGCAACGACCTCAACCGGTTCGCCTCGATGTGGGGTGGTGACCTGGCCATCTCCGACGATCCGGCCCAGGTCGGCGCGACCGAACCCCTGGCTCCGATGGTCCACCACCTGGTCTACTTCGCAGGCGGCCAGTTGACCTTCAAGCAGGCCAAAGCCGGGACTTTGCTGATCGGCGGCGGCTGGTCATCGGACCTCGACCCCGTGACCGGCCACAACAGGGTCAATCCCCGCAACCTGGTCGCCAACATGAAGGTGGCGCTGCGGGTCGTGCCGTCGCTGGCCGGAGTCCGCCTGATACGCACCTGGCCCGGACGCGGCCTGGCCACCCCGGACCTGTCCCCGATCATCGGCAAGGTCGGCCCGCCCGGCCTCGTGGTCGGCGTCTATCCCCACATGGGCCTGACGGCGGGCCCGCTCATGGGCCGCGTGCTGGCCCAGTTGGCGCTGGACCGCACCCCCGAGGTCGACCTGACCCCCTTCGCCCCCGACCGCTTCTGACATCGATCGCCCGGGGTTCCCGGTGCGGACTCCGTCGGGGCCCGATGCGGGTCCTAGGAGTCATGATGGTGTGGAGCGGTAGTGTGTCCCCGTGATCGGAACTGTCTGCGTGGTCAACCCGAACAACTCGGAGAACATCTCCCTACAGATCGAGGATGCCGTGAGTGCCCTTGCTCACGACATGGGAGTCGAGGTGGAGGTGGTCACCTGCCGCGGCGGTCCCGCGGCCATCGAGTCGGACGAGGACGTGGCCGCCGCGGTCGGCCCCATGGTTGAGACCGCCCTGGCCCATCCCGCCGATGCCTACGTAGTGGCGTGCTTCTCGGATCCGGGGGTCGCCGAGTTGAGGAACGCGCTGGAGGCGCCGGTGTTCGGAATCGCCGAGTCGGCTGTACTCGCCGCCATGTCTCGAGGACGTAGGGTCGGAATCATCTCCGCCCTCGACATCGCCATACCGCGCCACTACCGCTACTGGGACCGCATCGGCGTGTCGGCGCGGATCGTGGCCGACATCGCCACAGGCAGGGGAGTGCTGGATCTCGAGAGCGAGGATGCCTACCAGGACGTGCTCGTAACCGGGCGGAAGCTGGCAGAGGCCGGCGCGGAGGCTGTGGTGCTGGGATGCACCGGTATGACCCACCTCCGCACCCGGCTCCAGAGCGACCTCGGGATGCCGGTCATCGAGCCATGCCTGGCGGCGCTCACCCTCGCCGCCTCAGCTCTCCGGGATGCATCTCCGGAAACCGGAACGGATTCGCCTCTCCGGTAGAAGCAAGGCCGGCAGCCCGCGTTTCCAACACCCCGGCGGCTCCAGCGCACCTCTGACCGAACATTCGGCACCCCTCGCCGCGTCTCCGCACCGCTCGACCGGCTTCGGGGGTCCTCCAGCCCTAACCGGTGTGCCCTTCTCCGGCGAAATAATTAGTAAAGTAACTTGACAAACTAACTCGAAGAGGGTGACAATAAGGCGAGTCGGCAACATCCACCCGGTCGCCAGGCCGCATGGATTGCCGTCAACGGATCACGAGGATGGGATGACGTCCGGCACCTGCGGCTACCGGTGTGTATCGGGTTTCCGGGACAGGCGGTCACCGGCGCGGCGCGACGCCCACTTCCGACACCTCGAGGAGCGCGAGACGTGATAGACGGATCCGGCTCCTGGGCACTTCGCCTCCGCAACGGTCAGGCGGTCTTCGACGAGTTCATGGAGGCTGCGCCGTTCCCGATCTCTCGCGCCACCCTGGCCCGCCGGACGGGCTTGTCGAAGCCGACCGTGTCCGCTCTGGTGTCCGACCTCGAGGACGCCGGCGTGGTGAGCCTCATCCCACCCGAGACTTCCCCGGGCCGGATCGGACGCCCTGCCGCGCCCTACGCGCTGGTTCCGGACGCGGCGCTGGTGGTGGGAGTGGATATGGGCGCCACCAAGGTAATCGTGGGTGTGGCCGATTTGCTCGGGCGGGTACTGGCGGAGGACCGTATCGAGACCGCCTCCCATGCCCGGGCCGCGGTGGACGCCGTCGTGGGTTCCACAAGGCGGCTCCTTGCGAACCTCGGCAAGGGCCGCCTGTTGGAGTCCGGCTGTGTGGGCGTGCCCGGCGTCTACCGCCCGCGGCCGGACCGGGTGGAGATGTCCCCCAACCTCCCGGGGTTCGCCGATCTCCCGATCCGGGAGGAACTCTCCGAACGGCTCGGTGTGCCGGTCACGATCGAGAACGACGTGAACCTGGCCGCGGTGGCGGAGGCGGAGGCGATGGACGACCGCGGTGGGCTCGACTTCGTCGCCATCTCGGTCGGCACCGGGATCGGCGCCGGCCTGGTGATGGACGGGAAGCTGTACCGGGGGGGACACGGAGCCGCCGGAGAACTCGGGTCGATCGACATGTCCGGTGTGGCTGACGACCGGGCGGGACGTCTGACGCTGGAGGATCTGGCTTCCGCTCCGGCCATTCGCAAGCGGTTCCGCCATGCAGTAGATAACGACTTCCCCTCCCGCCTCGCGCGCGATGCCGAGGTCTCGGAAATCCTCCTCGCGGCGTCCTCAGGTGACGAAGCCGCGTCTGAGGCCCTCGGCATCGCCGCCGAGGCGATGGCATCCGCCGTGGCCTGGCTCAGTTGGTTCAGCGATCCGGCCCGAGTCGTCTTCGGGGGCGGAGTGGGCTCCAATCCCATATTCGTCGATGCGGTGCGCTCCAGGCTGGAGCATTGCCTGGACGAGACGCCCGAGCTGGTCGCTTCCGCGCTGGGGAGCAGGGCTGCCTTCATGGGAGCGATCTCAACCGCTCGGGCCTCGGTAAGGACCACCTTCGTGCGGGGCCGGTTGGGCCGATGATGGCGAACGTGAGGTCACCTGCTGACGAGATCGCCGCCGCTGTCGACGAGGAGGAACTGGTAGGGCTGGTTCTGGAGGCTGTACGGATCCCCAGCGTCACTCCCCATGAGAAGGCCTTCGCCGAATGGGTCGGGAGCCGGATGGAGGAGGGTCCCTGGGATCGGGTGCGTCTGGTAGAGGCGGAGCCGGGACGGCCCAACGTCTACGCCGAGGCGGGTCGTGCAGCAGGACGATCCCTGGTCCTGGCCGGGCATCTCGACACCGTGCATGCGGACGACTGGACGCGGGAGTGGGAGGGAACCGACCGGGCCGACCCCTTCGCAGGGAACATCATCGACGGCGAGATATGGGCCCGCGGCGTCACCGACCAGAAGGCGGGAGTCTGCTCGATCATCGAGGCGGTCAGAGCAGTCGACCGGGCCGGCTACCGCGTGGCCGGCAGCCTCACCGGGCTGCTCGTCTGTGATGAGGAGTCCGGTCAGCCCGGCAGCGGGCTGTCGGCGGGCATGCGCGCGGCCGTCTCGCACCTCTTCGACGGTCCCGGCCAGGCGCCCGACTTCGCCATCTACACGGAACCGACCACCGGTGCGATCTACACCGCCCAGATGGGTTTCTTGATCGCCGACATCACCCTGGCCGGCAAGTCGGCCTACTTCGGTACCCCCGAGTCGGGAGTGGATGCGCTGCGAGCCGGCCACGCGCTGCTCGGCGAGCTATGGGACCGGAACGAGACCCTGGGCGTCGGGGAGGCCCATGACCTCCTCGGTGAGCGCTTCCTGCTGGTTACCCACGTCGAGTCCGGGGGCAACATCGCGGTTCCGGGCGACTTCCGGTTGTCCCTCATCCAGAAGCTGCTCCCCGGCGATGACCTCGATCACCAGGCTGACGCGTTGCGGGACATAGCGGCGAAGGTGGCGGAGGGCCACGGCGTATCGGCCGAGGTGGTCTTCTCCGCCTCCCGGGATCACCCGATGGGCGGAACACCCGACGAGGTCCCGCCGGACCATCCGGGCGTCCGCTCGTTGATTGACTCGATCGAGCACACGACCGGAGGACGCGCCCGGATCGAAGGCGCTCCCTACTGGTCCGAGAAGCCACTGCTCCGGGGGGCCGGGATCCCCGGCGTGTACTTCGCTCCCGGAGACATAGCGACCTGTCATACCCCATTCGAACGGCTCCCGATCCCGGAGTTGGTCTCCACTACTCGCACCCTGGCCCACTTCGTGGCGTCGTGGTGTGGCGTGGATCAAGCAGGGAACGGGCGGCCAGAGGAGGAACAATGAAGAAAAGAACAAGGACATCGAAGCGGCGGACGTTCCTTGCCACGATGGCGGTGCTCGGCCTGCTGGCCGCGGCCTGCGGCAGTGGTGACGTTGCCGAGGAAACCACGACCACCAGGGCAGCCACTACCCAGGCCCCTGCCACCACCGAGGCGCCTGCGGCGCCGGTGGCGCCTGTGACTCGGGGGCCGGGGGGTGAGGTGGCTACTCCGTCGGGTGAGATTGCGCTTTCTGCTGATGAGATCGATCGGGTGAAGGCGGGTGGTTATACGGCTGCGTTGTTGTGGCATACCGCTGGTGCGTTCACTGATGCGGTGAGTCAGGGCGCTCGGGACGCGTTCGCCGAGTTGGGTATCGAGGTGATTGCTGAGACGAACGCGCAGTTCGACGCGGCGCAGCAGGCGAATGATGTCGAGACGGTAATGGCTCAGAATCCTGACATCATTATCAGTTTGGTTCTCGATCCGGTGTCGGGTGCGGAAGCGTTCCGTCCTGCTGTTGATGCGGGTGTGCAGTTGGTGTTCTTGAGCAATGTGCCCGAGGGGTACGTTCATGGGACTGACTATGTCGGGGTGGTGACCGATGATCTGGCGGCGATGGGTATTGCTGCTGCTGATCTGTTGGCTGATGCGTTGGGTGGTCAGGGCAAGGTGGGTTTCATCTTCCATGATGCTGCCTATTACGTGACGAATCAGCGGGATCAGGCTTTCAAGGCCTGGATCGAGGCTGCTTATCCGGGTATCGAGATCGTGGATGAGCAGGGTTTGGCGGATCCGGCGGCTGCTGAGGAGATCGCGGCGTCGTTGTTGACTCGCAATCCTGACCTCAATGGCATCTATGCGCCGTGGTCGGCTGGTCCTGCTGATGGGGTCTTGGCGGCTTTGCGGGCGGCCGGTGCTTCCGATGTGGCGGTCGTGACCCTGGACCTGGACACGAACGTGTCGTTGGATCTGGTGGAGGGCGGCAACATCGTTGGTATCGCTGCTGATGAGGCCTATGCCCTGGGCCGAACCATGGCTCTTGAGGGCGCCTACGGCCTGGTCGGCAAGCCGGCGCCTCCTTTCGTGGTGGTTCCCGCCATCAAGGTCACCGCCGACAACATCGTCGACGCCTACCGCCAATCCTTAGCGACCGACCCACCAACCGAAGTCATGCAAGCCCTCGGCGGATAGGCTGTAGCCGTCCGAGTGTCCGAAGGAACTGCCCGAAGTGAAGGCGGTAGGTAAACCGCTTAGAGCCGTCGCCGGCTCGATACGGTCACGGGCGCGCCAAGGCGACGATGGCGGGTTTCGACAGTACGTCGTGTACCTGGCCTTCGTCTCGATCCTCGCCGTCTTCGCTCTGTTCCTTTGGGACGACGGGTTTCTCAGCACTTCCAACCTGCTGAACATCGGCCGCCAGGCTGCGCCCATCGCGGTGATGGCGGTGGGGATGGCCTTCGCCCTGGCGTCCGCGGAGATCGACCTGTCGGTGGGGTCCACGGTGGCGCTCTCCTCCCTGGTGGCGGCGGTGGTGGTGGGCGATCACGGGTTCCTGGCGGGTGCCGCCGCGGCGGTGGCCACCGGGGTCGTAGTCGGCCTGTTCAACGGTCTGATCACCGTCAAGGTCCGGATTCCCTCCTTCCTGGTCACCCTGGGCACGCTGGGCATCATCAGCGGCATCGCCCGCAACGTGAACAACCTCCAGTCGATGCCGATCCGGGACGACACCTTCTCGGCTCTGTTCGGCGCCGGCTCGTTGGGCCCGGTCTCGTCCCTGGTCGTCTGGACGATCATCGTGTTCGCGCTGGGCCACTTCGCGCTACACCACCTGCGCTGGGGCCGCCACGTCCTGGCCACGGGGGCGAACCGGGAGTCGGCTAACGCATCCGGGCTCAACACGGACCGCATCAGGGTCAGCGCGCTGGTGGCGAGCGCCACCGCCGCCGCCTTCGCGGGGGTGTTGCTGGCAGGACGGCTGGCCATCGGCCGCCACGACCTGGGCGAGAACGACCTGCTGACCGTGATCGCGGCGGTCGTCATAGGTGGCACCAGCCTGTTCGGGGGGCGCGCCTCGATCGCGGGGGCGGTGACCGGGGCGGTCATCATGGCGATGCTCAACAACGGGCTGATCCTGATGGGGCTGGAGGTGGCGGACCAGCTGATCGCCCGCGGCGTCATCATCATCCTCGCCGTGGCGCTCAGCATGCGAGCACCGCAAGAAAGTTGAGTGACGATGTTCCTGAGGACACTTCTGACGCGTAACCGGCCCTTCGTAGAGGCGGCCATCCGGCTCCACCAGGAGGGGAGCATCCCCGCCAACAGCTACGTCCTGGATCTCGACACGATCGAGGCCAACACGCGCCACTTCTCGACCGAGGCGCACCGCCGGGGTCTCACGGTGTATGCGATGAGCAAGCAGCTGGGCCGCGCCGGGGGTGCGCTGGATGCGATAACCCGGGGCGGCGCCGACGGCTACGTGGCGGTCGACATGGCCTGCGCCCGGCCCATCGTGGCCGGCGGGCACACGCTGGGCAATCTGGGGCATCTCGTCCAGATGGCGCGGGGAGAGACCCGTGAGGCGGCCGGCATGGCTCCTGAATACTGGACCATCTTCTCCCGCACCAAGGCTTCGGAGGCCTCCCGGGCGGTTGCGAGGCTCGGGCGCACCCAGGACGTGCTCCTCCGGATATGGAACGAGGGCGACGTCTTCTACCCCGGGCACGAAGGTGGGTTCCACATCGACGAGCTGCCGGCCGCCATCGCCTTCCTGAACAGAACCGCCGGGCTGAGGTTCGCGGGTCTCACCACCTTCCCCGCCCTCCTCTACGACAAGGAAACCAGGAAGGTGTCCGCCACTCCCAACGTGGAGACCCTCGCCCGAGGGGTGGAGGTGGCAGCCGGCACGCTCGGGGACGGCGGACGCATCGAGGTCAACGCACCCGGCACGACCTCCACCGCGGTCCTCGATCTGCTGGCGGACATCGGGGCCACCCAGGTTGAGCCCGGCCACGGCCTGACCGGGTCGACTCCGCTCCACGCGGTGGAGGAGCTCCCCGAACAGCCCGCCGCCCTATACCTCACCGAGGTGGCTCACCTGCACCAGGGCGTTCCGCTGTGCTTCGGCGGTGGTTTCTACGTAGACCCGGTCTTCGACCCGTACGGCACGCGGGCACTGGTGGCGGCCGCCCCCGAGGACGCGTCCACCGAGCCGGTGCCGCTCGACATGCCCGACCCGGCGGGCATCGACTACTACGCGAGGCTCCATCCACCCTCATCCCGCACGGTCGAGGAGGGAGACACGGTGATCTGCGGCTTCCGGGTTCAGGCCTTCGTGACACGGGCTTCCGTGGTCGGAGTGACGGGCGCCCGGACGGCTGCGCCGGTGGTGGCCGGCATCTGGAACACCCTGGGCGACCCGATGCCGGCGAGGGAAGGATGACAGCTCCCGCCCTCGAGGTCAGGAACCTGTCGAAGGCGTTCCGCGCCGTGCAGGCCCTGGACGGCGTGTCTCTCGATCTTCACCGGGGGCGGGTGACGGCACTGCTCGGCGACAACGGGGCCGGTAAGTCAACGCTCGTGAAGTGCCTGGCCGGGATCTACCAGCCCGACTCGGGGACCATAAGCATCGACGGGGCCGAGCATCGGATCTCGTCTCCCGATGTGGCCCGCTCGCTGGGCGTCGAGTCCGTCCACCAGGACCTGTCGCTCATCGACACGCTGAACGTGGCCGAGAACCTGTTCCTGAACCGGGAGTACACGCGGGGCGGGTGGTTCGGATCACGGCTGGGGCTGCTGCACAAGAGGCGCATGCAAGAGGAGTGCGGCGAGACCCTGGCCCGTCTCGGCATAGCGCTCCCGTCGCTGCGCAAGCCGGTCGGCCTCCTGTCAGGTGGTCAGCGTCAGGCCATCGCAATCGGGAGGGCCGTTGCCTGGGGCCAGCGGATCGTTCTCCTGGACGAGCCCGCCGCGGCGCTGGGCGTCGAGCAGGCCCGCCGGGTACTGGACCTGATCCGGACGCTGCGGGATGCAAACGTGGCGGTGCTCCTGATCACCCACAACATGGACCGGGTGACGGCGGTGTGCGACACCGCCGTGGTGCTGCGCCGGGGCCGCAAGACGGCCGAAGCCGACGTCAGCCGGGTGACCCAGGACGATCTGGTGGCCTTCATCACCGGCGCGAGGACCACCGAGTCCCCGGCGCGAGAGCCTCAGCGAGGTTTGAGCCGATGAAGGCCGGCGAGGGTCGGTCCGCCCGGTCCTGTAGCCCCGCGTCCGCAGAGGACGCAGCCATACCGGACGGGCGCACTCCCCGGGTCGCGTAGTCCGGCTGCGAAGGACCGCTAGCAGGTGGAGGTCGTCGTTGCCTCGAACCCGGATGAGATGGCTGCCTGCGCGGCGGATCTCGTCCAGGAGTTTCTCGGTTCCGCTCAGGCGCCGGTGCTGGGCCTGGCGACCGGTGCGTCGGTGCAGCCCCTCTACCGGGAGTTGGTCCGCCGCCATCAGGAGGAGTCCCTCTCGTTTGCGGCGGCCCGAGCCTTCCTGCTGGACGAGTACGTGGGGCTCGACGCCGGTCATCCGCAGCTGTACCGCCACGTCGTCCGTACCCAGTTGACCGGACAGGTCGACCTCCCACCCGCCTGCCTGTACTCGCCCGACGTCCACGCCACTGACTTGGAGGAGGAGTGCGCCCGCTACGACGGCCGGGTCCGCAGGGCACGGATCGGGCTCCAGATCCTCGGGATCGGGCGCAACGGCCATCTCGCTTTCAACGAGCCCGGCTCGGCTTTCGACTCGCCGACCAGGGTCGTGAGGCTCACTGAGACGACCCGGGCCGACAACGCCCGCTTCTTCGGCAACCCGGATGAGGTGCCGCGCCGCGCGGTGACACAGGGTCTCGGCACGATCATCGGGGCCGGTCATCTGATGGTGATGGCGTCGGGCGCCGCCAAGGCCGCGCCGGTGCTGAAGGTCCTACGGGGCCCGATAGCAGAAACCGTGCCGGCCTCGATCCTCCGGACTCACCCCCGCGTCACCCTCGTCCTCGACGCTCAAGCAGCAGACGCGGTGATGAACTGTGACGTAGCACGGATGCGTAGCGCGACCAGATAGCGGCCAGGAGGGCTTGAGACCGGTCCTGTCGTCGTCGGTTCAGGAGACCACTTTCATGACGGTGCTGCGGCCGGGGGAGGTGTGGACCCGTCGGTAGCCGAGCATGACGGGTCTGGAGGATTCGACGCCGGTGTCCACCCGGAGGACGGGCGGGTCCAGGAGGCGTACCTTCTCCTCCCCGGCCAGGATGATCACGTTCTCCTCGCCGACCCGGCTGATGACTTCGGGGCTGATCTGCTGATTGCCCCGGCCGAGCAGGAAGCCCTGGCCGCCGATCACCCCCAGGTAGATGGTGGCCGGGACGCCAGGCGCCAGCAGGGCGACCAACTCGGCGGCGGTGACGTTGGTGGCGACCATCCGGCGGTTGCGCACCACGTCCACTCCGGCCAGGGTTCCCTCCAGGTCCAGATGATCGAGGATCCGGGCCACCGTGGTACCGGGTCCGAGCACGTAGAGGTGATCGGGCGCCATCGCTACGGCGAGCTTGCTGCACAGCCGGTCCAGGCTGGCATCGTCCCCCAGCGCGGTGGTGGCCTTGCCCGGCTGGAGAAGGTCACGGACGAAGGGGACGGATGCGACCGAGAAGCCGGCCACATGGCCCGGGTCGTCCCCGGCGTCCAGCACCTCTCGCCTGGTCAGCGGAACTTTGTCAGGCGTCGCCAGGTAGCGGGCCGCCATGGCGCCGGCCGCTTCGGGCGTGTTCCCGAACACGGCGGAATGCATCTTGACGCCGGTGGGTATGCCCACCACCGGCACCTCGGTACCGACGACCCCCACGATGTCGCGGGCCGTCCCGTCCCCTCCGGCGAAGGCGATCAGGCCGACACTCCCCTCCACCATCCGGGCGGCTACCTCACGAGTGTCGGCCGAGGTGGTCGGGTCCGATCTCACCGGTACCACTTCCGGGAGGAGCCCGGCCTTTCGAGCTGTGTTCTCCCCCATTTCGTCGGCGCCGACCAGCACCGGCAGGTCGGGTAGGGCGTCCGCCAGCAATCGGACAGCCCGGCCCGCCCGCCGGTGGGCGATGGGGACCGCTCCGAGGGCGGCGGCCTGCCGGTAGGTGTCACCGTCGGTGCCGTGGAGGCCCACCGATCCCCCCATTCCCGCGATCGGGTTGACGATCAAGCCCAACCGGATGGGCCCAGCTTGCTCCATGACGCACCAAGCTAGTGGTCCGCCGGTGGAAGGTGCGAGATTGCGTGCGGTCCACCACCTGGTCCGCGGCGCAGGCTCCATCGGTAGAGTTAGGGGTCAGCAAGATCAGCGCGAGACCGAAGGTGTGATGGAGTGAACAGAGCCCACCCCTACATGGCCAACTCTACGGAGGAGACCAAGAAGCACATGCTCAACGCGATCGGCGCGGCCACCGTCGATGAACTGTTCGAGCAGATACCCGACGAACATGTGACCACCCGGCGGTTCGAACTGCCAGAGCCCCTCGTCTCGGAGGTGGAGCTGAAGCGACATATGACCGGGGTGCTCGGGAAGAACGAGCACTGCGAGGACAACCTCAGCTTCCTGGGAGGCGGCACCTGGCAGCACCACGTGCCGGCCATTTGTGATGAGATATGGACCCGCAGCGAGTTCCTGACCTCGGTGTGGGGTACAGGTTCATCCGACTTGGGCCGCAATCAGGCCTGGTTCGAGTTCGCCAGCCAGTTGGGGGAGTTGGTGGGGATGGAATTCGTGGGCCTGCCCGTATACAGCTGGGGCGCCGCCGTGGGCCACTCGATGCGGATGGCGACCCGGATGACGGGACGCGGCCGGGTCCTGGTTCCGGCCCTCATGGATCCGCAGCGTCTGGACGTGGCCCGCACGTACGCCGGGTTCCCGGAGCAGGAGGGCCACATCGAGATCGCCCATGTGGGTTACGACCCGGCCACCGGACGCCTCGACCTGGCCGACCTCGACAGCCGTCTTGACGACGGAGTTGCCGCGGTCTACTTCGAGAACCCCGCCTACCTCGGTGTGATCGAGGATCGGGCCGCCGAGATCGCGCGTATGGCCAGAGCCGCGGGGGCCGAGACCATCGTCGGCGTCGATCCGACCTCGCTCGGCGTGATCGTCCCGCCCTCCGACTACGGCGCCGACATCGCGGTCGGGACCACCCAGCCGCTCGGCATCCACATGAACGGCGGCGGCGGGGTCGGGGGCTTCATCGCCACCCGGGACGAGGAACGCTACGCCCGGGAGTACCCCACTCTTCAGGTCAGCCTCACCGACACCACCCACGAGGGGGAGCGGGCGTTCGGACTCGCTCTCTTCCAGCAGAGTTCATACGGCTCCCGGGAGGACGGCAAGGACTGGACCGGGAACTCGGTCTATCTGTGGGCGATCGCCAACGCCGCCTACATGTCGGTACTGGGACCGGCCGGCTTCGAGGAGTTGGGCGGAGCGATCCTCCGGAGGAGCCACTACGCGGCCAGGCGACTGGCAGCCGTGCCGGGGGTGTCGTTGCCATGGCCGACCGGCTTCTTCAAGGAGTTCGTGGTCGGTTTCGACGGCACGGGCATCCCGGTGGCCGAGATCAACCGGCGCCTCAGGGACCACGGCATCTTCGGCGGCCGCGACCTGAGCAGCGACTTCCCCGATCTGGGCCAGAGCGCTCTCTACTGCGTGACCGAGGTGCATAGCCGGGCCGACATTGACCGCCTGACCGCTGCGCTGGAGGAGGTGACCCGATGACCACCAACGGATTGAGGAAGTACCACGCCGCGGTCTGGGACGAGCCTCTGGTGATGGAGATGGGCGCCCCGGGCCGCAGGGGGCAGCTCTTCCCCGTGGACGAACCCGATCTCGACGGGGTGGTGGGTGACACCTCCGACCTGATCCCCGAGTCCCTGCGCCGGGGCCGCCCGGCCGACCTACCCGAGCTCTCGGAGCCCGAGGTGCTGCGCCACTACCTGCATCTCAGCCAGGAGGTGCTGGGGATGATGGGAATCAGCCTGTTCGGCACCTGCACCATGAAGTACAACCCGCGCGTTACCGAGGCGCTCACCCGGCAGCCTTTCGTGGCCGAGACCCATCCCGATCAGGACGTCGAGACCCTCCAGGGCACGCTAGAGGTCATCCATGGGCTCGACCGGATGCTTCGGGATCTGACCGGCATGGACCAGTTCGTGTTCCAGCCGGGAGGAGGCGCCGACGCCGCCTTCCTCCACGCCACGGTGACCAGGGCCTACCACGAGGCCCGCGGAGATCTGGCCCAACGGCGGGAGATCATCACCACCGTCCAGGCCCATCCATGCAATCCCGCCACCGCCGCGGCGGCCGGATTCGACGTGATCAACCTTCCCCTCGAGGAGAAGGGCTACGCGTCGGTGGAAGCGCTCCGGGCGGCGGCATCCGAGCGTACAGCGGCCCTGATGGTCAACAACCCGGACGACATCGGCATCTACAACCCCCACATCAAGGAGTGGGTGGACATCGTCCACTCCGTGGGCGGGCTCTGCTTCTACGACACCGCCAACTTCAACGGCGTGATGGGCCGGATCCGGGCCCGGGATCTGGGCTTCGATGCCTGCATGATGATGCTTCACAAGACCTTCGGCGCTCCCAAGGCGGGCGGCGGACCGGCGGTGGGCGCCTACGGGTGCTCGGAAGAGCTGGCCCCGTACCTGACCGCGCCGGTGGTGGTCAAGGGAGACGACGGAGCGTTCGCCATCAGGGTGCCCGAGCACGCCGGCAGCACGCAGGTGCGCGAGTACCTGGGCAACATCCCGGTCATCATCAAGGCCTACTCGTGGCTCCGGGCGCTGGGCGCGGCGGGGGTCAAGGAGGCGGCCGACCTGTCGCTGCTGGCCAACAACTACATGGAGACCCGCCTACTCCGGATCCCCGGTGTGTCCAAGGGCCTACCCCATCTGGACGAGTACCGGATGGAGATGACCCGCTACAGCCTGGGCGAGCTCACGGAGGAGACCGGGGTCACCACCGTCGACGTCGCCAACCGGATGGTCGACTACGGCGTGGATGCCTTCTGGATGAGCCACGAGCCCTGGTTCATCCCGGAGCCGTTCACGCCCGAAGCGGGGGAGATGTGGTCGGTCGAGGACCTTGACTACTGGATCGATGTCATAGCGGCCATCTGCGAGGAGGCACGCACCGATCCCGAGTTGGTCAAGACCGCTCCCCACAACCAGCCCATCCACCGGGTGGTCGGGAGCGGGCTGGACGATCCCGACCGGTGGGCCACCACCTGGCGAGCGTACCGCCGCAAGAACGGGCTCGAAGGCTGATCCGAGGGTGCGGGTCGGCGTACCGGGGGTCGGTCTACCCACCGAATCGGTCGGGCTGACTTTCGAGGGCCGTCCCGTGGAGGGGTTGGCGGGTGACACGCTGGCGTCGGCCCTGGTCGCGTCCGGAGAGATGGGTCTGCGCGATGCGGTGGACGGAGGGCGCCGGGGCGTCTTCTGCGGGATGGGCGCCTGCCACGAGTGCGCGGTGGTGGTTGATGACCGGCCGGGAACGCTGGCATGCATGACCGGCGTGGCCGAGGGGCAGGTGGTGCAGAGACAGCCGGCGGCTCCCGGACCTCCGGCCATCTCACCGGGCAGCCGGCCTAGGCGTGAACTCTCGCCCACCGTCCTGGTGGTGGGTGGCGGGCCCGGAGGCCTCTCGGTGGCCTCGGTGATCGCCGAGCACGGCGTGGACGTGGTGGTGATTGACGAGCGCTCCAAGCTGGGCGGCCAGTTCTACAAGCAGCCGCCGCCGGAGAGGGCCATCGACGACTCCCGCATCGACTCCCAGTACCGAGCCGGACGAAAGTTGATCGGCAGGGCACAGGACGCCGGGGTCCGGTTCCTCAACGATGTCACCCTCTGGGGGGCCTTCGCGCCCGACTCCCTGGCCGCCCGGAGCGAGGACTGCGACTGGGTATTCCGCCCCGGGCGCCTGGTGCTGGCTACCGGAGCCCACGAGCGACCGGTCCCCATTCCCGGCTGGACCCTGCCGGGCGTGATGACGACCGGCGCGGCCCAGACCCTGCTCAGATCCGGCCAGGTCGCGCCCGGGCAACGGGTGATGCTCTCCGGCAACGGTCCGCTCAACATGCAGGTGGCAGCGGAATTGGTCAGAGCCGGCGTCGACGTGGTGGCGCTGGCCGAGCAGGCGGATCTCCGGTGGTGGCGCAACCTCGGCGCCGGCGCGGGAATGCTCGCGGCCGCGCCGGAGTTGGTTGCCAAGGGGTTCTCCTACCGCACCACCCTGGGCCGGGCCCGGGTTCCGGTGATCGACCGCGCCTCGGTGGTCGAGATACGGGGCGATCAGCGGGCGGAGGTGGCGGTAGTGGCCCGCCTGGACGCTTCCGGTAGCCCGCTACCTGGCTCGGAACGGGAGTTCGCCGCCGACGCGGTCTGCCTCGGCTACGGGTTCATCCCGGCCAACGAGATCTCCCGCGCCTTGGGATGCGATCATCGCTACGACCCGGTCACCGGCACGCTCGTGGCGGTTCGTACTGCCACCGGGCGGACCTCGCTCGACTCGGTCTGGGTGGTGGGAGACGCCGGTGGGATCAACGGCGCCTACGTGGCGACCGCCCTCGGCGCCATCGCCGGCGCCGACGTGCTGGCCGACCTCGGGGTGGCATCGTCCGACCTCTCTGCCCGAGCCGGGTCCCGCGCCCGCAAGACCCTCCGCCGGCACCGGCGCTTCCAGGACCACCTCCGCGGCCTCTATCGGGCGGAGCCCCTTACAACCGAGTTGGCCCGCGACGCGACCCTGGTCTGCCGGTGCGAATCGGTCACCCTCGGAGAGTTGCGTGAGGCGTTCGCCGGGGGCGCTACTTCCGCGGGTGCGGCGAAGCGTCTGACCCGGGCCGGGATGGGCAAGTGCCAGGGCCGCTACTGCAGCCCGTCGGTGCTGGCCATGGCTGCCGGAGCATCCGCTGTGCCACCCGGAGAGTTCTCCGGCTTCGCACCCCAGGCCCCGATCCGCCCGGTCGCCGTCGGTGAGGTCGCCGGGACTGCAACGTGATCCCCGGTCGGCACACGGTGCCTTGACACGGGGTTTGTTGCCGACAATCGGGCCAGCCTCGACATTTTTCGGTACTCTCCTAGAGTGGCAGGGCTGGCGAATGGAGGAATGATGGCCAAAGAGTTTCGGGGCAGTTACACGGTATCGGTCACGCCTTTCACGGAGGACGGTTCGGGCGTCGACTTCGGAGCGCTGAAGAACTTCCTGGACTGGCAGCTGGAGGTCGGCGTGCCGGGAATCATCGCGCTGGGCAGCACGGGGGAGTTCCTGACGGTGAGCGACGAGGAGCGCCGCCAGCTCGTGGAGACATACGTCAACCACATCGACGGGCGTATGCCGGTGATCATCGGCACGATGAACGCCCACACCCCGAACGCCGTCCGCCACAGCCGCCAGGCGGAGGATCTTGGCGCCGACGGCGTGATGATCATCCCGCCCTACTACTACACGCCTACGGAAGACGAGATCTTCAGGTACTACGAGGCGATCGATGCGGCCATCTCGATCCCGATCATGCTCTACAACAACCCGGTCACCTCCAACGTGGACATGTCGGCCAAGCTCCAGGCCAAGCTGTGCCTGGAGTTGGAGTCGGTGCAGTACACCAAGGAGTCGAGCATGCATCTCTCCCGCGTGCCGGAGGTGATAGAAGCCTCCGGGGGACGGATGAAGGTGTACGCCGGCGAGTGGGTTGTCGACTCCTACCTGCTGGGAGCGATCGGGTACGTCAACCCGTTCGGCAACTACCTGCCGCGGGCTTCGGGCCGTATCTTCGAGCTGCTCGAAGCCGGCCGCATCGACGACGCCCGGGCCATATGGCGCCCGATCGACCGGATCGAGCACACCATCGCCGAGGGCCACCCGACCTACGGTCACCAGTGCTACTCCAAGGCGCTCGCGGCTGCGGTCGGTCACCCGATGGGTGACGTGAGGGCGCCGCTGACGACCTACGCCGAGTTGGGCGAGGAGGGCCGCGAACGGATGGCGAGGTTGATGCCGCTGGTCGAGGAAGCCGATTCCCTGGCCGAGTCGTTCGGTCTCTAGACCACTAGCCCGCTCGCGCTCGAGTAAGTGGGAGGATCGGACTCCCCGGCTCGGCATGACTGTGGCCGCGGTCGAGTAGGTGTAGCCGGGGGAGGGTCGATCGGTGTCGGCTGGGCGATCGTCTTCGCCCGGGCCGGCCACGTCACCACGGTGTTCGAACCGGAGGTTCGCCGTCGCGGGGTCCTGGTCGAGGAGGTGGAGGTTCGGCTGGGCGAGTTGGACGCCTTCGGTCTCCTGGACGAGGCACCTGCCGAGATCGTCGCCCGGCTGGCGGTCACCGGTGATCTGAGTGAGGCGCTGGACGGCGCCGTACACGTCCAAGAGTGCGCACCGGAGTCCCTTTCCCTGAAGGTGGATCTGTTCGAGAGGATGGACGCGTTAGCGGATGCCTCCACCACGCTTGCCAGTTCCTCCTCCAGCATCACCGTCTCGCGCATAGCTGCCGGGCTTCCGGGCCGCGCTCGTTGCATCCTCGCCCATCCCGGCAACCCGCCCTACCTGATCCGGGTGGTCGAGCTGGCCCCCGCGCCATTCACGGCCCAGGGAACGGTGGATTCGGCCCGGAAGTTGTTCTCCGGCGTCGGAATGCTGCCGATAGAGGTCCGTCAGGAGATCGATTGCCTGGTGTTCAACCGGCTCCAGGGCGCGCTGCTCCGGGAAGCTCTGTTGCTGGTCAGGGACGGAGTGGTTGCGCCCGAAGATCTCGACCTGGTGGTTTCCGAGGGATTGGCCCGTCGGTGGTCGGTGATCGGTCCGCTTGCCGTCGCCGAGTTGAACACCCGTGGCGGCATCGTGGCCCACGCCGGGTTCATGGGACGCGCATACGGCCGGATCGGGATGGAGCGCGGTCAGGAAGACCCATGGGCATCCGACGTGGTGCAGCGGGTCGCCGAGGACCTGGAGTCCAGATTCCCGTCGTCCCGCCGGGACGACCAGGTGCTCTGGCGGGACCGGGAGTTGATGCGGCTGGAGTCGGAGCGGCGCCGTCGCTCAGAGTGACTAAGCCTCGTCGGGGGCATCACGGGTTCTGGGCCCGCGCCTTAATGCTTGCGAACCTATGGGATCGTGAGAACGCGAAGAATAGGGGGTTCTAAGGCAGCGACTAGAGTGATACGTTCATGGACATGGACGCCATCACCAACCTGCTGATCTCGCTGGTCGCC
>JAPPGU010000051.1 GCA_028821265.1 bacterium | reverse complement strand
TCACCGCCCCGCATTCGGCGGCGATCTGGCGGCGCAGGTCGAGCGGCGCCGGCTTGGAGAAAGTGGGCTTGCGGTAATGCCGCACCGCCACCCCCATCTCCGTCAGCAGCTCGTCCAGCCTGCTGATGAACACGTCACCACGAGGCTTGGAGATGTCGAGCAAGCCGACCGTGCCATCGGCGAGGTTGGCGGAGCGAGCGCTGATGGGCCGCTCCCCGGTGGTTCTCTCGCTGGTCGGATCCAACAAAGTCGTCATCGGTCACCCCTAACAGTCGATCGCCACGGTGGTCATCTCCGAGCCGGCCCTGCCGCCGACCCAGCCCGAGATTATCGCCGAGAATCCTCCCGCGTCCCCGCCCGCATGGACGAACCACAGACCTTCGGGGCCGAACTTCGGAATCTCCTCCCGCCGGTCCGCCAGCCAGGGCGGCATGCCCTCGGCTGCCCCGCCCGCCCCGGCCACCATCTCCGAGGTCGGGAGCGTGAGCAGCGAGTGGATCTCCTCGCCCAGACGGACCTTCGTCCAACCCGCCCGCCGAAAGAGCCGGGCATGTTCGGGGGAGACTACGACGATCGCTTCGGACATTCCCGCCAGCTTCGGGTGCGCGACCATCCGCAGCTGCAGCGCCAGGGTCCTGGCGAGCGACTCGGGAGTGCGGGACTTCTGGTCGACCACCTCGAGCGGTCCGTGGGCGGCGAAGAGCGTAACCGTGGACTCCTCGGGCGAGAAGCCCCGTTCGACCGCCAGAGACTCCCAGGGAGAGCCTTCCTCGTCCTCCGGGAAACAGAACGCGAGCTTGCTCGGGCTGCCGAAGGTCGCCTGATCGACTCCACCGGGACGGGCGCCGCCGACGTTGCGGACCACCAGGTTGAGAGCCCGCCCGATGGTGAGGTTGGCCCGGTTGCCCTGGCCGAGCACGTTGACTCCCGGGTTCATCCCGATCTGCCTCCGCACCGGCCCGTTGACGATCAGCACCGGCCCTGAGAAATAGGTGGTGGCCGACACCCCGTGGATGTTGAAACCGCGCCCGGCCGCCGCCTTCACCGCGGCCAGCACCACCGGCAGGTATTCGGGCCGGCAGCCGGCCATCACCGCGTTGATAGCCACCTTCTCCACCGTGCACTCGGCCAGATCGGGTGGGAGGGTGCATAGCACCTGGGCGGGAGGAAGATCGGTGCCCTCCAGCATCCGCGCCACCCGCTCTTCGGTCGGAGGAACGACCGGAAGGCCGTCCGTCCATCCCCGGGCGAAGGCGGCCTCCACGGGATCCTCGGCAGTCCCGAGTTCGATGCGCTGCGACAACATGGGATAGGGCGAATGGCGCCGGAGAAGCCTCTGGTAGTTGTCGGGCAGCATCGTGTCCGAGCCGCATCCAGGCCGCTGTTCCGGAAGTCCGGCCCCCAGGCCGGTCGCTCCGGTCACGCGTTCCCATCCGGAGCGGTACCACCCGGCCTGCTCGTCGGCCACCTCACCGTCCTCTATCCGGTACACGGTGGGGGTCGTCTCGGTATCGAGACGCCACGAGATGTCCAACTCCCCGTCGTGGACCACCTCGAAACCCTCGGGAAAGCGGGCTTGATCCTGGGAGACGATCACCACGCCGTCCTCCCGCCCGGCGAGTTCAGCCAGCACGGGTACCACCAGATGGCAGGTCTCGCAGTCATCCTTGACCACCACCAGCAATCCGTCAGCGATGGGCAGGCTCATGGCTTGCAGGTCCTCTCCGGTGTCACGATTCCAAGATAGCCATCGAACCTTCTTCTCGGCGAGCCTCGGGGGCCTGGTTAGCCTTGACACGCGCGCTCCCGTTCGGAAGGACCAGCGTTGTGGCGAAGGTATCGGTGTTCACGAAGGAGCCGGTTCCCTCATGTCGATGAAGCGAGTCGTTGCGCTGCTTGGTGTGCTGGCCCTGACGCTCGTCGCTTGCACAGGCGACGAAGCAACTACGACACCGGCGGAGACCGCCGCCACGTCCGCGGGAGAGGTGGCGACAACGGTCGCGGAGGTGACCGTGGCAACACCGCCCACCGGAGGCACCCTGGCCCGGGTTCAGAACCGCGGCGCCTTGCGTTGCGGGGTTGGCGACAGCGCGATCGGTTTCGCGGAGCCCCAAGAGGACGGCTCGTACAACGGCTTTGACGCCGACTTCTGCCGTGCGGTAGCCGCCGCGATATTCGGCGACGCCGACGCCGTGGAGTTCGTCGGCACCACCTCCGCCGAGCGGTTCACCGTGCTGGCCGCCGGCGGGGTCGACGTGCTGTTCCGTACCACCACCTGGACCCAGAGCAGGGACACGGAACTGGGCGGCGACTTCGGCCCCACCACCTTTTACGACGGCCAGCGGATCATGGGCAAGGCCGAACTCGGGTTCACCGATGCATCGACGGTGGCTGACGTGGACGGCGCCCGGGTCTGCGCCAACGCCGGTACGACAACCGAGAAGAACATCACCGAAGGCGCCCGGGTTGCCGGCGCCGAGATCGAGCTGGTGACCACCGAAGGAACTCCCGAGGCGATGGAACTGTTCCGCGGAGGTTCGTGCGACCTCATCACCTCTGACGGGTCACGGCTGTTCGGTGAGCGCTTCTCGGCCGTAGCGAACGGGGAGATCAGCGAGGGCGAATGGATCATCTTCCCGAGATCCCCGATCTCGAAGGAACCCCTCGGTCCCATGTACCGCCAGAACGACAGCCAGTGGGCGGACATCATCAACTGGACGGTGTACGCGCTGGTGATCGCCGACGAGAAGGGCATCACCTCCGCCAACATCGACGAGATGGTGGCCGACCCGCCCGATCCGGAGGCGGGCCGCCTGCTCGGCGTGGGCGAGGACGAGCTGCAGACCAAGATGGGTCTTCCGGCCGACGCCTTCGCGCAGGCCATCCGCGCGGTGGGCAACTACGACGAGATCCATGTGCGGAACCTGGGGCCTCTGGGCATCACCCGAGCCGGTTCGATCAATGCCCGGTGGACCGAGGGCGGCCTGATCTACGCCCCGCCCGCCCGCTGACCGGGAGACCTGGAGACCCCTAGCGGAAAGTTATCGTCTGACATACACTGTTCAAACTAATATATTTATTAACACCTGTATCAGTCTGTTTATGTCACATCCATAGTATAGTATGTGAACAGATGTACGGATACCTACTCGACTTCGCAGACGACGACACGGCGCAGCCCGCCGAGGCGGACAGCGTGCCGACGGATGGTGCGCCTCGCGACCTGTTCATGTCGGGCTACCAGAAGCAACGGCAACGTGTTTACGACCGGGCCGACCACATGCTCAACAGCCGCGGCTATGCGCATTCCGAGGTGGAGTGCGCCAAGGCCGAAGCAGGGCTGGTGAGGGGCGAGGCCCAGATCAGCCGGGCCCGGGGAGAACAGCTCGGGTGGCTGAAGGCCATGTTGCGCCACCACGGACCCGCCCGGTACGGGTACCGCAATCCCATCGATCTGGTGGTGTCCCGCCTGGACGTGCGCCGTGACCACGCTCGCGAGCTGGTCTATTTGGCGCAGCGGCTGGACGACGGAACGATCGGGTCCATGCGGCAGGGCGAGGCTTCGTACGTGCGCGTTCTGGAGGAGACCCGTCTGAGGGAAGCGGGGGCGTCCCCAGAGGACATCGCCCGTGCCCGGGACCTGGGCCTCGACGAGATCGGGCGGCTACGCCAGCAGTACCAGCGCATGACCCGCGCCGACGAGAAGCGGGTGTTCGACAGCCAGTACGTGGCGTTCCAGCCTTCGCTGGACGGAACACATGTGAAGATGAACGGCCGGCTGGGAGCGATGGAGGCGGAGATCTGCCGCCAAGGCCTTGACCGCCGCGGCGAAAGGGTCGTCCCGGCCGGGGCAGACCGTCCCGACGCGGGGCAGCGAAGGGCGCTGGCGCTCACCACCCTCTGTCAGGACGAATTGGACCGCAAACCCACCCGACCGGCTACCACCGCCGAGAAGATACGAGAAGCCCGCAGCCGGCGGGAACCGGTTCTCATGGTCGTGGCCCAAACCCCCCTCGCCGAAGATTCAGGATATGAGCAGGGCACCGGAATGCTGGCCGGTGGGCGGGTCGGACCGGGCACCATCGATCTAATCGAATGCGCCGGTCGCATCGAGACCATCGCCGTAGACGGTCAAGACATCATTCGGCACAGATCCAGATCCGGCATCCCACTGGCGCTGCGCCGGGCGGTGTTGGCCCGCGATGACGGATGCACCATCGACGCCTGCGCGTCGGCCTACCGACTCGAGGTCCACCACATCATCCCCCGCTCCCAAGGCGGCGACCACAGGCCCGAGAACCTCACCACCCTCTGCTGGTGGCACCACCACGTAGCCGTACACCGCCAAGGCATGCGGATCGACTCCGAATCCCCACCCCGACGCCGCCAACTACTACCCACCCCCAACAGCTGCGGCTACCAACCACCCGAACCCGACACCTACACCCTGGCCATCCTGCGAGCCCTCCACACCGCCACCAACCGAGCCCCTCCCTGACCCCGCCACGCTCCCCTGTCGCCATCCACCATCTAACCCCCACGACATCAAAAGGTCCCCTGACCCGCCGGGCCCTGTGCGCTGTCCGGCGGGCTTGCGCACGTCGTTCTGCGCAGGCCGGCCTTTAGGGAGACCAGTAGCCTGGCGGCGTGGATATCGGGGACATGGAGACTCCGCCCGATCTCGCCGCAGCGCTGGAAGTCCACCCGGAGGCAGGGGCTGCTTATCGCAAGCTTCCTTCCAGCCACCGGCGTGAGTACCTGGAATGGATCAACGAGGCGAAGCGACCCGAGACACGCCGGAGGCGGATCGACAAGGCAATAGGGATGCTGGGCGGCTGACCTGCTGCCCTACGCTCGATCCCTTCTCCTCACAGGATTCGGACAGTGGTCCCCTCGACGGGCCGCACATCAGACAGTCGCTCCCTGCTCGTTGACACAGATTTGCCACACGGCTACGGTCATCACGTCCAATGGCAAAACCGCCTGGAAGGTCATTATCAATGGGTGATACCGAAACACGGCTTATAAGCCTCGTAAACAATAACATAGAAGTGGACGGCCAAGCCCTTGACATTCCAGCCGACCTGAAAGTCAGCCTTGTGAATGCCGGCGTATCGTCGATGGATATCATCGCTCTGGCCCAACTTGTCTCCCTGGAGTTCAACGTTGACTTCACCGTTGAGGAGTGCGTCTCGCTCAAGACGCTGAGAGAGGTTGTGGACTTCCTTGACAGCAAGGCGGCCTCAGCCACAAGTCCGTAATCCTCGCTCTTGTAGGGGGTCATGGGGCGAGGGTCAACCGGGAGATAACGATCGAGCGGCCCGAGAACGAGCTCTATACCCACGGGTACCACGAGGCCATTGTCAGCACCTTTGCGCAACGCACGGCCGAGGAGTGCGCCGCTTTCCTGCTACCCCACCTGCGTGCGGGCGCAGTGGTGCTCGACATGGGTTCGGGGCCGGGGACCATAACCGCCGGGCTGGCCCGACGGGTGGGGCGCGTGATCGGCTTGGACGCCTCCGAGGAGATGGTGGAGGCGGGCCGGAGCCTGGTGGAGGACCGAGGGATCGACAACGCCACCTTCCGGCTCGGTTCGGCCTATGAGCTTCCCTGGAGGAACGGCTACTTCGACGTGGTCTACGCCCACCAGTTGCTCCAGCATCTGGCCGAACCCGTGCGGGCCTTGCGAGAGGCCCGGCGGGTCCTCAAGCCCGGAGGCCTGCTGGCGGTACGCGAGGCCGACTACGGGACGATGGTCCATTCCCCCACGGATCCGGTTCTCATCCGGTGGCGCGAGCTGTATCACCAGGTGACCTCGGCCAACGGGGGCGAGGCCGACGCCGGGCGCTTCCTGCTGTCCTGGGTCATGAGGGCGGGGTTCGCCGATCCTGTCGTCACGACGCGGACCACGACCTACGCCACGCCTGACGAGCGCATCGCCTGGGGCGGTCTCTGGGAGGTGCGGATCGTCGAGAGCGACTTCGCCGAACACGCAACCAGGAACGGGTTGGCGACCCGCTCCGAACTGGTCGAGATATCCGCCGCCTTCCGGCGCTGGACCGGCCGACCGGACGCCTTCTGGGCCTTCCTCCACGCGGAAGTGCTGGCGGTCAACCCGTGATCATCCTCGAGTAGGGCGGGATCGGGACTCTCCTACCCCGTATCGCCGCGGAGTTCTCGCTCGAGGTGGTCAAGGAACCCGGCCGGATCCTTGCGCAGGGAGGCGATCAACTTCCTGTCCGCGGCCACGCGCCAGGTTCCCTCATCCCCCACCAGCACGGCCGGTAGGGACCCGGCCGCGGCTAGCTGTAACTCCGTGGCCATGTCCCGGTGGATCAACTCGATCGGCACGGCGCTCGCCCGGCAGGCTTCGCGCCATGATCGCTTGCCGAAGGCGTTCCAACCGTGGGTCAGTTCGCACAATCCGCAGTCGCTCCTGCCCAGGACCTTGTCCACGGAGTAACGCAGCTCACCCGACATCCCGCCGTCCGCGTTGTAGATTCCGACGACCCTCACTTGGCACCTCTTGAAGACGCAAGTCTTGAACCTGCCCTGTCCTCGAAACGATAGGCGCCGCCATGGCCATGAGTTCAACGCCTGGCCAATCCGCTCGACAACTTCGAGGCGCGACCGGGCCTCCCGGCATAGAATCGCGACATGGCCGGCAGGGGATCCGCGTCGCTTTGCTGACCGTCAGCGTCCGTGAGTCAGCAACGTGAAGGAGGAGAGGATGGACCCGAAATGGCCCGGTGGCAAGGCTGTGGCCGCCTTCTTCTCGTTCGACCTCGACGGCGAGTCGTGGCTGCTCTCCGTTGACCGGCGCAACGCCGACCTCCCGATCACCATGTCACAGGCCGCGTACGGCCCCAAGGTCGGCGTCTACCGCATCCTCGACGTCCTGGCCGAACTCGAAGTCCCGTCCACCTTCTTCGTACCCACGTGGGTGGCCGAGCGCTATCCGGGTGCGGTTGAAGCGATCCTCTCAGGTGGACACGAACTCGGCTTGCACGGCCACATGCACGAGCGTCCGGACCTCCTGTCCGAGGAGGAGGAGATCGAGGTAGTGGAACTCAGCATCCGGATCCTCACGGAGATGTCGGGCCGAGCGCCCATCGGCCACCGCGCCCCCGTGGCAGAGATCAGCCCGGCCACCAACCGCATCCTCGCCGAGAGGGGTGTCGAGTACACGTCGACCTTCATGGACTCTGTGCATCCGTACTTCCATGATCTCGACGGCCTCTCGCTTCTCGAGCTGCCGATGCACTGGGCAGCTGACGACTGGGGATTCGCCATGGTCTCACCCAATGCCTACCCCGCACCACACGTCAATCCGGTCACGACCAATGACCACGTCGTGTCCGTGTGGTCGTCCGAGTTCGAAGGTATCCGGGAGGTGGGTGGACTGTTCACGCTCGTCAACCATCCCCAGGTCACAGGCCGTCCATACCGGCTCGACACGTTGCGGCGTACCATCATGCTCGCCCGCGAGAGCGACGCATGGATCGCGAACGGGGAGCAGATCAACGCTCACTGGAGGTCGCTGCCAGCACCGGGGTAGGAGCAACTGCCTTCCCAATCTTGAGAGTTGGCGCTGCCTCGCGCCCGGTGGCCGTTTTCGGTTGGAGCGGGGGGCCTGGCGGATCGCGAGTCAGCCATCGCCGGCTCAGGGCCGGTCAGAATGCCCAGAGGCGAGGGATGAAGATGCTGGACAGGATCCAGAAGAGGATGTTGAGCGGCATCCCGGCGCGCAGGAAGTCGGTGTACTTGTACCCCCCGGGGTTGTAGATCATGGTGTTGGTCTGGTAGCCGACCGGCGTGGAGAACCCGGTGGAGGCGGCAAACGTGATGGCCATCAGCAACGGCTGGGGATCCACTCCGATCTGCTCCGCGGTGGAGATGGCGATCGGAGCAAGTAGCACCGCCGCCGCGGCGTTGCTCATCGTCTCGGTCATGAGGGCAGCCAGCAGGTAGATGGCCGCAAGGACGGCCACCGGTCCCATGTCACCCACCAATCCGACTGCGAACTCGGCCATGACGCCGGCGACTCCGCTGGTGTTCATGGCGATTCCCAAGGGGAGCACCCCGGCCAGAAGGAAGATGACCTGCCAGTTGATGGCGTGGTAGACCTCCTCCGGGCGGAGAATGCGGGTCATCACCAGGGCGACGCAGCCGAGCAGGGCGGCGGCCAGGATCGGCAGGACATCGAAGGCGGCCAGACCCACGACCGCCACCAGTATCCCGATGGCCAGCGGGGCCTTACGACGCAGGACCGAGCCGGGTACTTCGTTGAGGACGATGAAGTCGCTGCTGTCGCGCATGTCCCGGATCGCCGCTTCCTGCGCCTGTACCAGCAAGGAGTCGCCCACGTCGAGCTTGATCGATCTGAGCTTGTCGTTGATGGTCTCGCCCTTGCGCTGCATCGCCAGCACCAGCGCCCGGTAGCGGCTCCGGAAGTCCAAGTCCTTGAGTGTGCGCCCTATCAGCTCCGAATCAGGCGCCACCAGGACTTGGACGAGGCGCAGGTCCTCGGTCTGGAGGGTCTCGTCGCGCAACGTGAAGTCAGCGTCTATCCGCAGCCCCATCGTGCCGCGGAGGCGGATCAGGTCCGGCAGGGAACAGTGCACGAGCAGCACGTCCTCGGGCTGGATGACCCGGCGAAGGGGAGCCCATCCTTCCTCGCCCGCATCGAGGACCCGCAAGACCGTTATGTCGTGGTCCTCGCCCAGCTTGCTGTCGAGCACCGAGCGGCCCACCAGCGGGGAATTGTGCCGGACCCTCAACTCTGTCACGTACTCGCCCAGGTGATACGCGTCCGCCAGCTCCTTCACCTGGCGGTCGGGCAACAGCCACCGTCCGAAGATCAGGAAGTAGGCAACTCCCGCCACGAAGAGGATGAGCCCCATCCGGGTGAACTCGAACATCCTGAACGACCCGTATCCGGCCTGCTCGGAGATCGAGCTGACCAGGAGATTGGTGGAGGTGCCGATCAGGGTGCACACCCCGCCGAACTGGGAGGCGTAGGAGAGGGGTATCAGGAGCTTGGACGCCGACAGCCGCCGGCGGTTGGCGAGGAGGGTCACCAGGGGTATGAACACCGCCACCGCAGCCGTGTTGTTCACGAAGGCCGACATGATGGTGATCGTCACCATGATGACCACCAGAGCCGTGTAGTGGTTCCGGCTGAACCGCACCATCAGCCGTCCCACCGCTGCGGTTGCGCCCGTCTTCTGCACCCCGGCGCCCAGGACGAACATGCAGGCCACGGTCAGGGTCGCCGGGTTGCTGAAGCCGGAGAAGCCCTCCTGGAGCGTCACCAGACCGAGCACCAGCAGCACTCCCAGGCCCAGCATGGCCACGATGTCCAGGGGGTACTTCTCGGAGATGAACAGCGCCACGATCCCGACGAGAATCACCACCACCAAGATGCCCTCGACGGTCATATCAGCCCATCACTGGCAACGGGAGGAGTTTGAAGCGGGTACATCAGATGCCGGTGGCCACCACCTTGGCCAGGTCGGCGAAGACTCCGGCGAACTCGAACGGGAGGATGCCG
>JAPPGU010000002.1 GCA_028821265.1 bacterium | reverse complement strand
ACGGTTTGAATCAGCAGCCTGCGCTCCTCCGAGCCCTCTTCTGGATTGGATGGCTGATCTGGGCTGTCCTGACCCCGTGGTTGCTCGTTCAGTTGCCTGACAGCCTTCCCTTCGTCACCTGGGCACATGGCGAGGGCGTGATCACCGTCACGTGGTCTTACCTCGTTTCCGGGTCGGTGCTGTTCTTGGCCTGGCCGGTTGCGTTCCGCACGACCCGGGTCAAGGACATTCTGAGCAGGGCGGGACGGGGAATAGCGGCGTGGCCGGACATGCTGTGGGCCGGCATGCGCCGCAGCCCCCTCTTCTTCCTCTCTTGGGTGTTGTTGATGCTGGCGTGGCAGGTGGCGTCTTATATCGTGCCTCACGGGACTCTCGAGCATCCCCTGGTTCCCGGATGGGAGTACGTGCTCGGTGACACCCTCTTCGGAATGTCCAAGTACTGGACCGTCCGCGGGATTGACCTCGGGTTCGTCAGCTTCAACGTCGAGGGACTGGCGCCCCTTCCCATCCTCCGTGGCGAGGCGACCTGGTTGGGTGCGTTCCTCGCCATCGCCTATCACTCCGGTGTGACGCTCCTCAGGCTGCTGTGCGGCCTGGTGCTCGGCATGACGCTCGGCCTCCTGACCGGTCTGCTCCTTCCCTACTGGCCGGCGGTGCGCAAGACCGCGTGGGCGCCCATGAACTTCCTGCGGATGATCCCTCTCCTGGTGGCGGCTCCCTGGTTGCAGCTCGTCCTGGGCCGCCGCTTCCTGGGTATCACCATCTACATCGCCTTCGGGGTGTGGATAGTCCTGGTGGTGGCCACCATGAATGCGGTGTCCAACGTGCCCGACCGGTACATCGAAAGCGCCCGTACGCTGGGCGCCTCCCGGCTCCAGACCTACTACAGAGTGATAGTGCCGGGGTCGATTCCGGAACTGCGCACCGCCCTGCTGCTCGCCATGGGAGGGAGCTGGTCACTGGCGATCGTGGCCGAGTTCCTGGGTTTCGGTTCCGGGCTGGGGCACCTGGCTGACGCGGCGGTGCAAGGAACCAACACCGCCCAGCTGTTGGTAGTGGCGTTCATCGTGGCTCTCTATGCCCTCACGACTTTCTTCTTGCTCAACGAGGGATTCAAGAAGCTGATCAGCTGGGTCCCACAACGCACCACCGGCAAGACCGACATCAGAAAGGTGGCCGGGGCGGCCACAGGGATGTGATCGCCGAGTCCAGGACACGGGCCAGGTCTTGGCCCTTGACTCTGCCGAACTGCCGGGTTACAAGTGGAGAGGGCGTAGCCAGACCGACGGCCCATACCACGCATGGAGGTGCCGAGGGTGGTCTAAATATGACTAGACTGTGACCAGTCAGAATGGAGAGGAGGGTGACCGTGTCAACGTCCAGCATCCGGCCGGACCGGGGACAGGCACCGATGAACCCCTTGCACGAGCCTGTCGGCGCCGCGGAGTTCAAGGCTCGGTGCCTCCAGATCATGGACCAGGTGAAGGAAACCGGCGCCGAGGTGACCATTACCAAACACGGTCATCCGGTAGCGAGGCTGGTGCCGGTCACCGCCCAGGTCAACCGGCCCTCACTCCTTGGTTCTTGCAAGGATTCCCTTGTCATCCTCGACGATGATGATCTCGTTCCCTCGACCGCGGACGAGTGGAGCGATTGGGAGGCCAAGATCGAGCAGAATCCCGAAGGCGTGCTCTCCGCCTGATGCTCCTGCTGGACACGAACGCCTTGCTGTGGGCCTTGCAGGACAACCCACGGCTCAGTTCCCAAGCTCGGGACATGATCAGCGATGGATGGTCGGTGGGCTCGGTGGCCGTCTCGGCTGTGACCTTCTGGGAGATAGCCATATTGGCGGAAAGGAACAGGATCGAACTGGGCTGCGACGCGGCCCGCTGGCGTTCGGACAGGATCGCCGACGGGCTGCGGGAGTTGGCGCTCCATGGCACCGAAGCAGTACGCGCCGTCGCGCTGGAACGCGAGGGTTTCCACAGAGACCCGGCAGACCGTTTCATCGTGGCGACGGCCCTGCTCGGCGGTCACACCCTGCTGACAACCGACCGAGAGATCCTCGCCTGGTCTGGCGAGCTGCACCGGGTCGACGTACGCCGCCACAATCTGCGACGGTGACGGTATCTGACCATACGAGCTAGATCACCGAGTTCCGACGTTCCCAAGTCGCCGAGTCCAGAGGTTGTGTTGCCAGGGCGGTCCCAAGTGCTAAGGGATGTCCGGGTGTCGTCACGGGGCTCAGGCCGGTACAGTCGCCTCTCATCTATTGGTGGTCAAGGGGTTGAGCCTAGAGTCCGAATCGCTACCGTCCGAAGGAGCACCTTGGAACCGAGCCTGGGGGACCACGCGGAGGGCACAGCGAACATAGACAGGTTGGAGTTCCTTAGAACGACGATACCGAACCCACGGTTAGACCCTGAGTTCAGGCTACATTGGAGGACTTATTGGTATGAGACAACTCTTTTCTGACGAGGACCTCAGAACAGTCTTGAGTCTAAAGGAGAAGACTCTCTCGAATGAGATCAACTCGCTCGACGAAACTCGTATTCTGAACACTTCACCTGAAGACCTATGCACCTACTTCGTGACTAAGTATAAGGTGGAGCCGCTCCAAATCGATGAGCAAGGAATCCAGGTAGACTATGGCGATACACAGGTGGAAGTTACACACCGTTTTGACTACGCCATATTCGACACAAGCCGCCCAACATATGTGACAGGGACTAGAATCTCCTTTTACATTCCTTTTACGGGCGATCCTCAGCTATTCGACTGTCGACCATCCCGTTTCTATATGAACTCACTCCGGGGAAGGGTTCAGGACAATGAGATTCTCTTTGTCTATGACCGGACGACTCAAGATGTTACGAACGTAAACTCTGACTTCGAACGAGACCAGTCGCTACTCAGAGAATATATCGATTGGAGTGGCAGCGATATTGAACAGTACAACTCGAGCATCCGAGAAAAGGTGGACTCGTATCTAAGCTCTCGTCGACAGAAACTTCTGCGAGATAGGGGGACAGTCGAAGGTCTGGGTTATCCTCTCAAGAGACGCGCCGGTGTACCCCGAACCTACGTTACGCCGGAAGTAAGGCGCCGCATCCCTCCACAGTTTCCATCGGTCACGAGGGAGCCATATAAGCCCGATCCTGCTATTGAGTTGGATGAGTACGAACATATCTTGTCCGTCATTTCCAATATGGTATTAGTTATGGAACGAAGTCCCAAGGCCTTTCGTAATATGAGTGAGGAAGATTTGCGACAACACTTTTTGGTACAGCTAAATGGTCAATATGAGGGACAAGCTACGGGTGAGACCTTCAACTATGAAGGGAAAACAGATATTCTAATCAGGTCGACGGACAGAAACCTATTCATCGCAGAATGCAAGTTTTGGTCTGGACCAACAGGATTAGCGGATGCCATAAATCAACTACTCGGATATACAAGTTGGAGGGATACGAAGACGGCACTCCTGATATTCAATCGCAATAGGCAGACATCCACTGTCTTGAAATCTATACCAGAGGTAGCCACCAAACATCCCAACTACAAGGCGGATGTTGATTACGACTCGGAAACTGGCTTCAGGTACGTGTTTAGCCATCGTGATGACAGTAACAAAGAACTTACACTTACTGTTCTCGTGTTTGACATCCCAGCCTGAGTCTAGCGTGTGTACTTGCTGACTCACCGTGAGATTCCGGTTGCCCCTCTTAGACTCTTGGAGATCGTGCGTTATTGCCCACGGCGACTCATGACGAGTAGCTTCGTGGGCGACGAAGTGGGTGCGGCTCGGTCAACTCTTGGCGGCCCAGCGGGTGGCGATGATTTGGGCTCGTTCCTTGGGGTCGGTGATGGCGAGGGTGCTTACGGGGGTGCGGTGCCAGAAGGTTTCGGTCTGGCCTTTGTGGTCGTAGATGGGGTGGCCTGACGGGTCGACTTGGATGCGGGCTAGGTCTTCGCCGTTGACTTTGTGGAACTGCCAGGTGACGAGGGAGAGGGCGTAGGCGCCTAGGCGGTGGTGGATGAGGTTCTGGAGGTGTTGGCCCCAGAGGTCGTGGTCGCCTACCTGACCCCGTTTGGAGAAGTTGTTGTAGTCCTCTTCTAGGCCGTGGATGGAGCCGTCGTCGGCAACGCCGATCAGGAGGGTGCCTCCGTACCAGGAGTTGGCGAAGCCGGCGATGGTCTTGATGGCGGCGGTCTCGACGAGCTTGGACTTCTGCTGCTGCTTGATGTCCCAACGGAGGGTGGACTTGTACTCGAGGTAGAGGGACTCTCGGTCGGGACCGAGCAGGTCGCCAATGGGGCACGTCTGCTGGTTGGCGACGATGGCCTGTTTCTGGACCTTGGCTGCGTAGACAGCTACCACTGCGGCTTGCATTTCTTTGTTGTCGAGGTAGTCGATCACGACTTTCTCGTTGCGGTCGAGCCTCGCCACCAGCGCCTTCTGGAACTGGTCGACGAAGACGTGGTCGCGGAAGGTGGCTTCGTCGTTGTTGACGGCCTGGTTCTGGATCTGCTCGTCTTTCACGAGATCCTGGGCGGCGGCATCGAAGACGAGGCGGTCTTCGTCGGTCCACTCGGTGCCGAAACGTGCGTTGATGCGGGCGATGATCTCGGATAGGAGTTCCTCATCGGGGTCGCCGAGGCGCCCGTCGCCGGAGTAGATCGTCTGCACCTCGCCTTCGTCGCCGGGGAGTGAGATCGAGCCGTCGAAGATCTTGTCGTGGCGCAGGTGGGTCAGTTCGACCTCGGAGTCCATATCGATTTGCACACCGGGCTTGCCGCGTACGAGCCTCGCCAGGGCGCGGCAGTAGATGTAGTCGCCTTCGAGGGTCGGGTTGGCGAACTTCACGATCTGGGCGAGGAAGCCGTAGACGCGGACGAAACGGGTGAGGGCGTCCCGGAACATGTCCTGGTCATCCTCGTCCAGGGCTTTGAAACGCTCGACGGCGGGCTGCATGGCGGCGTGGACCTGATCATGGTTGCTGTCGTTGTCCAGGATGAGCGCTGCAACCTGTTGCATCTCGCCGGGGTCCAGGATGTTGAAGTCGTTCAGCGCGTCGCGGGTGTCGAACATCAGGTTCGGGTCCGTGGGCGGCGCCACCGTCTTGCCGTGGTAGACGGCGAAGGCGTCGCGGATCTCATCGGTGTCGTTGACGAAGTCGAGGACGAAGGTGCCGTCCTTGTCCGGGTGGATCCGGTTGAGGCGGGAAAGGGTCTGCCCGCGGCGAGGCCGCTGAGGGTCTTGTCCACGTACATGGCAACCAGCTTGGGCTGGTCGAAACCGGTCTGGAACTTCTCGGCTACCACCATGATCCGGTACTCGTCCCCGTCGAATCGGGTGGCTGTCTCCGATTCCGGAAACCCGTTGGCCTTGGTCTCGGTCAGTCCCTCGACCTCCCCGGAGAAGGCCACTAAGACGCCTAGATCGTGGCCGTTGTTGTTGATGTGCTTGCGGAGCGCCCTCCACATCCCCACCGCGTGCGGCCGGGAGGAGCAGACCACCATGGCCTTTGCTCTCCCCACCATCCGGTGCGCAATCCTGTCCAGGAAGTGCTCGACCACGATGTCGGCCCTCTGCCCCAGATTCTCGGGGTGGAGGGTGACGAAGCGGGCTAGGGCCGCCCGGGCCTTCGCTGTCTCGTACTTGGGATCCTCCAGGAGGGTCTTCTCGAGGTGGTAGTAGCGGTTGTAAGTGAGGTAGTTGGCCAGAACGTCCTCGATGAAGCGCTCCTCGATGGCCTGGCGCATCGGGTACAGGTGGAACGGCTGGTGCTTCCCGTCCGGGCCCTTCTCGCCGAACAACTCCAGCGTCCGGCCCTTGGGAGTGGCCGTGAACGCGAAGAACGACAGGTTCGGCTGCCGACCCCGCGCCGCCACCGCGTCGGCCAGCAGCGTCTCAGCGTCGGTGGCTTCGTCATCGATATCCGCCTCGGCGGTTCCCAGAGCCCGGCGGAGGTCCTTGGCTGCCTCACCGGTCTGCGATGAATGGGCCTCGTCCACGATCACCGCGTAGGTGCGCTCCGGCAACGACAAGACGTGATCGAACACGAACGGGAACTTCTGGAGGGTGGTGACGATGATCCGGGCCTGCTCACCCTTCAACGCTTCGGCCAGCTGGCCGGCGTCCTTGTCGATCGACTGCACGACGCCGATGGCGTGCTCGAACTGGCTGATCACATCCTGGAGTTGGCGATCGAGGATGATGCGGTCGGTGATCACCACCACCTTGTCGAACACCTCCTGATCCTCGGCACTATGCAGAGACGAGAACCGGTGAGCCAGCCAGGCGATCGAGTTGGACTTGCCCGACCCCGCCGAATGCTGCACCAGATAGTTACTACCCGCCCCGGCGACCTGGGCGTCGGCCTCCAGGCGGCGCACCGCGTCCCACTGGTGGAACCGGGGGAAGATCACGGTCGGACGGGCCTTGGAGCCCTTGGACGGTTTCTCGACATGGATGAAACGGCCCAGGATGTCCATCCACGCGTCCCGGGACCACACCCGCTCCCACAGGTAGGCAGTCCGATGCCCGTCCGGGTTGGAGGGATTCCCCGCTCCCAGATCGTCGCCCTGGTTGAAGGGCAGGAACCGAGTCCACTTGCCCGCCAGATGTGTGGTCATGGCCACCGAGTACGGATCTACCGCGAAGTGGACCATCCCCACTCGCTTGAGTGTCCGGTTCTTGGGGTCGCGGTCCTTGCGGTACTGCAACATCGCATGCTCGACGCTCTGGCCGGTCAGCGGGTTCTTCAACTCGGCTGTCGCCACCGGGATCCCGTTCACGAACAGGCCCAGGTCGATGGTCTTGTTGCTCCCCGGCTGGTAGCGCAACTGCCGAGCGACCGACAGGATGTTCGCCTCGTACCGCTCCACCAACTCCGGAGTGAGCCCGTGAGCCGGCTTGAAGTAGGCCAGGCGGACCGGAACGTTGTAATCGGTAACGCCCCGCCGCAGCACATCCACCGTGCCCCGCTTGTCAAGCTGGGCAGCCAAGCGCTGCACGAACTTGGCCTTCGCGACATCCGGATCGCCGCCGTAGCCCGAGTCCACCAACTTGTCCCACCGGTCCGCCTGGGTCGCTTTGATGAACCCGAACAGGTCGGCCGTGTCCACGCCGGCAATACCGTCGAAGTCGGACTCGTAGCCGTCGCCGGTGGTCTTCACTCGCCGGTAGCCGCCATGGTTGACCAGCCAGCCGGCGATGTGAGCCTCGAACGCCGCCTCGTTAGTCGAACTCATCCGTCAGTCACCATTTCCCAGGACCTCATGACCGAGGCATCTTACGAGGAGCAGGTGACACGAACCGCGGTGGTGGCCGCCACGGCACGGGAGGTGTGCGGCGACGAGCTGAACGAGGTGTTGCTGAACGGCTCGGCCTAGAGGACTATCCGACTTCAGCGAGGAACTCGGAAAGAACGGCGTTAAACCTTTCGGGATACTCCCAGAACATCATGTGGCCGCCAAAGACCTCCACCCGTGAATTGGGGCAGTGCTCGGCAAGATATGGCTTGGCCGTCTCTCCCCAGTGTTCGGCGACGACGAACAGAGAAGGAATGTCGGAGTCCACTCTCTCGGCCTCACCCTGATAGTTGCCGAAGCAGGCGTCAGCGATTAGAGCTCCCGCGATCAGTGGTGGGGTGGAGAGCGACTGTTCCACAATCCATGCGGTCAACTCGGGCGACCTCTCCTGCTCGATCATGAGGTTGTCGGCATACCAGATGATCACGCCGCGTTGTCCCTGAGCTGTCTGGACGCCCTGGAAAACCCCGGCCAGTGCCTCGATCGAGCCCTCCATCCAGTCGGTTTCGTCACAGCTCATGCCGATCGGTGGCATGTCCACCGACACGTGCCCGCCCAGACCCGAGGTGCCGTGATCCCGGACATAGTGCCAGGTGGCCATGGATCCCGTCGACCATCCCAGGAGCACCGGGTTCTCGACGTCGAGATGGTCCAGCAGCTTTGCCAGATCCGCTGCCTGGGTCGCATAGTTGTTGCCTTCCATCGTCACCGTGGAACGACCCTGGCTGCGTGGGTCGAACGATATGACCCGGTGGCTGCCCGAGAAGGCAGCGAACTGGTGATCGAAGACCTTGGTGGTAAAGGTCCACCCCGGCACCAGAACGACCGGGGTCCCCTCACCCTCGTCTTCGTAATAGATCGTTACACCTGGATCCACTTCCAGGTAGTCGCCGACACGTTGTGTGCCCGAACCGATTGCGCTTGCCATGGGACGTCTCCTTGTGTGAATTCTTCTGCACTCGTCCAAAGGGTACATGCACTTCCCCTGGTCTGGCCCGAAAACCGGTGCGTGTCTCTGTTCGCCTAGTTAGAGGGTGAGGTTGACCCGTGAACGACCTCCGGATTCGTGGACGAGGTGGAAGCCTGGCTCATCCACAATCTCCCATCGGGCGAACGTCTCGACACGTAACTGTGATTGTCGGCTAGGAACCATCCAGCTAGTGCCAGAGGATGCTGATCGGCGCGGCCCAGATTCGGTCGGTCTTTTCGCTTCGGATGTTGCTGATGTGACGACCGGTCGTTAGTACCAGCCCCAACCTGAACCTGTCGCCTACCTTCTCGGATAGCCACTCGATGTGGCGGATGTCGCCGGGCCGGTGCCGGTTGGCCGATTTGACTTCGATTGCCACGATGCCGCCGTCCTCGGTCTCGATGACGGCGTCGATTTCGCGGGCGCCTTTGTGGGTGCGGAGGTGGCTCAGTGCGTCCCGCATGCCGAGGGCCTCTAGCTCGGAGCGGATCTGGTTGAGAGCGAACGTCTCGACGACCCGGCCGTAGAGGTCACCGTTCAGCTTGAGGCGAGGCAGGGGCACGTTCATCGCCGCCATCAGCAGCCCGGTGTCGCTGAACAGCATCTTCGGGGACTTGGCGAGAGCGGGAAGATCCTCGCCGACGAAAGCGGGCACCTCGACGGTCATATCCATGTCGAGCAGGATGTGCCGGTAGTCCCGGTGGGTCCCGGGGTTCACGCGGGCGGCGTTTCGCAGGCTTCCGTCCTCGGGCGAGCGCGCGGTGTGAAGGGCGGCGGCGGTGAGGTATCTGCGGAAAAGGGACGCTGAGCGCCGCGTTCCGAACAGGGGCAGATCTCGCCGCAGCAGAACGCTCAGGCAGTCCCGACTCCACTGTTGGGAATAGTCTGGGGAGCCTTCGGGGGCGCACTCGGGGAAGCCGCCGACCGCGGCCATGTCCAGGTATCCGAAGATATCGGGAGTGTGCTCCGGCGGGGCTTCGGGTGGGTTTCCCGACAGCAACCCGGAGACCATGGGGGCGTGGCTCGGATCCGCAACCCGCCCGCCCAGTTCCCTCACGGTCATCGGGTTGAGCCGCACTACCGCCGCCCGCCCGGTCAGCGCCTGGAACTCGGACCGGCTCCGCGGGTCGGGTGAGCCGGTGAGGACAAACCGTCCGGGCCTTCGGTCCCGGTCGACGGTACGTTTGATCGCTCGCACGACCTCGGGGGCCAACTGCCACTCGTCCACCAGGAGCGGTTCCCGATACTGGGCGAGGGCGGCCTCGGGATTGTCGTGGAAAACGGTGCGGGTCGCCGAGTCGTCGAGAAACGCGCTAGACCTCACCGACCGAAGGGCCGTCGTGGTCTTACCCACGCCCCTGGCGCCTGTCACCAGCACGACAGGATGGGTGCTACGAGTTCGCGCGAGTTGTGCGTCCACAAGGCGGGGGATGTACTTCACTAGCCACAGCGTAGCAGTGTTCAGGCCGATAGCACAGCAGTTATCGGAGTAGTAGCACAGCAGTGTTCAGCACTACAGCGTAGCAGTGTTCTCTTTTCTTGATACGCGGGGAACCGGCCCGAAAGCAGATCCCTAGGCTCTGTGGGCGCAGGGGACCATCGCCGACCGTACCAGCCATCACGCTCATGAACATTAGATTGTTGAGGGTTGTCATATCTAGATAGTGCTAGGTATACTGGATTGTCAGCCACCCGTAAGGAACCCGATGGTGAGCACCGAGTCGCTCATCGACGCCCGTTTCGACCAGGCCAAGGCCGAGACCGACACCGCCATAGCCCGAGCCTTGCTCACCATCCTGGACGATGCGCAGCGGCGCACGCATTGGGCGGTTGGGATGATCCTGGGCGGTCTCGGAGTGGTCGGCACCGTACTGGGCATCCTGATCGCCGTACTCAACTAACCGGTGCCTGGCGTGGGCGCTCGCGTGTCGTCTTCCAGGCGGCGCTTTTGCCGTGACGGGTCTAGGGCTGGCCGCTTGACCGCTCCACCAACTCTGCGCGATCGAACAGTTGGCGAGGCTCGTCATGCGGCGTCCATGAGTTGAGAGGGCCGTCGGGTCGGGCTGGAGTCAGAGCGCCCGAGCCAGGTTGACGGTCAGCGTCATGTTGAGCGCAGCAGCGGCTTTGTTGAGGGTCGTGAGCGTGGGGCTCGTGCCGCCGGCCTCGAGGCGGGCGACCGCGGCCTGACTTGTCGACATGAGTGTGGCAAGGTCGCGCTGGGTCAGCTCGGCGGCCTCTCGCGCGTCGCGGATCTTCTGCCCTACCTCCAGAGCAAGGCGAGCCGCGGCGAGGGCCTCGTGGAACTTGCCTCGCTCCTCGGCGCTCATCGTGTTGAGCCGTCTGTCTCGCAACCCGTAGATCGTCGGGCGGGCCATCATCCCTCCTCGGGTGCATGTCCTTCAGCGAGGCAGCGCTGCCACGCCGCCATGCCCGGTACAGGCGACTCGCCAGTGACAGCGGTCGTGATCAGCGCCTGCCGACGCTCGTTGAGCAGATCTACCTGTAATCCCGTCGCCACCCGTGTCCGTTCCAGTGTCTCCCATTTGCGTTGATACACTGAGACCAGATGTGACTGAGTGCTTCGACTGGGAAGCGGGATTCGGAAGTCGGCAACCTTTGAAGAGCTTGTAGAGGCGAGGTTTGTCGAACGTACGCCGGTCCTCTCGAAATATTGGCGTGCATATGATGTTCTTGTCAGCAGGGCAAGGAACTCAGGTAGTAGGTTCTTCGTTCGTACGCGTACCGCGAATACATGATTCTGGTGGAGGCACGGGTCGATCTCACCTCGCCACACGGTACCCCGTCCCAGTTTGTCGATGTCTCCGCCTTCAGTCATGAGCACATCGCCGTGGCGAAGCGCCGTTCGCCGGGCAGTCGTGGTATCCACAGTCACGGACTTGACCTCGGAGAGATCGAGCCGGTCGTGTTGCACGTTTGCCACACGAAGGTAAGGAAGGGTCACATGCGATCGGGAGTTGGCCCTCGCTCCTCCAAGGGTTAGCCCGGATCGAACCTCGGCCAGATACCCGAGGCGTGCTAATCCGTTCTGGCGGATGCCATCGAGTAGATCATCGAGCGTTCGTCGGTCGTATTCACCGAGGAGTTGGATCATGCGGCGTTTCTTGGCGATGAGGGTGTCGATGCGGTTGGTTTCGATGTCGAGGTAGTCAGCGATCGCCCGCTGCTCATGGATGCCTCTTGCCGGGATCCTAAGTGATCCTATGATCGTGCCATTGAGGTTCCGCAGGCCCGTTGTCGTATTACCCAAACTTGCCATTTCGTCGGCAGCCCATTTTGAGTTCAGGACGTACCAGATATACCGACTGTCCGTAGACGGGGACGGCCGTAGGCGCTGTACAAAGTTTGCGAAGCAGGGACGCATAGCCGCTACTTCCTTGGTAACGATCGCTGACTTTCCCAGGTGCTCAGGACTACCGCTTGACTTGACGACAACGATGTCGCCAAAGGCCAAGCGTTTCCTCACCTTGTCATGTCTATTGACGTGTCGGACAGCGGGGTCAGAGATGCGCCAGCTACCGTCCAGACGGATGTCAGTCGACCGCAGCACGACCGTGTCACCCTCACCGGTCGGATCATTCCCCCATGTCCCTGAATCGTTCAGATCCAACAAGTATTTGAGCGGGCTGCCCTTCAATTCGTCACCTCGGCGAGGAGGGCTTGGATCTCGGATTCGAGGGTCTTGATTTCCTTGTCGATGTCTTGGAGGGGGCGGGGCGGGGTGTAGGTGTAGAAGTGGCGGGTGAGGGGGATTTCGTAGCCGATCTTGGTCTTGGTGGGGTCGTGCCAGGCGTCGGGGACGTAGGGGTGGACGTCGGTTTCGAGGTAGTCGTTGATGGCGGTCTGGTACTCGGTGGTGTTGAGCCGTCTGGTGGTGTCGGTTTCGTGGGTGACGCGTTTGGTGGGTAGGGGGACGTTTTCGTAGTCGCGGAGGGTGGGGTCGGGTTTGGGGTTGCCCTTGCGGTCGGTGATGACCGGCGCCTGAGGGTCTCGCACCGCGAGTGCGGTGGCGATGGCGTTGACCACGGGAGTGGGTTTCTCTCCGATGACTGACACGAGCGCGTCGCGGACGGCTGCCTTCGCATCCTTTTCGGTCGGGTAGGTGGCGCCGTGAGTGGGTCGGAGCTTCTCCAGCAGAAGGTCCTTCCTCGTGGACAGGAGTTTGGTGACTTTCTTGTCGGCGGCGACGGCGGCGAGGGTGTCTTGGGTGATCTCCCAGCGGAGGCGGAGGGGGCGTTCGACGGTGATCCGGAGAAAGCCGAAGCTCTCGTTGGGGAAGATCTTGGAGCGGGGGCCTTCCTCGAAGGCGCCGTAGAGACGGGTGAGCTCGTCAATCTGGTCGTCGCTGATCTGCTTGCGTTTGTTGCCGAGGCTCTTGCGCATCTTGGTCCAAGACTCGCGGGCGTCGATCAACTGGACCTTGCCGCGGCGCTTGGGGGACTTGCGGTTGGTGACTACCCAGAAGTAGGTGGAGATCCCGGTGTTGTAGAACAGCTGGTCGGGGAGGGCGACCACGGCTTCGAGCCAGTCGTTCTCGATGATCCACCGCCGGATCTCGGACTCGCCCGACCCGGCCGCTCCCGTGAAGAGTGGGGAGCCGTTGAACACGATCGCCAGGCGGGCGCCGCCTTCTTCGGGGCGTTTCATCTTGGAGATCATGTGCTGGAGGAACAGGAAGCTGCCGTCGTTGATCCGTGGCAGGCCGGCGCCGAACCGACCCGCGAAGCCCTTCGTCTTGTGCTCGCCTCTGATGTGGTTGGCGACCATCTTCCACTCCACACCGAACGGGGGATTGGCCAGCAGGTAGTCGAAGCGGCGGCTGGGGTGTTGGTCGTTGTCAAAGCTGTTCCCGAACCGGATCCGCGACGCGTCCAGGCCCTTGATCAGCATGTCCGACCGGCACGTGGCATAGGTCTCAGCGTTCACCTCCTGGCCGTAGACGTGAAGGCGGCCCTGGGGGTTGAGATTGCGCAGGTACTCCTCCGACACGGACAGCATTCCGCCCGTGCCGCAGGCCGGGTCCAGCATGGTCTTGACGATCCCCGGTGCCGTCAGCAACTGGTCATCGTCCGCGAGGAGCAGGTTCACCATGAGGCGGATCACCTCGCGGGGGGTGAAGTGCTCACCCGCCGTCTCGTTGGACAACTCCGAGAAGCGGCGGATCAACTCCTCGTAGATGTAACCCATCTCCAGGTTCGACACCACCTCCGGGCGCATATCGAGGTCGGCGAAGCGGGACACCACCAGGTACAGCAGGTTGTGCTGGTCCAACCGGTCGATCTGGGTGTCGAAGTTGAACTTGTCGATGATGTCCCGGGCCGACTCGGAGAACCCGGCGATGTAGTTGCGCAGGTTCGGGGCCACGTTGTCGGGATCGGCCAGCAACGTCTTGAACGTGTGCTTCGACGTGTTGTAGAACGACTCCCCAGCCGCGTGCATCAGTATCGGCGCCCGGTTCTCCAGGTCAGTCGGAAGCTTGGCCGCCCGCTCCAGCACCTTGTCCTTGGTGGGTTCCAGCACGCAATCCAGCCGACGGAGCACCGTGAGCGGAAGGATCACCCGCCCGTACTCCGACTGTTTGTACACACCCCGCAACAGGTCGGCCACCGACCAGACAAACGCCTCGTGGTTGTTAATCGTCTCGTCGCTCATCCAGAACCCCCGCTGACGATCGTCCAAACTAGCCGACGGTGAGGCGCCTCAGGCTGTCCGATCTCATCGGGAAGATCCGCAAATGGGCCGGATGCGACGCTCAGCGTGTCGCCGTGTCGCTCGTGAAGATCACCACCGTATTCGTCCAGCCGTCCAGTTCCGGTGAATAGCCCTGCTTACCAGACGTTTAGGCGGCGACCATGACCGTTGGGCCCCGCCGCGAACGATTGGCTCAGGGGGTGGAACCAAACCCGGTCGATCCGGCGTCTAAAGGGAACGAGCTGTTGCGAACAGCGGTGAACGGCGCTCACACAGTGAGGGGCGTTGGGAGGTAGATCATGTTCCGGGCTGGCAGGGGCGAATCGACGAACGCGCAAGGGCGCCGTGCGGCGCGCACAAACTTGCGATCCCTCGGCCTCGCTATGGGCGTGCTGATGGTCGTGAGCACAGTTGCCTGCGGAGACGGCTCATATTCCGAAGAAGAGCGCGCTAAGGCATCGGTGGCCATCTACGCGACGGTGACACGGCAGATCGTAGAGTTCGACAACACGTTCGGGCCCGACTACCGGTTCACCGAAGTTCTTGTCCTAGACCGTGTGGTGTTCGACGCCGCGGACTACATGACGGAAGGCTCGCCTGGTGACGCTCTCACCGACGAGCAGCGCAGCGCAATCGCGGCGGCCATTGAGGACCTCTCGCCGGTGACGTTTGTCAGCAATCGGAGCGACTTCATCCAACAGGAGGTCCTGATGCCAGTCATCCCCGGAAGCGCGATCGTCACGCTGGCACCGGTCGAGTTCGATGGCGCCGGCGCGACGGTCGGGGTCAACTTGTGGTGTGGCGGCACATGCGGGATCTGGCTCACCTATCGGGTAACGAAAGCAGAGGACGGCTGGACCGTCACCGGAACCGAAGGAGACATGGCCATCTCATAGAGTGTGGAAATCGGCCGCTGTGAGCGGTGTGGGAACGTGCCTTTGTCCCTATTCGATGGTGAGGTTTGAGAGGATGCTGTTCACGTCGCGGGCCAGCGTTCTTCGGTTGTTGTGGGAGCCGATGGCGGCGTGGAGGCAGAAGGCCCGACCGGCCGAGTGGAAGAATCGTTGGAGGCCGGCCTGTTCTCGCATGGGCCGCCGGAGTGCGTTGGGATCGAAGTCGTCGGGTTGCAGATCGGCCGGGATGCCGTGGTGCTCGAACAGCAGGGACCCGACCGAGACGCGATCGAACTCCACGAGCGCGATGAAGACGCCCGCCGGACCCATGGCCTCCAGCGCCTCCGAGCCGTAGTCGTCACGCTCGTTCGGCAGCCAGAAGTTGGCCGCATGCAGGACGACCAGGCCGTGGCCGGGTGGTGCAGTGTCGATCTCGATCTTCTCGGCGTCGTCCTGCAAGGACAGTTCGGCCTCCCAGCCGGTCGGCACGTCCAGTCCTATCCCGTAAGCGGAGAGGCGGTGCATGCTGTCAGGTCACTAGGGCGACCGCGGACACAGCCGCCAGCAGGGCCGCTGCGAGAGCGCCGAGGCGCCGGGCTCTGGGCGCGAGGGTGTCGAGCCGGCGACTTAGCCGGGCGAGATCCGCGGCGTTGCGGACCCGGCGGTTCAGCGTCACGGTTAGCCCCCGCGCTGCGCCGAAGGCCGCTCCCACCAGTAGCCCGCTCACCGGGTCACGCGTCAGCAGGGCGGCCAGCATGAACATGGGCACGAGCGCCGTGTTGACGGCCGTGACGACCGCAGCACCTAGTTGAAGCCCGTAACCCCAGCCATAAACCCAGGGACGGAAGGCAGTGAGCCAGTCCTCGTTGACCTGGCGGCGGATGGGGAACCGGCGCACCTTCAGATCCCATGCCGCAGCCGCTAATCCGGCCAGGACCAGTGCGGACAGGCGCCAGCTCTCGTCGAGGGTGACCGGGAGGGCCCGCCCGACGGCGCCCAGGACGGCGCCGAGAGACGCTCCTCCGACCAGCGTTCCCATGACGAGCCATGTCACGGTGAGTGACCAGCTGTTGCCCCGGGCCCGCTCGCCGAGCGGGCTGATGCTCGTGAGCATCGAAAGGCCTCAGGGCGACCAGGTCGAGCGGAATCCGGCGACGACCGCGGCGGCGACGCCTACGGCGAATGAAGTGATCACTGTTCGGCGGATGGGTTGCGAGGAGTGTCCCCATCGCTGGTGCTTGGTTCCGGGTTGACGCTCGGATGGTCCCGGCCGATGCCGGCCGCCGCCAGAGCCTGATCGGCGCGCCTTTCCCGGTTCCGGCCCGAGGTCGAGCCGCGTTCCGGATCGATCTCACGAAGGTAGTCGCCCAGGGCCGTCCCGAGCATGTTCCGCATCTGGTCCCAGTTACCGGCGGTGCCTGAGCCGACCATCCGGTTGTGCGTACCGTCGACCAGCGCGAAGTACGGCGATCCCGGAACGTCATAGTCCTGCCACGCCGCGCTGGACAGCACCGCCTTGACACCCGGAGGCGCCAGGCCGGCGAACGCGGTCTCCTACTCGAGGGGCGGGTCCTGACCGACGATGACGAGCCGGGTGCTCGCATCGGGGAGATCGAGGCCGGGCTCCGCGAACGCCGTCCAGAAGGTCTCGCACGTCCGGCAACCCGACGAGAGAAACGCCAGAAGCGTCATACCGCGTACGCCGGTGACGCTGACCTTGGTGGGGCTCCCACCGGGAGAAACGCCGACGATGTCGTGCGCGGCCCCGTCCGGCTCGGAACGCAACTCCACGGGCGCGCCGGGGTGTCCGGCATGCCCGCCGCTTTCCTCGAGAGGGATTCCCGCGCGGTGCAGAGCTCGGATTATCTCGGCGTGCGACCTCAGCAGGCCGAACACCAGTAGGGCGAGGACCGCCACGGCGCAACTGAGCAGGACGAGAGCGAGGGCCACCTAGCCAGATTATCAGGCGGGGGGTGCCGGTTACCAGGGCCGACGGGCTCGATGGTGGGACTTACTGCGTTGTCCGGCACCTATCGGCGAGTAGCGCGTTCGAGGTGTTGGCGCGGCCTTCCAGGGCCTGGGAGACGGCGGCCCGTACCTGGGCGATGGGCGCATCGCCGGGCTGGAACTCGGGAGGGATGAAGTTGACGGTGACGATCCTCGACGTGTCGAGGCGGTCCGCGATGCCCATGAGGTCGCTGAGGCGACCGATCGGGATGTCGGTGCTGACATGGCTGGCGATGATGTCGGTGAGGTCCGCATACCGGTACACCAGCTCCATGCGCGGCACCTGGTCGAGCAGGGCCTCGACCACGCATCGTTGGCGGGTCATCCGGTGCCAGTCTGTGGTGCCGGTCCGGGCACGCACGTAGCCGAGGGTGGTCATGCCGTCGAAGTGGTGGAGTCCGGGCTCGGTGGTGATGAAGACGGGCGGGCCGTCCGCCACGATGGGCTTGATCCGCTCGTCGATCGTTTCGCTCACGTACAGGTCGATGCCGCCGAACAGGTCGATGACCTTGACGAAACCCACCATGTCGAGCAGCACGTAGTACTGGATGGGCAGGCCGGTCAGCTGGGCGAGCGCGGACTTGATGGCGTGTCCCGCCGGATCATCGACCTGGGGGAAGGCTTCGGGCTGTCTCAGCCCGAGGCCGTAGATCTCGTTGACGATCTCCGGATACCCGTCCGGCCATAGCTCCGCGGCAGCGGTTCCGTCCGGGAAGGTGACGTGACGCCAGTTGCGCGGCACGCTGAACGCCGCCGCATCGCCGGTGGCCACATCGATCGAGACCACGATGATCGTGTCGGTTCTCACCCCGACCCGGTCGAACCCGGCGTCGCTTCCCAGCAGAGCAATGGTGAGGCGGTCCGCGCCGTCCCATGTCAGTTGTGGTTGCGCGGCCGGGGCCGGGGCCCGGGCCGTGGTGGATGTGGTAGGGGCCGGGGTCGTCGCCTGTGTGAGCGGCACGATGGGTCCCGATGGGTCGGCCTCGCCGGCCTCCGGCAGCGAGGTCGTGGGGGAGGTGGTGGGAAGCGGGGTGGGAGCCGCGGTCAGCGTGTTGGTGGCGACGAACACGTCCGACAGCAGGGCCAGCTGCACCGAGGCGAGTCGGATGACCACCACGTGGGGAGCGGCGATGAGCGCGGCCACCAGGGTGAGCGTGATCGCTGTCCCGACCCGCCGCCGCGGCTTGTGGCGCCACCGCCAGTAGCGGCGGTCCGCAGTTCTGTACGCGTCCACCGCAACCGCGGAGCGAAAGGCGAGTAGGAGCAGGCTCCCCACCATCACGATCCGGAGCGAGGAGACGTTCACGGTCCAGAGGAGCAGGGTCCTCGTGCCGCGCGCCACCACGTAGCCGAGCGCGAAGACGTAGGCCATCAGGGTCCCGTTGGCGAACAGCAGGGCACGGCGGGTTCTGTGGCCGAAATGGCCCAGACCGGGCCAGATCGCGGAGAGCGCCGCGGCCACCAGCGGGTCCGGTCCCCGGCGCCGCAGATCCATCCATGCTCCGCTCAAAGCGCGACCTCGTTGGGGGGCAAACTTGCGCATCAAGTCTGCCATGTCGCAGTGCTCGGATCGGGTTTATCCCCGACCCCACGGGGTACGCGGGATACTGCCGGTCCAGGGTGCCATGGGTAGCCTTGACGCTAGATGACCTTCCCAGACCTCACGATGGCGCTCTACGCGGCCGGCTCGCTGTTGCTCATCTTCGCCGGGGTGGCCAAGCTGGCATTCCCCCGTCCGGCGGCCGACCTGATGGGAGCCGTCGGTTTCCCCGCCCGGGTGTGGTTCGCCCGTGCGGCCGGTGGCGCGGAGTTGGTACTCGGAGTGGCCGCGCTTGCGGCCGGCGGGCCGGGGCCGGCGCTCGTCGCGGCCGGTGTCTACTCGCTGTTCGCGCTGGTTTCGCTGCTCGCGCTCAACAGGGGTCTCTCCTCTTGCGGATGCTTCGGGCAACTGGATTCCCCACCATCGGGGATACATGTGGTCGGCAACCTCTTCTTCGCAGCCGTGTGCGCGCTGGCGGCAGGCGGGGGTGGTTCGCCAGTGGTCTGGGTCGGAAACGCGGCAGATCAACCGGTTGGCCGCGTTGCGCTGGTCCTCGCCGTGTGCGTGCTGGCCGGGATGGTCCTCGTGAGCTTCACAGCGGTGCCGGAATGGCTCCAGGCCAGATCGGCGGGAGGTAGGACTCCGGAGACGTTCCGGATCGAAGCCGCCGGGCTCCGGCGGTAAGCCACCGGCCACCGGCAGCAGCAATGAGTCGCAAACTCATCATGAGGGTATCGAGCCTGGTGGACCGCCACACGTCGCGGCGCGGGTTCCTTCGATCGGTGGTGATGTCCGCGACAGCCATCGCCTTCGCCCCTGCCTACCTCATCCGACCCATCGCCGCGGAGGCCGCCATCATCACATGCCTGGGGCTGCGGTGCTCCTCCGGGTCGGCGTGCTGCGACGGATGGACGGAGTTCTGCTGCAGGCTGACGGGCGAGAACACGTGCCCGCCCGGGACGGTGGTGGGTGGCTGGTGGAAGGTCAACAACTCTTCGTTCTGCTCCTATGACAAGCCACGACCCCGCTACTACATCGACTGCAACGTCGCGTGCCTGCCGACTCGCCGGTGCTGGCCGGGAGGCCTCTGCCCGCGTTCGGCGACCGCCGCCTGGTGCCGGTGCCCGGACGGGTGCGACACAAGGAAAGTCGACTGCGTCCAGTTCCGCTACGGCCAGTGCAGCCAGGACACCTGTGTCGGGCCGATCCGTTGCCGGGTCGTCACCTGCGTGCCACCCTGGCAGTGGGATCCCTCGTGCAGTCGCTGGCCGGCGCTGACCAGCGAGGCGACCCGTCACCACGACCGGCCCTGCTTGCACGACTGGTTCAACGACGTGCCCCCCAATGCCTTCTACGCCGGAGCCGTGCGGTGGATGAGCGACCGGGGGATCGCCGCCGGCCTGACGCATGACCTCTACGGGCCTGACGAGCCCATGCGTTGGAGGGACTTCGCGACGTTGCTGTGGTCGTACGCCACCGGGTCTAACACTGTGCCTCCCAGCCCGCTCGACGATCCCAACCCGCGCACGGACTACGAGAAGGCCAGGGACTGGATGGCCCAGCATGGGATCGCGCCGGGGCGGACGGTTCGATACGTGGGTCCTGCCGGGCGGATCACCCGCGCGGAAGCCATCGTCCTCCTGCATCGGCTCGCTGCGGTTTCGGAAACAGGGTCCCTAGGGGAACCGACCCCCAAGGATCTCTATCCCGAGAGGGAGTTGATCACGGAACCGCCGCCGTTCCCAGACGTGGCTGGCGGTGCCTGGTACGAAGAGGCCGTGGACTGGGCGGCCGGTCGAGGGATCGTCTGGTGGTCGCCTCCCGATCCCTTCCATCCCGACCAACCTGTCACCCGGTCGGAAGCCGCCGTCTACCTGCACCGCTTCCACGAGCCCCCGACTCCCGACCCGATCCCCCAGCCTGAACCTTCCCAACCATGGCTGTAGTCGACCGATTACCCGACGGGTGGGCTGGCCCTGAGGGATATCCGGGTTAGTCGGCTAGGAAGAGAGCTGCCATGGATGCGCCGAAACCCATCGTGGAGATGGCGACCACGATAAACCATCGGATGAGACGGTTGATGGCCTTCTCTACATTCGCTTCAGCGGTGGCGATGGCCTCTGCAGCCTTGGCATCTGCGTATCCTTCGGTGGCAGCGGGCATCCCCGTCCCCTCTCGTGCTCTTCAACTATAGGAGGGTGCTGAGAAAGACGAGATTGGTTGGCCCGCGACACTTCTCGCGCTTTCTTTTCCGGCAATCGGGCCAACGGGACATTTCTCAGTACCCTCCTAGCGTACGATGGTTAGGGTATATGGGGATAAAGGAATATAGAAGCCCTATGACAACCTGGAGGATTGGCTGTGAGTGTCGTCAAGATCAACGCCATCACCGTGCCGGATGGAAGGGGTGCGGAGCTGGAGGCGCGCTTCGCGGCGCGGGCTCGTGCAGTGGACGGGGTGGAGGGCTTCGAAGGATTCGAGCTGCTGAGGCCGGTGGATGGCGAGACCCGCTACTTCGTGTACACCAGGTGGAGGTCGGAGGAGGACTTCCAGCGGTGGGTCAGCAGTCGGGGGTTCGGGCGGGGCCACAAGACATCGAACGAGGGCTCCGACAGCCGGCCGGTCGGTGTCGCCTCGGAGTTGCTGTCGTTCGAGGTGGTCGCGCCCGCTACCTAAGGTGCGACGGGCTTATCAGTAGATCCAGGGGTAGATCCGGTACTTCACCCTTGCCTTGTACTCGGCCCACTTCTCGGGGCCGTACTTCTCCTCACAGAACTTGTTGTCGTAGCGTTCACGAGTGGTGAACATGATGACCACGAAGATGAAGTAGGTCCAGGCCCACAGGTTGGTGAAGTGGCCGAACGCCAGGGCCATCCCCAGCGAGATGAACCCCTCACCCCCGTAGTTCATGTGGCGGGACAGGCCCCAGAAACCGCTGACCAGGAGCTTGCGGTCCCCGGCCTCGATGTACTCGGGCTCGATGAGGCCGAGGAACTTGCGGTCGGGCCAGCGCTTGAAGGTGTACTTCTGCATGGCGGCGCCGCGGGACATGCCCCACCCGAAGAGGAAGCTCACCGACGCCCCGATCAGCCAGACATACCTGCCCGGTCCGGAGAATCCGGGGTCCGGGTGGACGGCCATCCCCCACAGCGGGATGGTGAACATCCAACCGTAGATCAGGAGCCCGCCCCAGAACATCTTGAATCCCATCCGCTCATGGATAAGATCGTATGTATACAACTGGACGCGCTCGAATATGAAGTAATCCACGATATACCATGTGAAGAACGCGGTGTACAGAACAACACCGGGGTTGGCGTCCTCGCCGAAGCGGTCGTAGTGGTAAGCCACCGCGGACCAGCCGTTGAGCACCAACATCGCCCCGCCCACCACATAGAAGTACATCTTGATGTCGATGCGCTGGTTGAAGAAGGACAACTCTTGGGCCCGTCCGATCCACAAGGCCAGTAACGGGTTCTTCACCTCACCCGGTGGCTGGCTGTACACCGCGATGATGGAGAGGATCAGCGTCACCACCGTTCCGCCGGCCACGGCATAGAGGGTGGACCGGTAGAACCAGTCCTGGGGCATCCCGGTCAGTTCGAAGTACCACAGGATCACCACGACTATGAAGACCAGGAGACCGTTCAGCCGGTAGTTTCGAGGCTCGCCGGTCTCGGGATCGATGACGTAGCCGGGGACGCGGCGTCCCGGCACCACGAGCTGTAACACGAAGAACCCGATGAATGCCGCCAGCGGGGTCAAGTACCCCCAGACGGCTTCCGTCCCGGAAAGCTCGACGAGGTGGCCGATACCAAGCCATTCGAACATGACCGAAATCCCTTCCCCCAGCGATGTCGTGATTGACGATAGCCCCTGCCAGTTCGCCGGTAGCGGATTCTCCCGTGTTCAGCGGGTCCTTACGGCGAGGACCCCGTATGTTCTCGAGGCCGAGGTCGTCGGGTTCGATCCGAAGGACTCCGGAGTCAGGCGCCCCACTCCTTGACAGCTGCGGCCAGGCGGGCTACTCCTTCCAGGAGGGGTTCGGTGGCGGTGGCCAGTGACAGGCGGACGTAGGCGGTGCTTCCGGGGCCGAACGTGTTGCCGGGGACCACGGCCACGCCCCGTTCCAGTACCAGGCGGCGGGCGAATTCCAGCCCGCTCATGCCGCTGCCGCTGACGTCGGCCATGAGGTAGAAGGCGCCGGTGGGCCGCACGTGGGGGATTCCTTCCCGCCCGAGTAGCTCCACTACACGGTCGCGGCGCCGCCGGTAGGCGTCTCGCATCTCGGCGACCACTTCCTGGGGACCGGTGATGGCGGCCACGGCCGCCTTCTGGGCGGGGGCGTTCACGCAGGACGAGATCGGTTCCTGGGTCTTGATCACGTTCTCGGTCAGGGAGGGCGGGGTGACCAGGTAGCCGACTCGCCAGCCGGTCATCGCGTAGGTCTTGGAGAAGCTGAAGAAGGTCACCACCCGGCCGTCCGGGTCGAGTGGGCCGGCGGACACGTGAGGGTCGTCGAACCAGATCTCGTCGTACACCTCGTCCGACAGCACCCAAAGGTCGTAGGCCCGGGCCAGCTCCAGCAGTTCCACCAACGCCTCCCGGGTGGTGGTGGCGCCGGACGGGTTGCCCGGGGAGTTCAGCAGCAGCACCTTGGAGCGGTCGGTGATGTGGGGTTCGATCCGGGCGGCGTTCGGGATGAAGTCGTCCTCCGCCGACAGCGGGAACAGGCGGGGAGTGATCCCTTGCAGGGTCATCATCAGGTGGTAGTTCGGCCAGCTGGGGTCGCTCAGCAGCACCTCGGCGCCCGGATCGGTAACCGCGGCCAGGGTGCTGTAGAGGCCGACCACCGCCCCGGGCGTCACCACGATCTGGTCGGCCGAGGCCTCGATGCCGTTACGGTCGCGCACCTTCTGGGCCAGCACCTCCCGTAGTTCCGGGATCCCCGCGTTGGGCGTGTACCGGGTGAATCCGTCTGTGGCGGCTTGATGGGCGGCCTCCACGACGTGGTCGGGGGTGGCGAAGTTGGGCTCGCCGACCTCCAGATGGATGACGTCCTCGACCGTCCAGGCCAGTTCCATGATCTCCCGGATGCCTGACCGGCTCATCGACTCCACGGCTAGGGACGGCTTGGCCATGGGGCATCCTCCTCGACGTAGCGGCGTTCGATCTTTGCCAGGGCAGAGTAGACCGGTGGCACCACCTGGCCCACCCGAACGCTACCGGCCGCGCCCAGCAGCCGGTAGGCCTCGGCCAACGAATAGCGGCCTGTATGGCGCATCCGCCGGGCCAGATCGTCGTAGGCCATCCGCACCAGGTCCTCCAGGTGGCCGGGTCCCGGGGCCACACTGGCCCATTCCGTAGCCGTGTTCACCTGTGGCAGGCCGCAGAAACCCGTCGCGGCCGGATCGCTCCGTCCGAAGCTCAGCGTCACGTCGGCCTGGCATTCGATGGCCGAGCGATGTATCTCTGCGTCCCCTTGGGCGAGATGGGCGTCTCCCAGCGACACCATGCCTCCGTCCACGCCTGCCCTGAGTATCACGGTGGCGCCTGCTGTCACCTCGGGCAGGTCGACGTTGCCCAGGAACTCCACGCCCTGGCGGAACGACAGCACCGGGTCACCGGCGGGCGCCACGCCCAGGGTGCCCACGAAGGGGCGGTACGGTACCGACACCGGACCCCGCGCGGTCGGGATCTCCACCCGGTCACCGGCGCGGTGGCAGATGACGGTCTCCGCGGCGAGGGACGGGTGGAGGGTGGGCGTGGTTGTCATGTACCCGAAGCCGGTTACGGGGGCGCCGGAGACGTGCTCGATGTGCACCTCTACGCAATCCCCCGCGCGCACGCCTTCGATGGCGATCGGTCCGGTAACCGGGTTGGCGCCGCCGATGCGGTCCATCACGTCTTCGAGCGTCTCGTAGACCACCTCGGGCCCGGTGATGGTTCCGCTGTGGGCGTCCTCCGTCTCGACCAGGATCGACTCGCCCGGCGCCACCGTGATGGCGGGCGCCAGCGAGGCGTCGAACTCGAAGTGGGTCCGATCACGGGCTAGCCGCCGGAGATCGGCGCTCGGAGATCCCGCTTCGTCAGGACCCCTCAGATGATGGCCTTCGCTTCAGCGAAGTGGCAGGCCACCAGGTGGCCGGGCGCCTCCTCCTTCAGGAGTGGTTCCTCCGCGCGGCAGACCTCCTTGTCCCTCCCGATCGGGCATCGGGTGTGGAACCGGCACCCGGACGGTGGGTTGAGCGGGCTCGGCACGTCACCCTCCAGCAGGATCCTGGAGCGCTGCCGCTGGATCTTCGGGTTGGGCGTTGGCACCGCAGACAGGAGAGCCTGGGTGTAGGGGTGCATGGGCGCCGAGAAAAGGCGGTCGGTGCTGGCCTGCTCCACGATCTTGCCCAGATACATGACCGCGGTGTCATCGCATATGTGACGCACCACCGCCAGGTCATGGGCGATGAACAGGTAGGTGAGCCCCAGCCGGTCCTGCAGTTCCTCCAAGAGGTTGAGAACCTGGGCCTGGATGGACACGTCCAGGGCCGATACCGGCTCGTCCAGGATCAGGAAGCCCGGATTGAGCGCCAGGGCCCGGGCCACGCCGATCCGCTGGCGCTGCCCGCCGGAGAACTCGTGAGGGTACCGGTCGGCGACGTTGGGGTTCATCCCCACCAGCGAGAGCAGTTCGCCCACCCGATCGCCGCGCTCTTTCCTGGTGAGAGAGGTGTGGACATGGAGCAGTTCGCCGATAGCGGTCCCCACCGACATGCGGGGATTGAGGGAGGCGAATGGGTCCTGGAAGACGATCTGCATGTGGCGGCGCAGTTCCCGCAGTTGGCGCCGATCCGCCGCGATGACGTCGATCCGCTCGCTGCCCCCTCCGTCGAGCGGACGGGTGAGAACCACCTCACCGGACGTGGGCTCGATGAGGCGCAGGATGCTGCGGGCGGTGGTGGACTTGCCGCATCCCGACTCGCCGACCAGACCCAGGGTGCGGCCGGCGCCGATCTCGAAGGAGACTCCGGCCACCGCCGAGACCTCCCCCTTCTCGCCGCCGAAGACACCGCCTCCCACCAGAAAGGTCTTCACCAGGTCCCGGACCGAGAGAGCTACTTCGTGGCTGCCGTTGGCAGCAGCGGCGGGCGGGGGAACGGAAGGCATTGGCGGCCATTCTATATGGTGCCCCTACCGGAGCGCCCGAGCCGGTGCGACCCATGCCGGTTCCGCGCCTGCGGATAGTATGGAGGGGCATGGTCGATGGGATCAATGCCACCGACAGCCGCGAACAGAAAGGCGACACGGGATGGCCGAGGATTTTCGGGGGAAGCTAGGGGGACTGGAAGGCGAGGAGTTCGATGCCTTCCTGGAGGGGAGCTACCTGGCTCGGGTGGCCTGCCTGACGCCCGATGGCGCCCCGTACGTCATTCCCCTCTGGTACCAGTGGGACGGCGAGGCGATGTGGTTCGTGGGTCGCCAGCGGGCGGTGTGGTGCGAGTACATGAAGGCCGACCCGCGGGTCTCCGTAGTGGTGGATGCCCCCCACAGCGAGCCGGACGAGATGGGCCGGAGCGTCGAGATTCCCAAGGTGATCATGCAGGGCATGGCCGAGATCGTCGAGGAACCCAACGTAGGCGGCCACTGGGTGGAGGTCGCCAAGGAGATGTCCTACCGGTACCTGGGCCCCAACGGTCCGGAATACCTGACCGGAACCATCAACCAGCCCCGCTGGCTGATCAAGGTAGTGCCCAGCGAGGTCACCAGCTGGCAGGGAGTGGGCTGGGCCCGCCGCTACTGGGTCGAGGGCACGGGCGGCGCCAGCTACGACGAGGCCCACGGCCGGTAACCCCGCTCCCGACCGTCCGGCCTGGTAGCGCTACCGAACGGGCGGTCCCGGGGACGGAGGGTTGGGGGCAGGCCGGCTCAGCCGAGGCGCTTCAACCATCCGAGCGTGAAGTCGTTCCACTCGTCGGCCATCTCGTAGAACGCGATGTGGCTCGACGCGGGGCCGGTGAACACATGCATGGTCGAGCCTGGGATCCGCCTCTGGACCTGTCGCCCGTAGCGGGTGGGTACCTGCCAGTCCACCTCGCCCGAGGTGATCAGGGTGGGTACCCGGATCAGGTGCAGCCGGTCGAGCGTGTCGTGGGTCTTGTCGGCGTGGAAGTGCCCCAGCATCCCGTCGCGGCTGGGCGGATGGGGGTTCTCGAAGATGAACCCCCGCTCGAAGGCGGCCACGTCGTCGGGGCGCTCGTTGATGAAGTGAGGGCTGGCCACCCACAGCAGCGCCGTACGGATGTACATGGCGTAGTCCTCGTGGAGCACGGGGAGTTCGTTGGTGTCGATCATCCTGATGAACCACTCGTCCGAGTAGCCCCACGTGCAATGGAGCTGCACCGAAGACACCTTGGACGGATGGTTGATGGTCATTTCCTGGGCGGTGGCGCTCCCCAGCGAGAGCCCCGATACGTGGGCCCGCTCGATACCGAGATGGTCCAGCAGGGCGGCGGCGTCATCGCCCAGTACCCGCATCGAGTAGGTGGTGGGATCCGCGGGCCGGGTGGTCTGGCCGGTGCCTCGGGCGTCATAGGTGATCACCGTGTAGTCGTCGCGGTATGCGGCCACCTGCCCCGCCCAGGTTGAGTGGTCGGCGGCGGTGCCCATGATGAGCAGCAACGGGTCGCCGGTTCCCTCCACCTCGTAGTACATGTCGATTCCGGTCGGTAACGATGCGAACGGCACGGGTTCGGCTCCTTAGTTGCTAGGTGCTATTTGCTAACTGCTAGTTTGCTGTTAAAGATCATTGACTAGTGACCATTGACCGCTGACACCAATCCTCTAGACGGGAGCGGCGAGGCCTGTGGACATCATGATCTTGGCATCGGTACGAACTCCAGTGGCCAGGTCCTCGAAAGCACGGGCGGTGTCCTCGAAGCTCTCCTCGCTCCCGATGAGCAGGTCGAGATCCAGCCGCCCGGCGGCGAGGTGGCCGGCGGCCTCCTCGAACACGGCGTCCGGATAGCAGAAGCTGCCCACGACCATCCGCTCGCTGACCACCACGTCGAAGAGCGGGATGCTCACCTTGGGAAGCCCCAGCCCCACGAAGCAGGCCACTGCCGCCTTGGGGATGTTCTGGATGGCGGCGTAGGCGGTGGCGGTGATCCCCACCGCGTCGAAGGAGACATCGAACGGGCCGGCCTCATCGACCTGGCCGGGTTCGAGATCCCTGAAGCCTCCGGCCCGGGCCAGCGCCCGGCGGGAGGGCATGGGATCCGACACGCTCACCGAGGCGGCTCCTTCCAGGCGGCAGGTCTGGGCGATGGACTGGCCGATCATCCCTCCTCCGACCACGAGAACGTCCTGGCCGGGCCGGACACCCGCCCGGCGGGTGGCCTGGAGAGCCACCGCCATGGGCTCCACGCCCGCGCCCCACAGCATGCTCAGCTCGCCCAGCGGCACCACCCGGGCGGCGGGGACCACGATCGCATCGGCGAAGGCGCCCTGGATGTCGGGCGTCACGCCGATCACCCTCAAGGCCGCGCAGTGGTTCTCGAGCACGTGTCCGCAGGCCCCGTCGCACGGCAGGCTGGGGTTGAACGTGACCGGCGTGCCGACCTCCGGACCGTCGACCCCCGGGCCCTGAGCCTCGACCCAACCGCTCGCCTCGTGACCCATGATCATGCCGGGAAGCCGCCGTCCCGATTCGCCGGTGTAGCCGTGCAGGTCGGATCCGCAGATACCCACATGGGCCATCCGGAGCCGGACTTCGCCGGGCCCGGGAGCCGGGCGCGGCCGGGTCTCGATGTGGAACCGATGGGGTCCGTCGAACACCAGGACCCGCATGTCGCCTGGCACTAGCCGTCTACCCGGACCGGCGGCCGGTGGTCCGACCAGGTCGTGGTCGCCTCGTAGGCGGCGCCGATCCGGAGGACCGTGACCTCATCGAAAGGACGCCCGGCGATCTGGAGGCCGATCGGTAGGCCGTCCCGATCGAACCCGCACGGGACGGTGAGCGCAGGCTGGCCGCTCAGGTTGAAGGGGGCGGTCGTACGCACGTAGGAAGTGATCACGCCCTCCTCCATCTCCCCGTAGTCGATCATCTCCTGGTCTGCAAGGGCGGCCGTAGCGGGCAGGGTGGGGGTTATCGCTGCGTCCAGCCGGTCCCGGTCGAACGCCCGCCGCAGGGCTTCACGGATGACCCGGCGGGCGCCGAGGCCCCTGAGGTAGTGGGTCGACGGCAGGATCGTGCCGATGGTGAACAGCTCGCGGATGTCCGGAGAGATCAATTCCGGCGACTCCCGGAGCAGCCGACGGTGGTAGGCGGCGGCCTCGGGTCCGACGATGGAGAACTCGGTGTCAAGGGTGAAGACCAGTTCCGGGATGTCGACGGGAACCACGTCGGCCCCGAGCCCTTCCAGGTGCTCGACCGCATCGCGGAACGCCCGCTCCACGTCTTCCTGCATCGGGGAGAAGGGCGGCGTCGCCATGATGCCGAGCCGCAGCCCGTCCACCCCACGGCCCAGCTCCGCGGAGTAGTCGGGTGGGGGAGTGGGCTCGGTCGGAGGATCGGCCGGATCGTGGCCCGCCAGGATCTGGAGCGTGGCGGCGCAGTCCTCCACGGTGGCGGCCAGCGGTCCGATGTGGTCCAGGGACCAGGCCAGGGTCTCGACTCCGGCGCGGGACACCCTCCCGAAGGTCGGCTTGAGGCCGGCGATCCCGCAGACCGACGCGGGAATCCTGATCGATCCGCCCGTGTCGCTCCCGAGCGCCATCGGCACCACTCCGGCGGCCACGGCCGCGCCGGATCCACCGCTGGACCCGCCCGGCAGGCGGGCAGTGTCCCATGGATTGGCGGCCGGAGGGCTGGAGACGCCGCAGGCCAACTCATGGGTGGTCGTCTTGCCGACCATCACCGCGCCCGCCTCGCGCAGCCTGCCGACGACGGCTGCGTCGTGGTCGCGGGGCGTGTCGGGATAGGCGGGCGATCCGCATCGGGTGGGAAGGCCCGTCATGTGGATGATGTCCTTGATGGCGACCGGGACTCCGGTCAGCGGCCCGGCCCCCTCTCCCGAGTCCAGGACCCGGTCGGCCTGCTCGGCAGCTCGCATCGCTCCCTCCCGGTCCACGAGAGCGAAGGCGTTGAGCCGGGTGTCGGTCTGATCGATGCCATCGAGCGCGCGCCGGGTGACCGCCACGGAAGTGGTGGCGCCCTCACGGAGTTGGCGGGCGATGCTTGCTATGGAGCGGGCGCTCACGGGTCCCGTCACCACTTCGGGGAGAAGGAGGTCGGGTTGGCAGCGGGGGCGTCCGCCTCGTGCCTTGACAGCAGCCGGTCCAGGATCCCTCCTGCTTCGTCCCAACCGGCCAGCGCCTCGGCGATCGCCACCGCGTCGAACGCCGGTCCGGTCAAGCCGTGCCGGGATAGGGCTTCGGAAACGGCCTCGGGGATCGGGTCAGCCACCTGGCACCACCGCGATCACATCCACCTCCATCTTGAGGCCGGGCAGTCCCAGTGCCGCCGCCTGCATCGCGGTCACCGCCGGAAACGGCCTCCCGGCGAACACCTCCTCACGGACGGGGAACTCCTCGGAAATCTCCCGGATGTCCTGCATGATGTAGGTGACCTTGACCACGTCGGCGACCGAGCTACCCGCCGCCGCCAGCACGTCCTCGATGTTCCGCCACACCTGCCTGGCCTGCTGTTCCACGGTGTCCCCCACGATCTCGCCGTCCCGGTCGAAGGCCACCTGACCGGCCAGGTAGATGGTGTTACCGGCCCGGATGGCGTGGGAATAGGGCTCAGGAGGATCGCTCAAGGCCTCTACTTCGACGGCTTCGATCCCCAGTGGTCACCTCCTTCGCGCCGATTCGGATCATATACAATGCCGCCCGACGCTACCGGGAAGGGAGTGAATGCGGATAGCTCGATTCAACGTGGGAGGTTCGGAGGGCTGGGGGCTCGTCTGTGGCGAGCAGGTCTGTCCGGTGAAGGACGGGACCCAGCTGATGGACGTTCTGGGTGACCGGGAAGCGCTGGCGGCCCTTTTCGATGCGGCCGGTCCCGAGCATTCGCTCTCGGACGTGCAGTTGCTGGCGCCGGTCGCCGACCCGCCGCAGTTCCTGGGTATAGGCCTCAACTACCGGCTCCATGCCGCGGAGACGGGCGCCGCCATCCCCGAGTCCCCGATCTGCTTCCCCTTCTTCAACTCCTCGATCATCAACCCGGGCGACGCCATCTGCCTGCCTCCCTTCACCGACAAGGTGGACTGGGAGGTGGAGCTGGCGGTGGTGATCGGCAAGGAGGCCTGCTGCGTTTCCGAGGAGGACGCCGTCGACTACATCGCCGGCTACACCATCGTCAACGATGTATCGGCCCGGGACATCCAGCTCAGCGAGGGTCAGTGGAGCCGGGCCAAGTCGTTCGACACCTTCAAGCCGATGGGTCCCTGGATCGTCACGGCCGACGAGTTGGGCGCCGCCGGCGACCTCGATGTCAAGTTGTGGGTGAATGGCGAGATCAAGCAGGACGGCGAGACGTCCGATCTGATATTCAACGTGCCCCAGCTCGTGTCCCACATGTCCCAGCACCTCACCCTCGGGGTGGGGGCCGTCATCTCGACCGGAACGCCCAGCGGGGTGGGCATGGCTCGCAAGCCTCCCGAGTACCTGCGTGCCGGCGATGAGGTCACCCTAGAGGTCGAGGGTATCGGTCGCCTCACCAACCCGGTGGAGGCAGCCGGCTGCTAGGCACCGCAGGCCTGGTCTCACCGACGTAGAGTTAGCGGCCAGGCACGGCGTTCTAGGGAGGTGGTCGGATGGCGACGGTAAGGGTCAACGGAGTCGATCTCTGGTACAAGTTCTCGGGCTCCGGCGAGACGGTGGTCCAGATCGGCGGCGCGGTGAGCGGCCACGAGGGGTATGCCACCATCACCCCAGGTGTCTCCGAGCACTTCCGGGTGCTGGACTACGACCATCGCGGCTACGGCCTCAGCAGCCGTCCCAAGCAGCGTTACACGCTCGAGACCTGGAGTGCCGACCTGGCTGCCCTGATGGACGCCCTCGAGATCGAGAAGGCCCACATCCACGGCGGGTCGATGGGGAGTTTCATAGCCCTCGACTTCGCCGCCCGGTTTCCGGAGAAGACCGACAAGCTGCTGATGGGAGCGGGTGCCGTCGCCAAGTGCGACGCCATGGGCATCCACATGTTCCGCGTATGGCAGGACGTCGCCTCCGCCTACGGCGCCGTGTCCGAGCAACTGGCCAGGGAGTTACTCACCAAGGCCTTCGGGAGAAGGCTCCTGGACGAGATGGGCGACGACATCCTCCGGGAGACCCTGGCGGTGCTGGAGCGCAACACGGATACGGACGTGTTCATCGACGCGTGCCAGGCGATGATCGACACCGACGTCCGGGACGTGGTTCCGAACGTGACGGCGCCCGCCCTGGTGATGTGCGGTCGCCATGACATCCTGACGCCCCTGGACGCCGGGCCGGGAGGCGCAGGGGCCCGATGGGTGGCCGACAACCTCCCGAACGGGCGCCTGGAGATATTCGAGAACAGCGGCCATGGCCACTACGTCGAGGAGATCGACCGGTCGGTCGAAGTCATCCTCGACTTCCTGGCCAGCTGATCCGCGCCGGTCCGAAAGAGAGACACGCCGGTGGTTGTCCGTTCCCTAACGTCGTTGTGACAAACGGTAGGGTTCCACGATGAGCAGGACGTACGCATGAGGCTTGAGGGCAAAGCGGCGGTCGTCACCGGCGCGGGCCAGGGGATCGGGGCGGCCACCGCACGTCTCTTCGCCGCCGAGGGGGCCAGGCTCGTCCTGGCGGACATGAGAAGCGGTCCTGCCACAGGGGTGGTAGAGGAGGTCACGTCCGGTGGTGGGGAGGCCGTGTTCGTGCAGGCCGATGTCACCTCTGACTCGGACTGCAAGCGGATGATCGACACGGCGATCGAACGCTTCGGCTGCCTGGACATCCTGGTCAACAACGCCGGCATCGCCGGCAAGGGAACGGTGACGGAGGCGACCGAGGAACTCTGGGACCGGGTGATGGCCGTGAACCTCAAGTCGATCTTCCTCGCCTGCCGCCACGCCGTTCCCCACATGGAGCGAGCCGGGGGAGGTTCCATAGTCTGCATCGCCTCGGTGGCGGGTATGACGGGGGAGAAGGGCCAGGTGGCCTACAACACGTCGAAACACGGCGTGATCGGCCTGGTGCGGTGCATGGCCTACGACCACGCCGCGGCGGGCATCCGGGTCAACGCCGTCTGCCCGGGCGCCATCGACACACCCCTGCTCAGCCCGCTCACCGAGGAACGCCTCACCAGGCTGGAGGGCTTGCACATGATGCGGAGGCTCGGACGGCCCGAGGAGATTGCTCGAGCCGTGCTCTACCTGGCCGGGGACGAGTCCTCGTTCACGACCGGCGCCGCAATGGTGGCGGACGGCGGCTACACGGCTTTCTGACGCCTGGGCAGAGCGGTCCGGACGGAAGGGTTGAACTTGTCACACCCCCACCATATGTTGAATATCGCCAAGCACCCATGCCGGCCGCAGCTTCGACCGATCGGTTCGGCCGGGCCTGAGGGAACAAATACATGCTCAATGGAGCGAGAGCCGTCTCGTCCGGCCGCCGGCCGAGCATGGCCTGCCACGCTCCGAGCCAGGAGAGGTGGTGGCGGGGGAGGGCCCGGCGGGCGGGACCCGCTTTCCGCGTTTTTCGCGTTCTTTCGCCTGGTCAGGCCACCGGTGATCGTCATGCCACCGTCGCTCCGGGACCCGCGGGAGGTCGCATCATGAAGGTTGGTTTCATCGGACTGGGCAACGTGGGCTCCAAGCTGTCGAAGAGCCTGTTGCGAAACGGATTCGAGATGGTGGTCCGGGATCTGGACAGTGCTGCGGCGCAGCCGCTGCTGGACAGCGGGGCCGGGTGGGCGGATACGAACCGGGAACTTGCCGAAGCTTGCGATCTCGTCATCACCTGCTTGCCCTCTCCCGCCGTGGTGCGTTCGGTGATGGAAGGCGCGGACGGGGTGTTGGAGGGTCTCGGCGACGGCAAGATCTGGCTCGAGATGAGCACCACCGACGAGGCCGAGGTGCGGCGTCTCGGCGAGTTGGTCGTGGGCAGGGGCGCCCGCCCCATGGACGGGCCGGTATCGGGCGGATGCCACCGGGCGGCGACCGGCAACATCTCCATCTTCGTGGGCGCCGAACGGGAGGATTTCGAGCGGGCCCTGCCGGTACTCACCACCATGGGCCGCCGGATCCTCCACGTGGGGGGACTCGGATCGGCCTCCGTTCTCAAGGTGGTGACCAACTACCTGGCCTCTGTGCACCTGGTGGCGCTCGGCGAGGCGCTGATGGTGGCTCGCCGGTCCGGGATGGACCTGAACACCGCCTACGAGGCGATCCGCATCAGTTCCGGCAACTCGTTCGTCCACGAGACCGAGTCCCAGGTGATCCTGAACGGCAGCTACAACATCAACTTCACGATGGACCTGGTGGTGAAGGACATGTCACTGTTCCAGCAACTGGCCGACCAGCAGGACACGCCCCTCGAGCTGTCCCCGCTGGTGCTGGACATCTTCCGCCGGGGCGAGCAAATCTACGGGTCCAGAGCCTGGTCACCGGGCATCGTCCGCTTCCTCGAGGATGCCTGCGGTGTCGACCTGCGAGCCCCGGGCTTCCCCGAGGAAGTAGTCGACACCGAGCCCGAGCAGCCCGGCTACGAAGTCGTTCCCTCCGTTACTTGACGATCCCTGTACGGTGTTTCGTCACCGCCGGCCGCGAGTTCGCGAGATCGACGTCCGCCGGGGAATCAGGTAGTTGAGGTTCATGAGATCTGGCTGGGGTCGGCCTTGCTCTGCGCTTCGGCCAGAAGGCGCCGGCCGGTTCGATCCAGGATCGCTCCAACCACTCCGGCGATTGCGATGCCGCCGCCCACGAAGTGCAGAGCGGTAACGGGCTCGGACAGGAGCGCGTAGGCCTGGGCGCTGGACAGGACCGGTTTGGCACTTTGCATGAGGGGTGGGATGTTGGCGGGCAGCCAGCGGTAGGCCCAGGTCATCAGCGCCAGACCGACCCCTCCGGGTATCACCGCTACGTAGGTGATCAGCAGCCAGTCCCCGGTGGTCACCGAGCCCGGCTCCCAGCCGGTGAGCGCCATGAACCCGGTCACGCCGATCGCTGCGACCACCAAGATGGCCCAGAGCAGCACGATGGCATCCAGGTAGACCCTGGAGATCTTCAGGATGACCATGTAGAACGCCCAGCACACCACTCCGGCACATGCCAGGGCCATCCCGAGCAGGTCGCCCTCGAGGCCGGTGGATCCTCCGTAGGCCACCAAGCCGGCGCCGCTGATCGCCACCACCACCCACAGCCGGAAGCGGGCGCCGGGGCGTTCGCCCAGGATCGGAACGGCGATCACGCTTACGATCAGGGGGATCACCGAGGTCAGCAGCGCTACATCCGTGACCGAGGTGAGCTTGGCTGCGACGACCAGGGCCGGCTGGATGAACGCGATCAGGAGACCCGGCAGGATGGCCCGGCGCAGCGAGGAGAGCGACGGGCGCGCCTCGGGCTTGGCGGCGAGCCTCCAGATGACCACGGGGCCCAGCGCCGCCACGCCGATCCATAGACGCCAGAAGGAGAACTCGAGCCCGCCGAGGCTGGTTGCCTTGATCGCCACCAGGCCGGTGCTCATGATGAGGATGCTGGTGGCCATGGCCAGGAACGGGATACCAAGACCCTCTCCGCTCAGCGCTGTGGTCGGGTAACGGCGGGCCAAGGGGGGTCTTCTCCATGGTGAACGGGCCTGGAACGCTCCTGTCCAGGGCGAGGAGAGAATACCCACCGCTCCTGCTCTCCCGATGGCCGGGCTCGGTCAGGCTACGGTTACCCTGCTTCGGCCGAGCAATCGCCGAGCAGCCAACCTGGAGACCATTCCGTTGAGCCCGACACCCGCCATCCTCAGCGCTTCCTACGCCCTTTCTCACGCTCCCGATCTGGTCAGGTACGGGTCGAAGCCGGTACGTGAGATCGGCAGGGACCCGTCACTGCTGCCCCGGATTGCCGGATCCCTTCGCCCCTGGGACGAAGTGGTCGCCTACCCGCCGAACCAGGTGTTCATCGGGAATCTCGCACCGGAGGACCTGGCGTCCATCCCCCGTCCCTGGTACGAGAACAGGATCGACTCGGCAAGTCCCTCCGGCGCCTTCGGGCGCATGGTCAGCCAGCCTGCCCTGTACGGGCTCATGAAGCTGTGCGACGACTTCGACCTGCTGGCCATCGATGGGGAACTGGCCGAGCAGGCCGGCTTCGATCTGGTCGACTTCGATCATCGGAGGGGGCGGATTACGGGTGTCGACCCGGCCGAGTTGCGGACTCTGGCGGAGGAGAGTGCCGGACTCGACCTCCACCACGACGGGCGCATGGCCGGGTTCATCCGCACTGTTCACGACCAGGACGAGGCGCTCACCGCCTCTGTGCTGCTCGAGAACCTGGCCGGCAAGGCGACCGCAGTCCTGGCGTTCTCCGATCTTCTCAGGAACAGCGGCATCGGGGCAGGTGAGATCGACTACCTGCTCAACTGTGGGGAGGAAGCGGTCGGGGACCGATACCAGCGGGGCGGGGGCAGCCTGTCGAAAGCGGTCGGCGAGGTGGTCGGCTGCGTGAACGCCACCGGATCGGACATCAAGGCGTTCTGCTCCGCGCCGGTGCACGCGCTGATCGCGGCCGGCGCGATGGTGGCGGCGGGTGTTCACAAGTACGTGGTCGTGTTGGGCGGCGGATCGCAGGCCAAGCTAGGCATGAAGTTCGGCGCTCACCTGCGCAACGGGGTGCCGGTGATGGAGGACTGCCTGGCTTCCATGGCATTCCTGGTCGGTCCCGCCGGCGGCCACGGCATGGAGCTGCGGCTCGACCTCGCCGGGAAGCATCCGATCGGGGCCGGTTCCTCTCCGAAGGCGGTGTACGAGGCGCTGGTGGTGGAACCGCTCGTGAGGGCCGGTCTCGGCATGACCGACATCGACAAGTACGCGGTGGAGATGCACAATCCGGAGATCACCGAGCCCGGCGGGAGCGGCGACGTGCCCAGAATGAACTACCGGACGCTGGCGGCGATGGCGGTGCTACGGCGAGAGATCGGGAGGGGAGACATCGACCGCTTCGTGGCCGAGCGCGGCATGCCCGGGTTCGCTCCGACCCAGGGACACATCCCGGCCGGGGTTCCCTACCTGGGACACGCCCTGGAAGCCATGCGCCGCGGCAGCCTCGACCGAGCCATGATCGTCGCCAAGGGGAGCCTGTTCCTGGGCAGGATGACACAGTTGGTCGACGGGGTTTCCTTCATCGTCGAGCGGCCGGCCGTGGCGCGCCGCACGGGGTAGCAAGGCTGTAGGTCAGCCGAGCCGGCCACGAATCTGCCATTCCTGTGGTGGATAGGCCGGGCGATAGACTCTCGACGGCCCGCCATCACGTCGTCAACGAAAGCGTGACCCCCGGCGGCCGAAGTCCGACGTAATGAAAGAAGCGAGAGGAGCGGGTATGGATCTGAACGGCAGGAGGGTGGTGGCCATCGGTGAGCGCGACGGCGTCACCGGGCCCAGCCTCAAGCTCCTGGCCGAGTCGGCCGGCGCCGATGTGGTGTTCAGCGTCACCCAGTGCTTCGTCTGAACGGCTGGGGGAGCGATGGACCTGGAGGACCAGGCGAACGTAAATCGCCTGGCCGAGACCTCCGGCACGGACGGCATGGTCGTCCTGCTGGGGCAGCCGGATGCCAACAGCGCCGGTCTCTTCGCGGAGACGGTGACCAGAGGCGATCCGACCTGGGCGGGTCCGTTGGCCGGAGTCCCGTTGGGACTTCCCGTATATCACGTATTGGAGCCGGAGATCAAGGAGCAGATGGACGGCGATCTCTACGATGAGCACGTAGGTTTGATGGAGCTTTCCGCCGACGTGGAAGAGATAATCAAGTGGGTCGCTGTCTACAGGGATTGATTCGTGTGCCGCGGAGTCACGGTCGCCGATGAACAGGATCGTCGCGTGACCTCCGTCGCCCGGTTGCTATCGCCTCCAGGGCGTTAGCAGCCCGTGTAGCCCGGCGCGGTCGATCAGGTCCTCGGCGCGCGCCTGCGCCTCGCGCATGACCTCTTCCTCGTCGACCATGGTGCAGCGCCCGTTCTCGAGCGCCAGGTTGCCGTCGATGATGGAATGGACCACGTCCGATCCCCGGACGCAGTAGGTGATGGCGGAGACGGTCCGGTGCCAGGGGGTCAGGTGGGGGCTCTTCATGTTCACGACGATGATGTCTGCCAGCTTTCCGGGTGCCAGCTCACCCGCCTCGATGTTGGCGTAACGGGCACCCTCCCTCGTGGCCATCTCCAGGGCCTCCTCCCCGTTGCTGATGGTCGGCTCCAGGGTGTGGACCCGCTGGAGGAGGATGGCCTGCTTCATCACCTCGAACATGTCCTGGCGATGGTTGCAGCACGGACCGTCGGTGCCGAGACCGATCGGCGCGCCTGAGGCTCGCAGGTCCCTGAGCCGCATCACCCCGAGGGCGATGTACTGGTGGGAGATCGGACAGTAGGCGATGCCCGTGCCGGTCTCGCCCACATGGTCGATCTCGGCGTCGTCGAGGTAGATCCCGTGGGCGATGGTCGCCTCCGGTCCGAGCAGGCCCTCCTGGTAGAGCCACTCGACCGGGCGGATACCGTATTCCTCCAGGTAGGTGGGTGGGTCCTCCAGGCGTTCCGAGCAGTGCGTATGCCAGCCGACTCCGGCCTCTCGAGCCAGGGCCACGCTCCGCCGTACCAGGTCCTGGTCGTTGTAGATGATGTTGAGGGGAGCCGGCCAGACCTGCACCCGCTCACCGGCCGGGTACTGCTCCATCGCGGCGGTGGTGATCTCGATCTCCTCGTCATTGGAGTAGGAGAACAGCTCGCCCGCCAGGTTGAATCGGCGGGCTATGTCGGTCGCCTCGCCTACGATGCCGCGGGCCACGGCCCCCCGCAGCCCCACCTCGTGGATGGCGCCGGCCACGGCCAGGGTGGTGTCGAGATCGGACGGCGCGTAGTGGTTGTCGATCACCGTGGTGGTACCGGCCTTGAGGGCTTCCACCGCTCCCAGCTTGGCTCCAATCCGGCCCTCCTCCAGGTTGATGGAGATCGAGAACGGCCACATGAAGTCGGTCAGCCAGGTCCACAGCGGCATCCCCTCGCCCAGCCCGCGGGCCAGACCCTGGAACAGGTGGTCGTGGGTGTCGATCAACCCCGGCAGGACGGCATGCCCGGAGCAATCGATGGTACGTCCCGCCCGGTACCCGGCCAGGTCCTCGTCCGGGCCTACCGCCACGATCCGATTGCCCGACACCGCCACCGACCCGGGCTCGATCACCCGGCGCTCGTCGTCCACGGTCACCACCGACCCTCCCGTCAGGAGGAGGTCGCAATCTCGGCTTGTCTCGTTCATCTGAGGGAACCTCCTAGTTGGCGGCCGTTCCGCCGGTGCCGGCTGCGCGGTCCGGGATCTTGAGGAGTCGGGAGGCCGTGCCGCCCATGATGGCTTCCATCTCCTCCTCCGTCACCGCGGGACCGCCGACCTCGGCGGCCACCCGGTTGACCGCGCGGAAGATGTCGGAGGCCACCCCGCCGGGGCCGGACTTCTGCTTGTCGTTGTTGTCGGACCCGTAGACCGCCCGGTCCAGCGCGCCGAGGCTCCTGAGCTTGTTCAGCACCCGGTACAGATCGCGGGGATCGCCCCCCGCGTAGTAGGACAGGTCGGCATAGAAGTTCGGGTGCCGGGCCACCACGGCGATGCCCTCGTCCACATAGGGAAAGGCCAGGTAGACGACCACCTTGAGCTCCCGGTAGCGGATCCCGAGCTCGTCGAGGAGGACCGGACGGGCGTGGGGCATGGGAGCGTTGATGATCGGTGTGAATCCGGTGTGGGTGTGGATCGGGAGGTCCAGCTCGAGACACTTCTCGTAGACGGGCGCAAGTCTCGGGTCGGCGGGATCATGATGGTGGTACGTAGGCAGGAGCTTCATCATGCGGAACCCGAACTCGGTGACGCACCGTTCGATCTCCTCGGTGGCCGCCCGCACGTCGCGGAGCGCGTCCACGCACGCCACGCCGTACAGGCGTCCCGGATGCGCGGCGCACTGGGCCGCGGTGTAGTCGTTGGGCACGTGGACCTCGTGACGGTCCGGGTGGTCCGGATGGAACGTGGTGCGGCGCAGGTCCGATCCGTGCGCCAGGCCGACATCGATTCCGGCCCGGTCCAGGAGGTCCACCAGGGCCGCCCCGTCGGTCCAGACGTACTCCCCGCCGTAGGGACGGTACAGCTCCTCCATCCACCAGACGGGAGCGTGGCGGGCCGTCTCGGTGAGGTAGAGCAGCACGTCGACGGTAGGCATCGGATCAGTCCAGCTTGTACAGGCGCTGGGCGTTCCCGCTCACGATGCCGTCGATGTCCGCGGTGGTGAACGGCTCCCGGCCGGTGCGATCGGCCACCTCGTTCAGCTCGCCTAGGAGCTGGGTCCCGATCTGCTGACCTCCGCCGGTCCGGTCCTTGTCGTTGTTGTCCGAGCCGTACAGAACCCGGCCCAGGGCGCCCAGACCGCGGAGTTTGTCGAGAGCGTCGAACAGTGGCCCCGGCCCAGCCCCCATGAAGTAGGCGATGTCGGCGTGGAAGTTGGGGTGGCGGGCCACCACCGCGATGCCCTCGTCCACGTAGGGGAAGTTGATGTAGACCAGCACGCGGAGGTCGCGGTAGCGGATACCGACCCGGTCCAGCCGTTCGGGGTGGCCGTACCGGAGCGCGGCGGTGATGGTCGGCGAGTAACCGGTGTTCACGTGGGCGACGATGTCGAGTTCCAGGCAGCTCTCCAGCATGGGCGCCACGGCGGGGTCGTCTATGTAGTAGTTCTGGTAGGTGGGCAGGAACTTCGAGGATCTGAAGCCGTATTCCTCGACGCAGCGTCGCTGCTCGATGACCCCGGCCCGCACGTCCCGCAGCGGGTCGATGTTGGCCACGCCGATCAGGCGCTCGGGGAAGAGGGCTACCTGCTCTGCTGTGTAGTCGTTGGGTACGAACACGTGGCGCTGGTCGGGAAAGTCGGGATGGTAGGTGGTGCGGCGAATATCGGAGCCCTGCACCATCCCCATGTCGACCCCGGCCCGATCGAGGATGCCGACGATCGCCTGGCCGTCCGTCCAGATGTACCCGCCGCCGTAAGGGCGGTAGAGCTCCTCCATCCACCAGATCGGCGCCTGTTCCGCGGAGTCGGTCAGATGGAGGTGGCAGTCCACCGTCACCATTGGACTGATGCCTCCTTCGTCCGGCTGCCGCTGAATCGGGCCTCTCGTAGCGTATCAAGCCGGTCTCGAGATGCGACAATTGCCGGCGCGGATCAGGACCGAGGTCGATGACGAACATGAGCAGCAGAGCCCGGACCTCCGGCGCCACGGTGAGGGCTGCGGTGTGGAAGGCCTCTGGATCACCGCTCAGTATCGAGGATGTGTGGTTGGCCGATCCGGCACCGGGGGAGGTGGGCGTCCGGGTGGCGGCGACGGCGATCTGCGGAAGTGACCTCGCCTACATGGACGGCCACTGGGAGGCTTCCAGTCCTGCGGTGTTCGGTCATGAGGCGGCGGGAACAGTGGATCGGCTCGGCCCGGGAGTGACGGATCTGGCGGTCGGTGATCGGGTGGTCGTCACGTTGATCAGGAGTTGCGGATCATGCCGTCGTTGCATGGCGGGGGCGCCGGTGGGCTGTTCGGGCCGCTTCGCGCTGGACGAGTGCGGTCCGTTGCGCGACGCGCTCGGGTCGGAGATCTGGCAGGGTCTGGGGGTAGCGGCGTTCGCCGAGGCTGTGACCATCCACCGATCCCAGGTGGTCCGGGTCGGTCCTGAGATCGACCTGGACGTGGCGGCGTTGCTGTCCTGCGGCGTGTTGGCGGGCGTGGGCGCGGTCCGCAACACCGCCCGGGTCGCTCCGGGATCCTTCGTGGTGGTGCTGGGCGCGGGCGGGGTCGGGCTCAACGTGGTGCAGGGCGCCCGGATGGCCGGTGCGGCGGAGGTGGTCGCAGTCGATCCGGATCAGCGCCGGCTGGCCGCGGCCCTCCGGCTCGGTGCGAGCGCCGCAGTCGCAATCCGGGACGATGTGCTGGATGAGGTCCGCGCGGTGACGAAGGGCGAGATGGCCGACTACGTGTTCGTGGCGACGGCGGCCATTTCGGCAATCGAGACCGGATTCGACCTGCTGGCGAGGATGGGCACGCTGGTGCTGGTGGGCATGCCGCCGAGCGGCGCCAGGGTTAGCCTGGACCCGGCGACGGTGGCGAGTGCCGGCCAGCGGATACTCGGCTCGAAGATGGGCGCCGGCCGGCCTGCCCGGGACATTCCCGCGCTCGTCGCTCTCTATCAGGAGGGCCAATTGGAGCTGGATGGCCTTATCACCGGCCGGTTCGCGCTCGATGAGATCGGGGAGGCCCTCGGGTCGGCGCGCCGCGGCGACGCCCTGCGCAACGTGATCATGATGGAGGAGAGCGTGGTCGCATGAGGATCGTCGATGTCGAGACCTTCGTGGTGGCCAACCCGCGGCCGGATCTCGGCGGCCCGTACTTCGTGTTCGTCAAGCTCACCACCGATGACGGGATCGTCGGGTTTGGCGAGCACTACGGGGCCACCTTCCGGCCACCGGTGGTGGAGGCCATGCTGGAGGACCTGGCCGGGGCGTTGCTGATCGGCCGGGACCCGTTCCTGATCGAGCGTTTCTGCCGGAGCGCCTACGGGCGGGGGTTCACTGCTAGACCCGACGTGACCCTGGGCGGCGCCATCAGCGCCCTGGAGATGGCCTGCTGGGATATCATCGGCAAGGCCGTGGACAAGCCAGTCCACGCGTTGCTCGGCGGCCGGGTGAGGGATGCGGTGCGTTCCTACACGTACATCTACGACGAACCGGGTGTCGAGGGCGATGCCGTGTACCGGGATCCCGAGTTGGCGGCCCGCCGGGCGGCCGCATACGTGGAGAAGGGCTTCACTGCTCTCAAGTTCGACCCGGCCGGTCCCTACTCCTCCATGGGCGGGTACCAGCCCCTCCTGGAGCGGATCGAGCTCTCGGCGCGGTTCTGCTCGGCCATCCGCGAGGCGGTGGGGACGGATGCCGACATCCTGTTCGGCACCCATGGGCAGTTCACGCCCGCCGGCGCGATCCGGCTGGCAGCCCGGCTGGAGCCCTACGATCCGCTGTGGTTCGAGGAGCCGGTCCCGCCCGACGATGTCGAGGGTATGGCCATGGTCCGCCGGCACACCTCGATACCCATAGCCGCCGGGGAGCGGCTCACCGGCAAGGCGGAGTTCGCCCGTCTCCTGGCGGCGTCGGCGGTTGACATCGTCCAGCCCGATCTGGGGCGGTGCGGCGGCCTCCTGGAAGGCAAGAAGATCGCCGCCATAGCGGAGGTCCATGGCGCCCAGATCGCGCCCCATTGCTACTGCGGACCGATCGTGGCCGCGGCCAACCTGCAGCTGGCCGCCTGCTCTCCCAACTTCCTGATCCTGGAGGCGATCGAGGACTGGGGCGGGTTCCACGCCGAGCTTCTCAAGACCCCGCTTCGGTTCGAGAACGGATGCACCGTCGTTCCGACCGCCCCCGGCTTGGGAGTGGAGCTCGACGAGGAGGTCCTGGCCGCCAATCGTTACGAGGGCGACGATCTCCATATCGAGATGGTCGACGACCCGGTCGACCACAACGATCCCCGCTGGTGAGACGGCTGCATCACCCGTAGCGTTCCGAGAGACTTCCCCTGCCGCGGCGCGGCGAGCCGCTGGAGGGGACTCCGCGCCGGGCTGCCTACGCCCCGCCGATCCGGGTTGACCGCAGGTTCCCGCCGAACCGGGCGGTCTCCCCACCGGATGTTGTTGGATCAGCCGGATCATGGCCCGGTTCGTGTCACACCCACGTTCTATGGTATTGGATAACCGTAAATACCAATGGTCCGGTCCGGACGTCGGCCGGATCATCGACGGTCAGACCGTCGAGCAACCTCCACCCGGGGGATGGTGGGACGCGCTCGGCTCCAAGGTGGTGGCGGTGGGGGAGGGCCCAGCGGGGGAAGCCGGAGTGGCGATTTTCGCGTTCTTCCGCGGGCTCAGGAGACCGGAAGGGCGCCGAAGAAGACGGGGATTGGTTGGCCCTATGTGGCCTCGGACCGGAGGTCTCGCTGCCGACGTTCGGGCCAACCGGGCGCTCTCCGGCACCCTCCTAGAAGACGATCAGGCCGCGGGCCTGTTCACCGGCTGCGAGGGCGCGGAAGGCTTCGTTGGCCTGGTCGAGGTCGTATCGCCGGGTGATCAGATCTCCGATCCTCAGCCTGCCCGCCATGGCCAGCTCGACCATCCTCGGGAACTCCACGGCGGGGTTGCTGCTGCCGTAGTTGGAGCCGAGGACCCGGCGCTCTCCCGCGATGAGATGCATGGGGTTCACTGCGAAGGTCTCGTCAACGCCGGTCAGGCCGATCACCACCTCGACTCCCTGCGGGGCCAGGATGCGGAGGCCCTGTTCCATGGCCTCGGTGCTTCCGACCGCGACGATGCACGCGTCCACTCCGTGACCGGTCAGCCCCATGACCCGGCCGACCAGGTCCTCCTTGGTGGAGTTGACGGTGTGGGTGGCGCCGAACTCTCGCGCAAAGTCCAGCTTGGAGTCGATGACGTCGACACCGATGATCGGGTCGGCCCCGGCGAGGGCGGCAGCCTGGACCGCGTTGAGGCCGATGCCCCCGCATCCCAGGATCGCCACGCTTTGGCCCTCCGTGACGCGGGCTGTATTGACCACCGCCCCGAAGCCGGTGGTGACCGAGCATCCGATCAGCGCCGCCAGGTCGAGCGGGAAGTCCTTCCGGATTCTCACGGCCCCTTCCTCGGGGACCACGATGTAGGGGCCATAGGTGGCCGGTCCGTAGTGGTAGACATCCGTGCCCCGGTAGTGGAAGCGGGTTGTTCCATCCGGCATCCGGCCGAACAGCGGCTCGTTGAGGCAGAGGGCGGGATAGCCCTCATGGCACGGTCGGCAGGTCAGGCAGCTGGGCGCCCAGGAGATGATCACGTGGTCCCCCGGCGACAGCGTGCGACATCCCGGGCCCACCGCGTCGACGATGCCGGAGCCTTCGTCACCGAGCACGATCGGTTTCGGCGCGCCGGAGTGGGTGCCGTCGGCGGCGAGCAGGCAGCTGTGGCACACCCCGCTGGCGGTCATCTTGACCCGTACCTCACCGTCTCGGGGATCGTCGAGGTCCAGCTCGAGCATCTGCATGGGTTGGCGCGCCTTCACGAGAACTGGTGCCGTAATGCGCATGTCTTGTTCCTTGTGGGGCGTCGGGAATCGCGCCCGGCTCCGGTGGTTGGGACCGCAGCCGGGAGCGGCGGCTTCTCAGGGCAGGATCATATGCGGCCGGCCGCATCCTGGCGCCAACCCGGTTCCGGGCATAGCGTTAGGTGACGGATAGAGTGGTTGCCATGGCGATTGGTAGGGAGCGTCACCGGCGGGCGGGTCGTAGCACCGGCGGGGTGTGGGCCCGGCTGCGCTACGGCCTCATCGTCCTGGCCCTGTTGTTGGTGGCTGCGTGCGGCGGGGAGGATTCCGGCGAAGAGTCCGAGATGGCGATGGCTGCCACCATGGCCCCCGACAGCCTTTCGGACGAGGTCATGGTGACCACGACCGCGGCGATGGCGGTGGTCAAGGAGGCCTCCGCCGAGATGGAAGAAGCCGTAGACGGGGAATCCTCACTTCCGTCATCGACGGCTGCCGGATTGCCTGCGACGACACCGGCCGACCTCGGGCGTGACATCATCTATCGGGGAACCATTTCGGTGCGGGCGTCGGATGTCGACGCGGCCTCACGTGAGGCCGTCAACATCGTGCAGGGAATGGGGGGATTCGTCTTCGGGCAGCAGGTCAGCAGTAGCCCCGAGCCCGAATCCCGCCTGACCTTCAAGGTGATGCCTGCTGACTTCATGCCGGTTCTGGAGAGCCTCTCCCGCGTGGGCGAACTGGTCGACAAGCAGATCACCGCCGACGACGTGACCGAGCGGATCGTCGACTTCAGAAGCCGGATCGCCACTGCGGAGGCGAGCGTCCTGCGCCTGAGAAGCCTGCTGCAGGAGGCTCCCGACCTCGAGAACGTGGCCCTGATCGAGCGGGAGCTCGTCCAGAGGGAGACCGATCTCGAAACCCTGCGCGGGCGCCTGCGCACCCTGACCGATCTGGTCAGCCTGGCCACCATCGAGATGGCCATCCTCAAGCTCCATGAACCGGTCCCCGAGACCGGCATCGACGTGTACGCATGGGTATCCGACTCCGACGAGGACCCCTGCCTGGGCGACGAGGTGCTCGTGACGTCCCCCGATGACGACGCCTACTTCTGCCTCCAGGTGGAGAACACCGGCGAGGTGGCCCTCACCGACGTGGAGGTGTCCTCGGAGGCCCTCCGGCTACGTCCCCAGGACGGCCGCACCGACCCCCGTTCGTTCCAACTGGTGGCGGGAAGCTTCGACAGGATCGAACCGGGAGAGTTGCTCAGCGCCGTATTGCACGTGGCCATACGAGACGGGCGGCTCGCCGGCCGAGCGGCGACCAGGGGTGGCGTCGAGGTCGGATTCCAGGTCTCCGGCACCCCGGTCCCGGATGATGGCGTCCCGCTGGACACGGTGACCAACGACGCCATCACCTTCGTGGTGGTGGACGAGGATGAGGGACCGCCGTCCTTCGTCGACTCGGTCCGTACCGGTTACCGTGGCGTGATCCGAGCTCTCGGCTACGTCGTGGCGACGATCGGCCTGCTGCTGCCCTTCATCCCCGTCCTGGCTGTGATCGGCGCCCTTTATTGGTGGATCAGGCGGTGGATGCGCGCTCGCCGATCCGGTCGGTCGATCCGCGCACACTCGAGCCCGGACCGTTCGCAGCACCCAACGGACAGACAAAGCGATTAGCCGGCCAGTCCGGGGGGTCGTGTTCCGGAAGGGCGGATCGCGATATGCTGCCTCTCCAGTAACCGACCCGCTGGCAGACCCACCGGAAGGAGTTCGATGACCATGACAACCACGGATCTCGAAAGGGTCATCGTCGCGGCTGCGGAGCATCCCAGCGCGATGGAGGACCACGAGGTGTCGGCGGTCGAGCAGACCATTGAGTTGCTGGACAGGGGCGAGATCCGGCTGGCGGAGAAGGTGGACGGCGACTGGGTCGTCCACGGCTGGATCCAGCAGGCCATCAACCTCTACTTCCGGGTGCCGGAGATGGAGACACTGCACGCCGGGCCGCTCGAGTTCCACGACAAGATTCCCCTGAAGCACGACTACGCAGGCCGGGGCAACCGAGTGGTGGCCGGCGGTGTCGCCCGTTACGGGAGCCACCTTGAGCCCGGAGTGGTGATGATGCCCAGCTTCGTCAACATCGGCGCCTACGTCGGTACGGGCACCATGGTGGACACCTGGGCCACCGTCGGCAGCGGGGCCCAGATAGGTCGCCGGGTGCATCTGGCCGGCGGGGTGGGCATCGGCGGCGTCCTGGAACCGCCCGGAGCGAGGCCGGTCATCGTCGAGGACGACGCCTTCATAGGCTCCCGTTGCATCGTCGTGGAGGGGGTGATCGTTCGCGAGGGTGCGGTCCTGGCGGCCCAGAACTCGATCACCGCCTCGACCCACATCGTCGATGTGACTCAAGATCCCGCCGTCACCTACAAGGGCGAGGTCCCGGCCGGAGCGATCGTCATCCCCGGCAGCCGGAGTCGCGAGTTCCCAAGCGGTACCTACGAGGTCAACTGCGCGCTGATCATCGGGAGGCGGACGGGTACCCATGACGACAAGTTGGCCCTCATGGACGCGGCCCGCGACTTCGGATTCGCTCTGTAGCTACTCGAAACGGAGGGTTACAGACCGGTTGCGACAGGCAGATACCGGGATGATGCGCGCCCGGGACGGCGCACCGCTACGGGCCGGAGTCGGACCCCTCAGCCAGAGGACCCGGCTGCACCTGCTGTCAATGGCATCCGCAGCCACCGCCGGCGCCTGACGGGTTCGCCTTCATGACGGTGAAGCCCTCGCCCTGGGGCGTCTCCACGTAGTCGATCGCCACGCCCTTCACGGCCTCGCGGGTCTCGTTCGCCACCGCCATCTTCACTCCGTGGGCCTCGAACACCTCGAAGTCGTTCCCGGCCTCGGCCATGAAGGCCAACCCGTACATGGTCCGGCAGCAGCCCTGCCCGGCGGGAAAGACATGCAGATAGGCCCTTTCCGGTGCGCCCTCGCTCAACTCGATCACCTTTTCGGCCGCCACCGGTGTCAGGTCGATCAGCGTCGTGTCGCTCATTAGGTGTCCCTTCCGTCCTCGGCGCCTTCGCCGGACCATCGAGCCGATGTAAGACTCGGGCTTCGCTGCTGGACACTGTAGCCTTCAGGTCATGCGTCTCGAGCCCCGGCAGGTACTGGCTGCCGACGGTACCGTCATCGATGGCCGGGAGCCGGATGTTTCCAGGATGGTGGCCAGGTACGCCGCGATGACCGAGGCCCGCCTGTACGACCGCAAGGCCTCCGCCCTGCAACGTCAGGGGCGGCTGGCTACCTATGCCCCCTACGAGGGACAGGAGGCGTCGCAGGTCGGCGCGGTGGCGCCGCTGGCCGAGGAGGACTGGCTGGTGGCCAGCTACCGGGATGCGGCGGCCATGCGCTTTCACGGCTACCCGTGGCAGAACCTGCTTCTCACCCGCATGGGCGACGAGCGGGGCGGCCATCCGCCTGAAGGCGTGAACGTGACCCCGCCCTCGATAACGGTGGGCGGGCACATGATCCACGCGGTCGGGATTGCCTGGGCCGAGAAGATCAAGGGGACCGGCGCGGTGGCGCTGACCATGTTCGGCGACGGGGCCACCTCGGAGGGGGACTTCCACGAGGCGATGAACTTCGCCGGGGTCTACGGCACGCCGACCGTCTTCTTCTGCCAGAACAACGGTTGGGCCATCTCCATGCCCCGATCCCGCCAGACGGCCTCCGCGACCATCGCCCAGAAGGCGGAAGCGTATGGTCTCCCCGGTGTGCTGGTCGACGGCAACGACGTCCTCGCGGTCGAGGAGGTGGTGGCCGAGGCGGTGGACCGCGCCCGGGCCGGGGAGGGGGCCACGCTGATCGAGGCCCTGACGTACCGGGTCCGCGGCCACACGACGGCCGATGACGACCGCCGTTACCGGGCCCGGGAGGATGCGGCAGGATGGCTGGGCAAAGACCCGCTGGAGCGGGTTCGCCTGTGGCTGGAGCGGCAGGGGGCCTGGGACGAGGATGTCCAGTCGGGGCTCGAGAGCCAGGCTTCCGGGCTCATCGAGGCAGCGTTGGCCGAGGCCGAAGCGGTCGTGTCGTTCTCGGCGGGCGAGATCTTCGACGCCATGTACGAGGAACCGACCGGACCGCTGGAGACCCAGCGCCGCCGCGCCGAGCGGAGTACCCGATGGGCGTGATGACCCTGGCCCAGGCTCTGAACTCGGCCCTCGACATGGCGCTGGATGACCCCACGGTGGTGCTGATGGGCGAGGACATCGGGACGACCGGGGGCGTGTTCCGCATCACCGACGGCCTGGCTCGCAAGCACGGCTCCGAGCGGGTGGTCGACACGCCGGTCGCCGAGTCGGGGATCGTGGGCGCCGCATTCGGCATGGCGATCGCCGGCCTGCGCCCCATCGTCGAGATGCAGTTCATGGGGTTCTCGTATCCCGCCTACGACCAGGTGATCAGCCATGTCGCCCGGATCCGGAGCCGGTCGAGGCACCGGTTCACGGCTCCCATGGTCATCCGGCTTCCGTACGGCGCGGGGATCGGGGCGTCGGAACATCACAGCGAGTCCACCGAGGCCATCTACGCGCACATTCCCGGTCTCAAGGTGGTGGTCGCCTCCACCCCCGAGAACGCCAAGGGCCTGCTCCTGGCGGCGGTCGATGATCCCGACCCGGTGATATTCCTGGAGCCCATCCGGGCGTACCGGGCGGCGCGGGGCGAGGTACCGGACGGTCGCTACGTCACTCCCATCGGAGCCGGCATGCTCGAGTTGCGAGGTTCCGACATCTCCCTCATCTCCTACGGTGCGATGATGCGCGAGACGATGGAGGCCGCCCACCGCCTGGTCGCGGACGGAGTCTCCGTCGAGGTCATCGACCTGCGGAGTCTCGTCCCCCTCGATGCCGACATGGTGGTGGCATCGGTGCGTAAGACCGGGCGGGCGGTGGTGATCCATGAAGCCCCGCTCACGGGCGGTTACGGAGCCGAGATCGTCGCCCTGATACAGGAGAGGGCCCTGTACTCGCTCCGGGCCCCGGTGCAGCGGGTGACGGGCTGGGATGTCACCGTTCCCCTCCGTCTCGCCGAGCACCACTACCTGCCCTCCGCGGGCCGGATCGTCGCCGCGGCCCGGTCCGTTCTGGAGGCCTGAGATGGCACACGAGTTCCATCTTCCTGATGTGGGAGAGGGTCTTGTCGATGCGGTGATCGTCTCGTGGCAGGTGGACCTGGGCGAGGCGGTGGGGCTCGACCAGCCGCTGGTGGAGGTTGAGACCGACAAGGCGGTCATCGATATGCCGTCGCCCTTCGCCGGCGTGTTGCTGTACCGAGGCGGGGAGGACGGCGAGACCATCGAGGTCGGGTCGCTGCTCGCGGTGATCGGGGAGCCCGGCGAGAGATGGGAGCCGGCTGCGGCGGCCTCGGTGGCTGAGGAACCGGCGGCCCCGGTGGTTGGTTCCCTGCCGGAGGCGGGCGCGGCGGTGTCCCGAGGGCCTCAAGCCCTGCCGATGGTACGCAAGCTTGCCGAGGAGTTGGGGGTGGACCTGTCCGGCGTTCAGGGCACCGGTCCGCAGGGGCGCATCACCGAACGGGACGTCAGGGCGGCCGTTTCCGCCCGACCTACCGTGCGGGCGCCCATGTCCGGCCTGCGCCGGAGGATCGCCGAGAACCTGGCGCGCTCGTGGCGGGAGATACCGCACGTGACCACCTACGGTCACGCGGACTCGGACAACCTGGCGGCGGAGCGCTCACGGCTTGGCAAGCCCCCGGTGGAGGCGTTGCTGATCGCCCGGCTGGTTCCGGTGCTGGTCCGGTTTCCCGCCTTCAACTCGGCGGTCGAGGGTGACGAGATCGTCGAGCGGCGCTTCCACGACATCGGGTTCGCGGTCGACACGCCCGACGGTCTGGTGGTGGCGGTGGTCCGTGACGCCGGGGACCTGCCGGTCGAGGAGGTCGCCAGGGAGGTTCGACGGCTCGCGGAGGGCGCGAGGGAACGAACCCTGGGGGTGGACGAGCTGCGGGGCCAGACCTTCACCGTCTCGAACATCGGCGCGGTGGGGGGCGGGCTGGGCACGCCGATCATCCCGTACGGCACCTCCGCCATCCTGTCGGTCGGGAGGGCCGGACCTCGCCCGGTGGTCAGGAACGACCGTCTCGAGATCGTCCGCCAATTCCCCCTCAGCCTTTCCTACGACCACCGGATCATCGACGGCGCGGAAGGGCGTCGTTTCATGGCGGAGGTGATCGCAGCTCTGGAGGGTTGAACCGGTTCCCCGAGTCTGCCTCTCTCCTGAGCCTCTAACTGCAGCCGGTGGTGTCTCCGCAGGTCAGGCAGACGTAGCAGGCGCCGTTACGGATGGTCATGTGGCCGCATGAGGAGCACATCGGGGCGTCTCCCATCAGGCCTCCGATCATCGGGCCCGCACTCGCGAGGGCGGTTTCGTCAGCCAGCCCGACTGCCACGCCCGATCCGTTGCCGGTACCCACCGGCACCAAGCTGAGCGGCTGCTGGACGGGGCCGGGCTGATCGGAGTCCGCGAACGCCGCGGCGGTGGCCTGCGCCTCGATGTCCTGTTCCTTGACCGCCTCCGACAGCTCCATCTGGCGGCCGGCCTCGGTGGCGATTCCCTTCGGGGGCTCGGGCAGGTCGCTGCTCGACCGGTCCGGGGGGACCTGGGCGAGCTCGTCCCGAAGCAGGTACTCGACCCCGAGCGCCCGGAACACGTAGTCCACGATCGAATTGGCCATCTTGATGTTGGGATGCTTCTCCACGATGCCGCGGGGCTCGAAGGTCTGGTACACGAACGTGTCCACGTACTCCTCCAGCGGCACGCCGTACTGGAGGCCCTTGCTAACCGCTATGGCAAAGCTGGCCAGCACACCCCGGAGCGTGGCGCCCTCCTTCGCCAGGTCGATGAATATCTCACCGAGCGTTCCGTCGTCGTACTCCCCGGTGCGGAGGAACACCTTGTGGCCACCGACCCGAGCCTCCTGGGTCCACCCCGTCCGGCGGGCCGGTAGCAGGAAGCGGGGACGTGGTTGCTGGGCGTAGGCCTGGGTGGGTGAGGTGCCGTTGGGCCAGACTCCCCACGCCAGGGCGGCCTCGGCCTGCAGCGCTTCGGTGACTTCCTCGCTCTCCTCCTCCGACACCCCGTCGTCCGAGGAGGCGGACAGCGGCTGCGAGGCCTTGGAGCCGTCGCGGTAGAGGGCCACTGCCTTGACGCCCAAATCCCAGGACATCATGTAGGCATCCGCCACATCCTCGACGGTGACCTCGTTGGGCATGTTGATCGTCTTGGAGATGGCCCCCGAGATGAACGGCTGGGCGGCGGCCATCATCTTGATGTGGCCCGTGTGGTGGATGAACCGCTCTCCGTACTTGCCGTTGCGGTTGGCGCAGTCGAACACCGCCAGGTGTTCGGCACGCAGGTGCGGTGCTCCCTCGATGGTCTGGCGGCCGCAGATGAAGTCGTTGGCGGCACGTATCTGTTCCCTGCTGAAGCCGAGCGCCGGCAGCAGCCTGAACTCGAAGGTTCCGTACTCCTCCTCGGTGAAGCCGAGCCGTTCCAAGGTGTCGGCGCCCAGCGTGAAGGCGTTGAAGGCGTTCTCCAGTTCGAATGCGCCGGGAAGGGCCTTCCCGATCCTGGCCAGGTCCTCGGCCGTGAAGCCCTTCGCCGCCAGGCTCCGGTGGTTGATGTGCGGAGCGTTCTCGAGCGATGAGGTGCCTACCACGTAGGCCAGGATGTCGAGGATCTGGTGCTTGTCATAGCCGAGCCGCCGCAGCGACGGGGCGATGGACTGGTTGGCGATCTTGAAGTAGCCCCCGCCGGCCAGCTTCTTGAACTTGACCAGGGCGAAGTCGGGCTCCACCCCGGTGGTGTCGCAATCCATCACCAACCCGATGGTGTTGTGCGACACGAAGCCGTTGGCCACGTAGGTGACGTTGTCGGGGACGGACAGGTCGTAGGTCCACTGCTCCTCGCCCAGTTCCGCGCTGCCGACCCGGTCGTAGTAGTGGTCGAGCAGCCGGGCCAGTTCACGGTCATCGGTGCGTTCGAGGAGTTCCAGGGCCGATCGGCGTGACACCATGCCGATCCTGGCCTGCGATGCCAGCATGATGCGCCGCAAGCGGCCGTTCTCGGGCACGAGCCGGTCGATGAGGGAGCGGGGCACCGGAATGTGGTCACAGCGGGCCGACTGCGGGATGGTGGTCGAGGCCAGGGCACCTTGCTTGCGGCCGCTCATGAAACCGATCTCTTCGGCAAACCCGGTGGCGTAGGAGAGGTTGAGGATGCGCAGCACGGCGAGGGGAGCATCACTCCAACCGGTCCGATCCATCTTGCGGGTTGTCGGGTAACCGATCGCCAGCAGCAGCGACTGGACATCGCGGCTGAAGTCCATCGAGGTCGTGGACCAATGCGGATAGCCTGCCGTGACGGTTCCATCGGCTTCGAACAGGCCCCTGATGAAGGCGCGATAGGTTTCCGGGCAGTTGGAAGCGAGTACCGCGTCCGGGATGTGAGGCAGCCAGCCCTTGCCGGCATGGCCTTCGGAGGGCGCGATCTTGGCGAATCCGCAGGCTTCCCACCACATGGTCAGCGGGACAGAGTGGAACGCGACCTCGGCGTAGCCGACCCTTTCGCCGACGTGGGCTTCTAGGTTGAAGAGCCGCTTCCCGAGCATTCGAAGACGTTCCACCACGTCGAAGTCTTCAGCCGTGACGCACAACCTCAGACCTTTGGCGTGGAGGGAACCGTCCCCCATGAAGTACCCGACGAACTCGGCCAGTTCCGGGCTCATGGTCCTCGGCGCCGTGGTGGTCCAGTCACCGGTCCAGTACATCTCTCCCAAGGGCGGGAGGGTCACCCGGCGGGGACCTCCGACCAACTGGTTCATCTGCAGGGGTACGAGATCGCCGGCCTCCACGTCTCCGAAGCGTTTCCATACCCAGTCACCGGTCTGCGGGTCGACGACTTTGATGCGGTGGGTGGGAGTTCCCTGGACGCGGTATCCGCGCTCCGTGTCCACGGTCACCACGGGTTCTGCCCCGTTGACGTAGAAACGGGTCGCGGTGCGGGGTCCCTCGTCAGTTGCTACCGAGATGCCCAGTTCCTGCCACCTCGGGCCTTCGGGGTCGCCGAGCGACCGGAGCCGGACCAGTCCTCGCTCGGTCGGGATGAGGGATCCACCGACCAGGCATCCGGTCGGAGCGAGCACGCTTGCCTGAGCGTTGCGGTAACCGTGCTGTTCTCCCATCTCCAGGGCACGGTCCCAGGCCTGCCGGGCCGCGTCCAGCAGCTCGGCAGGGCAGTATGCCGGGTCGATGGTGCTGACCGTGGTGCCGACACCCTCGAAGCCCCTCTCGTCGTAGGCGGCCCGACGGTGGTTCCGCATCACCCGCAACATGTGTGCGCGGTTCTTCTCGAACCCGGGGAAGGGGCCCCGCATCTTGGCCATGTCGGCGGAGGTGGCGTAGGCCTCACCGGTGAGGATGGCGGTCAGCGCGCCGGCGATCGCCCGGCCCTCGTCCGAGTCGTAGGGGATCCCCGAGCGCATCAGGAGGCTGCCGAGGTTGGCGTAACCGAGGCCGAGGGTGCGGAAGTCATAGGAGCCCTGGGCGATGGCCTTGGACGGGAAGTGCGCCATCGTCACCGAGATCTCCAGGACGATCGTCCACAGCCGGATGGCGTGGAGGTAACCGGCGGTGTCGAACCGGCCGGTTGCGTCATCGAGGAAGGCGCCGAGGTTGATGCTGGCCAGGTTGCAAGCCGTGTCGTCCAGGAACATGTATTCCGAACAGGGGTTGGACGCCCGGATCTCACCGTCCGCCGGGCACGTGTGCCACTCGTTGATGGAGGTGTGGTACTGGACGCCCGGATCGGCACAGGCCCAGGCGGCGTCCGCGATCTGCTCCCACAGGTCTCTGGCGCGTACCGTCTTGCTGACGTCACCCTCCACCCGGTTGACCAGTTCCCAATCCCCATCGTCGGCGACGGCCTTGATGAAGCGGTCGTCAACCCGTACCGAGTTGTTGGAGTTCTGGCCCGACACGGTCATGTAGGCCTCACCGTTGAAGTCGGCCTGGAACCCGCCGTGCTCGATCAGGAGGCGGGCTTTCATTTCCTCGTCGCGCTTCCAGGCGATGAACTCCTCGATGTCGGGGTGATCGGTGTCGAGGATGACCATCTTGGCGGCCCGCCGGGTGGTGCCGCCGGACTTGATCGCACCCGCCGCCCGGTCTCCGATCTTGAGGAACGACATGAGCCCCGAGCTCTTCCCTCCGCCCGCCAGCGGCTCGCCCTCGGCCCGGAGGTTGGAGAAGTTGGAGCCGGTGCCGGATCCCATCTTGAAGAGACGGGCTTCCCGGACCCACAGGTCCATGATCCCGCCCTCGTTGACGAGGTCGTCGGCCACCGACTGGATGAAGCAGGCATGGGGAGCCGGCCTGGAGTAGGCGTCGGGGGAGGGGAGTACCTCGCCGGTCTCCTCGTCTACGTACCAGAACCCTTGCGGCGTACCCGTGATGCCGTACTTATGCGACAAGCCGGTGTTGAACCACTGCGGGCTGTTGGGAGCCGCCATCTGGTTGGCGAGCATGTACTTGATCTCGTCCTCGAAGGTCTGGGCTTCGGCGGCGCTGCCGAAGTAGCCGTAACCCTCACCCCAGTGCCGCCAGGTCTCGGCAAGCCGGTTGAAGACATCCCTGGCAGAGCGCTCCGACCCCAGCACCGGATTGCCGTCGGAATCCAGCATCGGGTCGCCATCAGCGTCCATCCGGGGCACACCGGCCTTGCGGAAGTACTTCGAGACGATGATGTCGGTGGCCACCTGCGACCAGGTGGTGGGAACCTCGGCGTCATCCATCTCGAAGACCACGGAGCCGTCCGGATTGACGATCCGTGACTCGCGGCGGGTCCAGGCGATTCCCTCGTACGGGTCGCGGCCTTCGGTCGTGAACAGGCGCTGCATCCGAAGTCCATCTCCCCGTCCCGCCATCATCGCACTCCTTTCGATGAGAGTCCAGGGCACCGCCGGGAGCCCCCACTCTTCGCTCGCCACACGCCGATACGTCTTATTACCGGTATCTCGACCGGCTCCCGATCATGGCGGTCGGGTCAGTCATGCCCGAGATCGGGCATACCAGTATAATACCATGGGTGTAATTATTCAACTGGTTTCCGTACCGTCGCCGGCCCTGAGGTCAAATAATTCCCCGGCCCGGAGATATGTCTCGCTGGCCTGTTCGCCTTGCCGGCGCCCCGCGCGATGAACCGCGCCGGTGGGTGGGAAGTGCGATCCGGGCAGTACCGAGCAATCGTGGCGCGGTCCGGACCGACGGGGGAAGAGGGAAGAGAGGGCACACGGCCGGGGAAGTCGGCACCACCATACAGGCTCTGCGGGCGTCCGCCGAGCTACTCGCCCATCCGTTTTTTCTCGTTCTGGGCATAGGTTCGCGGGTAGAGGGTCTCGGTGTGGCCATCCACCGAGATGACCTGGCCGCTGACTCGTTTTCCTCGCGCCGAGGCAAGGAAAACGACCATGTCGGCTATCTCCTCAGGATCGACGAAGGTTCCCATCGAGGTGCCCTCCGCGTATAGCGAACGTATCTCCTCCCGGGACGTCCCCTCCGCCTCGGCGTGGGCCGCTATCACCCGATCCATGCGTTCTCCGGTGATGGCTCCGGGAGCGATGGCGTTCACCCGGATGCCGTGGCGTCCGAGCTCCATCGCCAGGGTCTTGGTCAGACCGATCACGCCGAACTTGGCGGCCACGTACGGCGCTCGGTGCGGCATGCCGTGGAATCCGGCCGTAGACGAGATGTTGACGATGACGCCGGATTGCTGCCGCTTCATGGCAGGGATGACACGCCGGGCGCAGTGGAACTGGCCGTCGAGGCCCACCGCCAGGCACCGGCGCCACTCGTCCGGGGTGACTTCCTCGAGAGGCTTGGTGGGCCCGGCTATCCCCGCATTGTTGACCAGCAGGTCGACCCCGGAGGCTGTGATCGGGTCCAGCCAGGCCGCCACCGCATCCGGGTCCGCCACGTCCACCCGGGCGCCTTCCACTGCGGATGGCAGCTTCGACAGCGCCCGTCCGTCGATGTCGCACACGAAGACGGTGGCGCCCTCGCCTACCAGCGCTCCGGCAATGGCCAGGCCGAGCCCGCCGGCGCCCGCGGTCACCACGGCGCGCTGTCCGTCGAGGCGCGTGTCCATGACCGGAGGTTATCGACCGGCGCTCGCTCCGGTTGGCAGGAAGGCCTGCCATGGGTGCCGGTCCATTCGCCTCCTCGCCCCGATACAATCCGTGCCATGGACCTCTACGCCCGCGTCAACATCCTCGAAGGCCGGGCGGTTCGTCTCGGTAGGGGCAGCCTCGACGATGTGATCTCGCTCGACGCCGACCCGATCAACCGGGCCCGGGGTTGGGCCGACATGGGCGTGGATCGTCTTCTCGTCGTCGATCTCGACGCGGCCGCCTACCGCTCCTACCGCAACCGTCCCCTGATCGACCGCATGCTGGGCGCGCTCGACGTGCCGATCGTGGTGGCGGGTGGGATCCGTTCCGAGCGTGAAGCCGCCCGGCTCATCGAGCAGGGCGCCTGGAAGGTGACCATGGGCACGGCTGCCATCGAGACTCCCACCATGGTCTGGGACCTGTGCCGTGACTTCCCCGGCCGGATGATGGTGTCGCTCGATGTCCTCGGCAACGAGGAGTTGGTCACGGAGGGGTGGACCTCCGACTCGGGCCGGTTCATGGAAGAGGTAATGGTCGAGATGGCCTCGTGCGGGGTGAGCGGGTTCTTCGTGACCGACGCCCGCCGGGATGTTCTCTCGGAACGTCCCAATCTCGACATCCTCCGGACTGCCCTGGAGTACATCGACGAGCCGGTGGTCGCCTCGGGCGGCGTGCGGAACGTGGACGACCTCCGCGCCCTGACCTCGATCGATGTCGAAGGCCGTAGCCTCGCCGGAGTGGTGGTGGGCCGGGAGGTCACCGAAGGACGCTTCACGGTCGGCCAGGCCAAAGCGGTTCTCGGCGGGCCCGGAGCGCCGCTCTCCCGGGTGCTACAGCTCCGGGTTGTGATCCCGTGCAGCGATCTGGACCGGAGCGTCGACTTCTACCAGAGCACCCTCGGCTTCGCCCGCATCGAGACAGCGGCATCGCACGGACCCGGAGCGGACGGGGAGACCGGTACGAGAGTCCTGCTGGACGTGGGGGTCGACTCCGTGCTGGAACTGGTGCCCGAGGGCGACCCCGGGCAGGTCCGGTATCCATGCCGGCTGGTCTTCGTGGTGGATGACGCGGAAGCCCGCCGGGATCAGGTCGAAGCCCTCGGCCACACCACCGGTCCTGCGGCCGGCGAGTCCCCCGGAGCCTTCGAGGTCGAGGCCCCGGACGGTGTTACCGTGATCATCTCCGAATCTCTCGGGGTACGAACTCCGTAGACCGCATTCCGGCGAACAACCGCCAGCTGAACCGAGGAGCGCCGCGTGAAGATCGGCTCGGGAAGATTCCGTCTGCTGCTGCTGTCGATGGTCGGCGCCCTGCTGCTGACCGCATGCGAGTTCCGTCTCTTCGCCGACCTCGTGATCGAAGAGGACGAGAGCGGTTCGGTTGCGGTCGAGCTGTCCATGGACGATGCCCTGGCCTCGCTGGTCGGCGCCGAATTCGGTGGTGAGTTGCCGATCGGCGAGGAGATAATTCCGGACGCCTGGAGCGTCGCGGCCGTCTCCGATGACGGATACGAAGGCATCCGCGCCACCGTCCCCTTCGAGTCGTTGACCGGGCTGCATGAACTCCTGTCCGACCTGGCGGCCACGGGAGGCGGGTTGGACGATCTGGGGTTGCTTGACTTCCTGGCCGCCGGCCTTCTCACCCGGGAGGGCGACTCCTTCCGGTTCAGTCTGACCATCCCGGCGGGCGTGGAGGGGTTGCTGGGTGAGGGCCTGGCGGAGAGCCCCCTACCGGTGGACCTGTCCATGATCGACCAGGTGTTGGACATCCGCGTCAGCGTGATGCTGCCCGGCGAGATCGTCTCTCACAATGCCGACCTGCACACCGGAAGCCTCGTTGTCTGGAATCTCTCCGTCACCGACTCCGGACGTGCGCTCGAGGCCGAGTCGCGGCTCCCGCCGTCCGGGGTGAGTGCGGCCATTGTCCGGGTGGTGGTAGCGGCGGCCCTGATCGTCGTTATCGTTCTGGTCGTGATGATCGCGTTCCGGCGGAGACGGATCAGGTCGGCCGAGCCGGATGCGGGAGGGTACTGAAAATGTCAAGGCAGCCCGACACACGGATGATCCGGCAGTCCGCTAGGGAGGGCAGATCATGAGGCTCATCGACGGGTTGGTGGTGGACCGCGAGCTCACCTATTCGGACGTCTTTCTCGTGCCCTCCTTCTCGGATGTCTCATCCCGGATGGATGTCGACCTCACCCCGCCGGACGGAGTCGGTACCAACATCCCGGTGGTGGTGGCCAACATGACGGCGATTTCGGGCCGTCGCATGGCCGAGACGGTGGCCCGCCGGGGCGGCTTGGCTGTATTCCCCCAGGACGTGGAGATCGAAGCCATCGCCGATATGGTGTCCGCCGTGAAGAAGGCGGATCCGGTGCTGGATACCGCTATCACGCTGACCCCTCACGACAACGTCAACACGGCGAGGGCGTTGATCAACAAGCGGGCCCACGGGGCGGTCATCGTGGTGGACGAGAGGGGCCGTCCGGTGGGTATCTTCACCGAGGGTGACCAGGAGGGCGCTGACCCGTTCACCCACCTGTCGGAGGTGATGTCGCACGAACCGATCGTCCTTCCCGCCTGGCTGGATCCCGAGGCCATGTTCGAAGAGTTGGCCGAACGCCGGGTGCCCCTGGCTCCGGTGGTGGACGAGTCGGGGATGCTGGTCGGCGTCATCACCCGTCCCGGCGCCCTGCGAGCCACCGTGTACGAGCCGGCTACCGACCACCTGGGCCGGTTGCTCGTGGCCGCCGCGGTCGGGATCAGCGGAGATGCTGGCGCCCAGGCTGCCGGACTGTCGGACGTTGGGGTGGACGTGGTGGTGGTCGATACCGCCCACGGTCATCAGGCCCGCATGATCGAGGCGTTGAAAGAGGTCCGGGCGGTGGTGGATGACCGTCCGGTCGTGGCTGGCAACGTGGTGACAGCCCAAGCCGTCACGGACCTCATCGATGCCGGCGCCGACATCGTCAAGGTCGGTGTGGGGCCCGGCGCCATGTGCACCACCCGGATGATGACCGGCGTGGGCCGTCCCCAGTTCTCGGCGGTGGTGGAGTGCGCCGCGGCGGCCCGATCCCGCGGGCGGCACGTGTGGGCCGACGGAGGGGTGCGCGACCCGAGGGACGTGGCCCTGGCCCTGGCTGCCGGCGCGTCGGCGGCCATGGTCGGTTCGTGGTTCGCCGGCACCTACGAGTCGGCCGCTCCCACCCTGTCGGACGTGGAGGGCAACGTCTACAAGGAGAACTACGGCATGGCTTCCCGCCAGGCGGTCCAGCGGCGTACTGCCAAGGACACCGCCTACCAGCGGGGACTGAAGACCATGTTCGAGGAGGGCATCTCCGAGGGCCGCATGTATCTCAGCTCGGAGGCCCCCGGCGTGGAGGACCTGCTCGATCGGATCACCGCCGGGGTGAGATCGTCCTTCACCTACGCGGGCGCCCGCACGATCGACGAGTTCCACCGGCGGGCGGTCATCGGGGTCCAGTCCTCGGCCGGGTACTCCGAGGGTCAGCCACTCCACGACGGCTGGTAGCTGGATTGGCGCGTTAACGGCACCGATTGCGAGTAGCCTCAGTATCGATGGCACGAGTAAGGCTGTTCGCGAACCTGCGCGAGATCGCTGGAAGCTCGCAGGTGGATATCGAGGGCGACACCGTCGGCGCGGTGGTCGATGCCCTGGGGGAGCGGTTCGGGCCGGAGTTCCGGCGGCACATGCAGACCGCCCGCCTCTGGAAGAACGGGCACGAAGGGTCCAGCGAGGACCCGGTGCGAGACGATGATGAGCTGGCGGTCATTCCTCCGGTTTCGGGCGGCACCGCCGCGGGGACCAGCGCCGGTGGTATGGACGGGCTGTTGCTGGCCGGCATGATGCTGGCGCTGATCGTGACCAACACCCTCGACATAGCGATCGTGGTGGCCGTCTGGGTGGGGGTAGTGGCAATCTGGGTGGTCGACCTGGTCAACACCTCATCCGACAGTGAATTCCGGTTGCATACCCAGCCCATCCTGGCCTCCGTCCTGGTTTCCATGGCCGTCGCCAATACGCTCGGACTGCTCGGTCTGGGGATCGGCGTGGCTGTCTCGATGGTCCTGGTGATGGGATGGGCGGTCGTGAGGCCTTCAGCCCGGGACCTGACCTCGATCGGCGCTTCGGCGCTGGGCGCGGTGATCGCCTCCCTGGCGGTGGCGTCTCTTCTGCTGGCCAGGTCGGTCGCCGACGGCGGGGACCGGCAGGTTGCCGGGTTGCTGATCGTGATCGCGGTGGGCGCTCTGGTCGGCCGGTGGACCGAGGTGAGCCGGTCACGCCTGTTCGATCCCTACCTTGTCGGCCCGGTTCTGATGGTCGTGGTGGCCGTGGCGGTCGCTTATCTCTCCGGGTTCGATCTCCTCGCCTGGTTCTTCATCGGACTGCTCCTGGCACTCGCAACGATCGCGGGCCGTGGCATCGGCCTGGCTTTCCGTACGGGAGCCATCCGGTTGACGTCCAGACCGGGCGGTCTCCTGGCTGCGCTGGACGGTCCGATGCTGGCCGTGGCGGTGTTCATGCCCGCGCTGCGGATGATCGGGTGAGGGCCGCAGTCCCGAGCAGAACACGCCAAGTTGTTCTTGACCGGCTCCATGAGGTCGCGGGACCGGCGTGACTGACCACTGACCACTGACCACTGACCACTGACCACCGACCACTAGCCTTAAATGCCATGTCCAAACACATCCGGCGCGTGGTGCTCCTGGTCGCGCCCGTATTGGCTCTCGCAGCCGTGGCGCCTGCCCCCTCGGTGGCGGTAACCCAGGCTGAGGTGGACGAGGCTTGCGGCGAGTACCAGGACGCGGTGGACATCCTGGACGCCGCGGTCGCGGAACGGAACGAGGCCCAGGCCGAGGTGGCCGGGCTCTATGCGGACCGGGATGTCATAGCCGGCCGGGTCGCCCGGCTCCAGGACCAGATCGCGGAACGCTACGAGGAGCTCGAGGTGCTGCGCCAGGCTGTGGTGGATTGGGCGGTGGAGTCCTACATGACCGCCGAGACGGAGATCAGCGGCCTCGTTCTCCGGACGAAGTCGCTCGACGAGTTGGTCACCAGCCAGGAGTTCATCAACGCCATCACCACCGAGCGGGTGGCGGCGGTGGACCGGTGGCGGCTGATACTGGCCCAGACCGAAGTCATGGAGCAGCAGCTCGTGGAGGAGGAGACCGAGTTGCTCATCCTGGAGATCAGGGCTGAGCAGCAGGCCGGGATACTGGCTGCGGCGACGGACGAGGCCCTGTACGCCTCGAGGCAACTGGAGGGAGAATGCAGTCGGCTCTACCGGCAACGCCAGGCCGAGTTGGCGCGGGCCCGGGCTCTCGAGGCCGCCCGGCGGGCGGGTCCGGCGGCCGGGGTCGGACCCGGTTTGACACCCGGTTTCATCTGCCCGCTGGATCCGGCTGCCACCTCCTTCATCAACGACTGGGGTTTCCCGCGGTCGGGAGGGCGAACCCACCGCGGCAACGACCTGTTCGCCCCCAGGGGGCAACCCATCTATGCCGTGGGCAACGGCACGGTGCTGCTGACGCAAGGGGGCCGGGGCGGTACCGCTCTATGGCTGGCGGCCGACCACGGGGTCGACTACTACTACGCCCACCTCGACGGTTATGCCTCGGGGATCGCCTCGGGGGTCCGGGTCAGCCGGGGCCAGGTGGTGGGCTACAACGGCAACACCGGGAACGCCCGCACCACTCCGCCCCATCTGCATTTCCAACTCCATCCGAGGGGGCGGACCTCTTCGCCGGTCAATCCCTACCCGACGCTGGTGCGAGCCTGCCTATGAGCGCGCCGGGAGTCTCCATCCGACCCGATACGCTCGACCCGTGTACCCGGTGATGTTCGATACCAGGACCTACGGGCATAGTGCAGCGGCGGACCGGGTCGGACCGTTCGCCACCCGCGATTTCCTCGCCACCGTGTGGCGGCATACCGCCTCGCCCGGCCAGGTTCCTCTCATCCTGTCGGACGAACGGGGGGAGGTGGCCCTGGTCGAGGAGGGTGATCATCTCGGGCTTCTGGGACACGAGGACCTGGTCGACTACCGGTCGCCGCTCGGCGACGCGGTCGACCTGCTGGTCGAGCACTTCCGAGCGTCCGGCCGGAGCCGGTCCTTCCGGTTCGATTCCCTTCCGTCGGGCGCCGCCGACGTCATCACCGAAGCCCTGGACCGGGTCGGCTCCGACTATCGCATGGCCCCGCACGCCGAGACCGCCGTGGTGGACCTCCCGGAGACCTTCGACCAGTACCTGACCGCCATCGGAAAGAAGCAGCGTCACGAGGCCCGCCGCAAGCGCCGCCGGTTCGTCGGGGAGATGGGCGGGTTGCGCCTGGCGACCTTCGAGGAGCCGGGCCCCGTGCTGGACGACTTCTTCCGGCTCCATCGCCGCTCGGCGGGACGAAAGGGTCGGTTCATGACCGGCCCGATGGAGGACATGTTCACGGAGCTCCTGAGCGGGGAGGGTTGGCGCCTGGACGTCCTGTACGGGGACGACAACCGCCCGGCAGCGGTCGTGATCGGCTACTCGGACGCCGACGGCTACTACCTGTACAACTCCGCCTACGAGCCCGATCTCCGTCACGTGTCGCCCGGCGTGGTGCTCCTCACGGAGTTGATCGCCGCCACCATCGCGGCGGGGGGAGCGGTGTTCGACTTTCTCAAGGGATCGGAGCCCTACAAGTTCCGCATGGGGGCTCGGGCGCGCCCGCTGCTTGTGGTGGAGGGCGTCACATGATCCGCAAGGTGGTGTTCCTTTCGATGCACACGTCTCCGCTGGATCGTCCCGGCGTGGGCGACGCCGGGGGCATGAACGTCTATGTCGATGAGCAGGCCGCTTCGCTCGCCCGACGGGGTATCGAGGTGACCGTGTTCACCCGGCGGACGGATCCGAGCCGGGCGGGGGTGATGGCCACTCCTGCCGGTTACGAGGTGATCCATGTCGAGGCCGGGCCGGTGGAGCCGCTACCGATTCCCCATCTCGGCGACTGGGTGGGGGAGTTCGCCACGCAGGTCACCGAGGCTGTGCTCGATGACGGCCACCGCGGGCCGGGGACCGTCATCCTCCACAGCCATTACTGGCTGTCCGGCTGGACGGGCCTGCTCGTCAAGCAGGTAACGGGGTTCCCGCTCGCCAACTCCTTCCACACGTTGGGCCGGGTCAAGGACGCCACCCGCCGTCCCGGCCAGCCGAGCGAACCCTTGTATCGCATCGCCGCCGAGCGGGAGGTGATCGCCCGGTCGGACTGCGTGATCGCCTCCACCGAGCACGAGGCGCTGGAGCTGATCGAGCGGTACGGCGCCGACCCCAGCCGGGTATGCGTGAACCCACCCGGCATCGACCTGACCCTGTTCAGGCCGGGCGATCGCCGGGAGGCCAGGAGACGGCTGGGCCTCGATGACGCTCCGACCGTGCTGTTCGTAGGTCGTATCCAGGCGCTCAAGGGACTGGACGTGGCGGTGGCGGCCTTCGGCATGGTGCGAGACCACCTCCCGGATGCCCGGATGATGGTCGTGGGCGGCCCGAGCGGCCCCTCTGGTATCGAGGAAGAGCTCGAGATCCGGCAACTCGCCGCCCGCTCGGGCCTGGAACGGAGGCTGACCTGGTGCGGCGTCCAGCCCCACCACCGCCTCCCGCTCTACTACCAGGCCGCCGACGTGCTCATCGTGCCGTCGAGGAGCGAATCCTTCGGGTTGGTGGCGGCGGAAGCGCAGGGAGTGGGCCTGCCGGTGGTGGCCGCCAATGTGGGCGGGTTGCGGTATGTGGTCGAGGATGGAGTGTCCGGGTTCCTGGTGGACGGATGGGAGCCGCCCGACTACGCCAAGGCTCTGTTGAGGGTCCTGGACGGGGCGGCCTACCGCGACGAACTGATCCGGGGCGCCCTTGCTGCGGGTCGTCGCTACGGGTGGGAAGCAGCCACCGACCGGCTCTTGGAGCTCTATAGGGGAATCACCGATGGATCGGGCTGAGCTCACCGACCGGCTGGGCGCCATCTTCCGGTCATGGGTGGAGGATCCCGGATCGGACGTGGTGGCCACCGAACTCGTGGAAGGCCGCTGGGCGGTGCGGATGGCTCAGCAAACCCGCGACTTCACCACGGTATGGGTCGAGCCCGGCGACCGCACGGTCGGGTTCGAGGCGTACGTTCTTCCATCGCCTCGCGGGCGACTGGAGGAGGTCTACCGGTTGATGCTGGTCCGCAACCATCGGGCGTGGCGGGTCCACTTCGCCATCGATCACGGTGGTGGGATATACCTGCGGGGCCGGGTCGAGGCCGAGCGCGCCGATGAGGAGGTTCTCCAGTATGTCTTCGCCGAGATCTACGAGCTGGTGGACCTCACATTCCGTCCCCTGGTCAGGACGGGATTCGGGCGCTGACGCAGCGTGCCGGCCACGACCATCCGGGGTGGGAGAGCGCGAAAATTTCTGGAAGTGTCTTGTTCACACTCCCTGTGAGCAACCCCTGGGGATTGTGTGGATAAGGCCTTGGGAGAGGCCCATCGGCCCACTTATGAGAACGTAATGTAATGGTTACACGATGTCAATAGATGGCTTGATCCGCCAGGCGGTAGGCCGTAAGGTTCAGTCCAGAAGGCCCGAGGTGCTGGCGCCGAGCGAATCCGTCAGGGGAAGTGCGGTGGAATTCGGTAAAGGTTCCTCGGGCTTTCGCGTGTCCGGATCCCACCGGCCCGGGTCGATCAGCCGAGGCCGAACATCAGCTCGTTGAGGCGGACCGAGGTAGTCCGGAACGTCTCGGGGTCGAGACGGACCGACCCGATCTGAAGTCCGGCCATGCCCTGGTTCCCGGAGGTGATGACCCGCAGCACTTCGTCGTACTCCAGCATTCCCAGGCACAGGCAACGGCCCTGCCGGTCGTGGACCCCGACGATCATCCGGTGGAGGCGGACCAGGTCGAAGCCCGCCGGGAGGCTGGGTGCGAATACGGTGGGCAAGACGCGCCAGCGCTGGAGCGGCGCCGGGAATGCCGCGGCGAACCGGGCGGCGCGCACATCCACTCGCTCCTCGGGACTCATCGGCAGGCCGCCCCGGTTGGCGGCGACGGTGACCACGTTGGCGGAGAGAAACCGCCGCAGGAGGCCTACCAGAGGTTCCAACTCGCCACCCCTCTGCACGGCCCACACGGTGTCGGGCCGGACCAACTCCGCCTTGTGATACTTGAGCCGCTGGCCCACCACCCCTGAGACGGTTCCGCTGGTGTCGATGACGATCAGGTCCGCCTCCGTCCGGGCGGTCTCCACCAGCGAAGCGACACCGGCCACCTGCTGGAGGATGAACCGGTCCGGCCTGATGCTTCCCACGAAGCGCAGGTCGTCGGCTTGGGTGAGATCGGCCATGTCGGCCGGCGAGCGGAGCCACTTCAGGCCCACGCAGGTAGGCGGGCCGACGGTTGTACAAGCCAGGTCGCTGTCGATGTAGGCGACGGTCCGTCCGTCCTGGAGGGCGGCGTCGGCCAGCTTGCGAGCCAGGGTCGTCTTTCCCGAATCGGGCGCCCCGATGATCATCACCACCCCCTCGGCCGAGGAGAGCAGTTCGGTGTCGCCGAGCGCCGGATCACCCATGGCGCAATGGTAAACCGCACCCGGACCCACCCACGGGCGGGTTCAGATGGTCGGGATTAAGTGGCCAGTGGTCGGCTGCCAGTGGCCGCTCGGTGACCCACAGGTCATCCAGTTGGCTGTAGCCCTTAAGGCAGTTGGGTTTCCGTCTTATTACCCGGTGACAAACATCCACTGTCCACTGTCCACTGTCCACTGTCCACTGTCCACTGACCACTGACCACTGACCATCTAGGCTCGGGCCGGCGTGGTGCCGAGTTTTCCGCTTCCGATCACCTTCCTATCCGACTTCGGCCGGGAGGACGAGTTCGTCGGGGTGGTGCACGGGGTGATCGCCACGCTGGCGCCCCGGTGCCGCGTGATCGACCTGAACCACCGGATACCGCCCGGCGACATCCGGGCCGGCGCTCTCACCCTGTTGCGGGCCATCCAGTACATGCCGGCCGGCGTCGTGCTGGCGGTGGTGGATCCCGGTGTGGGGAGCGACCGCAAGGCCGTGGTCCTGGAGACCGGCTGGGGCTACCTGGTGGGTCCCGACAACGGGATCCTCTCCCCGGCGGCGGCATTCCTAGGGGGCGTGACGGAGGCCTACGCGATCGAGAACCCGGACGTGATGCTCCCGTCACGGGGCCGCACGTTCGAGGGCCGGGACCGGTTCGCGCCGGCTGCCGCCGTGCTTGCTGCCGGAGAAGCCCGGCCGCACGAGATAGGGCCACAGCTAGATCCGCAGATCCTCACGCCGCTCCTGCTTCCCCTATCCGAGGTGACGGACGAAGGACGGGTGGAGGGTCGCGCCTGGTGGGTGGACACCTACGGCAACGTCCAGACCAACATCACGCCCGAAGACCTCGAGGAGGCCGGGATGGGACCGGGCGAGCAGGTCGTGGTGCGGGTGGGCATGATGAACTACCGGGTGCCCTGGGTGGGGACGTTCGCGGACGTGGGGGAAGGGCGCCCGCTCCTCCACATCGATTCGGCCGGGCTGATGGCGCTGGCCGTGCGGGGCGGGCGGGCCGACGACCACTTCACGCTCGCCGTGGACTCGTCGGTCGTTATTGCTAGTTGCTAGTTGCTAGTTGCTAGTTGCTAGTTGCTAGTTATATTGGATTACACTGAACCACCGGCCGATGACCGGCCGGCTAGATCCATACAGAGGTCAGGGTCGCACTTGTGATAGCATAATGAAAGCATGGTGCACGTGCTGATACGGAATCTGCCCGACGAGACGCATGCCGAGCTACGGCACCGCGCCGAGCGTGAGGGCAAATCGCTTCAGCAGTATCTCGTGTCCGAGTTGAAGCGGCTCGCGGCGCGCCCCACGCTCGACGATGTCATCAACAGGGTGGAAACCCTTGCGGGTGGTCGCGTCGGCGCTAGACAGTCAGTGGAGGACCTGGCCGAGGACCGCCGGCAGCGTTGATCGTCCTCGACGCCTCCGTGCTCGCCAATGCGGTCGGTGACGACGGCGGCGACGGCGCCGACGCCCGGCGAGAGTTGCGTCTTGCCGGCGACGCCGCCATACCGGACCTGGCCTACGCCGAAGTCGTTTCAGTCCTCAGGAAGCGCTGGCTGGCCGGTGACCTCACACTCGAGCGATTCTCGGACGCCGTAGAGGCCCTCGCCGATTTGCCGCTCGCACGGTACTCGATGGTTTCGTTGCTTCCCCGGATCTTCGAATTGCGAGCCAACGTGACACCATACGACGCCGTCTACGTGGCGCTGGCGGAAACGCTCGAATGTTCACTTCTTACCAACGACAGGGCGCTCGCCGGCGCACCTGGTCCGCAGTGCGACATCCAGTTGGTGACGCCTTGAAACAGCCCCGATCCCGAACCGTGGCCGGAGTTGTCTGAGGTCAGCGCCAGTCGTTCTCGGTAACCACGATCTCGCCTACCTCGGTCTCGTCGATGTCGAGCGCGAGGGCAATGAGGTCTCGCGCCATTTCGCGTACTTCCTCGAACGTCCTGGCCTGGGTGTAGTTGGCGTCTAGCCCTGCTACCCGGGCCACCCACCACTCACCCTCGTGAAAAGCCTCGACACGGAAAGTGGTGGTCGTGGTGGCTGATGTCATCGCAGAGTGCTCCTAGCCCTCTAGCCGCGTAGTTTACTGGCAGAGGTGGTTACCCGTAGCCCCCTGGCTCTCTTCTACAGGCCGAGCAATTGGACGGCGAACACGATCCCGGCCACGCCGATCAAGGCCAGCAGGATCAGCAACGTGATAGCGGTTCCGGACCTCATTCTTCGACGGGTTCTGCGAATCCGCAGTCGAACACCGCGTCCTCGACGGGCTGGCCTCCCAGCACCACCCGTTCGTAGAAGACCACGGTGGCGATCTCCTCGGGAGTCATGGTGTCGGCGAAAGAGGGCATGACCCCGCCCGAGCCCACCGCGGTGCCGGCGTCACCATAGGTATTCCGGCCCGCGCTGAGGAAGCCGTCCGTTCCCAGCGAGACCCACTCGATGTGGTCGGTACACACCGCGAAGGTGTCCAGCAGCGTGCCTGCCAAGGCCGGGCCGGAGCCGCCCTCGCCGCTGGCGCCATGGCACGAGCTGCAGCTGGAGGGGGCCGCGAACAGCACGCTCCCCTCGCCGACCAGCGCCCGCACGTCCACGCCTCCGGCCGCGCCGCCCGCTTCGTAGACGGAGCCGTCGCAGTTCTCGACCAAGCCGGTAAGGCGATCGACAGAGAGCTGGCCGCCCGCGCCGCAATTGGGACCGCCGGCGAAGGCGATCAGGTACGTGAGGCCGATCAGCGGTACGGCGAAGAACAGCGCGGTGAGCCAGCGGGGCAGCGACGTAGCGACCCGCTCGGTGAGGCCGGCGGTGGCGCCGGTGATCACCGCCTCGAACCGGTGGGCCTCGGCGAGAGTCACCTGCTCGGGCGCCGGAGGGCTTCCGACCGCGGTGGCCGGCATCTCGGGAGCGGGCGCCGGGGGAGCGCCGGCCGGCTCGGGAGCTTCAGGTGCGGCAGGAGGGGCCGCGGCGGCAACCGGCGCCGGTACATCCGCGGCCGGGTCGGGGGCGGCGGGCGCCGGGGATCCAGGCGGGGGCGCCGTTCCCCCTGCCCACGCGGCCAGCACCTCCTCGGGGGTGAGGCCGTCGGCCTCGGCCCGGGCGATGGCCGATCGTTCCACCAGATGCTCGGGGCTCCCGAGCCGGGCGGCCGCGGCGGCGAGAAGCTCGTTCATCGTGCCTCGTCTCGGGGGCCGAACCGAGGAACCATGGCTACTTCAACTCCGACAGGTAGGTGGCCAGTGCGGTCAGGTCCTGTTCGGACAGGTGCGCGTACGACGGATGGTTCCCGGACGCGAATACGCTGCCAGGGGTTGACAGGAGGATCATGAGATCGTCTGCGGTGACGGGTCCCGCGTCGCCCCCGTAAGGCGCCCGGCTACCAACGTGGGCCAGGTCGGGCCCGATCCGCTGCACGCCGAAGGTGGCGGTGTCGAGCGAGTTGGCCCAGCTCTCCGTCACCGGTCCGAGCCCGACGTCGGCGAGGACGGGCCTCACCAGCTGGGTGTGGCAGTAGCCGCATCCCTGGTTCGAGTAGACGGCCCGGCCCTGGTGGCCGAGGACGGACATGGGGGTGTCGGGAACCACGTGCCGGAAGTCTCCTCCGGTGTTGTAGGGGCCGATC
>JAPPGU010000073.1 GCA_028821265.1 bacterium | reverse complement strand
AGACCACCACCGAAACAGCGGTCGGTGACCAGAAACGGTGGCCGGTGAGGACCGGAGACCGGGAAGAGCCGTCCGGCTGAAACTCCTGCGTCACCAGCCGAGGACGGCGGCCGCGTGGTCGCCCATGATGCCCTCGAGCTTGTGCCGGGGTATGGGGTCGAGCCCCAACGGCTCGGCATGGTCGTTGAGGGTGAGGAGCTTGTCGCGAAGAACCACCGGGTCGTAGAGGAACCCGGGATAGTCCGAACCGAAGAACAGCTTCTCCAGGGGAACGAAGAAGGGCTCCGCCTTGTGGAGGAAGGTGAACAACTCCCTCGGACTGAGGGCCGCGATCAGGTAGGAGAGTTCACCGTAGAAGTTGGGGTGCTTGGTGAGCAGGAAGAGCGCTTCGTCCTGCCACGGGATTCCCATGTGGGCTATTATCACCACGAGGTCACGGAACTCCCTGCCGACATCGTCGAGGAGCGCGGGCCGTCCCAGGCCGAGGGACGCGTCGATACGCGTTGATCCGGCCTGGTGGAACATCACCGGGATCCCGAGCTCAAGAGCACACTGGTAGACGGGGAAGGCCAGTTCGCGATCGTCGGGCGACCAGTGCTGGTACATCGGGTAGAGCTTCACTCCGGACAATCCCAGCTCGCGGACAGCCCGGGTGAGTTCCTCCACCGCCGCCTCCGGTCCCTGGTAGGCGGGGTTCACCGAAGCGAAGCCGACCAGGGTCGCCGGGTCCTGACGCACGAGCCCGGCTATGTAGTCGTTGCACTTCTCGGGGTGAGGCGGACCCTCGACGCCGCTGATGCCCGTCGGGTCGACCGTTCCTATCAAGCGGCCGTCGAGCCACTGCGGCGACACGGACAGCAGGACGATCTTGTCGAATCCGGGGTGGTCCCGCATGGATTCGGCGCCACCGATGATCGGCCAACCCTTACGGGAGAAGCCACTCTCCTCCCACTCGTCCTCCGTGGGCATGCGATGGGCCGGCACGGCGCCCGCACTGCGGTATATGCAAAGCGACCCCTCCCGGCCGTATTCCACGGAGAACTCGGGGTCGGACGCCAGGGCGAGCACATGGGTGTGCATATCGATCTGCATGGCGCCCTCCCCTGGACTCCGGGCAACGTCGATACCCTAACCCGAGCACCGTCCGTCAGGCCCGATACCGGCAACGAAACCCAGGTCGCGGGATCGTAGGCCAACCCCTTCTCGTCTTTTTGGCACCCTCCCGAGACGCCGTTCCCGAGCCCGAAGTAAGCTCGCCATGACGGACCAAATCGGCAGGTCCGAGAGAGACTTCCGCGCTTCCCCGGCGCCGGTCCGGAGAGGCACGAGCCGAAAGGACGGGACCGATGTCGCGATATCTCATCGTGGGCAACCCGGTGGTCACGCTTGCCGACGAAGCGTTCATCACCGACGGCGCATTGATCGTCGAAGGCAAGAAGATCGTGGAGTCCGGACCGAGGGCCGAACTCGAGACCAAGGGGCCCTTCGACCGCGTCCTCGGTTCGCAGGACCACTTCGTCATGCCCGGCTTCGTGGCCTCCCACTACCACTCCGAGTCGGCGCTGGGCCCGGGACTCTGGGAGATGCTCTTCGAGAGGGCCAACATCTACGTCCATCCGGTCTTCAAGCCGATGGACGAGGAAATCATGTACAAGGCGATCCTCGTCACGCTCATGACCGCGGTCCGCGGAGGAATCACGACCACGGTCGATGCCTTCTACGGCCGCCCCGGTCCGAAGAACTTCGGCATGGACAACGCACTGCAGGCGTACGAGGACCTGGGGATGCGCACCGCGCTCGGGATCACCCTGCGCGATGAGAACCTCTACGTCCACGAGGCCAACGACGACTTCCTGGCGCGACTGCCCGAAGAGCTGGCCGAGGAGGTACGCAACTCCCCGATGGGCTACGCCCTACCCAGCGATGACGTCATAGCCGCCTACGAGGATGCGGCCGCGACCTGGGACCGCCGAGACGACCGGCTCCGCGTCCTGCTGGCGCCAGACTGGACCCCGGCGGTAACCGACGACCTCTACCGCAGGTGCCGGGCCATCGCCACCGACTACGACACCGGGATCATGACGCACTGCCTCGAGACCCGGTCCGAGATGCAGTACAACATCCGGCGCTTCGGAGTCACGGCCATGCAACGGCTGGCTGACATCGGCCTCCTCGGACCGGACGTGTCGCTCTCGCACTTCGTGTGGGCCACCGACCGTGACATCGAGATCCTGGCCGACACCGGCGCCGTGGCGGCGAGCAACCCCGGCTCGAACCTCCGGCTGAGCACCGGGGTATGCCGCGTGCGCGACATCCTCGACGCCGGTGGAGGGCTGGCGTTCGGTACCGATGCCATCTCCTTCTCCGAGCGTGACGACATGTTCCAGGAGGTTCGCCTGGGTGCCTACCTCCAGCGCCTACCTCTTGGGCCGGAGCCGGAGTACGGCCGGCTCAACTCCGAGGCGCTCCTGCGATCCGCCGCCACGTACGGGGCGCGGGCGGCCCGCGCCGAGGACCGCATCGGCAGCCTGGCAGTGGGTAAGGACGCCGACCTGCTCATCCTCGACCGCAAGCGGGTGTTCGAGCGACCGGCGCGGTTCTACGTGAGCCCGGTGCTCGACGTGATCCTGGACCGGGCCGACGGCACGGACATCGAGACGGTGCTCGTCGCCGGCCAGGTGGTCCTCGACAACGGGGAGATCACCGCTCTGAACGAGCAGCAGATCCGCGACGAGTACAACGAGGCGATAGCGAGGGGGCTCTTCGATCTGGAGGAGCCTTGGGCCAGGTGGGCCGAGCTGGCGTTCGAGGTCGAGCCGTACCTGTTCGACTTCTACCGCCCCTGGGCGGAGGAGCCCATGGCCCTCGGGTACGAGTACAACACCACGACCGGGCCGGCGGGCTTCGGCGGCGGCCGGCGTATCGGAGGAGGTACCAGTCGATGAGCACCGTTTGCGACAGGCTTCGGGATAGCTGCCGGGACATCTGGCACGAGCTGCACAACCATCCGTTCGTGGATGAACTGGCCTCCGGCACCCTTCCGGAGCGGAAGTTCGCCTTCTACATCGGCCAGAACATCGTCTTCCTCCGGGAGTTGGCGAGGGCGATGGCCCTCGGTGTGGCGAAGGCCGATGATGAGGACACCATGCGGGACTTCGCCGCCATCGTGAGCAACATCGTCGACTTCGAGCTACCCAAGAACCGCCAGTTGCTCGACGAGGTCCGGCAGATGGTTCCTGGAGCGACCGAAGAGGTGGTGATGGCACCCGGGACGCTGGCCTACACCCGCCACCTGCTGACCGTGGCCTACGAGGGCCGAGCCGCCGACATCATGGCCTCGCTGACACCCTGCGCCTGGAGCTACGGTGAGATCGGCAAGGAACGGCTTCCCGACGCCCCCGAACACCAGGTCTACCGCACCTGGATCGAGTTCTTCGGTGGGCAGGAGTACTGGGACACGCTCGAAGAGGTCAAGGACAAGCTCGAACGACTCTGCGAGGGCATGAGCAGTTCGGACCTGGCAAGAATCGAGGACATCTTCCGCACCAGCAGCCGCCTGGAGCAGATGTTCTGGGACATGGCCTACAACGAGAGGGCCTGGCCGGTCTGAGTTCCTGCCGATGACATGGACCGTCGCCATCGACATCGGTGGCACTTTCACCGACGTGGTCGCAGACGACGGGATCGGGCAGCGGCTCACGGCCAAGGTGCCCACGGTCCCCGCCGATCCGGCTCTCGGTCTGCTCGACGGCCTCTCCGTTCTCGGCCGTCTCGGAATGGCGTTCGAGGAAGTGTCCCTGGTGTTCCACGGCACCACCATCGCCACCAACGCGGTCATCAACGACAGGCTGGCCCGGGTCGTCCTCCTCACGACCAAGGGCTTCCGCGACATACTGACCTACCGCTCGGGTTCCCGTCCCGACGCTTACGACCTGCGCCAGAGCCGCCCGAGGGAGTTCATCCCGCGCGGTGACCGGATCGAGGTGGACGAACGTGTCACCGCCACCGGCACCGTCCGCGCCCTGACGGCATCGGAGACCAGCCGAGCCGTCGAGGAGGTCGAGTCACGGAACCCGGAGGCGGTCGCCATCTCCTTCCTGTTCAGCTACCTGGACGACAGCCACGAGCGCACGCTCGCCGCTGCCCTCGAGGCCGCGTGCCCGGGCCTGGCGGTCTCCCGATCCTCCGAGGTGGCTAACGAGTTCCGGGAGTATCCCCGGACCGTCACGACGGCTGTCAACGCCGGGCTCCGTCCGGTGGTCCGGGACTACCTGCTGAGAGCCGAGGACGGGATACGGGACCTCGGGGTGCCAGGAGCCTTCCTGGTGATGCAGTCCAACGGCGGCGGCGTGCCGGCGGCCCGGGCTGAGGCCGAGGCCCACAAGCTGCTGGTCTCCGGGCCCGCGGCCGGCGTAGCGGGAGCGGTGGCCCTGGGAGCGGCCACCGGGCGGACCCACCTCCTGTCCCTCGACATCGGTGGCACGTCGGCGGATGTCTGCCTGATCCGGAACGGGCTGGCTTCCGTGTCCCCGATGCGGCACATCGAGTCGCACCCGATACTGTCCCCGTCCCTCGACATCCATTCGGCGGGGGCCGGAGGCGGGAGCATCGTGGAGGTCGACCGGTCGGGCGCCCTCAAGGTCGGCCCGGCGAGCGCGGGAGCGGATCCCGGACCCGCCGCGTACGGGCTCGGGGGCCGGAACGCCACCCTCACCGACGCCCACCTGGTGGCGGGCACCCTCGGCGAGTTGACCGCTCTGGGCGGCAGCCTCACCCTGGACCGGGATGCGGCCCTAGATGCGATCGCCGGAGTGGGCGCCGGTCTGGGGCTGAGCGCGCAGGCCACCGCCGAAGGCGTGCTGGCCATCGCCAATGCCCATCTCGAGGCGGCCATCCGGAGGGTCTCGATAGATCGCGGGGAGGATCCCAGGCGGTACGCCCTGGTGGCATTCGGCGGGGCGGGGCCGCTCCATGCCGGCCAGCTGATCAGGGACCTGTCCATGCCGGAGGCGGTCATCCCACGCCATCCCGGCCTCTTCTCCGCGACGGGCCTGCTCGCCACGGACCTCAGGATCGACGAGTCGACCACGGTGCTGACCACCGTCGACGGGTCCTCCATCGGCGACATCGCCCGCTGGTTCGACGCTACCGGGGAGTCGCTCCGCGCCCGGCTCCGGGCGGACGGGATCGACGACCGTCACGTCCGGCTGGAGCCTTCCATCGACTGCCGCTATTGGGGGCAGGGGTTCGAGTTGAACGTCCCGGTCGCGACCTCCGGGCTCAGCCCCGAAGGGGTGTGCAGCGAGTTCCGCGACATCCACGACTCCCTCTACGGTCATACATCGGATGAGCCCGTGGTGGCCGTGACCCTGCGGATGTCCGCCTTCGGCTCCCTCGCCGTCGGCGCCGCTCCGCCCGACGGCGAGTCCTTCCGCAGTCCCACTCCGGTCTCGAAGCGCGTCATGAAGCTGCGCGAGATGCGTCGTCCCACCGAGGTTCCGGTCTACCGGCGCGATGTTCTGGGCCCCGGCGCCCTGCTGGCGGGGCCGTGCGTAGTCGAGCAACCCGACGCCACCACCGTCGTGCTCGACGGACAGTCCGCCCGCGTGGACCGGTACCAGAACCTGATCATCCGGGAGGTGGCCGATGCCTAGGAAAGACCTCGATCCGGTCACCTACGAGTTGATTCACAGCCGGCTCCGCCACGCCGCTCGCGAGATGGCGATGATCCTCAAGCGGTCCAGCCACAGCCCCATCATCAGGGAGATGGAGGACTTCAGCTGCGCGATCTTCGCGCCCGGAGGCGAATCGGTGGCCCAGGACGAGCGGATTCCCGCCCAGTTGGGGGCGATGTCGCTGGCCGTCCAGACCTGCAGAGCTGAGTATCCGGACCCTGGTGACGTGCAGCCGGGAGACGCCTTCCTCCTCAACCATCCGTACATGGGATGCATGCATACGCCGGACCTGAACCTGGTCATGCCCGTTTTCTCCGACGGCAAGGTGGTGGGATGGACCGGGTCGACCGCCCACCATGTCGACCTGGGCGGACCCACACCCGGCACCCTGGCGCCCCACCACCGGGAGTTGTTCGCCGAGGGTCTGATCTTCCCGCCCATCAAGCTCTACCAAGGGGGCAAGGAGAACCGGGACCTGTTCCGGATGATCGCCGCCAACGTGCGGGAACCCCGGGGGCTGGTGGCCGACCTGCGGGCCCAACACGCCTCCTGTCTCACAGGGGTGAGGGCCCTGCTGCGCACTATGGCACGGTACGGATCCGACCAGGTCGGCGCTGCGTTCACCGCGATCCTCGACCGGACCGCCCGCCAGACCGCCGCCGCCCTGTCCGACCTCGAGGACGGGGAAGCCGTCCGCACCGGCCATCTCGACGACGACGGACTCGGCAGCGCCCCCGTACCGATCCGCGTCCGGCTCGCCAAGACCCGCCGGGCGCTGCATGTGGATTTCACCGGCTCGTCCCCCCAGGTGGACGGCGCGCTCAACGTGCCGTGGGCAAGCACCCGGGCATGCGTGGCCTACCTGGTCCGCACCATGGTCGGCCTCGACATTCCCTCCAACGACGGCTTGCTGGCGCCCGTCACCATCACGTGCCCGTCGGGAACCATCCTGAATCCGCGGTTCCCCGCGGCCGTCTCCGTGCGGCACAACACCTGCCAGGTGGTCGCCGACACCCTCATCCGGGCGGCCTCCGATCTGTGGCCGGCCCGGGCGGTGGCCAGCAGCAGCGTCACGTTCTTCGGCTTGCAGATCGGCAGCATTTCCCCCCAGACCGGCGAGACCGCGGTCCTCATGGAGGTGGTGGGCGGCGGGACGGGCGCGCATGACCACGGAAGGGGAATCGACGGGGTGGACACCTACATGTCCAACGTGGCGCTGCTACCGGTCGAGGTGGCCGAGACCGAGTACTCGGTCCGGATACTCAAGAGCGAACTCGTCGAGGACTCGTCCGGAGAGGGCCTGCTGTCCGGCGGCCTGGGGATCTGTCGCGAGTACCAGATCCTCGACGTCCCCCAGATCGCCACCCTCTACTGCGAGCAGGCCATCGAGGAGCACCGGCCGGAGGGGGTGGGCGGGGGCGATGACGCCCGCCCCACCAGGGTGACGATCCTCGGGCCCGATGGGCAGGTCGTATCGACAGCCTCGAAGACGTCCTCCTCTCTGGAACCCGGGTCGATCATCAGGGTGGAGACCAGCGGTGGAGGCGGCTACGGCCCGGCGTCCACCCCCGGCACGACGTCGGACATGGCCCGCTCCAGCTGAGCGATGTGGTCACCGGCGGACTCGATGCCGGGCATGTAGCTGGTGAAGAACGAGATATCCGTCGCTCCCGCGGAGATCATCCTTCGCACGTTCCCGACTATCTGTTCGGTGGTCTCCTCGGGACCTAGGCCCACGGAGACGTGGAGTCGGAGTGCGTCGGCGTCCCGACCCGCCTCGGCGGCGAGACGCCGGATCTTCTTCCAGCAGGCGCCGATCTCCTCGACCGTCTGGACAGGCCTCGACAGCCAGCCCACCCCGTGCTCCACCACCCGCCGGAACACGGGCGGGGTCGTACCGCCGAACCACAGCGGCGGGTGGGGCCGGGTCACCGGCTTCGGCTCCATTCCCATGCCGTCCACCCGGTAGAACCGCCCGTCGAAGTCGACCCGGTCCCGGGTCCAGAGCAGCTTCATCAACTCGATGCCCTCGTCCATCCGCCTGCCCCGCTCCGTGAAGGGAACCTCCAGGGCGTCGTATTCCTCCAGGTGCCATCCGATCCCGAGCCCCAACTCGAGACGCCCTCCGGAGAGGCTGTCCGCAGCGGCCGCCTGCTTGGCGACGACCGCTGGACCCCGCTGAGGCATGATCACCACTGCGGAACGCAGCGCGATCCGGGTCGTGACACCCCCTAGATACCCGAGAGCAACCAGGATGTCGTGGTAGGGGGTCCGGGCCGGGTAGTGCGCCCGAGGTGTCCCGTCCGCGGCCGAGTAGGCGAGCAGGACGTGATCGATCAGCGTAAGGAAGTCGTAGCCGAGACCTTCGGCTGCCTGGGCGACATCACGCATGGCGGCGGGATCGTCGATGAGAAGTGAGTTGACGGCGCCTATCCCGTACTTCATTCGCATGCTCCTCCAGTCCGCATCCCGTAGCCTTAAGGAGGCTACCTTCCGGTACGGATACCACTGGAGACGGAGGATCGGGAATGAGAACGAAAGCGGCGGTACTTCACGAGTTCAACACCCCGTTGGTGGTCGAGGAGGTCGAGCTGCAAGCACCCAAGGCCAACGAGGTCTCGGTGGAGATGGTGTCGAGCGGGGTATGCCACAGTGATCTGCACATCGTGCAGGGCCACATCCCGGTGAACCTGCCGATCATTTGCGGCCACGAGGGCGCCGGGATCGTGACCGCGGTCGGGCCCGGACCGTCCCCCGTACAGGTCGGAGACCGGGTGGTCCTCTCCTGGGTGTCGCCGTGCGGCAACTGCAACTATTGCGCCACAGGAAACCCGGCCCTGTGCATGACCGCCATCGGACCCTCCTACGAGGGCCAACTCCACGACGGAACGAGCCGCTTCACAGCCCCCGACGGGACAACCATCAGCCACCACCTGATGCTGTCCACCTACTCCCGGGAGGTGACCGTGCCGGCCTCGGCGGCCATCCCAGTCCCGGACGATGTTCCCCTCGAGCCCCTCGCCGTGATCGGATGCGCCGTCTCCACCGGGGTCGGAGCTGTCGTCAACACGGGCAACGTGCAACTCGGCGACAGCGTCGCCGTCATCGGCTGCGGGGGCATCGGACTCAACGCCATCCAGGGAGCGCGGCTGCGGGGCGCCGGGAAGATAATCGGAGTCGACATCGCCGAGCACAAGCTCGAAGCCGCCCGACGTTTCGGCGCCACTCATACGGTGAACGCCTCCGAGGTGGAGACGGCCGAGACCCTGATCGCCATGACCGGCGGACTCGGGGTGGACCTGGCGGTGGAGGCGATCGGCCATCCCGAGACCGTGGCCACTGCGGTCCGTTCGCTTCGCCGGGGGGGCACGGCCGTGCAGGTCGGGATAGCGCCATACGGAACCGAGGTCTCCGTCGACATGACCCTGCTGCTCGACGAGCGCAAGCTCCTCGGGTGCTACTACGGCTCGCTGCGGCCCGCCTTCGACATCCCCCGGTATGTCCAGTTGTACCAGGCCGGCAAACTCCTGCTGGACGAACTGATCACCGCCGAGATCGACCAGGACGGCATCAACGACGCGCTCAACCAGTTCGACCGTGGAGCGGGCATAAGAAGCCTGGTCCGCTTTTAGCGAGCCGGGTCGGCGAGCAGGACATGATCGATCAGGGTCAGGAAGCCGCAGCCGAGGTCTTCCACAGCCGGGCAGATATCGCGCATGGCGGTGGAATCATCGATCAAGAGTGAGTTGACGGCGACGATCCCATATCTCATTCAGGAGTCTTCCCTCGCTATGTGACATCGCCTACGCTTGCGGAAGGCTACCGGTGGTCTGTCGGGTGAGCGGTGGCGTGATATGCGACGGCAGCGGCGTGACGGGCACCCCAGGCAGCGCTCCGTGCAAGGAGGATCCGGATGAGGACAAGAGCAGCGGTTCTGCGCGAGTTCAACACTCCGCTGCTCGTCGAAGAGGTCGAACTGGAAGAACCCAAGGCCAACGAGGTTCTCGTCCGGATGGTGTCGAGCGGCGTGTGCCACAGCGATCTGCATCTGGTGCAGGGTCACATTCCCGTGAACCTGCCGCTCATCTGCGGCCACGAGGGAGCCGGCATCGTGGCCGCCGTCGGACCCGGCCCCTCCACCGTCCAGGTCGGCGACCGCGTGGTCCTTTCCTGGGTTGCGCCGTGCGGCAAGTGCAGGTACTGCGCCACGGGACGCCCGGCGCTCTGCATGACCGCGATCGGACCCTCGTGGGAGGGGCGGTTGCAAGACTGGACCAGCCGGTTCAAGGACAGCAACGGCGAGACGATCAGCCACAGCATGATGTTGTCCACCTACTCCCGGGAGGTGACCGTGCCGGCTTCGGCGGCGATCCCGGTCCCGGACGGTGTTCCCCTCGAGCCCCTCGCGGTGATCGGCTGTGCCGTCTCCACCGGGGTCGGAGCTGTCGTCAACACCGGCAACGTGCAACTCGGCGACAGCGTCGCCGTCATCGGCTGCGGGGGCATCGGACTCAACGCCATCCAGGGAGCGCGGCTGCGGGGCGCCGGGAAGATAATCGGAGTCGACATCGCCGAGCACAAGCTCGAAGCCGCCCGACGTTTCGGCGCCACTCATACGGTGAACGCCTCCGAGGTGGAGACGGCCGAGACCCTGATCGCCATGACCGGCGGACTCGGGGTGGACCTGGCGGTGGAGGCGATCGGCCATCCCGAAACCGTGGCCACCGCGGTCCGTTCGCTCTGCCGGGGAGGCACCGCCGTGCAGGTGGGCGTCGCACCGTACGGGAGCGAGCTCACCGTCGAGATGGGCCTGCTGATCGACGAGCGCAAGCTCCTGGGCTGCTACTACGGCTCGCTGCGGCCCGCCTTCGACATCCCCCGCTATGTCCAGTTGTACCAAGCCGGCAAACTCCTGCTGGACGAACTGATCACCGCCGAGATCGACCAGGAGGACATCAACGGGGCGCTCCACCAGTTCGAGATCGGAGAAGGCATCCGGAGCCTGATCCGTTACTAGATGACTAGTTCCTAGTCGGTAGTTGCTAGTTACTAACTGTATGCAACAGTTTATCTTAGATTTAATCGGTAAATGTTCTTTGGCTGTCCGAATTCCAGATTGCGCCGCCCAACTCGGCCTCGAAGGGACCGTGCGCCTCGAGGCGGGTCCTCTCGCCCACTTCGGTGATGATCCCGTCCTCGATCAGCAGGGCGCCGTCCGTAATGGTTCCCAGGTCTCCATTCGCCAGCACGGTGCTTCCGGCGATCAGGGTCCGGGACATGTGCCTCCCTGTACGATCGGGGCCGAGTACCCACCGCGCGGGTTCATACGATGGTCTGCCTGCAATCTAACTTGCCGTGTCTCGCTCGTCCGCGACGCCGGTCACGAACCTTCCGGATTGAACGGATGTGCAGGCCCCGCCGGTTCCGCATAGCGATCGGCTTCCCGGGACACCGATGATGGGTGGCCACCGTGCTCGAATGGCTTCCCTGATCGGCGTGCCGCTTGCCCGACGGGAGGATCCCCGGCTCCTCACCGGATCGGGCGAGTACCTGGCCGATCTTCGAATCCCGGGGACTCTCGACGCAGCCTTCGTGCGATCCCCGTACGCACATGCCATCCTGCGTGGGGTCGATCCGCGTGAAGCGGCCAGGCTGGACAGTGTTCGAGCCGTGCTGACGGCGGCCACGCTCCCGGATCACGCTCCGCTGGTGGATGCCGTAGCCATCGAAGGACTCTCCAAGACCCCGCAGCCACCCCTAGCCGGGGACCGGGTCCGCTACGTCGGTGAGCCGGTCGCCCTCGTCGTTGCGGAAGACCGCTACGCCGCCGAGGACGGTGCGGACCTCGTCCTCGTCGACTTCGAGGAGCTTCCTGCCGTAACCGACGCGCGATCCGCAGCCCGCAGCGGCACTCCGCTCCTCTTCCCCGAACTCGGCTCGAACGTCGTCTTCAGCGAGGTGAAGAGGTTCGGGGCCCCGGCGAAGGAACCCGCATCGGGCCACCGGGTGTACAGATCCGAGTTCCATGGAGGACGGGCAACGGCGGTTCCCATGGAGACACGCGGCTGCCTGGCCTCCTACGACGCCGGCCGGGGGCGGCTGACGGTGTGGTCCTCGACCCAGGGCCATCACCTGCTACGCCGTCGCCTGGCCGTCAGCACCGGCGTCCCCGAGTCAAGGGTGCGGGTGATCGTCCCTGACGTCGGGGGAGGCTTCGGCCAGAAGATCCCTGCGGCGCCGGAGGAGGTAGCGGTCGCCCTGGCGTCGATGGCACTGGAACGCCCCGTGAGGTGGATCGAGGACCGGCGGGAGAATCTGGTCGCCGCCCCGCAGGCCAAGGAACAGATCGTGTCCCTGGAGATCAGCGTCGACGAAACCGGCCGATTCCGGACGATGCGCGCCAGGATCATCGGGGACGCCGGCGCCTACTCCCACAACAGCGCCAGCGCGCTCATCGAACCGTATCTGTCGGCGCTGCTCGTCCCGAGCCTCTACAGGATCGATCACTACGAATGCGAGATCCTGGCAGTCCTCACCAACAAGGCGCCGGCATCCCCGTACCGAGGGGTGGGATGGACCGCCTCCCACACCGCCCGCGAGCTGCTCATAGATCACATAGCCCGTGAGGAAGGACGGGATCCGGCGGAGCTGCGGCGCATGAATATGATCCGATCGGAGGAGACGCCCTACACCAACGTCACGGGCATGGTCTATGACAGCGGATCGTTTCGCGAATCCATGCACGAGGCCCTGGAGATGGCCTGCTACCACTCGTTCCGTCAGCAGCAGGAAAGCGACATGTACCCGCGCCGGCGCGGGATCGGCATCAGCCCGTACGTCGAGCCGAACGGATGGGGAAGCGCCGGCGCGGCCCAGTCCCACTGGGTCTTCGCCTCCCACGATGCCGCTCGTGTCACCATGGACTCCACCGGACATGTCACGGTGTCGGTCGGGACACCCACCCAGGGCCAGGGCCACGAGACGACACTGGTCCAACTGGCATCCGCCGCCCTGGGTATCCCCCCGGAGACCATCGAGGTAAGGAGTGACGACACCGACGCCACCCCACCGAGCATCGCCGGCACGCGTGCCTCGCGCACTGCCGTCGTGACGGGCGGAGCGGTGGTCCTGGCATCCGAGGACGTGCGGTCGAAGCTGTTGCGGATCGCCGGCCATCTGCTGGAGGCGTCCGAACGGGATCTCGACATCAGTGATGGGGTCGTGCACGTGGCCGGTGACCGGTCTGCCGGGATGGCCGTGGAGCGCGTGGCTGCGGCCGCCTATTTCGACCCTGCGGTGCGCGTCGCAGAACCCGAGCCGACGCTCAGCTCGCAACGCTTCCACGACCCTGGCGCCACCTATTCGAACGGCTGCGTGGTGGCCACGGTAGAGCTCGACCTGGAGACCGGCTCCGTCACGGTCGTCGACCTGGTCGCTGTCGAGGACTGCGGCCGGGTGATCAACCCGTTGATCGTGGAGGGCCAACTTCACGGCGCCGCGGCACAGGCCCTGGGATACGCCTTGCAGGAACGAGTGGCATACAGCGCCGATGGACAGGTACTGACCAGCAGCCTCATGGACTACCTGATCCCCACTTGCGCCGAGGTGCCGACCATCCGGATCGGTCACATCGAGTCTCCCTCGCCCAACACGGTATTGGGAGTGAAGGGGATGGGGGAATCGGGGATGATCGCCGTGCCGGCGGCCATAGCCAACGCGGTCGCCGACGCCCTCCCCGGTCATCCGATAGTCGACCGCCTCCCTCTCACCCCCGGCCTGGTAGCCCACCTCGCATCTCCCCCTGCGGGCGAGCAGGAGCCGTAGCTCGAAGGGAGCGAGTGATGAAAGCAGCAGTTCTCAGGTCCATCCCGGGCCGGCTCGGAATCGAAGATGTCGCGGTCGACACCCCGGCTCCGCGCGAGGTACTGGTCAGGACCGTCGCCGCCGGTGTCTGTCGATCGGATCACCACTATCTCGTGGGCCACTACACGACCCCGCTGCCCACCGTGATGGGCCACGAGGCATCGGGGATCGTGGAAGCTGTCGGTGAGGACGTGAGGTACGTGGCTCCGGGGGATCATGTCGTGGCCTGCCTCATGGTCTTCTGCGGCCGTTGCGAGTGGTGCCTGGCCGGCAGGATGGCTCTCTGCCAGCAGGAGGGCACGATGCGCGATGGCGGCCGCCCGCGCCTGTCGCGGTCCGGGGAGGAGATACATCCTTACTGGGGCGTTGGGGCGTTCGCGGAGATGATGCTCGTCCACGAACACGCCGTGACCAGGATCGATCGGGACATACCCTTGCTCAGCGCGTCGACGGTCGGATGTGCGGTGATCACCGGCCTGGGCTCGGTCTTCAACACCGCCGGCGTGAGGCCCGGCGCCACCGTGGCGGTGATAGGCGCTGGCGGGGTCGGGCTGAACGTCATCCAGGGAAGCGCGGTCGCGGGTGCGGGCCGGATCGTCGCCATCGACGTGTTCCCGGGCAAGGCGGAGTCCGCTCGAAAGTTCGGCGCCACCGACGTCATCATCTCGCGTGACCCGGTGGACGAGTTGATGGAGATCACGCACGGGGGCGTCGACTATGCGTTTGACGCCATAGGGCAGAAGACGACCGCCGAGCATGCATTCGCGTCGCTACGGCCCGGGGGTACGGCCGTGCTGATCGGGATGATCCCCGAGGGAGTCGACATCTCGCTGCCGGGCGTTGACTTCCTCTACGAGAAGACGGTGAAGGGCTCGAACATGGGATCGACCCGGACCCGGACCGACATTCCCAGGTACCTGGACCTCTACCGCCGGGGCATGCTCAAGCTGGACGAACTCATCGGACGGACCCGACCCATCGAGGACATCGGGATCGCCATGGACGATCTCGACCGCGGAACCGTGGCCCGCTCGGTCATCACGTTCGATAGGGAGTCGTAGCGGCGGAGGTCGTGCTCCGGGCCGGCGAACACGGGCGGCCGGCCCGGCCAGCACATCAGGGGCGGTGAACCCATCGCGCATGGACGGTGAGGACCGCGGAGGGATCGATGCCGAGGCGGAACTGGTCGTTGACCACCGGCACCGCCTGCCAACGGACCACGACCTCCAGGAAGACACCATCCGCCGAATGCAGCTTGGGAGTCGCCCCGGCCTCATGGAAAAACCAGGCTTGCGCCGTGAGCGGCTCCCGATGGATTGGTATCTGCCGAGGGTCGGGAACTGTCCCTAAGACCCCCGGTGGATCTGGGCGGTTTCTCAACCGTGGGGGTGGCCTGTCCGCCTCGCTCGGTCGGCGCGCCGCAACTGGGTTAGTCGTCAGAGGCCCCGGCCGCCGTCCACGGAGATCAGTTCTCCGGTTACCATCCGGGCGTCCTCGGATGCTACCCACGCGGCCACGGCGGCCACTTCGTCCGGTTGCACCAGGCGGCCCATCGGGATCGCCTCGGCGATGGCAGCACGGCTCTCGGTGGTGTTCTTACCCCCCATGAACTCCACCAGCATCGGGGTATCCGAAGCCGCCGGGCACAACGCCACGACCCGGATGTTCCTTGGGGCGAGCTCGAGTGCCAGGCTCCGGGTGAGCGATGCCACCGCTCCCTTGCTCGCCGTGTAGGCCGCGTATCCGGGACGGGGCCGGATCGAGATGTTCGACGCGATGTTGACGATGACCGCCTCGCTTGACTGCGCCAGATGCGGAAGCGCCGCTCGGATCATGAGGAACACGCTCCGAACATTCACGGAGAAGATGAGGTCGAATTCGGCATCATCCGTCTCCTCCATAGGCTTGGGATGCTGACCCACCCCCGCACAGTTCACCAGGATGTCGATCCCGCCGAGTCCCCGCACCGACTCCTCTATCGCACGGTCCACGTCCGCGGCCTTCGCCAGATCAGCCGGAACGGGAACCGCGGTCGCCCCCGCCGAACGAATCTCGTCGGCTACGCGAGCCACGCCGTCCGCATTGCGATCCACCAGGGCAAGAGAGGCTCCGTCGCGGGCGAACCGTCGGCTTGTGGCCGCGCCGATGCCCGAGGCGGCTCCGGTGACCACCGCCCTCCTTCCCGGAAGCACGGACATCCGAAACCCTCCCGTCCCGACTCTCAAGGCGGCAACCTAACAGCTACGATTCGCGCCGGGAACAAGAGAGGAGAGGCCCATGGGCGATCAAACATCAAGCCGGGCACAGTGGTTCTGGGATAACACCGGCGACGTTTGGGACGCGATCTTGAGCCATCCCTTCCTCGTCGAACTCGAAGCGGGAACTCTCCCGGACGAGGTGCTCCGCTTCTACTTCGAACAGAACCTCCAATACGTCGACGCCGTCTACCGGTGCCGGCTGGTTGCAGCGGCCAAGGCGCCCGACAAGGAGACTTTCGACCTGCTCACCCGCGACTGGAACCTCGAACCGAGCGACGAACGGCAGGGCGACCTGCTGAAGAGCTTCGGAGGCGACCCGGACAACCTGCCACCCATGGCGCCGGCCTGCAGGGGGTACACGTACCACATGTGGTACAACGCGCTCGACGGGCGCACGATCGACTGGCTGGCCAGTTTCGTTGCCTGCCCCTGGACATACGACCTCATCGGCGAGCAGGTGTCGGGGAACATCGGCGAGGAGCGCCGCGAATCCTGGATGGAGTACTACGGCAGCAAGATCCACCACGACCTGATGGACGACTTCCGCGCCGCCGTCGATCGGCTGACCGTCGGCCTCGAGCAGGATGACCTCGATGGGCTCCTCGAGAAGTGGCGCCTCGGAATGCGCTACGAGTGGATGTTCTGGGACGACGCCTATCACATGCGGAGTTGGCCGGTCTAGACCCATCTAGTCACGCTTTCGCGTGACGCGCTTGAGAGCCGATGGGTATGATCCAGCAACACGGAAGGTTTCGCGGCCCCTGGTTCGAACGGCTCAGGGCTGAGCGTCGAATCAGCCCCTAAAGGGAGGCACAATGACTCGGAAGCGGTTCTACTACCCATTCATACTGATGGCGGTTCTTGCAATCGTGGCTGCAGCATGCGGTGACGACGAGCCGGCGACCACAGCCGCACCCGCCACCACAGCCGCACCCACCACCACAGCCGCACCCACCACCACCGCGGCGGCTACGACCGCTGACACAGAAGCCCCGACGACGGCAGAGGCGACGACCACCACACCACCTACCACCCAGCCGCCTCAGATCGACGAGGGTGATGTGATGAGGGCTCCGGACCGCGTGCAGGACGCCGAGACGGTGGTGATCGCCTGGACCGGGTACCCCAACAGTCTTGATCCACCCGACAGCCTCCTCAACTTCAACCGCGAGGCCGGCGTCGGCCTTTACGACCGGCTCCTCACCTACTCGCTCACCGAGCGCGAGGACGGCACCTTCGTATGGGACGGCCTCGGCGTAGCGCCGGGCCTGGCCGAGAGCTGGGAGATCGACGGAGGATCGGTGACGTTCACGATCCGCCAAGGCGTGACGTTCAACAAGACCGGTAACCCCCTGACTGCTCACGACATCCGGTACTCCTTCGTGCGAGCGATCGAGGTCCCGGGCTTCGGAACGTTCAACTCCAACCTGGCCGGTATCTTCGAGCCGTCTCGCCAGGTCACGGTCATAGATGACTACACCATCCGTTTCGACTACGAGTTGGCCGACGGGACCCCGTTCCTTCTCAAGGCTTCGTTGCCGAGCATGAGGTTCCCGATCTTCGGGATCGTGGACTCGGTCGAGTTACAGGCCCGCGCCACGGATGAGGATCCTTGGGGTCACGAGTGGATCAAGGAGAACCCGGAGGGGTCGGGCCCGTACGTGATCGAGTCGGCGACACCCGGCACCGAGATGATCCTGCGCCGTGTCCCAGGCCATTGGACCGAAGGGGACCAGAACCAGCTCGGCGAGGCCTACAACGGCTTCGACCGGGTGATCTACCGGACGCTCAGCAGCCCGGCGGACATCACGGCACTCATGCTCGGGGGGGAGGTGGACGTGGCCTTCGCTCTGGGTACCAGGGAACTCAATGCCCTCGGTGAGGCCGGCTTCACCATCGTCAACGCCGAGATCCCCGATATCTGGCGCCTCGACCTCCCGCTGACCACACCGCCGTTCGACAACCTGGCAGTGCGCCAGGCGCTCGCGCACGCGGTGCCCTACGACACGATCGTGGAGAACGCGTTCACCAACGCGACCCGCTCCTACTCGATCGTCAATCCGGCATCGCCCTCCTACATTCCGGCGTGGGACTACGACACCGACCTTGACAGGGCCCGCGAGTTGCTGGCGGAGGCCGGTTACCCGGACGGGTTCTCCACCGAGCTGTTCTACACCCAAGAGCGGCAGGAGTGGGAGGACATCGCCCTATTCCTTCAGGCCAGCCTCTCGCAGGTGGGGATCGACGTCGCTCTCCGGCCACTACCGGCGACTGAGTACCAGGAGCAGACGACGGCCCGGTACGACGACGCCACGTTGATGGCCGGCATCCAGATGCGCAGCGGGCTGATCTGGCTGGACGACGCCGATCCGAATGTCGGTCTCTGGCTGGTGACCCGTGGGTTCCCGGGGCCGGTCGGTGTGGGCGGATTCTCGAACGCAACCCACTACTCGAATATCGAAATCGACAAGTTGCACTTCGAGAACCGGTTCAACCCGGACCTCGAAGCGCGGGCCGAGGCGTACCGTGAGGCCCAGAGGATCGCGGCGCGCGACCTCCCGATGATCATGCTTGCCGTGCGGGGATTCCCCGGCGCAGTGCATCCGGAGGTCACCGGTGTGGCGTTCACTGCCGACCCGCATCTGCGCCAGTACCTGTTGAGGCCGGCCGGGTGATCCGAGCGGCTCTCCGGTCATGTGACCGCGGCGCGTTGACCCATCACGCCGCGGTCACATGCCTCAGGCTCTGGCCGGGCGATCCGTTGTAGGACTGGTCGGGGATGGACTCCGGGCTGTCCCGCCAACTGTTCACCCGGCTCCTTCTGGTAGCGCCGGTAGTCTTCGGCGTCGTCACGCTCACCTTCCTGGTAGCGAGGGTGTTCGCGCCCGACCCGGTAGCGCTGTACATTCCCCCGCAGGCCGACGAGGAACTCCGCCACAAGATCAGAGTCGAGCTGGGCCTGGACAAGTCGATCCCCGAGCAGTACGGGGTCTTCCTGGCCGACCTGGCCCAAGGCGACCTGGGTGAGTCGACTATCACCGGCCGGCCCGTCACCAGCGACTTGTGGGACCGGCTTCCCGCGACCGTGGAGCTTGCCGTGGTGTCCCTCACCTTTGCCATCGTGATCGGCGTCCCCTTGGGCGTGCTGGCAGGGGCGAGACGCGACGGTCCCTTGGACTTCTCGGTGCGAGGCATCACCCTTATCGGGATGGCGCTTCCGTCCTTCTGGCTCGGTCTGGTGCTCATCCTGATCTTCTTCGTCATCCTCGGCTGGCTGCCCGGGCCGGTCGGCCGGCTGCCCCTCGGTGCGGTAGCGCCCGAGAAGATCACCGGGCTGTATACGCTCGACAGCCTCATTCGGGGGGACTTGACGCTGTGGTGGGAGTCGGTTCGCCATCTCATACTCCCCGGCTTGACGCTCGGCGTGGTCATCGTGGCCCCCATAACGAGGGTGGCTCGCGCCTCGATGGTGGAGGTGATGCGCTCCGAGTACATCCGTACGCCCAAGGCGTTGGGCATCCGCAAGCAGGTCATCTACTTCCGTTACGCCCTGAAGAACGCCCTGCTTCCGATCGTCACCATGATCGGAACGATCGTGGGTTTCGTCTTCACCGGCGCCGTGCTGGTGGAAGCGGTCTTCAACTGGCCCGGGATGGGCAAGTATGGGCTCGATGCCATCCTCAAGTCGGATTTCACCGCCCTCCAGGGCTTCGTCGTGGTGGCATCGGTCACCTACATCGTGGCGTTCTTCCTGGTGGACATCGTTTACATGCTGATCGACCCGAGGACGAGATGAGGAGGAAGTCGTGATCGATTTGACAGCCGACCATGCTCCGGAAGGCGGTTCGCTCGACGTCATCGCGCCGGGACGCAGCAGGTGGGGGAAGATCAGGTACGTGTTCGGCCAGAGCAAGAGCCTGACGGCCGGAACCATCCTGGTGGGAATCTTCATCCTGATCGCGCTATTCGCCAGGTTCATCACCACCCACGACCCGAGTGCGGTACTGGTGGGGGATCCGTTGAGCGGTGTCAGCGCCGAGCATTGGTTCGGCACCGACAAGGTGGGTTCGGACGTTTTCTCCAAGACGATCGCGGCCACCGCCCTCGACCTGCGGATCACCGCGTCGGCAGTGGTGTCAGCCCTGGTGGCCGGGGTGGCTCTCGGTACGATCGCCGGCTACTACGCCGGGATAGTGGACCTCATCCTCCTGCGCCTCCTCGAGATCCTTCAATCGATCCCGACGTTGCTGCTGGCGATGATGGTGGTAGTCGCCATCGGGCCCGGTGAACTCAACGTCGTGGTGGTGATGGCCTTCATCGGCATGCCCTACTACGCCCGCTTGGTGCGGGCCGAGATCCTCACCAAACGCACGTGGGAGTTCGCCGAGGCGGCCCGCATGGTGGGTGGATCGGCTACACGGGTGGCCTTCCGCCACCTGTTGCCCAACAGCCTCTCGCCCGTATTGGCGTACGCCTCGGTCAATGCGGCGTGGGTGGTGCTGGTTACCGCCGCCCTGGGATTCCTGGGCATCGGCATCGAACCGGGCACCGCCGAGTGGGGATCCATGATCGCCCGCGGCCAGACGGAGATCATCACCGGCGAGTGGTGGGTCTCGGTGTTCCCCGGATTGTTCGTCCTCACCCTCACGACCGGGTTCTACCTGCTCGGCGACGGTGTCCGCGACGTGATGGACCCGAGGTCCCGCAAGTGAGAGCCACAAAGTCCTGATGGCCGTCCTGGTGGAGATCCAGAACCTCGAGGGTTACTTCGACACCATCGGTGGTGATGTCCGGGCTATCAACAGCGTCAACGTGGCCATCGAGGAAGGCAAGGTGACCGGCCTGGTGGGAGAAACCGGCTCGGGCAAGACCATGACCGCCCTCAACATCCCCAGACTCATGCCCGAGAACTTCCGTTACGTATCCGGCCGGGTGCTCTTCCGGGGTGAGGATGTTCTCTCCTGGTCGGAGGAGCGGATGCAACTCTTCCGCGGTGACGGGGTGGGTATCGCATTCCAGGATCCCAAGGCCGCCCTGAACCCGGTGTTCACGGTCGGGGAGCAACTCGGTCGGGCCCTACGGACCCACACGGACGCCACCAAGGACGAGGCTAGGCAGGCGGCACTCCGGATCCTGGAGCGGGTCCAGATCACCGACCCGGGCCGCACCATCCGCCAGTATGCACACGAACTGAGCGGCGGTATGGCGCAGCGGGTAATGGTCGCGCTCGCCGTGATCCATCCCCCCACCCTCCTGATCCTGGACGAGCCGACCACCGGGCTCGATGTGACCGTCCAGGCCGAGATCATCTCCATGCTCCGGGACCTGGTCGAGTCGATGGGCCTCACGGTGCTGCTGATCACGCACGACCTGGGTGTCGTCGGCGAACTCTGCGACAACGTGGCGGTCATGTATGCGGGTCGGACCATGGAGTTCGGTGACATCAGCCAGGTCTTCGAGAAACCGGCGAATCCCTACACCCGTGAACTCCTCCGGTCCACGGAGAGCGTGGAGGGAGGGGTCGGCGACCTCTACAGCATCCCCGGTGCCCCGCCCGACCTCCGCAACCTGCCGCAGGGATGCTTCTTCCAGGATCGTTGCCCGTCAGTTGCGGACGTGTGCCGGACCGTTCCCCCTGTGGTCGAAGTGGAGCCGGGCCATGTCTCGATGTGCCACTTCGCCGAGCGCTATCACTCCATGCCGGGGCCCCTCCACATCACCAGGGGCGCCGAAGCGGAGGGAGGGCAGGAGTGACATCCGGCGACGGCGACAGCCTTCTCACCGTACGAGGCCTCACGAAGCACTTCCACCGCGGTTTCTGGCCCCGCCGCCAGACCATCGTCGCGGTCGACAACATCGACCTCCGGGTCGGCAGAGGCGAGAGTGTCGGTCTGGTCGGTGAGAGCGGCTCCGGTAAGACGACCACGGCCCGCAGCATCCTCCGGCTGGTCGACCCGACCTCAGGTGAGGTCGACTTCGATGGCATCCGGGTGGACCAGACCCCGAGGGCCAAAGTGCGCCGCCTGTACAGGAACATGCAGATGGTCTTCCAGGATCCCAACTCGTCACTCAATCCCCGCATGACGGTGCGCGACATCGTTACCGAACCCTTGAAGCTCCACCTAAACATGTCGGACGGGGACCAGGAGCAAAGGGCCAACGACATCATGACCATGGTGGGTCTCCGGGGCTTCCACCTCGACCGCTACCCCGGTCAACTCAGCGGAGGGCAGCGCCAGCGGGTCGGAATCGGCCGGGCCATAGCCACCCACCCGAAGCTGGTCTTCCTCGACGAGCCCACCTCCTCGCTCGACGTGTCGGTACGCGGCCAGGTGATGCAGCTGCTCATCGACCTGCAGCAGGAGATGGACATGTCGTACGTGCTCATCAGCCATGATCTGGGAGTGGTGCGGCAGCTCAGCAAGCGGGTCATGGTCATGTTCGACGGCCGGATCGTGGAGGAGGGCCCCACCGAGCAGGTGTTCGAGGATCCCCGAGACGGCTACACGAGGAGGCTGCTGGACGCCATCCCGTCCATGGACGGCTATCGCCGGAGGAGGCAGCGGGGAGGAACCCGATGAGCCGGGTCGTCGACGCTCACATACATGTCTTCCGGGAACCCTCCTGGAGCCCGGAGTCCCAGAAGGCCATGCCGAGTTCCTGGGTGAACCAGGTCCGGTGGTTCGACATGGACCCCGAGGCCGCCGAGGCCCGTTACCGGGACTCGGTGGACGCCTGCTGGGACCCCGACGGCGCCCGGACCATCGCCAGGATGGACGAGGCGGGCGTGGACGTATCGGTGACCATGCCGATGGACCGGGGACTACTCACCGGAGACAGGGGCGTGGTGCCCTTCGAGGAGAAGAACGAGGGCTACTACGAGCTCACCCGGATGTGGCCCGGGCGCATCTACTCCTTCTGCGGGGTCGACCCCCGCCGGCCCGGTGCCGCCAAGTTCCTGGAGAAGGCGATCGTCGACTGGGGCTTCCTGGGCCTCAAGCTGTACCCCACCGCCGGCTTCTACCCCGACGACGAGATCGTCCATCCACTCTACGAGGTGTGCCGCACCTACGACGTCCCGGTGCTCCTGCACCAGGGCCACTCAGGAGGGCGCCTCAAGAGCAAGTACGGCCACCCCATGTACGTGGACTCGGCGGCGGCGGACTTCCCGGAGGTCAGGTTCGTGCTCGGCCACGGAGCCCGTTTCGAGACCTGGGCGAAGGAAGCCATGAGCGTGGCGATCTACAAGACCAACGTCCATCTCGAGATCAGCCTCTGGCAGCACTGGGCAAGCGTCGACGACCTGGTGAGGACTTTCGTCTGGATCAGGGACCGGATCGGCATTGACCGGCTCCTGTTCGGCAGCGACATGACCAACGTCGAGGTCTCGATGACGCTGAAGGAATGGGTGGACGTGATCCGGATGCTGCCGGAGTGGGCGAAACAACTCGGGTTCCGCCTCAGCCGCCAGGAGATCGACCTCGTCCTCGGAGGCAACGCCGAGCGCGTGTACCGGATCCCGTCCGAGAACGGTAGGGGGTGATCCTCACAACCATGCCCGGAACAACAACGAAGGAGCATCCATGAGTTGGACCCGCTACATGTACGAGCAGACCAAGGACATGTGGGAGAGGATCTACGAGCATCCCTTCCTGAAGGACCTGGCGGCCGGAACCCTCTCCGACGAGCGACTGGCGTTCTACTTCGAGCAGAACACCCACTACATCAACAACGTGGTGAAGTGCCGCTCGATCGCCACCGCCAAGGCCCACAACAACGAGATCCGCGACTTCTTCCTCAGCCGGACCGCGATGGTGGTCGACGAGATGCACCACCAGGAGGACATGTTGCGCCGGGTAGGCGGCCAGCCCGGCGCCCGGGTCGCGCCGACCTGCCATGCATACACCCAACACATCCTCAACCTGGTGTGGACCAAGGATCCGGTCGAGTACCTGGGCTCGTTCCTGCCATGTCCATGGACCTACGACGAGATCGGCATCCAACTCCGTGGCGCCACGCTGCGGGGAGCGTCCGCGGAGTGGTGGGAGTTCTACAGCAGCGAGGAACACAACGAGTTGGTGGCGCATTACCTGGAGTTCGTGGACAAGTACTCCGAGGGGCTGTCGGACGAGCGACGCCAGCAGATGCTGGACAACTTCATCATCAGCACCAACTACGAGTACAGCTTCTGGGATATGGCCTACAACCGAGAACAGTGGCCGCTCGGATGACTCGATGAGCCGCCTGCTCATCACCGGGGATCCGGTCGTCGCACTGGCCGGAGGCGACCGGGACGTCATCGCCGATGGCGCCCTGATCGTCGAGGGCCGCCACGTCACCGCCGTGGGACAGCGGGCGGAGCTGGAGGGCAGAGGTCCGTTCGACCGGGTGGTCGGCTCCCCGGGACATGTCGTCATGCCGGGTTTCATCAACGGCCACTTCCATTCGATGGGTGCCGGTTCGCCCGGCCTGTTCCAGTACGTCTTCGAGCGGATGAACACCCGCATCTTCCGCCGCGCCATGAGCGACGACGACATCCGTACGATCATCCTGGTAGCGCTGATGCGGGCCATCAGAGGTGGGCAGACGGGCGCGGTGGACTTCAACTACGGCAACCCTTCCCTGCACGACTTCGGCAATCCCCCCATCCTGGACGCCTACCGCACCATCGGGATGCGGGTCGCCCTCGGCATGGTCACCCGGGACGAGAACATCTACGTTCATGCCCCCGACGAGGCCTTCCTCGCCTCCCTTCCGGACGAGCTGGCCCGCCAGGTGCGGGATTCGACCATGGGCTACGCCTGGCCCACCGACGACGTGGTGGCCGCCTACCGCCGGGTCCACGCCGAGTGGGACGGTCACGACGGTCGGCTCCGGGTGATCCTCGCGCCCGACTGGACACCTGCGTGCTCCGACGATCTGTACCTTCTGAACCGGCGACTTGCGGATGAGTACGACACGGGTATCACGACCCACGCCCTCGAGACCCGGTCGGAGATGCTGTTCAACCTCGAGACCTACGGCAAGACCGCCATGCGCAGGCTCGCCGACATCGGGGTTCTGGGGCCCGACGTGAGTTGCGCTCACTTCGTCTGGGCAACGGATGAGGACATCCGGATCCTGGCCGACACCGGCGCCGTCGCGGTGAACAATCCCGGATCGAACCTGCGGCTCAGCACCGGGATAGCCCGAGCCCGTGACATCCTCGATTCGGGCGCCGCACTGGCCTTCGGGACCGACTCGATCTCCTTCTCGGACATCGAGGACTTCTTCCAGGAACTCCGTCTCGCCCTGTACCTGCAACGGATCCCCGGGGAGTTGGAAATCGGGCGCATGGACTCGCTGGAGGTACTGCGCCGGGCGGCTTCGAGCGGCGCCAGGGCCATCCGCCAGGAGGCGGCACTGGGGTCGCTTGCCGAGGGCAAGGAAGCAGACCTCCTGGTGGTCACCAAGGAACGCCTCGTGTGGCCCCAGCCCAAGTACGGGTCCGTACCGATCCTGGATGTACTTCTGGACAGGGCATCGGGTTCCGACGTGGAGACGGTGATGATCGCCGGCCGGATCGTTCTCGACGAAGGACAGTTCACGACGGTGGACGAGGACCGTATCCTGGCCGACTTCGCCGAGGCCGGGCGGGAGAGGGTATGGGTGTCGACCGAGCAGGGCCGGCGGGAGGCCCGACTCGCCGCCGACGTGGAGCCCTACGTTCTGGACTTCTACCGGGAGTGGGCTCTGAAACCGCTGACCCCCGCCTACACGTACAACGCCCGAGTCCCCCCACTGGAGGTGAGTTAGACATGTCGTTCACGATCACCCCCCTGGTAATGGCCTACGGGCCGCAGCGTGAGAAGTCCCGTTTCACCTTCCTCCATAACTTCGGGGAGAAGATCGATCTCCCCTACGTTTCCTGGCTGATCCAGGATGCGGAGCGGGGCCTCAACGTCCTGGTCGACGTGGGCTGTAGCGCCGAGGAGTACGCAAACCACATAAAGCCCCCGGGGGAGTCCAAGCTCCGGCATGCCGGCGAGGAATTCGCTGACGTGATCAACATCCGTTCTCTGGACGATCTGCTGGCCGACCACGGACTCGGCACCGATGACATCGACTTCATCGTCCTCACCCACCTCGACTGGGACCATTGCATGAACCTGCCCCTGTTCCCCGACACAAAGGTCATCGTCCAGCGCAAGGAGTGGGACGCACTCCCGCCGCATCCCTTCATCGCCTCGGGTTTCGCCCCCGACTATCGCTACGAGGAGATGGCCGTAGGGGGACTCGAACTAACCGAAGGCGACCAGCAACTGGTTCCGGGACTCGACGTACTTTTCACCCCCGGCCACACGCCGGGCGGCCAATCGATCGCGGTGGAGACCCCGCGAGGGCGCTACGTGATCGCCGGACTCTGCACGATATGGGAGAACTACTTCCCCGATCCGGAGATCCTGAAGACCGCCAAATACGAGGTGATCCCCCCTGGGGGCCATACCGACCTGTTCGCCGCCTACAACAGCGTGGTGCGAATACGCGACGAGGCGGGCACCCAGCTACTCCCGGCCCACCATCTCGAGGCGTTCGACATGGAGCCGGTCGGGTGAGCGACCGGGAGGAGACAGGCAACCGGGCGGTCGTGGCGGACATGGTCGGGGCGCTCAACGCCGGCGACATCGACCGGTTCGCCTCCTATTACACGGATGATGTCGACGTGAACATCATCCGTTTCGGGCGCCGTCTGAAAGGGAACCGAGCCGTCGGCAAGTGGATCGAGGACGCCTTCGACGCCTTAGACGGTTTCTGCAACGAAATCGTCGGCATCTACGGAGACGGCGATGTCATCGCCCTGGAGGTGATCGCCCGCGGTACGGCCAAGCGGCCGTTTGCCGGAAGGTCGGTCGGAGAACCACTGGATGCTGACGAGGTGTACATCTACACCTTCCGGGAAGGCAAGATCGCCGACGTCCGCGCCTACTAGCCGAACCTCGTGACCCTCCGGATGGGAGGGCTTCAGCCGCGAAACGCGGGATCGGACGGGTAGTCCCCGGGCTTTCCCGTGTCTCCGGGCTGGATCACGAAGTCCCGGCGGTCGCGGTAGAGGGGAGCACGGTTCAGCACGTAGTTGACTCCCGGCTCGATCCTGTCCCAGTGGGTCATGAGCCAGTACTTGTGGTCGCCGATGAACAGATAACTGTTCTTCATGCGGAAGAAGCGGCCGGCAACGCCCTCCCCCGCGCGGAACCGCTCACAGACCGACTCCAGCAGTTCCTGCTGCCCGTCCTTCTCGGACAGCACGTACTCGTGGGGCCACGTGTCCCGGTAGGTGACCGCTTCCCTCCAGGGCGCGCGGGAAATGAGCTCGGTCAGCTGGCGGACCGTCATCGTGTGCCTTCCCCTCTTGGCGATAGCTCGGCAGTTGCTTCGTCCAACCCGCGCCGGAAGGCATCCGCTGTCCGGCGGTCATAGCCGACCAACCGTATCTCGCTCAGGACACCGGGATTCTCTCGCACCCACCGGACACATTCGGCGGCGATGACCTCGGTGGCGGGCTCCAGCGGATAGCCGAACACGCCCGAGGAGATGGCCGGCATGGCCACGGTTCCGGCCTCCACCCCGGCCGAGGCGTCCAGGGCGGCCCGAACGGCCTCCCGCAGCATGGCTGGGTTGTCCTGCCCCTTCCGGTAGCGGGGTCCGACGACGTGGACGACCCATCCTGCCCGCAACCGGCCACCGACGGTGACAGCCGCCTCGCCGGACCGGACCGGGCCGTGCTCGGACACCCATCGGTCGGAATCAGCCAGGAACTCCTCGCCGCCTGCCACGGCCAGAGCGGCGGCCAGCCCGCCACCATGGCGGAGATACTCGTTGGCTGCATTGACGATCACATCGACAGATGCTGCCGTGATGTCCCCCTGGACCACCGTCACCGTCTGATCCTTCAACTCCCCTCCTCCTCCACGTCTGTAACCCGAGGTGGAGACCACTGGAATTGACCATACCGAGACCGTGGGACACATTCACGGCACCGCCCGCCACGCACCCGGATAGTGGGACCTGCTTAGCGGGGTGGTTAGGGTGACGTCTTCATCGTGCACGGTGGAGAGGAATCGGCGGTCCGGATGACGAAGCGGCTCAAGTATTGGGGTTGGGGATACGAGGGGGACGGCCTTGCGGCGTCCGATCGGGACGCACTGCTCGATACCCTCGCCGCCAGGTACGGGATAGTCGGATCCGGAACGGGAGCGATACCGCGGCTGGACGACATACCACTCTCGCCACCACGCCTGGCCCCTCCGGCAAGCCTCGCTCCCCTATGCACGCAGGAACCGTACGAGCGCATCCTGCACAGCTTCGGACAGTCCCAGCCCGACTCGATCAGGATCTTCGCCCGGGACTTCGCCCATGCCCCGGACGTCATTGCATACCCGCGGAGCGAGGCCGACGTGGCGGCGCTGCTGGACTGGACGGGCGAGGAGGGGGCTGCTCTCATCCCGTTCGGAGGTGGCTCGTCGGTCGTGGGTGGGGTGACTCCGGACGTGGCCGGCGGTTTCGCTGGTGTGGTCACCCTGGACATAAGCCGGATGAACCGGGTGCTCGCGGTGGACACGCTGTCACGGGCGGCGCGCATCCAGGGCGGGGCCCGCGGACCCGAACTCGAGGCCGCCCTCAAACCGCACGGGGTGACCCTCCGCCACTTCCCCCAGTCCTTCCAGCACTCCACCCTGGGAGGCTGGATCGCCACCCGCTCGGGTGGCCACTTCGCAACCCTGTACACCCACATCGACGACCTCGTGGAGAACGTCACCATGGTCACGCCTGCCGGGCGCATGGAGTCGCGGCGGCTGCCGGGATCGGGCGCCGGTCCTAGCCCCGACCGCCTGGCCATCGGCTCCGAGGGATCGCTAGGGATCATCACCGAAGCCTGGGTGCGAGTCCAGGGGCGGGTGCGGTTCAAGGCGACGGCCGGGTTCCGATTCCCCGACTTCGTCCAGGCCTCCGAGGCGGTGCGGGCGATCGCGCAGGCAGGCCTCTACCCCGCCAACGTGAGGATCGTGGACGGGGTGGAACTGGCCGTGAACGGGGCCGGCGACGGTTCGTTCACGCTGATGGTGATCTCCTTCGAGTCGGCCGATCGTCCCGTCGACGCATGGATGGACCTGGCGGAAGAGTGCGCCCTGGATCAGGGCGGCGTGGCGGATGCCGATTGGCGGAGCGACCCGAACGCCCACCTGACCGGAGCGGCGGGCGCCTGGCGTGAGGCCTTCATCAGAATGCCCTACAACCGGGAGGCCCTCACCCCGCTAGGCATCATCTCTGATACGTTCGAGTCGGCCATCACCTGGGACCGCTTCGAGTCGTTCTACCACAACGTCCGCATGGCATCCCAGGACGCCATCCGCGAGGCGACCGGCCGGGAGGGAGCCGTGTCGTGCCGGTTCAGCCACGCCTATCCGGACGGTCCCGCCCCCTACTTCGCGTTCCACTGCGCCGCAGACCCGGGTTCGATGCTGGAGCAATGGTGGGAGATCAAGCGCGCCGTCTCCGACGCGGTGATAGACCACGGCGGGACCATCACCCACCACCACGCCATCGGCCGCGATCACCAACCGTGGTACGAGCGCCAGAGGCCCCCGCTGTTCGGCGACGTGCTGGCCCGCGCCAAGGCGCACCTGGACCCGAAGGGAATCCTCAACCCCGGCGTCCTGGTCGCCGACGGCTACCCCCCGACAACAACATGAGTTGTCGCGATCGATCGGAGGATGGAGAGCGCTGCTGACCCGGCCGCTAGCCCTGATTATTCCTGTTCCCAGCACACCAACGCGGATCAGGCCACTTCAACCCACATAATTCGCAAGCGGCCACACTTCACCTAGCGGTTGATTCCGCACGACCGGAAGACGAGGCTATCAGATGGTTGTAACCCCAGGCCAGGAGTATGAAGGATCCATTCTCGTCACCCGGAAAGACCCCCACCATGAATAATCGGGGCTATGCGGGTCCCGAACCGCTCCGTAGCTGGTCCGTCGCGCCGGCGACCTCTCTCATTCCTCTCCCTCGGACACCCCCGCCATCAGCAGGCCAAGCCGCTGGACGGTTGCTTCCTCCTGACCGAGAGTGCCCATGATCCGGCCCTCGAACATCACGGCTATCCGGTCCGAGAGGCCGATCACCTCGTCGAGATCCTCCGAGATCAGCAGGATGGCGATCCCCCCGGCCCGCTGATCCATCAGGACGGTGTGGATGTACTCGGCCGCCCCGATGTCGACCCCTCGGGTGGGTTGGGAGGCGATGAGGACCTCGGGTTCTCCGGATAGCTCCCGGGCGATGATCAGCTTCTGGATGTTGCCTCCCGACAGGTTGGAGGTGGGCGTCTCCAGCGAAGGTGTCTTCACCGTGAACCGCCGGACCAGGTCGGAGCATCCGGTCTCGATCTCCTTGAAGTTGAGGAACCCTCGCCGGCTGGTCGGCGGCAGATCGTGGCTGGTGAGGATGAGGTTCTCGGCCACGCTGAACTCGCCGATGGCGCCGTCCCGCATCCTCTCTTCGGGGATGTAGGAGACTCCGAGCCGGCGGATCTCCTTGGGTGTCTTGGTGGTGGTATCGACTCCGTTCATGACGACGGTCCCGGAGGCGACCGGACGCAGACCGGCTAGCGCTTCGGCCAACTCGCGCTGCCCGTTGCCGGAGACCCCCGCGATTCCGACCACCTCGCCGCTGCGAACTTCCAGGTCGAAGCCGGTCACCGCCGGAGTACCGCGGTCTCCTAGGACCTCCAGGGCGCTGATCGCGAGACGCGCATCCGCGACATCGGACTCGCTCCGGTTAGGCGCCAGCCTCACCTCGCGGCCCACCATCATGTGGGCCAGCTGTTCCCGGCTGGTCTCCGAGGGAACCGTCCGGCCTGTCACCCGGCCCCCGCGCAGCACGGTGATCCGGTCGGACAGGCTCATGACCTCGTGCAGCTTGTGGGAGATGAACACCAGGCCGCGACCGCCGTCGGTCATCTGTCGCAACGTCACGAACAGGTCCTCGACCTCGGCGGGGGTGAGCACCGAGGTGGGCTCGTCGAGGATCAGCAGCGAGACATCCCGGTAGATGGCCTTCATGATCTCCACCCGCTGGCGCTCGCCCACCGCCAGCTGCCAGATGTAGGCGTCGGGATCGACCGCCAACCCGTAGATCTCGGACAGCTCCCTGATGCGTTGCTGGACCGGACTGAGATCCTGCATCAGGCGCCGCCCGGACGGGAGCCCCAAGGCGACGTTCTCCGCCACAGTGAGGGTGGGTACCAGCATGAAGTGCTGGTGGATCATCCCGATGCCCTGCTCAATCGCATCCGACGGCGACTCGATCGTCACCGGCTCCCCTCGGAGCCTTATCTCGCCCTCGTCGGCTTGATACAGGCCGTAGAGGATCTTCATCAGGGTGCTCTTGCCCGCTCCGTTCTCGCCGAGCAGCGTATGGACTTCACCCGGTCGCACGTCGAAGTCGACCCGGTCGTTGGCCACCACACCGGGGAACCGCTTGGTGATCCCCTCCAGCTCGAGGAGCGGCGCTCCGGCCGTGGCCGGTCGCATGGCTAGTGCCCCCGCTCGAATGGTCGGGTGAGCGCGGACGGCTGGCCGGTGCGGCGGGAGACGAGCACCAGCACCAGGATGGTCAGCACGGCCGGGAACATGCCCACGATGCTGGCGGTGGTGCCCACCACGATGCCGAGGGTCTTCCATTGCAGGACGGTGGCTGACACCAGGCCGAACACCATCGCGCCCGCCATCACCCCGCTGGGCCGCCAAGCACCGAAGTAGACCAGTGCGATAGCGATAAACCCGTGCCCGTTGGTGAGGTTCTGCTGGAAGATCCCCAACTCCAGGGCCAGAGCCCCGCCGGCCAGGCCCGCCATGGCATTGCCTACGAAGATCGTGATGTACCGCGTCCGGTCCACGCTGACGCCCAGGCTGTCAGCAGCCTCGGGGGTCTCCCCCACCGCCCGCACGTTCAGCCCGAAGGGAGTCCGGTTGATGACGAACCACAGGACCGGCACCAGGAGAAAGGCCACGTACACGAGAACGTTCTGGTGGAAGATGACCTCCCCCACCCACGGTAGGTCTCCCAGAAGGGGTACAGCCACGTCTCCCAGCCCGTCGATGGGTGTGGGCGTCCCGACCTGCTTCTGGAACAGGAGATCGCTGAGACCCAGGCCGAAGATGAAGATGCCGATACCGCTGATGCCCTGCTCGGCCTTGAGAGCCAGGGTGACCACCCCGTACACGATTCCCATCACCCCGCCCACGATCAGGCTCACCAGGATCCCGAGCAGGATGCTGTCGGTGCGAAGCGTCGCGTAGTAGGCCCCGTAGGCCCCCAGGAGCATGACCCCCTCGACACCGAGGTTCAGCACACCGCTGCGCTGTCCGATGGTCTCGCCCAGCGCCGCCAGCAGGAAGGGGGTGGCCAGCCGTATCCCCGAGGCGAGCGTGGCCAGCAAGACCGAAACGGTGAGGAAATCGCTCACGGAGGATTCCTAGGTTCAGGGTCCCCGCTCCGTTCCGGAGATCGGCTGTCGCTTCCCTCACCCTGCTCCCTCGACTCGGAAGCAGTCCTGGCCAGTCGGGTCCGAGCGTACATGCTCCCCACGACGAAGACGACGACCAGACCGTTCAGGGCGAGTATCAGGGCGGCCGGAACCTGGACCGCTCTCTGCATGGCGTTGGCGCCCACGAGTAGGGCTCCGAACAGGAAGGATGCCGGGATCGTCCAGAGGGGATGCAAGCCCCCGAACAGAGCGGCCACGATGCCGTTGAATCCGGCCGCGCCTGTGAAGGTGGTGGCGCCGCCATCGGTCGCCAGCCGGTGCCCTTCGCTTCCGAAGACCAGCGTCACCCCCGCCATACCGCACATCGCCCCGCTGTACATGAACGCCAGTACCACGTTGCGTTTCACCGACATACCCGCGTACCGGGAGGCGAACGGGTTGTGGCCGACCGCCCGGAGTCGGAGGCCCTGGGTGGTACGGAACAGCAGGAAATAGCAGGCTACGGCCATCAGCACCGCTACCAGGACGCCCAGATGAAGCCGGGTCCCACCGGGCAGGATAGGGAGGTCGGCGTTGCCGCTCAGGCGTTCGGTGTGGGGGATCCGGGAACCCTTTACGATCTCGCCCGGGTCCATGAGGGGACCCCGCAACAGGAGGTTGAGAATCTGGACGGCGATGATGTTGAGCATGATCGTGCTCAGGATCTCGTTGACGCGGGCGTAGGACTTCAGGACGCCGGCCATGCCGCCCCAGATCGCGCCTCCCATGGCGCCGACGAGGAACGTGAGTGGCAGGAGAATGAAGCTGGGCACATCCGGGAAGCCCAGCACGAACAGCGTCGAGAGGATCGCTCCCGCGATGATCTGGCCCTCTCCCCCGATGTTGATCACACCCGCCCGGAACGCGATGGTGATGCCCACCCCGACCAGCAGGAGGGGCATGGCCTTGAGGGCGCTGTTGGCCAGGTTCTTCGCCCCTCCGAAGGCACCATCCAGCAGCGCCGCATAGCCGGTCATGGGGTTGGCTCCCAGAACCGCCAACATGACCGCTCCGATGAGACCCGCCGCCAGGACGGCGCCGATGAGCAGGCCGGGTCCGGCGAGCCGGGCGAGAACATGTCTCCAGTTCAGCGTCAGCAGAACCTCCTAACCGCAGGCAGCGCGCCGGATGGGTGCCCCGGAAGGAAGGCCGACCGGGGCACTGCTCGCGGCAGTATTCACCGACCCTGGCTGATCAGGTCTGTAGCCATCCGGTGACTACTCGACCCCGGTCGAGACTGAACCGTCCTTGAGGCCGGCCTCGACCGCATCCGCCGCAGCCTGGACGTCGTCGGCGAGGGGCAGTCCCGGGTTGTAGGCCATGGTCAGCCCACCGTTGGAGAAGTCGGCCGTTATGACCCGCCCGCTGACCTCGTCATTGAGGAGGTCTTCGACGATCTGGCTGAGCTGGAAGTCCCAGCGGTAGATCTGGGACGCGACCACTATGTCCTCTCCCAGCGGCACCTGGTCGGTCTGCGATCCGAACCACAGAACCCCGTGCTCCCTGGCGACTCCGGTCGCCCCGACCACCATCTGGGAGACACCGGTCATCACGTCGGCGCCGGCCTCCACATGGGCTTGGGCCGCCTCGGCCGCCAGGGCGACGTCGCTGAAGGAGTCGATGTAGTTGACGTTGACCGTGATCGACGGGTCCACCGACTTGACGCCAGCCACGAAGCCGTCGATGTAGAGCTTGATGTCACCGACCTCGATCGGGCCCACCACACCGATGATGTTCGACTCGGTCATGTGCGCCGCGATGGTCCCGTTGATGAAACCACCCTCATCGGACTGGACACTGTAGGAGTACACGTTGGTGAGGCCGAACGTGTCACGGCTCGTGCCCCAGGCGAAGACGGTGTCGGGGAAGTCCGGGGCGATCTCCGAGAGCGACCCTCCGAACTGCGAGCCATGGGCCAGGACGATGTCGAACCCGTCCTCCGCGTACCCGCGGATGGCGACGGCGGCATCCTCGATGACGAACGTTCCGTCAGTGATGTCGACCTCGATGTTGTAGTCCTGGCCGAGACGGTCGAGGGAGTCGACCATGCTCTGGGTGAAGGCCAGGTCGTTCGACGCGCTGGGTCCGACCATCGCGATCCGGATCGGATCGTCGGCTGAACGGCCGGCGTCCTCCTCTTCAGCGCAGGCGGCCATGGCCAGGGCGAACGCCAGCAACCCGACCAGCCAGCCGCGCCGGCCCATGAAACTCCTCAAGATGGACATATCGTTCACTACCTCCTGTGTAGCTTGCACAGAACTTCTAGGAGGATAGGCGCTCGGATATGAGACGGCCCGCTCGTTCCAGCGATTCCTCGGAGAACCCGATCCTGACCCCGCTGAAGTCAGGGCCGCGGGTTGCATCCAGCGCGAGGCGCGACGTGGTGCCCTCGACGGACGACGACGGATCGAGCGGGCTACCCGGCAGGCCATCGACCACGAAGAGGTCGCCCGCGGGTTGGAAGTGGGTGGCCAGCGCCCATAGAACCTCGGAGTCGTCGGTGACGTCGATGTCGTCATCCACCGCGATGACCGTCTTCAGGTAGGGGTCCCAACCCAGCAGACCCAGCATGACCTGGCGGGCCTGGCCGACCCGCCGCTGCCGGAGCTTGACGTAGCAGTGGAAGTGGCTGCCCGAGTTCGGGTAGTGGACGGCGGTCACATCGGGGAACCTTCCCTTGAGCTTCTCCGCCATCTCGGACTCCCTCGGGACCCGGGACAGGTTCAGGTGCTCGTTCGAGTTGCCGCCCACCACGTCCAAGAGGAGAGGGTCTCGACGGGAGCACATGGTCTCCACGCGAAAGAGGCTGTTGGTCGACCGGTCGGACGAGTACCCGGTGAACTCCCCGAAGGGACCTTCCTCTACGCGGGCGTCCGGATCTATCACCCCCTCGAAGAGGAAGTCGGCGGTGGCGGGAACCCGAATCCCGTAGCGGGGTGACCGCACCACCTCGAGCGGCGCTCCGAACAGACCGCCCGCCACGTGGCGCTCGTCGACGGTCATGGGCACCCGGGCGGAAGCGGCCAGCATGAACAAGGGGTGCCCTCCGAGCACCATCGCCACCCGCAGCGGCTCGCCGCCTTCCGCAGCGGCTTTCAGCATGCGCCAGAGGTCCCCCCGGGAGTGGAGGCTGGTGGCGAACTCGGTCGGTGAGTGGACCATGGCCCGGTGGTAGCTGAGGTTGCCGATCCCGTCGGCGCCCTCCGCCACGATGATCCCGCTGGTGATGTAGGGCGCCCTGTCGGTGGCGAAGTGGGTGAGGAGGGGAAAGCTACGCAGGTCGATCGCGTCGCCGTCGGTCACCCGTTCCAGCACCGGGCCGTCACCCACATCGACGGGTTCCATGAGATGCTTGGTCTTGGCCTGGTAGGCGTCGTGCAGCTTCCGCAGATCCGTCCCCAGCATCCGAGCTATCCGGCGGCGGCAGGCGAACAGATTGGTGACGACCTCGTACGGAATACCGGCGATGCTCCCGAATCGGAGCATCTGGTGCCGGCCTGCCGCGGCCAACTCCCACACCACGCTGGTCACGTCCTGAGAGTCGGGAACCGGCTCGGTGAAACTCAGAACATCCTCTGGGAACGACCGCTCGTATATCGAGACGAAGTCATGGAGGTCCTGGCTCGAGGCCAGATCGGGCACGCTCATCGGAGAATCCCGCCCTCCCCCATCAAGCAACCGATCATCTAGTCGGTCGGTCGACCGTAGCCACCGGCTGCCAGCTGTGCCTTGGCCGCCTCGACCGACTCGGGCGGCGCGGTGGGCTGGATCCCCACCAACCGGGCGATGTTGTTGCCCATGTAGTCCTCGAGCTGATCCTCGTCGACTCCGAGACCCTGGGGCGGTTCGTGGCACAGCACCTCCAGGTGGGTGAGCCACATACCCGGGTCGTTGGGTGGTGAGTCCGTACCGAACACCAGACGATCGCGCGGCATCTCCTTGGCGAACTCGACGATCCGCGATTGCAGCAGCCATCCCGACTCGCCGTAGACGTTGGGCGAGTCCATGATCATCCAGAAGGCCTCGAAGCAGTAGACGCCTCCTGTCTGAACCCCGAAGTGCCCGATGATGAACTTCACGTCGGGGAACTCGCGGATGATGGGATAGAACTGGGTCGGGATGGAGTAGGGACCGTCACCGGTGTGGAGTAGGACCACCACACCGAGCTCGTCGCACTTGCGCAGGGCCGGGCGGAGCCAGTCGAGGGCCCGGTCGGGTCGGTAGGCGTGCATGTTGGCGTGCAGCTTCATCATCTTGAAGCCGTATTCCTTTACGTGGAACTCGAGTTCCGCCGCACCGTTCTCAGGCCCGAACCGGGGGTTGTAGTTGAAGTTCCCGATGAAGCGGTCCGGGTACTTCTGAGTGAGCTCCGCGATGTAGGCCATATAGTCCCGGATGCCCTCGCGGCCTCCCCGGCTGCCCTCGTTCCACACCGTGTTGCCCGGGGGCGGCTGGATGAAGCCCATGTCGATGCGGCGAGGTTTGCCGTTGATCCAGTAGGGGCCGTCCATCATCTCGAGCATGCGCTCCCCGTTGAACGGTTCCCCGGTGTGGCGCCACGCCTGGTCGACCACGTTGGTGGGATGGAGATGCGTATCGATTATCACGTCGGGCTTCCTCCGGCTCGCTATGCCATTGCGACAGCCCGATCAGACTAGTGGTCGGGTTCTCGAGGCTGTGATAGCGGTGCGCAGGCGGGGAACGGCGAGGGCCAGGACGAGAATGAACGACATCGGCAGGGCGGCTACCAGGCTCAGCCAGCTGTATCCGACGGTGCCCATCAGCACCCCCGATACGACGCTTCCCACCATGACCATCGTCCACGCCGCCGAGTCGGCCCATCCCTCCACCACCTGGCGGACATCGGGAGGAGCCGAGGCGAACAGCATGGAACTGCTGGCGAGGAAGGAGAAGCTCCAACCCAATCCGAGCACGAACAAGCCCAAGGCCAAAGTGAAGAGGCTGTCGTAGGGTGCGGTACCGGCCAAGAGAAGGGAGACGGCGGTGAGGCTCATGCCCATCCCCAGCATGGGAAGGCGTCCCAGGCGGTCGACCAGCTTGCCCACGAGAGGGGCGAAGGCGAACATCCCGACCGCGTGGACCGAGAGCACCACGCCGACCGCGTCGATGCCGTAGCCGGCGTCCTCGATGCGGAGCGGGGTCGCGGTCATCACGAGGACCATGGCGCCCTGGGCCGACAGCAGGGCCAGGATGGAGATCTGGACGGACGGAAGGCGCAGGGCCGCACCCACCGATCCGCCATGCTCGGGACGGATCGCAGGAGTCACCGCCACCCGGGAAGGATCGGGGCGCAATCCGACCCAGAAGATCACCCCGGACAGTAGAAAGGCGATTGTGGCCAGCAGGAAGGCCCCGCCGTACGGGGTGCCCAACCAATCCTCCACCAAGCGCCCGGCCCAGTCCACCAGGTTGGCGCCGATCACCGACCCTATGGTCGCCGACCACACCAGGAGGCCCATCGCCTTGCCTCGCTCGGATTCCTGGGCCAGCTCGGCGGCAACGTACCGGGCGAGATGGATGGCGCCGACGCCCGCTCCCATCAGGACCGCGCCTCCCACCAGCACCCAGTACCAACCGGCCACCACCCCCACCAGCTCCAACGCCGCCCCGAAGGCGGAGACGGGCGGGCCGGCGACCATGATGAACCGGCGCCCGTAGCGGGTGCTCAGCCGTCCCAACCCGTTGGTTCCCAGCGCCTGGCCAAGGGCGCCGGCCGCCAGCGGCAGACCCGCCATCATGGTGGATCCACTCAGGGAACGGGCGGCCACGGTCGCCACGGCGAGAGTGGCCACGAAGGCGAGCCAGGCCACGGCCGCCCCCGAGAACAGTACGAAGGCCAGCCGGCGGCGCACGGCGGCGAGTTCGGAGCGGTTTGTCCGGCGCGGCACCAACCTCGTCATGCCTGCTCCATGGCTCCTGTCCGCGCTGCGCGGTCGGATGAGGTTCTCAGCGGATACGCTCCGCGATGGCTGCTCCGACCTCGTCGGTGCTGTTGGTGCCGCCCATGTCCCGGGTACCGACCTCCCCCTCCTCCAGCATCTCTGTGATCGCGGCGCCCACTGCATCGGCCGCGTCGTGCTCGCCCAGGTGGTCCAGCATCATACGAACCGCTTCGATCGACGCGATGGGGTTCACCCGCCGCTGGCCGGTGTACTTGGGCGCCGAGCCATGGATCGGCTCGAACATCGACGGGAACCTGCGTTCGGGATCGATATTGCCGCCGGCCGCGAAGCCCATACCCCCCTGGAGCATGGCCCCGAGGTCCGTGATGATGTCGCCGAAGAGGTTGGAGGCCACCACCACGTCGAACCACTCCGGGTTCTTCACCATCCACATCGAGAGGGCATCCACCAGCGCCATGTCCGTCTCGACGTCCGGATAACCGGCCGCCACCTCGTCGAACACCGTGTCCCAGAAGACCATCGAGTAGTTGAGGGCATTGGACTTGGTGCAGTTGGTAACCCGCCCCACCGGCGCCTCGGGGCCCAGCTTGGACCGTCGGCGAGCCAGATCGAACGAGTAGCGCATGACCCGCTCGCATCCCTTGTGGGTAAAGACCGCCGTCTGTAACGCCACCGCGTCCGACGTGCCGGCCTTGAACACCCCGCCCTGTGCGGCGTACTCACCCTCGGTGTTCTCCCGCACCACCACCATGTCCAGAGTCTCGGGCGTGGCGGTGCGGATCGGAGTGCTCACCCCCGGATACAGGCGGATCGGGCGCAGGTTGACGTACTGGTCGAACCCCCGCCGTATGCCCAGGATCAACTCCAGGGACAGGTGATCGGGTACTTTCGACACGTCGCCCACCGACCCCAGGAAGATGGCGTCGAATCCCGACAGGGTGTCCAGGTAGTCATCCGGCATCATCTTCCCGTCGGCCAGGTAACGGTCACAGCCCCAGTCGAACCACTCCGTCTGGACATCGAAGTCATAGGACCGCGCCGCTGCCCGAAGAGAACGCTCCGCCTCCTCGGACACCTCCGGGCCCACACCATCCGCCGGAATCACAGCTACCCGATACAAGACCGAAACCCCTCACTCGCGATACCGGCGGCACCGTAACACCCCATGACAGCACGGCTCAAACTGTCAGTGGTCAGTGGTCAGTGGTCAGTGGTCAGTGGTGTTGTACTCGGGGATGACCCTGACAACCTCAACAGGCTTAATGGCCACAGCGAGCCTTATGACCTACAGGTCGCAACTGGCCATCGGCCACTCGTCAGAGATCCAGGTCGCGCGGGCGGCGAAGCCGAATGCCTGGATCCCGGGCGGTCCTAGGAGGGTATCAAAATGTCCAGTTGGCCCGATAGTCGACGCGAAACCCCAGTTCGAGGGATCGCGAGCCAACCCGTCTCCGCCTAGCCTTTCCTCTCGAACGACTTCGCGTAGTTCTTGTGGCCCTTCTCGATGTGCTCGTAGACCTTCGAGGTAGGCGAGAACCCATAGCCTCTGGGGCCTCCGAGATGCACGGCATCCTTAGCGGTCCTGGCTAGCGAGTCATCCACGCTCCCGACCGGTGGCCGCCGGTTCTTGCCCAGCAGAATACGGATGACGTCCAGCAGGAGACGGAAGAATCGCCGCAGGTTCACCACGCCTCCTTCCGTGCCTGAGTGGCGACAGGATACCAGTTTCCCCCTGAACCGTGCCGGGAAACGGGAAACCGTAGCAGTATCCAGTAGTCCGTAACATCCTATTATACACTAGTTATTAGCACCGAACATCGAAAACCTAACAACTAGCCAGAAAGCGCACGGCGGCTAGGGCGTAGATGCGGGCGGCCTGGTTGACGCCGTACATGGCCAGGCGTTCGTTGGGGGCGTGCGCCCGTGGTACCAGGCCGGGTCCGAAGGCTGCCACCGTGGGGATGCCGGCGATGCCTTGGAAGCTGAGCGCGTCGGTGGCGCCTGGAAAGACAGCCGGCTCCACACGCTTGCCGAGTACCCGATGGGAGGCGTCCTGGAGGGCGGTCACCGCCGGGTGCCCGGACGGAATCTCGGTGGCCTCGCTGCAACCCACCATCTTGAGGGTGGCTTCCAGGCGGGGATTCTCGGCCATAGCCCGATCCAGGAAGCCCTCCAGGTCGGCCGTGATGCTCTCTTCGGCCATCCCTGGCACCAGGCGGATATCCGAGGAAAACCGGGCCTTGCCCGGGTAGACCCCGTAGAAGACCCCTCCCTCGACCATCACTCCGATGTTCACGGTCGGCCGCGTGCCGCCCACGCGGTAGGGCCGGTAGGTGAGGCGGTCGAGCAGTTCCCCATGCATCTTGGCGATGAGCCAAGCCATCTCGACGGTGGCGTTGACCGGATCGAAGCGATCGGACACGCTCGAGTGCATCTGGGTTCCCGTCACCTCGATGTCGAAGAGGGCAGACCCGCGGGAGACGACACCGATGCTCTCCCATTCCCTGGTCACGCCGCACGGCTCCCCGATGATGGCGGCGTCGGCCTCCAGGTGACCCTGCTCGGCGAGCCACTTCGAACCCAGGGTCGAACCTCCCTCCTCGTCCGCGGTCAGGACCAGACTCAACTCGCCGGCCCAGCCGCCGACCTGGGCCAGGGCCGCTCCGGCGTAGACCATGGCGGCGAGGGCGGCCTTCATGTCCCCCGATCCCAGGCCGTGGAGCACACCGCCGAAGACGGCCGCGTCGTACGGATATACCCGCCAGCGGGACAGGTCGCCCGGAGGTTTGGTGTCAAGGTGACCGGACAGGATCAGGGTCTTGCCCGGGCCGTGGCCGGGAATGCGGACCATCAGGTTGGGGCGGGATGGCTCGGCGCTCAGCACGGTGATGTCCCGGACCCCTAGCTCCGTCAGCCTCTCCCGGACTAGCCGGGCCACCGCGCGCTCGTCGCCGGGTGGTGTAGGGCTGGGCGTGGCGATGAGGCGGCGTGCGAAGGCCAGCTGATCGTCGGCGGTGGCCTGGAGGAAGGCGAGTACCTCCTGTTCGGCAGGCATCGGCGCGCCGCCGGCATCCGGCATCGAACCCGTCACATCGCCGCCCGGTCGTGCGGGTACAGGGGCCTCGGCGCGTGCCGGAACTCCAGCTGCTCCAGCCTGGGGGTGCTCGGACCGGGTAGGTCGAGGTTGACGGCCTCCGGCGCCGATCCGGGGAAGTTGGCCCGGTAGTCGCTGCAGGACCGCACGATGAGCACATCCGCCCGGTCCGGCTCGAGCCCGGCATGTCGCCAGGTGGCGGGATCGGCCGTGATCGAAGGGGCTGAGCTGACGAGTAGGTGATGGTTGCCGGTGGTGATCACGGCCCACTCGCCCATCGATACCTGCCGTCCGGTGAAGGATCGCCCGGTAAGCCGGTAGGCGCCCGAGCCGGCCGCGGTGACGACGCCCTCGACCTCGACCGGCGCCGCAGAGCTCTCGAAAACGCCTCCGACCGGAAGCCGGACCGACCGTCCCACCTCGGTACGGCACCGCCGGGAGGCCTCGGGGTCGACAACCGAATGGAGCACGACCAGATCGGGGGCGTGGCGGGCCGCCTCGGTCACCATCACGGCATCGTCTCCGGGTGCTCCTGCGGTCGGGCAATCAGCGGTATGGGCCATGACGAAGGGTCGGCAATCCGATTCACGGACGGCCTGGAAAGCCTCTTCCGGAACCATCAGGCGCGGCGTGGTCATCCGGTCGCGCCTGCGCCACACCTCGTCGGCGAGTTGCTCGGCCAGCGAGCGGGCGCCCGTCGGGTCGCCATCGGTGACAACCAGCACGCCCAGCCCGAGCTCGGGAACGTCGAGCCAGGGCTGGACCGGGAACAACGACACGTCCAGGACGGGGCCCTCGGTCAGGGAGTCGGCCAGGCTTCGAACCTCTGACATGGGCCCGATGTCGGTTCGCATGCCCTCCGCCGGGACCAGCATGGGCCGCTTGGCCAGGGCCATGGCCGGCACGACCTCGCCCCGGACCGTCATGACCACCAGGCGGGCGATCCGCTCACCCGTCGAAGCCATGTCGACATGTGGCTCCGTGTGGTACCCGACCAGGATGTCGGCGAGCTCGACCATTTGCTCCGTCACGTTGGCGTGGAGGTCCAGGCAGACCCCGAGCGGTACTGACCCGATCCGGCGGCGCACCACCTCGATCAGGGCTGCGTCGGCGTCGAGGATCGATCCGGCCACCATCGCACCGTGGAGCGACAGCACCAGCCCGTCCAGGGGCAGGGCTCGGTCCAGTTCCCGGTCCAGCAGCCCGGCCAGGTGCTCGAACGTCTTCTCCGTGACGCGACCCGAGGGCAGAGCCCACCCGGCCAGCAACGGGGCCACGTCGGCGCCCATCTCCTCCAGCCGGGCTACCGCACCGGCGAACTCCGTGTTGGTTCCGGCCAGGGTCCGGAGCGCGTCCTCGCCCTCCAGGATGGTGTAGTCCTCCCGGACCGTCGGCTTGGGACTGAACGTGTTGGTCTCCTGGACCAGGGATGCCACCCCGATGCGGGGACCCGCCACCAGATCAGCCCGGCGGCGTGAGCGACACGGGCTGGTTCGACTCCGCCGAGCGCTTGGCCGCGTCCACGATGGCGTGGGCGTTACGAGCCATCTCGAGCGTCACCTCCGGAGGGCGGCCATCCAGCACCGCCCGGATGAAGTGATCCAGTGAGCCCGCCAGGTCACCACTCACCTGATCACGGCTCACGGGCCAATGGGTCAGGTCTGGATGCGTGAACCCCTCGCGGTCCGCTATGGCCAGGCCGTGATTCGACCCGTCCACGAACACCCCTCCACCGGTCCCGACCAGCTGGAGGGACGCGTCCAGCAGGGCCGGGATGGTGGGCGGCAGCACCCAGCTGATCTCGAGCGAACCGATCACGCCGTTCTCGAACCGCACCAGGACCATGGCCGCGTCATCATGCCCGTAGGGAGCCGACCGGCGGGAGATGGTCTCCGCATACACCCTGGTAACCGGGGAATCCGCCAGCCAGGCCATCACGTCCAGGTCGTGGATGCCGGTGGAGATCAGCAGATCGGTCCAGACACCGTAGATGTCGGCGCCCAGGGACGAACCGCGCCGGCGCGCGAAGATGGTATGGACATCACCCATGCGCCCTGAGGCGACCGCGGCCTTGGCCTCCGAGTAGCGGGGATCGAAGCGCAGGATGAAGTTGACCATGGTCAGCACTCCGGTCTCCTCGAGATCTTTGATCAGGCGGTCGGCGCCGGCCAGCGAGGGCGCCAGGGGCTTCTCCAGCAACAGGTGCTTTCCGGCCCTCGCCAGCTGCATGGCGATCGGATAGCGATGGTGCTCCGGCACGGAGACGGACGCGGCGGCGAGATCGCACCCCTCCAGCAGGTCGGTGACCTCGGTGAACCAGGGGACGCCGAGCTGCTCCCCCACCGTCCGGGCCGCGTCCGCGCTGGCGTCGACCACCCCCACAAGTTCGGCCAGCGGATGCTCGGCGTAGATGCGGGCGTGGAGCGAGCCGATCATCCCCGTCCCGACCACGGCGGTGCGTAACCGGTTCACGACAGATCCCCGGCAGGGGCGAAGACCCGGTCGTGGCCGGGCATCACCCGGGTGGGCGCCAACGACTGGATCCGGTCGAGGCTGGCGTTCAGCCCCCGGAGTTGGTCGTCGGTATACCAATGCGAGAAGGACCGCTCCGAATACTCGCGGCGGGTCATGACCGTGTCACCGGCCACCAGGACCCGCTCCCCCGACTCCGACTCGGCCATCACGCTGATGTGGCCGGGGGTGTGTCCCGGGGTCGAGATAGCCACCAGGCCGGGCATGATCTCCAGCTCGCCGCCGCGCGGCACCTCGATCAGGTCGCCCATGACGGCCAGCCGCCGCTCGGTCTCCTCCGGCCCGTAGATCTCCTCGCAGAAGTCGACCTCCCCCTGGCCCATAACCAGGTCGGCGCCGGGAATCCGGAAGGCGCTGCCCATGTGGTCGTGATGGCAGTGGGTACAAACCACGTAGTCGACGTCGGCGGGTGTGACCCCGAAACGGGCCAGGCCGATACCGAGCTGGCCGTAGAAACCGGTGTGATGGTTGCCCGGGTCCACCAGGACGGTCTTCGGGCCCCGGACCAGCACGGTGGTGGACACCGGCAGGAAGCCCAGGTTGGAGTCGAACAGGCTGGATTCGGCCGGGTCGATGCCCATCATCCGCTCCATGCGGTCCAGCACCGCGTCGGTGTCGGCGGCGAAGTGGTACACCACCTCGTCGTCCAGCAGGCTGAACCTCAGCACCACCGGCTGTATCACCACGTCTATCTGGTTCGGCATCTGCCATGCCTCCCTTCGTTCGGGTCGAGCCGGTCCGACCGGCGGCTCATCGTTCCACCCCCGCAGTGATGACCTCGGTGATGTTCCGCTGGAAAAAGGCCGTGATGAGGATCACCGGCAGCGCGGTCATCACGGTGGCCGCCGCCAACTGCCCGATCTCGATATCCATCGTAGAGCGGAACAAGCCCAGCGTGACGGTCATCATCGACAGGTTGGACGTGAAGAGCAGCGGGGTCAGGAACTCTATCCAGGCCAGCACGAACCCCAGGAGCAACCCGGCGAAGATCCCGGGCCTGAGTAAGGGCAGGACGATGCGGAGGATCAGCTGGGCCAGGCCGGCGCCGTCGATCAGAGCCATCTCCTCCACCGAGACGGGGATGGCCCGCACGAACGATCCCATGATCCAGACCATGAACGGGAGGGTGAAGGCCACGTAAGGCAGGACCAGGCCGACGTAGGTGTCGCGCAGGCCCAGCTGCACCACCGTGATGAAGAGCGGCATGATGAAGAGGAGCGTGGGCAACACGTAGATGGCCGCGAAACCACCCAGGATCAGGCGGCGGCCCGGCACCCGCATGCGGTTGAGGGCGTAGGCGGCGGGCACCGCGATGGCCACGGTCACCACGGCGGTAGCGATCGCCACGACCAGGCTGTTGACCATCGACTCGGCAACCGGGACGCCGGACGAGGCGGAGAAGATCCGGGTGTAGTGCTCGGTGGTGATGTAGGTGGGGACGAACGCCACGTCAGCCGAACGGATGTCCCGCTCGGTCTGGGTGCTGGTGAGGATTATCCCGTAGAGAGGGAACGCCATCACGATGAGCACCACCGCCGCCCCGACATACGTTGCGGCCCGGCGGACGACCCGGCCCGGAGCGGCTCCGACCATGGTCACGCCCCCGCCAGCCTTCGGGCACGGACCAGCATCCAGCCCAGCCCGGCGATGGCGAGCACCGTCAGCGCCGAGAGCAGGTAGGCCGTCGCCGCCGCGCTCCCGAAGTCGAACTGCTCGAAACCCTGACGGTAGACCAGAAAGTTCAGGGTGGTGGTGGCCCGGCTGGGTCCTCCCCTGGTCAGGACGAAGATGGTGTCGAACACCTTCATCGCCCAGACGAACAGGAAGATCACCACCGGTATGACGACCGGCAGCATGAGCGGCAGCGTTATGTGCCGCAGCGTCCGCCACGATCCAGCGCCATCGATGGCGGCAGCCTCCTTGACGGTTCGGGGGACGATCTGGAGGCCGGCCAGCAGGAAGATGGTGGCGAAGGGAATCCAGCGCCACACCTCGGCGATCAACACCGAATGCAGGGCAATGGTCTGCCCACCCAGCCAGATGATGTCCCCCTCGCCGCCGAACGCTCTGATCAACCCGTTCAGGAAGCCGAACTCGGCGTGGAACATCTGCACCCAGAGCACCCCGGAGGCCACCGGCGGGACCGCCCAGGGCAGGAGCACGGTCACCCGGACCAGGCCCCGTCCCAGGAAGGTCTTGTTGAGCAGGAGGGCGATGGCGAACGACAGGACCACCGTGACCAGGCAGAGCATCACCCCGAAGTAGAGGGTCGTCCAGGCGGACTCCCAGAACGCCCCGCTCCCGAGCTGGTTGAAGAAGTTGTCGAGGCCGGTAAACCGGACGATCCGGAACCGGGGGGAAAGGTCGATGTCCGATAAGCTGTATGCGACCGTGGTGATGGCCGGGTAGGCGTACACGCCGGCCACGATCAACACCGCCGGGGCCACCAGGGCAATTGCTGCCCGGCGACCCCGGCGATTTCCTGTCCGGATTGTTTCCTCCGCCCGGACTTCTCCAGTCATGTCGTGAGGAGGAGCGAGAGTCTACTCCTCGTCCTGCCTCCGGGCCGCGGTGGCGGCCGCGGCCGCGTCGTCCAGCGCCTGCTTGGGTGATTTGTTGCCGGCCAGTACCTCATGGATCTCGTCGGCCAGCATCTGGGTCCAGCGGGGACGATCCTCGGACCACCCGCCGTCCACCGGATACTCGTATGCCTTGGCGAGAGCCGGGTAGAACGGGAAGGCCTCCACGATGTCCGGCTCCTGCAGCACACCCGAGTAGATGGATCCCCATCCGCCCATGGCCACCACCCGCTGGCCTTCGCGGGAAGTGATGAACTCGAGCAGGCGCCAAGCCTCGTCCTTGTTCTCGGCGTAAACCGGAACGCCGAAGAACTCGGATCCGTCCACCGAACCGCTGGTGACCACCGCCGGGTTGGGGGCGAAGGCGCTATGACCTGCGATCTGCGAGGCCTCCGGAATGGCCGCGACTCCCGCCACGAACGGCCAGGAGATGAACATGCCCCGAGTGCCCTCGAAGAACCCCGGAGTGGCGTCGAACACCCACGTATAGGTGGTGACGGCCGGATCGACCACCTGATGGGTATGCAAGAGGTCGTAGAGCTTCTGCAGGGCCTCCACGCCTTCCTCGGAGTTCCAGTTGGGCTGCTGCTCCTCGTCCAGGAAGCTGCCGCCATGCATGTTGAGCATCCCGCCCCACGTCCAGAGGACATGGGCGCCGGCCCAGGCGTCGGTGTAGCCGTAGTACTGGGTACCGTCCCGCTCGCCGGTCATGGCCTTGGCGTACTCCACGAAGGTATCCCAGGAGTTCGGCGTGGCATGCCAGTTGGTCGGGGCATCCGGATCGAGACCCGCCTGCTCCATCATCTGCTTGTTCCAATGGAGGAGCTGGCTTCCCATGGTCCACGGGGCCGCCAGGGTGTTGTCGCCCAGCTCGACCGCTCCGAGACCCCGGGTGAGCAGGTCGCTCTCGGTCCGGACGTTGTCGTCCATGAAGATGCTGGCGTTGGTCAGCCAGCCCCGCGTGCCCAGCTCGGCCCCGAGCTCGGCGGTGACGAAGACCGCGTCCCAGGGGGAGCTCTGCGCCAGGAAGGAGGTGGTGAGCTTGCTCCGGAGGTCGGGGGTGGTGACCTCCTCGATGGTAGGAGCGAACCCCACCGAAGCCTGGTGCTGCTCGAGGAGAGCCTTGACCGGATCCATGTGCGTTCCGATCAGGACGCCCAGGTTGCCGGTGAAGTCGGTACCGGGCTCGGCGCCCTCATCGATCGGATCACCCCCGCCGCAGGCCGCCACTAACGCGGACAGACCTCCCATAGCGGCAAAGGCCATGAGTGCGGAGCCTCCGCCAAGGAACTGGCGGCGGGTGAATTCGTGGGGGCGGTTGGACTTTGGTACCAAAAGCGACCTCCTTCGATCGGTCAAAGCCTCGAGCTCGTTCTGCCCGCTTCGAGAAAAATAGCCTGCCGAGTGACAGCGCGCCAGCCTTTTTCGGCTGGGGACGGACAAGGCCGCCTCCGCTCGGGACCGGAGACCGCCGTCGGTAGTGGACTGTCAGGAGGCCGGGTCGCCGAAGCAGGCAGCGGCGATGTCGTCGGGGATCGTGACGCTGTCGGCGCTCAGGTCGAGCCCGTGTTCCTCGAGGCACGCGATCTGGTCATCACCGACCTCGAACCCGGGCCCGAGCGTCTCGGCAGGAACGTCACCGGCGCCGAAGTCGGCTTCCCCTTCGCCGGCAGCCAACTCGGCGAGGACTGCCGCGGCCGCGCCGAGCCGGCCATCCGGATCGTGCTCCGCCCAGGCCGACGCCACCAACTCGTCACGGTTGCCTAGGGGTGCGATGCGCTGTTGCAGCAACTGGGCAGGTGTATCACCATCCCCGAGCCGTTCAGCAACGTCGGCGCCGGCCACACCGAGGCGTTCGAGCAGAGCCAGCACGGTGGCGCCGCTGCTGTAGAAGCGCCCGAACCCGAAGAACGACTTGACGTTGCCCAGCACCGCCCCAGGGTCGTCGATACTCTCATCCAGGTAGCCGAGTTCGCTGGTGTGGTTGGTAGAGAAGTAGGTATTCCCGATCGCGTCGCCCATCCGGTGCTCGATCCATCGGGCCGACCCCTCCATCCGTTCCTGCCCCTCGTCGAGGGCAACCCTGGGATCCCGCGCGTGCCGGGCGGCGCGTACCGCCGCGAACTGGCGGGCCAGCCGCTCGGTTTCCGCCACCGTCCGTGCCTGGTAGGCAGCGACCAGTATCCGGTTCTCGAGGAGCACCAACTCGAGGTTCTCCGCCCCGAAGTCGTATCCCTCCACGTCCTGGACAGCCGCGCCGGGGACCCAGTGATCGAACTGGTACCGGTGGAACGCCTCATGGGCGACCATCGCCACGAACCCCGGAGTGTCAGGCTCCCGGCCCGGCTCTCCCCGCTGCCCGACCAGCACGAAGGTCTCCGTACCGCCGATGTCCGCGAAGAAGTCGAATGGCGCCATCGAAGCCAGCCTCTCCGGGTCGGCTGGATCCCCGACGACCGTCGCCCGATGGCCGTCCACCTCAACGTTGAGCATCGCGTCTCCCAGAGCGTCCGGACTCGGGTGGTTGAAGGCCACCACAGCTTCAACGCTCCCGTCGACACCCACCGAGACCAGCACCGTGGGGATGTTCGCAAGGTCATAGCCCGGCCACGCGCCACCAGACTCCGACACCGCGGATAGCCAACTGTCAACGAGGGAACGCGCATCTGCGGACACGCCGTCGGGGCCCGTCCCGACAACCGGGGCCAGTGTGGTCGAGGCCGCGATCGTTCCAGCCGTGGTCCCGGAGAGGGTCGACACGACTGAAGCCCCCGGTGTCGACGGATCATCCCCCGGCCCGCACGCCGCCAAGATGATGGACGCCAACGCCAGGCCCAACAAGCCCGGACGGACTCGATCCGCCTTCACCGACCGGGTCTCTTCGCTGCTGAGCGCATGATTCATCCTCTCTACAAGAAGGACCCCCTCGGCACTCCCGTGCGGGACCGGACGGTACCAATAGGACTGCCCCGACCCGAATCACCAGGCATCCGACCGCGACCAGGCGCGCTCGGTCCTCGCCACACCCGGCCGTCGGGAAACGAAAACCGCACCTCCAATCGGTAGCGGCTGGTGATGGCCGTCCATGGTCCGATAGCCTTCGTCGCCGGCGAGCACTACGGTGAGGTATTACTGAGTCTGACGCACGGCTTAGCGCTCACCTGACCGGGCGAATCAGCTCTCGCGGAGCAAGCATGATCATCCTCGCAAACGGCAAGACGCACCGAGTCGCCCGGCGGACCGAACCCGCTGGGGCACTATGGGTGCGGATGGACGAACTCCCTCGCGCCACCGGCTGGCAGATGAAGCCGGAAGGCGCCTGCCTGGGCGACCTGTGCGTGCCCCTGCCGGGTGACAAGCGCGAGGAGTGGATCGCGGACGCCGACGACTGGGTCTGGTTCTGCTACTCGGAATTCGCGGACAGGATCGGCCAGAAGTACGTGCGCGACGGGGATGTGTGGAGCCTCGGCTCGGTGCCCCAAGTCCGTCAAGCCGGGCTCGAGTCCGGGCTAGCCCCCGACTTCGAGGTGACCGAGCGCAACGGCCACACGCTACGGCTCTCGGACCTGCGCGGCCGCAAGGTGGTGCTGTTCACCTGGTCATCCTGGTGAGGGTGCCGCTTCAGCCTGCCGGACTGGCAGGATCTTTACGAATCGATCGGTCCTGACCGGTTCGAGTTGATCAGCGTGGCTGAGGACTCCGGAGGCGCCAAGGCTGTAGACAAGTGGTTTGTACGGGCCTCGCCCTCCTACCGGTGCGTGGTCGACCCGACCCACCAGATCAGCTCGCTCTTCGGCTGGGTGAGCGTGCCGTCAGCCGCGTGGATCGACGAGAACGGGCGCATCGTGCGCAGCAACGAGGGTACGTATCCGGCAAGGACGACCATCGGGTTCGGCCTCGGCAAGGTGCGCGTCGGTGACGACGCATTCGCTCGGGCCACCCGCGATTGGATCGAGAAGGGACCCGATAGCGAGCACGTCTGGTCTTACGAGGAACTGGCCGAGCACCTTAAGCCCGTCGACGACGAACTGAGCCTGGCAGAGGCGACGTTCAAGCTGGCATTGCACTTCGAGGCGGTGGGCGACAGCGAGCGTGCTTGGCACCACTTCACCGCGGCGCAGCATCTGGCGCCCGACAACTGGAACTACCTGCGGCAGGGCTGGACCCACAAGGGAACGATCTATGCCTCGCTGAAGGTGCTGAGGCGTACGAGCTACCTGCGTAAGAACTCCGACAAGAGCTACTACGCACCCATGGGCTTGCCCGGCGAGGACCATCGCCGGTACACCGAACCCGAGTGGCTATGGACCCCGGCAGCCCGCCGGATCAAGCAACTGCTCCGCCGCTAGCGGTAGTCGGCTAGGAACAACGGGCACGACGGGTAGTGGATGATCTGTAGCGCCGACCGGGTGTCCTATGCCTCTTCGCTGCGGTCTGTGATCGGTAGCTTGTCGCGGGCGGTGCGGTGCCGGGCGAACAAGGGGGCTGAACATGTCACAGCCCCGCCGCATACTGTCCGGCAGTCACAAGCACCACCGGTTTCCTGCTTATTCGACGTCGAGGGAACCGGAGCCGGAATCAATTCGGGAGCGGACCCGTCGGGGGATAGCGGAACGCGCACGGACCAAAGGAGGTGGTGGCTGGGGGATGGGCCCGCCGGGGAGGGGCGTGGTCTGGCGTTTTTCGCGTTCTCGTCGTCTCGGGTGCTGATGAGGAGCTACCGAAACAGGGCACTAGCAGGGTGACCCGTCGCTCTTGAGCGACGCGATCAGATCGGTCGGCCGGACCGGAACCCGCGGGAGGTCGAGGCCGGTGGCGTTGCGCAAGGCGTTGACGATGGCCGGGGTGGAGGACAGCGTGGGCGGCTCCCCCACCCCGTTGAGCCCGTACGGGGAGTCGGGATGGGGGAACTCGAAGAGCCGGACGTTCATGGGAGGCATGTCGAGGATGGTCGGGACCAGGTAGTCGGTGAAGGAAGCGTTCTTCACGAAGCCGTCCTCGACCTGGACCTCCTCCAGCAGGGCGAGGCCGAGACCCTGGGCGGAACCGCCTTCGATCTGGCCCTCGACGGCTTGGGGGTTCATGGCTCTCCCCACATCCTGGGCGGTGGCCAGCTCGACCACCCGGACCAGACCCAGCTCGGTGTCCACGTCGACCACCGCCCGGTGGGCGGCGTAGGCGAAGGCGATGTGGGCGTTGCCCTGGCCCCGGACGTCGTCGATGGGCTCGGTAGGCCGGTGGTGGTACACGAAGGTGTGCTCGATCGTGTCATGGCCGAGGATGTCGGCAAGACCAACGAGAGCCTCCCCCTTGCCGGGAACCGTGACCCCGTGGGGAGTGAGAGCCAGGTCTCGCGGAGAGCAACCGAGGCGCCGGGCGGCCCGCTCGAGGATCCGCTCGCGCACGCCGTGGCAGGCGCCCTCGACCGCTCCCCCGGTCATCCAGGTCTGGCGGGAGGCCGCCGACGAGCCGGCGTCCCCGATGTCAGTGTCGGCGGGCCGGACCGTCACCGAGTCGATGCCCAGTTCGGTGCGCACTATCTGGGCCTGGACCGCCACGATGCCCTGCCCGCATTCCGAGGCGGCGCTGTAGACCTCCGCCACGGGCCGGCCGCCTGCAACCGAGACCGACACTCGCGCCGTGGAGATGTCGTCCACGCCTCCCGAGAAGCCGATCGCCTTCATCCCGAGGGCGTAGCCGACCCCCCGGACCACCGCCTCCCCGTGGGTGGTATTGCCCACGCCGCCGGGCAGCCGCCTCAGGTCCTCGCCTGCCGCAGGACGCTTGGGGGGCAGGGGAAGACTGCGCAGATGATCGAGGAGTTCGCGGGTTGGGGCGGGGCCGTCAATCACCTGTCCGGTGGGTAGGAGGTCTCCCGCCTGGATGGCATTACGGATCCTCAGTTCCACCGCGTCCATGTCCAGTTCCCCCGCGAGGCGGTCCATGGCCGATTCGATGGCGTAGCAGGCCTGGACTGCCCCGAAGCCGCGCATGGCGCCGCGGGGAGGGTTGTTGGTGTAGACGGCGTAGCCGTCGATCTCGACGTGGTCGACGGCGTAGGCGCCGGCGGCGAAGTAGGAGGCGTTGGCGATGACGATCTGCGAGGTGGACGTGTAGGCGCCTCCGTCCAGCAGGAGCCTCACCTTGGAGTAGACCAGGGTTCCGTCCCGGCGGGCGCCCAACTCCACCCGGATCCGCGAGGGGTGCCGATGGACGTGGCCGACGAAGGACTCCTCCCGGTTGTAGGACATCTTGACGGGACGGCCCATCCGCAGCGCCAGCATGCAGGCATGGATGTGGACCGACAGATCCTCCCGGCCCCCGAACGCACCGCCTACCCCGCTCAGCGTCAGGCGCACCATGCCCGGATCCAGCCCGAGAGCGGCTGCCACCTGGCGCCGGTCGTCGTGGATCCACTGCGCCGCCACGTACAGGTCGATGCCGCCGCTCCCGTCCGGCACCGCCAGACCGGCTTCCGGGCCCAGGAAGGCCGGATCCTGGACCCCGGAGCGGTACTCGGCTTCGATGACGATCTCTGCCCGCGAGCGAGCCGCTGCAACGTCCCCGTGGCGGATGCGAACGTGCCGCGCCACGTTCCCGCCCGGGTCGATCGGATCCCCGTCCCCTGCCAGGGAGGATTCAGGATCGGTCAGGGGCGCCTGCACCTCGTACTCGACGGTGACGGCCTCGACCGCCCTACGGGCCGTCTCGGGATGGTCGGCGGCCACGATCGCCACCGGCTCCCCCACGTACCGGACTTCGTGGGCGGCCAGGACGGGCTGGTCAGCCACCTTGATGCCGTAGAAACGGTGTCCGGGCACGTCCTCGGCGGTCAGCACGGTGGCAACCCCCCGGATCGCCAGGGCCTGGCCGATGTCGACACCCAGGATGCGTGCCCTCGGGTGCGGACTCCTGACCGTGGCGCCCCACAGCATGCCGTCTATGTGGAGGTCCGAGGCGTAGGCGAAGCGGCCCAGCACCTTGAGCGGGGCGTCGGGGCGCGGGGGCGACGTGCCGACGCCGCGGGCGTGGGTCGTGCGGTCACGAACCTTCGTGTCCAGTTGCTGGCGAGGACCCATCACGCGCGGCAGCTTTCCAGACCGGACCGCAGCATCCGGCGATCGAGATCACGGCCGATGAAGACGAGCCGGCTGCTCCGGCCTCCCGACCATCGCCCGCCCGGATAGATCTCGAAGAGCCGATGGACCCCTTGGAGGATGGTCTGGCGCGGTTGCCCCGCCACGGCGAGGATGCCCTTGATGCGGTAGATATCGGCGGATCGCGCCTCAGTGAGGGCCTCGAGCCACTCCCTCAGCCTGGCCTCGTCCAACTCGCCGTCGACCTCGACACTGATGGCCTCCACGCCCGGATCGCGGGAGTGGACGTAGGTGTCCTCGAGGAACCCGCCGCCTGCCGAGGCCGGCGATCTACCGAAGGCCTCGATCCCGAGAATCTCACCCGGATCCACCCTGGAATAGCTCGATCTGATGACCGGCGCGGTGCTATTGAGTTCTCTGATGCGAGCCTCTGTGTTCCGCAAGGCATCGGGCTCGACCAGATCCGTCTTGTTGAGCACGATGCGGTCGGCGCACAGGATCTGATCCACCACCCGGCTGTCGGGCCGGTCGGGGCCGAACGCGTCCAGGTGTACGTCCACGTGTTTGGCGTCGACCATGGTCACAATCCCGTCAACCCCTATGCGATCCGCCAAGCCTTCCACGAAGAGCGCCTGGGTCACCGGAACCGGGTCGGCCACTCCGCTGGTCTCGATGACCACGTAGTCGGGCGGCTCGGGGCGGGCCAGCAGCTTGCGGATCGTGGCGGCCAGATCGTTGCGGACCGACAGCGTGCAGCAGACACAGCCGTTGGCCATCTCGATGATCTCCTCGTCGGAGGAGACGATGAGATCTCCGTCGACTCCGATCTCGCCCATCTCGTTCACTATCACCGCGATGCGCCGACCGTGGTCCCTAGAGAGAATGTGGTTCACGAGGGTGGTCTTCCCGGCGCCCAGGAAGCCGGTCAAGACGGTGACGCTCGGGCCGGTCCGGGACCGGATGGAAACGGAGCTCATCCGGCCGCCGTCTCCGTCGCGGCCAGCCGGACCGCGGAGACGATCTTCTCGTAGCCGGTGCAACGGCAAAGGTTCCCGGCCAGGGCCTCACGTATCTCTTCGTCCGAGGGATCGGAGCTGGCATCGAGCAGGCAGTGGGTGGCGACTATCAGCCCGGGCGTGCAGAAGCCGCACTGGACCGCTCCCTCGGACACGTACGCCTGCTGGATCGGATGGAGCGACTCCCCGTCCGATAGACCTTCCACCGTCACCACCTCCGCGCCATCCGCCTGGCCGGCCGACACCAGGCACGCGCAGACGAGGTCACCGTTCAGGTACACGGAGCACGATCCGCACTCGCCCTGCTCGCAAGCGTCCTTCGAACCCCTCAGACCGAGGTGCTCCCTCAGGACGTACAGCAGGCTCTCACCGGCCCGGACGTTCTCGGCGGTGCGGCGCCGACCGTTGACTATCAACTCAATGAGCATGGGTCCCGTCCGTCTCCAGAGCCGACCATGCCCAACGGAGGGTCCTGCGGGCCATCACGCGCAGTGCATGGACCCGGTAACCGGCCGGCCCGCGAACGTCGTTGATCGGCCGGGCAGCGGCCGCCACCCTCTCGGCGAAGCCATCCACGGTCCCGGCGGGAAGGTCTCGATGCTCCTCCCAGTACCCCCCGCGGTCGAGTTCCTGCTCCAGGTAGGCCGTGGCGTCGGCGGCCTCGATGGGGGTGGGAGCTGCGGAACCGATCCCGGTCCCTACATGCCGGCTCGGTATGTCGAAGGCGAGGGCAAAGGAGACCACCGCGATCACCATCGCGTTGCGAGTCCCGACCTTGGAGAACTGCTGGGGACCTCGGGCCGCTGGAACCAGGACGGCCCTGATCAGCTCGTCCGGCTCCAGCACGTTTTGCTTGGGGCCGGTGAAGAACCGCCCGACCGGGACATCGCGGACCCCCCGCATCGACTCGACCCGGACCGTCGCGCCCGTGGCCAGCAACGGCGGGTGCGCATCCCCGGCGGGAGAGGCGGTCGCGAGGTTCCCCGCGATGGTGCCCCGGTTCCGGATCTGCGGCGATCCGACCGTCCGGGACGCGATGGCCAGGGCGGGAAGGTCGCCACCCAGATGCTCCAGGACATCCGTGTAGGTGACGCCGGCCCCGAGTTCGACCGTACCGTTGCTCTTCCTCCATCCCTTGAGCACCTGGAGATGGGAGAGGTCGAGGAGGCACGCCGGCCTGCGGCCGGCGAACTTGATCTCGACCATGAGATCGGTACCGCCGTTGATCGGAACCGCGGCCGGGTTCTCCGTCTTCAGCGCTACTGCATCCTGCCAGGTGCGAGGTCGAAGGTAATCCACTTCCAGTCTTCTGCCGGCAGCTGTCGATGCTGAATCATAAGTGGCCAGAGGCCAGTGGCCAGTGAGCGACCCGGAGGCTACCGAGTTCCTCGTGCTCCCTAGTTTGGATGACAACTGTCCTTGCCCTGGTTACAACATCCGCGGCCACTCTCTCTCCCCCCGCTCGAAAGCGAAAGTCGGACGCTGGTACGTTGCCGGGCCGTGATAACTTGGAGTGGTCGATCACGGACGGGTGACATGACCGACGAGCGGATGAACACCGATCGTACGGGTCTGCTCCGGCGCGGGCTGCGGCTCGAATGGCTGACCGTGGGCTGGAATGCGGTGGAAGGGGTCATCGCGGTTCTGGCGGCCCTGGCCGCGGGCAGCGTGGCTCTGCTCGGATTCGGGATCGACAGCTTCGTGGAGACCGTCTCCGGAGCCGTGATCCTCTGGCGCATCGGTGCTGAGCGGCGTGCCAGGGATCCGGGACGCATCAACCGGGTCGAGGGATTCGCCCGCAGAGGGGTGGCCCTCAGCCTCTGGTTGCTGGCCCTCTACGTGGCTGCGGATGCCACCGTTGCCCTGGTCAGCGGTGAGCGGCCGTCCTCCTCGGCCGTCGGTGTGGCTTTGCTCGTCCTGTCAATCGCCGTGATGAAGTGGTTGGCCAACGCCAAACGAGCCGTGGCTCTAGCCCTGCACAGCCATGCCATGGAGGCCGACGCCGCCCAGACCGACTTTTGCTGGAAGCTATCGGTCGTGGCACTCCTCGGACTGGTTGCCAACGCCGTTCTCGGCTGGTGGTGGGCCGATCCGCTGGCAGCCCTCGGGCTGGCCGGGCTGATAGCCGTCGAAGCCAGACGGACCTGGAGGCTGGGACTGGCCTGCTGCGGATGAGACCTCCCGAGTCCACGGCAAGGACGAGAATGGAGTTCTCCACGGGTCGTGGCTAGAGGCGGAAGACGCTAGCGGCGCGGGTCTGCGGCTCAGGGACGACGGGCCCGGACGATGGCGGAGTGGACCCCCACCACGGCTATGGAGTTCGCCGTGTCCGCCATCTGGTGGGTGGGAGTGATTTCCACGTCGACCAGGCCTGCCGACTCCAGACCCTGCCGGTACTCGGTGAATGAGGGCGCCCCGGCGATACAGCCGACCCATGAGCCCCGCTCCTTGCGCTGCTCTGGAGTAAGAGCATCGTCGGCCACCACATCGGTCACCCCTACCCGGCCGCCGGGACGGAGCACCCGGGCTATCTCCTCGAAGACCGCCCTCTTGTCCTCCGACAGATTGATCACGCAGTTGGAGATGACCACATCCACCGAGGCTTCGGGCAGCGGGATGTCCTCCATGTAGCCCTTGAGGAAGGCCACGTTGCCCGCCCCGGCCTCGGCTGCATTGGCTCGCGCCAGGTCCAGCATCTCATCGGTCATGTCCAAGCCGTAGGCGAACCCGGTCGGGCCCACCCTCCGGGCCGATAGCAGCACGTCGATCCCGCCGCCCGAGCCAAGGTCCAGCACGATCTCGCCAGGGCATAACTCGGCTACCGCAACCGGGTTTCCACAGCCGAGGGATGCTTCGGCCGCTGTTACGGGAAGCTCGTCGATTTCGGAAGGTGCGTAGAGGCTGGACGCGAGCTCGCACTCCGGCTCGGTTTCGACCACCCGGGTCATGGTGGCCCGGGCAGCGTTGGCGTAGCTCTGCCGTACCTGCTCGCGGATGCTGTCGGTCATGAGATCCCTTCGGCCGCGGCGACCTACAGTACCTGCTTCCACCGACCGAAACCGCAAGAGATTCAACCGCGCAGGGCTGACATCCAGCCGGCGAGGTCCGCGCCCGGACCGCACCGCCCCCGCGCCTGCGGATGTGCTCGCAAACAGAAACCGGACAGGCGTAGGACCACGCAGCTATCTTCTCGCCAATGATCACCAGAGACGAGGTCGTCGCCGCAGCAGCCGACGTATCGGCCGCAGAAGGATTCGAGGCAGTGACGCTGGAACGGCTCTCGCAGGACCTGGAAGTTCCTGTTCCAGAGGTCGCCGAGCACTTTGCCTCGGACGAGTTGCTCCAGCAGTCGATCGTCTGGGCGGGCGCCGACGTGTTCAAGAGAGCCGTGACCGAACCGGCCGCCGCCGCCCCCCGGGGAGTCGAACGGCTCAGGGCCCTTCTCGCGCACTGGGTCGACTACGCGGAGAGCGACGCCTACCGGGGCGGATTCGTCGGCGGGGCTGCCGACCTGCCGGACCACATCAAGGATCTGATCGCCGAGATAGCACGGGGATGGATCGAGACGCTGGCCGAACATGCACGTCTGGCGGTGGAACAAGGCGAACTAGCGCCCGGAACCGATCCCTACCAGGTCGCCTTCGAGGTTCACGGGCTCGTGCAGGAGGCGAACTGGACCTTCGGCGTGCTAGGCGATCGGAACGCCTACAACCGCGCCCGAAACGGCATCAGGCACCGCGTGGGACCATGACTCCGCATCATCGACTCGTTTGCCTTGGTTGGCTACCCGGCAGCCAGCACTGGCACCCTTAACCGGCCTGGTCGATGGCCTCTATGTCGCTCGGGTCGTCCAGCATCTCCCAGCGGAGCAGCGAGATGGGAACGTTGCCGTTGCTCCACAGATGGTCGTGGAACCATCTCAGGCTGAACTCGGCCCCCAGCTTCTTTTTGGCATCGCCCAGCAGGCGGATGATCTCGAGCTTTCCGACCATGTAGGCCATTGCCAGGCCCGGGTTGGACACGTACATCGACGTCTCCTCGAGAGCGGTCTGGGGATCGACCGGGATCAGCTCCTCGAACATCTTCATCCCCTCCTCGAGGGTGATGGCCCCGGTCGCCAGACTCACGTCCACCACCGTCCGCAGGCTACGAAGTCGCTTGAAGTTCTGGGTCACCAGCCTCGACCAGGGAGCGTCGTCGAACAGGCCCGCCTGGAGCATCAACGCCTCGTTGTAGTGGGCCAGGCCCTCGTTGCTGAGCGAGTCGTAGTAGCGCCGTCGCAGCGGGTTGGGGTTGGCCCAGGAGAGGGCCAGCTGCTTGTAGTGGACACCTTCGTGCATGATGCCCAACCGGGGATCCCGGGCATTGGCCTCGTAAAAGTAGGACAGGGGCCGGTTGGGATCCCAGACGTACGTGTACGCATCCTCGTCGAGGCGCTGATCGGACGTCAGGTCGTTGGCCACCCCCAGCCAGTTGAGAGGCTGCACGTACTCCGGTAGGGGCGCGGTGAGGTAGCGGCGGAGCGAATCGGGTTGGGTCAGGAGGTTCTCGTTCTCGTAGAACTCCCGGACCGCTTGCTCATCCCGGGCCTGCTGTTCACACTGGGCCTCGGCGGTCGGGAAGCGGTCGGGTACCGGCGTGTCGCCGTAGCGGTTGCGCTCCACCTCCTCCCAGGCGTAGTTGTAGTAGAGCTCCCGTTCGGCCAGCAGCACCATCTCCTCGGGCTGGAGGGGAAGGAGCGCCACGTTCCGGAGGTACCACATGAATTTGTCGCGCCCTACCGGCTCCGGGGCAACCATCCCGTCCTGATGCTCGCGCAGCCACTCGCGGAAGGACACCAGGTGCTCGGTGGCTTGGGCGCCGGCCTCGGCCAGGGAGCTCCTACGAGATGCATCGAAGTACCCGCTCAGCTCTTCGATCGACTTGGGCAGGGCGGTATCGATCGCTCGAAGCAGGCGGATTGCCGACCCGGCCAGAGCTGAGGTGCCCGCTCGGGCCAGGTTCTCGAGAGCGACCTCGAGCTGGGGACCCACCATGTGGAGCTTGTGGATGATGCCGTCCTGGCGATCCCTATCGAACGGAGGCGGGCAGAGCAGCGAATCGAAGTACGTGCCGAGCGCCTGATGTACCTGCATAACGGCGTCCCGCTCCCAGGAGCGCAGGACGCTGGTCTCCCACTCCACCCGGGAGATGGCGGAACCGATCAGCCGGTAGTCGACCTGGGTGGGCACCGGCTCGCCAGACACGTCGAGGTCCTCCCATCGCTGCCGGAAGTCCGCGGCCTTCTCCAGCCGGTGGCGGGCGGCATCCTCGTCGAACTGCGGGATCCAGTCGGGCACCAACTCCAGGCGTGGAACGTCGTCGGGGCTCCGGTAGCCGGCGACAACCCTCCAATCCCAGAACTCGGCCCCCAGATCCTGAACCGCCTGGTTCATATCACTCATTTGGTTCCCTCCCGGATCCGTGTGTCTCCCGATGAATCCAGCCGGACACGTCGGCGTGGCTGTTTAGCGAACAACTTGCAAGAGGTTAGACCCGACACGGCCCGCCGCCGGCCGCACGTGCATCCCAACGGTCAGATGACCATCTCGAGGCGGCGGTCCCGTTCACGATCCGCCGCGGTGCGCTCCGCCGGGTCCCCCCAGCCCCCTCCCCCGCCGGTCATCACCAGGAGCCTCGTTCCGGCCTCCACCTTGAGACCGTTGGCCTTGAGCATCCGGGTGGGAGCCTGGCCAGGACGGTGCACCCACACCTCGGGCGACGCCCCGGCCTCCCCACCGAAGAGACCCCACGACGGTTGCTTGGAACGCTCGAACCAGAGGTTGACGGTACATGGAGCCAGGAGTTCGTACTCCCGGATGATCCCCAGGCCACCGCGCCACTTCCCGTCACCGCCGGAACCGTCCCGCAGGGCGTGACGGCGCATCAGGAACGGATACCGGTTCTCCAACGACTCGATCGGTTGGTTCCGGTATTCCCCGGCTGCCGAGTGGGTCAGGGCCGACTCGCCGTCCCCGCCCTCGTAGGCGCCCCAACCCCCCGTCAGCGACTCGCCTGAGAGGAAGAGGCCGAACTCGTTCTCCCCCACGATGCTGACATTCCACGAATCGCCCACATGTCCCGCCGCGGTCCGCTCGGGAATCACCGCGCTCAAGGCCTTGATCATGAGGTCGATGGCCAGCATCAGGTGGGGTCCGTAGTGGAGGCAGGGGGCGGTCTCGGCCGGGTTGAAGCAGGTGCCCTCCGGCGCGATCACTTCGAGGTTGCGGAAGTTCCCTCCCGACACCGGAGCGTGGGGATTGACGAGAAACTTGAAACCCTGCTCGATGCCGGACCGGGTCTGCACGATGCCGCTGTTGATGCTGCCGACACACTGGCGGTTGGAGCCGGAGAGGTCTACGGTCATGCTGTCACCCTCCACCGTGACGGTGACCTTGACGTAGACGGGGTCCTCGGTGACACCGTCGTCGTCGAGGTACCCGTCAGCCACGTAGACGCCATCGGGTATCTCGGCCACCGAGGCACGGTCCTCGACCTCCGCCTGGTCGAAGACCAGCCGTAAAGAGGTTTCGACCTGAGCCCACCCGAAACGGCGCACTATCGACCGGAACCGCTCCACCCCGGTCCGGCAGGCACTGATCTCGGCCATCAGGTCACCCACCAGCGCGGTCGGGAAACGGGAGTTCAGAGCGATCAGGTCCACGATCTGCTGATCAAGCCGGCCGTCCCGGAAGATGCACGTGGGGCCGATCCGGAGACCTTCCTGGAAGATGTCCGTGCTGTCACCCACGTAGCCGGCCCGCTTGGCTCCGATGTCGTTCCAGTGGGCCTTGGCCGCCGAGAACCCGCGCAACAACCCGTCCACGAAGATCGGAGCGTACACGGTCACATCGTTGAGATGGCTACCGGCAATGGTCGAATCGTTGACGATCCAGACATCCCCTTCCCGGAAGACCTCGTAACCCTTGATCCCGATAACGGCCCGGATGGTCCCGCCCAGGCTTCCCAGGAAGAACGGGAGACCCGGCGCCTGGCCCAGCAGGTGGCCCTCGGCGTCGAAGATCCCCACCGAGCAGTCCTTAGCCTCGTAGATCACCGGGCTGTACGCGCTCCGGTAGAGGTTCCTCCGCATCTGCTCCGCCCCGGAGATGAACGCGTTCCGCACCACCTCGACCGTCGCGGGCGACGGAGCGGACAGGTCGGGGGTTCTGATTTCGACTACCCGGGACTCAGGGGACCAACTCCAGGCGACGGTCTGTGGCTCGGTCCTCGGGGGCACGCTCGGCGGGGTCGCCCCAGCCTCCCCCTCCCCCGGTCTTCACCACCAACCGGGTCCCGGGCTCGACCTTCAGATCGTTGGCCTTGTACATCTTCTCGGGCTCCTCGCCGGGACGGTGCACCCACACCTCCGGCGACGCGCCGTCCTGGCCGCCGAACAGCCCCCAGGAAGGCTGCTGGACGGCCCGCTCGAACCAGAGCTGGATCGTCACCGGCGCCAGGATCTCGTACTCGCGGACGATGCCCATGCCGCCCCGCCACTTCCCGTCGCCGCCCGAGCCCTCGCGCAGGCTGTGGCGCCTCATGATCAGCGGGTAGCGGTGCTCCATGGTCTCGATCGGGAAGTTCTTGAAGTCGCCCGCCGCCGAGTGGATGAGAGCCGACTCGCCGTCGCCCCCCTCGAAGGCACCCCAACCGCCCGTCAGGGCCTCCCCCGACAGGAACAGGCCGAACTCGTCCTCCCCCACGATGATCACGTTCCAGGAGTCGCCCACGTGCCCCGCCGCGGCCCGCTCCGGCACGACCCGGCTCAGGGCCTTGATCATCAGATCCAGCGCCAACATCAGATGGGGCCCGTACTTGAGGCAGGCGGCGGTTTCGCTCGGGTTGAAACAGGTCCCCTCCGGCGCGATGACCTCTAGGTTCCGGAAGTTCCCTCCCGACACCGGCGAATGCGGGTTGACCAGGAACTTGAAGCCCTGCTCGATACCCGATCGGGTCTGCACGATGCCGCTGTTGACGCTGCCCACGTTCTGCTTATTGGAGCCGGTCAGGTCGACGGTCATACTGTCACCCTCGACGGTGACCGTCACCTTCACGTGGACGGGATCCTCGGTCACGCCATCGTTGTCCAGGTAGGCGTCCTCGACGTAGACACCGTCGGGGATCTCCGCCACCGACCGCCGGTCCTCGGCCTCGGCCTGCTCGAACACGGCATGGATGGATTTCTCCACCTGATCCCAGCCGAACCGGTGCACGATGGAACGGAATCGCTCCACCCCGGTCCGGCAGGCGCTGATCTCGGCCATCAGGTCACCCACCAGCGCGGTCGGGAACCTGGAATTGAGGGCGATCAGATCCACGATCTGCTGGTCGAGACGGCCGTCCCGGAAGATGCAGGTCGGTCCGATGCGCAGACCTTCCTGGAAGATGTCCGTGGTGTCACCGGCGAAGCCGGCGTCCTTGGCGCCGATGTCGTTCCAGTGGGCCTTGGCGGCGGTGAACCCGCGCAACAACCCGTCCACGAAGATCGGAGCGTATACGGTCACATCGTTGAGATGGCTACCGGCGATAGTCGAATCGTTGACGATCCAGACATCCCCTTCCCGGAAGACCTCGTAACCGTTGATCCCGATAACGGCCCGGATGGTCCCGCCCAGGCTTCCCAGGAAGAACGGGAGACCCGGCGCCTGGCCGAGCAGGTGGCCCTCGGCGTCGAAGATCCCCACCGAGCAGTCCTTCATCTCGTAGATGACCGGGCTGTGAGCGCTGCGATACAGGTTCCTCCGCATCTGCTCCGCCCCGGAGATGAAGGCATGGCGGACCACCTCGACCGTGGCCGGCGAGGGCATGTTCCGGTTTTCGCCGTTGACGGTGGTGTCGCTCATGGTCAGCCTCCCCTTTCCATGATCAGATGGCCCTGGGATCCCACGCGGAGTTCCCAGCCGGGAGGGACCACTGTGGTGGTGGATGATTCCATGACGATGGCCGGGCCCACCAGACGACCGGACAGGTCGCCCCGGTCCACGATCGGGACCTCCAGGGACCGCCCGTCGAAGATGACCTGCTCGCTGGTGCGGGCCGCCCCGCCGGCCTGCCCGTTGCCGTTGCCGGACGGCCCGCGCTCGAACTCGCGGATGCCCGTCAAGCGGATGGCGACCATCTCGATGGGGGCCTCCGGGTTGGCGTGGCCGTAGCGCTCCTCGTAGCGGGCGTGGAAGCTCGCCTTGAACTCTTCGTCGGCAGCCGCATCCGCCAACGGGATGGGCAGGGAGTACTCCTGGCCCACGTACCGCAGCTCGACGTGCGTCTCGAAGCGCATTCCGGCCCGCTGCTCCTCATCCACCTCCATCTCGCGGCAAACCTTGTCCTTGAGCCGCTCGAGTGGCTCGGTCAGGTCGACGATGGGCTGGTCCAGCCTCCGGTAATGGGTGGTCACGGCATCGTGACGGACGTCGCCCTGGAGCATTCCCCAGGCGGAGAAGACGCCAGGATCGGCGGGTATCAGCACCCGCTCCACCTCGAGCTCCTCGGCCAAGAAGGCGGCGTGGAGGGGGCCCGCCCCGCCGAAGGCCACGATGGCGAAGTCCTTGGGATGCAGGCCGCGCTCCACGGTCAACTCGCGGATCGCCTCGGCCATGACGAAGTGGGTGACGTCGAGCGCTTGCTCGGCCAGTTCCGTCGCCGTCAGGTCGAAGAACCCGGCCACGGAGTCCAGCGCGTCCTCGGCGGCCTGGCGATCCAGCGTGAAGGAACCGGCCAGCTTCTGGGCTCGCGGAATGCGCCCCAGCACCACGTTGGCATCCGAGACGGTGGGGCGGACGCCGCCCCGCCCGTAGCTGGCCGGGCCTGGGAACGAGCCCGCGGACTCGGGACCCACCCGGAGCCCGCCGTGCCGCTCGTAGATCAAACTCCCGCCGCCGGCGCCGATGCTCACCAACTCCACCGCGGGCGCCAGGATCGGCAGGCCCTGGAGCTCGAACTCGGACTGCATGCCCACCTGACCGCCGCGTACGATCGAGACGTCGAAAGAGGTGCCGCCCATGTCGATGCAGATGAGGTCGGGTTGGTCGGTCTTCCGGCCCACCTCCCGGCCTCCGATCACGCCACCCACCGGTCCCGAGTAGAGGGTGAGCACCGCCCGGTCGGCCGCCGAGTCGGCGATCATCGCCCCGCCGTTCGACTGGGTTATGTGGAGCGGCACCGACAGGCCCTTGTCACGGAGGGCCTCGGACAACCGTGACAGGTAGTCGCGAACCCGGGGGGTGATGTACACCGAGGTCACGGTTGAGGAAGTCCGCTCGTACTCCCGCCACTCGGGCGCTACCTCGTGGCTGAGCACGATGGGAATGTCGGGGAGGGTCCTGCGGAGAATCTCTCGTGTCTCCAACTCGTGCAACGGGTCGACATAGGAATGGATGAGGGAGACCGCCACCGCTTCGTACTCGGCCTCGGCAATGGCCTTGGCCACCACCTCCACCGAATTGGCGTCGAGCGGGAGTAGCTCCTCACCGGATGCGCTGATCCGCTCGTCGATTTCGAGGATGGAGTCCCGCTCGACCAGCGTGGCGGGTTTGTGATACTTCAGGTCGTACATGTCGGGCCGGTGGCCCCGGCCGATGATGTAGGCGTCGCGATAACCCCTGGTGGTGACCAGGGCCACCTTGCCGCCGGAACGCTCGAGGAAGGTGTTCAGCCCAACCGTGGTCCCGTGGATGAAGAGCGATACGTCAGCGAGGTCGGCGCCGGCCTTCTCCACCGCATCCAGCACGCCGTCGACCAGGTCCTCGGGGGTACTCAGAACCTTGGAGACCTGCGTTCCGGCGTCCGACTCCATGACCAGATCGGTGAAGGTCCCACCGATGTCCACCGCGATTCTTGTTCCCATTACTTGTAGATCCCTTCAGGTGGAGAGAACGCGACCGCAAGAGTAACAGTCACCGGTTGTCTCGAAATGCCCTAGGGCGCGCACCGCCGCGCCCGCCGGCCGTTAGTCCGAGGCTGGACGAGACACGGCGTTACGAGACTTTCCAACATCGCACCATGCGCCCGTCCGTGGCGCTCGGAACCAGGTCCTGTTCGGCCGAGCAGGCCTCTTCGGCGAGTGGGCATCTCGGCATCAGGCGGCACCCAGCGGTCGGGTCCGTCTCTCCCTTCGGGCCCAGCTCGAAACTGTCGGTCTCGAACTTGCTGGCCGCGATCAGAGCCTGCGTATACGGATGGGCCGGTGATCCGAATACCTGGGCTGCCGTACCTTCTTCGACCACTTGGCCCAGGTACATGACGATCACGTCGTCCGCGCAGACCCGCACGGCCTCGAGGTCATGGGAGATCAACACGAACGCGACGTGGAACTCTTCCTGGAGACGTTGCAGAAGAGACAGGATCTCTCCACGTACGCTCAGGTCGAGCGACGAGGTGGGTTCATCAAGCACCAAAAGTTCGGGATCGGGCGCCAGCGCCCGTGCGATGGCCGCCCGCTGGAGCTGGCCTCCGCTCAGCGCCCTGGGTTTGCGGTCCCAGAGTTCCTCCCCAAGACTCACAGCCGTCAATACCTCAGCGAGGCGCTCGTCCTGCTGTGTTCTTGACATGTCCGATCTGAGCCGCCGCAGCGGCTCGGCAACCGAGCTGCGGACTGTCCGGGTCGGGTCGAAGGATGCCTGCGGCATCTGGAACACCATCTGCATCATGCGGCGGTGAGATCGCATCTTCCGGACACCCAGAGCACCCAACTGGTTCCCGTCCAGTAGAACCTCCCCCTCCGTAAGCGGCGTGAGACCCAGGAGGCAACGAGCCACCGTCGACTTGCCGGATCCGCTCTCCCCCACTATTCCCAGGGTCCGGCCCCGCTCCACCGCGAACGATATGTCCTGGGCCGCCTTCACCGTCTCCACCAGTCCGATGGAGCGTCGTACCCGATAGGTCTTGAACAGGTTGCGGACCTCGAGGATGGGGGACTTAGCCATGATGGGGGCCCAAGTGGCACAGCAACCGCCGGCGCCTGCCCAGCTTGTGTACGGGTAGGGGTTCCTCGTCGCATGCGGCCATCCGCGAGGGGCAGCGGTCCCGGAAGGCGCAGAGCTCGTACTCCTCGGTCATCCGCGGAACCAGACCGGGAATCGAGCGAGGACGCTCCCCGGTCCGCAGATCCATGCATTCGAGCAGTGCTCTGGCGTAGGGATGGGACGGATCGGTCAGGATACGCTCCCGAGGGCCGAACTCGACCACCTGCCCGGCGTACATGATCCCGATGTTCCGGGCCACCCTTGAGACGGCCCGCAGGTCGTGGGAGATGAAGAGCAGGGCGGCATTGCGAGCATGGACTTGCTGCTCCAGCAGATCAAGCACCCTTATCTGGGTTGTCATGTCGAGGCCGGTGGTCGGCTCGTCCGCCAGTATGAGGGATGGGCCGCACGCCAGGGCCAGAGCTATGTTGACCCGCTGCGCCATACCTCCGCTCAACTGGTGCGGGTAGCGGTTCAGGATGACGTCGGGGTTGCCGAACTCGAGGTCCCGCAGGGCGTCCCTGGCGAACTCCTCCGCAACACCGTCAGAGGTCGCTCGGTTGGCCTTGAACGCGTCCACGATCTGGCGCTCCACGCTCAGCATCGGATCTAGCGCCGATACAGGATTCTGGTAGATCATGGCCACGTCCGAGCCCCGATAGGCTTGGAGTTCATCGGTATCCAGGCCGAGCACGGAGCGGTCCTGCCACTTCACCGATCCACCGGTGATCGCCCCGCCCGGCGGCATCAACCGCAGGATGGCGCGCAGGGTCATCGACTTCCCGGAACCGCTCTCCCCCACCAACCCGACCGTTTCGCCGGGGTATACGTCCAGATCCACGCCTTGGAGGGGATGGACCGGACCCGAGAGGGTGTTGATGGTGACCTCCACGCCGGAGAGGGACAGCAGCGCCCCGTTAGCCTGACCGGAGTTCATGCGGACGTCCCGCCTGGACCGACCAGCGTCTCGGAGCGGGCAGAGAAGCCGGTCAAAGAGTACACGGATAAGACGATGAAGGCGCCGGGGAAGACGGAGACCCACCAGTGGCCCTGGACGATGAGTGTGGCCCCTGCCTTGATCATGGATCCCCACTCGGGGTTCGGGGGTTCGATGCCGAGGCCGATGAAGCTGAGGCCGGCGATGATCTGGATGGCGTAGGCGCAGGTCAGGGGGAACAAGGCCAGTATCTGGCCGCGGGCGTTCGGGATGAAGTGGTGCCACACGATGCCCCACGCTCCCAGTCCGGCGCACTTGGCCGCCTGCACGAACTCCGCCTCCGTAAGCGGCAGCAACACACTGCGTACCTGGCGCAGGTACAGCGGGAAGTTCACCATGGAGATGGATAGGACCAGTACGGCCATCCCATGGTCCACCGGGCCGAATATCTCGAGGGAGCCGAACGCGGCGAACATGGCGAGCCCGAGTAGGAGGACCGGGAAGGACTGGAGCACCTCGACGATCCGCAGGGCGACCATGTCCACCCACCCCCGCCGGTAGGCGGCCCAGGCGCCCGCCAGGCAACCCAGCCCGCCACCCAGAGCAACCCCGATGAGGGCCAGCGTGAAGTCGACCCGGGTAGCCATCAACACTCTCGTGAAGACATCAAGGCCCAGGGTGTCCGTTCCGAACCAATGCTCAGCCGTGGGCGGGGACACCGGATTGAACGGATCCGGCCGGAGCGGATCGTAGATGGGAAAGGGGAGCACGTGGGCGAAGTCGTCCAGCCACGGAGCGACCACGGCCAAGAACAACATGAAGAAGAACAGGGAACGCCGGATGGTCATGCCGACGGTAGGACCGACGAACATCCGCGCCATGAGCCCGCGTTCCCGCTGGGGGGAGAGAAGGGTCATCGTCCCTCAGTCCCGAAGGCGGGGATCCATGGCGAACTGGATCAGATCGACTATGAAATACAGGATCACATAGATGACCGCAGCGATGATCACCACCCCCAGCACCACGTCATAGTCGGAGTTGTCCATGCCCCACACCGCGTACGAACCGATCCCCGGCCAGGAGAACACGACCTCCACCAGCACCCCGCCTCCGATCAGGTAACCGAAGGTCATGGCGGCCAGGTTGAGCACCGGCGGGGAGGCATTGCGGAGAACGTCCCTGATCAGAACGGTTCGCCGGCCCAGTCCGTAGCTGTAGGCCGCCTCTACGAACGGGCTGGACACGGCCTCGCTGACAGCGGAGCGGGTCACACGGAAGAGCGGGGGCCCGCTGGTCAACGAGAGGGTCACCGCGGGGAGAATCAGATGCCACAGGGTATGCCAAGCCAGACGGAAGTCCCCGGCGATCAGGGCATCCACCGTGTAGAGACCGGTCACCATTTCCGGGGGAGTAATGCCACTGCCTACACGGCCCAAGGGAGGCGGGAATAGCGAGGGGAGAGGGCCTAGAGGCTCGGGGAGCCTGGGAGGCAGGAAGTAGAGGAGGAAAATGAACAGCAGGCCGAGCCAGAAGGCCGGAACGCTGACCCCGAACTGCGCCATGCCTTCCCCGAGCCTGGCCAGCTTTCCGTCGGGTCTGAGTCCTGCCCGTACACCGAGTGGGATGGCCCAGATGAAACTGACCATCAGCGTGAAGAAGACCATCTCGGCGGTAGCGGGAAGCTTGAGGGCAATGTCCTCGGCAACCGGTATGCGGCTAATACGGGACACACCCAGGTCTCCCTGGAGAAGGTGAGTGAGATAGGTCCAGAACTGTACGACGATGGGCTCGTTGAGGCCCATCTCCTCGGCTCGCTGCTCGATTATCGCCTCGCTCACCGCCACTCCGAGCGAGGCGTAAAGAGGGGTACCCGTGGACCGGGTGATCGTGAAGCCGATAATGACCACCGCCAGGAGGACGACGGCGAGAACCACGACGCGATTGGCCAGGAACAGGGCCCATCGCCGAAGTCCGGAGAGCCGGTCGCGGGTCTCCCGCTCCTGACTGGTTGCCTGTATCGCTTCTATGCGTGGCTCCAGGGAGGTAGAACGATCGGGAGGGCGGCCACCCTAGGCGGCGCCCTCCCGATCTGCGTAGTTGCTACCGATGGACTAGCCGGACCGATTCAGGGTCGCGAACCAGAGAAGCCCGTCGGGATGGAGCGTGAACCCGCCGATGTCTTCACGCATCGCCAGCGTGTAGTTGGCATTGGCAAGCCACAGCATCGGTGCTGCATCGACCAATCGGGTCACTGCCTCCCGATAAGGCTCGCGCCGTCCCGGATCCGAGACGACCGAAGCCGTTTCGTCGAGGATCTCATCGATCCGCGGGTCCACGAAACCGGTCCAGTTGATCGCTGCATCCTGCGAATCCCACCACAGGAAGAACTGGTAGTAGGGGTCATCGACGTAGTCGAGGAGACCGCCCCGGAAGGCCATACCTCCGTAGGTGAGACCGAACAGGTGGTCGAACATCTCGGCCCCGGTGACAGGACGGATGCTCATGTCAATCCCGAGGTCGGAGAATTGCGCCTTGAGGTTCGTGGCGACCGCCTCGTCGAGCGGGACGTTCTGGCGGATGACCATCTCGAACTCAAACCCGTCGGGATAGCCGGCTTCCGCCATGAGCTGCCGAGCCCTGTCGGGATCGTGCTCGTAGATCCACGCGTCCTCCAGGTTGTAGAGGTCGAAGAACCTGGAATTCACCGAGATAGGTCCTTGACTCGGGACTGCCTGGCCATTCAGGACGCCGTTGACTATCGCGTTGTAGTCGACCGCGTAGGACATCGCCTTACGCAGGGTCACGTTGTCGAACGGCGGGGCCTGGTTGTTCAGCAGGACGTTGATCCCGTTCCGGTCGGGAACCGACAGGACCTTCACACCGTCCGAACCTGCTGCGGTAGCCAACTGCTGTACGGACAGGTCGAGGGCGATGTCCACATCACCGCTCTGGAGCAGGGCGAGACGGTTGGCCGCCTCGGGCACCGTCAGCAACT
>JAPPGU010000065.1 GCA_028821265.1 bacterium | reverse complement strand
TCGGCGATCGCAACAGCCCCGACGACTGGCGCGAACTCGGCGCCAAGAACGCGGCAGAACGGGCCCACGAGCACGTCAGAGAGGTCATGCGCACCCACTTCCCCACCCACGTCACCCGCGCCCAGGACGAGCGGATACGCGCCCGCCTCCCCATCGCCCTCCCCGTCGAAGAGGTCACCGGCCAAGGCACCCGCTGGTGAGCGGGCGCGGAGAGCGGGGGAAGGGCCCGAGCCTTGTAGGGGCAAAGGTGGAAGTGGACAAGGATGACCTGCGATAGAACCGACCGGCCCCGCCGCAGGCGTCCCTTCGCGGCCCGATACCGGGGCCAGGTGAAGGTGCCGACCACCTTCCCACGGCACCGGCTCGGCCGCTAATCCTCCCCGGTTACGCGCCATGAGTTCAGACGGCAGGATCCTCTCGCGCCCTTCTAGCCCGAGCCGCAGGTTCTACCTGGTGATGGGCCTGGTGGTCTCGCTGGGACCGATCTCGGTCGACATGTACCTGCCGGCTCTACCGGAGATGGCCGCTTCTCTCGACGCGTCCGATGGAGCGACGCAGATGACCGTCACGGCGTTCCTCCTGGGGCTGATGTTCGGACCGCTGCTGGCCGGGCCGGTCTCGGACGCGATAGGACGGCGCCGGCCGGTCATGGTTGCCCTGGTGGTCTACACGGTGGCCAGCCTGGCGATCGCCTCCGTGGACACGATCGAAGCCATGATCGTCCTGCGACCCATTCAGGCGCTTGGCAGCGGGTCGTCCTTTGCCGTGGCCCGCAGCATGTTCCGCGACGTCCTCTCCGGCGACGCCCTGTCGAAGGCCATGTCCGTGCTGATGATGATCGTCCTCGGGGCACCCATCGTGGCCCCCTTCATCGGTAGCGTGCTGCTCCTCGTCGTCGGGTGGCGAGCGATCTTCCTGGTGCTGGCGCTGGTGGGCGCGCTGGCGTTCCTCGCCGTCTGGCGCCGGCTTCCCGAGACCCTTCCCCCGGATCGCCGCCGCACCTTGGACGTGGTGACCAGCCTTCGGGGATACAGATCCATCACGCGCTCGCGAACGGCGGTCGCCTATGCGATTGCGGGCGGCTCCTCGGCGGGTGTTCTCTTTGCGTACCTCGCCGCATCTCCCTTCATCTTTATCGACTACTACGGACTCGAAGAGCAATGGTTCAGCGCGGTGTTCGCCATAGCGGTGATCGGAGCGGGGCTGTCGCAGGTCGTCAACATCAGGTACGTGGAGAGGATCGGATACCGGCGGATCGTCCTGATCGGAACGGTGAGCATGACGGTGCTGTCCGCGGCCGTGTGGTGGGTCACACGAACCGATCTGTGGGGGCTGGCCGGAGTGGTTGCCGCGTCGGCACTCGCGGTCTCTCTGACTCACCTGGTCGGGCCGGGTACCCTCACCGGGGTTCTGGATGGGTTTCCTCATCTAGCCGGCAGCGCTTCGGGATTCGCAACCTTCGTCCGCTTCGCCATCGGGGGAACGGGCAGCGCCGCGGTGGCCCTCTTCAACGACGGCACCCCCAAGACCTTCGGCGTGGTCGTCGTGGTGTTCGCGGTCATCACCCTGGCTGCCGTAGCTCTTGCCCAGCCTTCCAAGACCAGCCACCCCGTATAACCGGGAACTCCTAGCCACTTCAATTGATAGGCGATTAATGGTAAATCTGTATTGGGAATAGATGTTAGGGCTGCTACAGAGCAGCCATCACAGGCGAGACATCTCATCCAGCGATAACAAGGGGAGCTACGATTTGACCACAGTGACCGAGTCTTTGGTGGACGCAAAGGACGACGCGGTGAGGGGCGAAGTCCAAACACAGATAGCGAACGCCGTGGCAGACCTCCGCAGAGACATGCTGCGAATGACCCAGTGGATTGCCGGCATAGGGCTAGCGACTCTGGGAGCTGTGGTCGCCATGGGCACCACTATCCTGGCGCGCCTCCCGTAAGACCCGTCCGGAGGCAACCCCCGGTCAAGTAGGCCCGGTGCGTAGCTGTTCTACCTCCCATGGCCTGGCCTGAGTCGCGATCCACGAAGGCTGCGGACATAGGCCGGATGTACCCTCGATCGCGATGAGCGCGGTTCCCTTTCCTGGCGACTCGGGACGATCCGTGAGTACTGGCGTTTGCCTTCGGAGATGGCTCCTCGCCATGGGCATGGCATTGTTCCTGCCGGGGTGCGGCGAGCTTCGGGAACCGCCGGTAACGCAGCACACCTCGCTCCCGCCGTCCACGAGAGCAGCCGTTGTCGACCGGATCGAGGTGCCGTGCGAGTACACGATCACCGAGTTCTCTCCTCCTGGGCCGGACCTGAACACCGTCGGTCCTGACTTCGACATCATCGGCGGTGTAGCCGCCTTACGCACCAGTGAAACCGCTGGACATGTAGCCCAGTTGAGCGCGCATGGCCTCTATGACGACCCGACGCTCCGCCTGGCGTCGAAGACACCGCTGCTCGTCCGGCGTGGCGTCACGTTCGAGCTTCGGGTTGCCGACCGTTTCCATGATCGGGTGGCTCTCGACTACGGCCGTGCCGGGCCGTCGCTCCGAACCACATTCGGGCCCTGCCCGTCCGAGACGGAGTGGCTGCTCTTCACCGGATACGTGTGGGTGGCAGACCCGGAGTGCATCACCCTCGAGGTCGTACTGCCGGACTCCACGGTCGAGGCTCGCGAACTGGGTCTTGGCGCGCCCTGCCCCGCGGATCTGTAACCGCCGAGAGCAACGCGCCCGGCGTGGTGTACGAGTATGCCGGAGACCGGTGGCGCCGGTAGCTCCCGGTTCACTGACGCGGAGTTTCCTACCCGCCGCAGTCCGCGGACCGGTCTAGCTGTCATCGGCGGCCTCCGTCGTATGGCGGCGGGCTTTCACGGCCAGTGCAGGCCGTGGTATGGATTCGGGTTGGCGACGGACCACTGATGCAGGTGGCGTGCCAGGGCGGCGGCCAACCCCGAGCCGCGGGGATGCCGGCGCTTCCGGGAAGCGTGCCAGGGCCAGCGCGTCCGATCACCCAATGCGTCCCGGAGGAGAGTGGGGTCAGATCGAAGAGAGCAGTCCGTCAGTGCCCCAGATGGACATGACTAACAGTTCTACAGTACGTTTAGTAGTCGGCGATCTCCGTCGCCCCGCGGAGCACCTCCAGGGCGCGGTCGGAGTGGAGGCGCATGTTCAGCTCGGAGCGCACGGTCCGCAGCACCGTGCCGTCGCGGTCGATCACGAACGTGCGCCGCTTGTCCGGGAGGAAACGTCCCCGAGACACGCCGAAACTGCGGGCAATGGCGCGGCTCGGGTCGGCGAGCAGCGAGAAGCCCAGGGAATTGGCATCATCGAACTCGAGTTGCCGATCAACCTGATCGGCGCTGATTCCCACGATGCTGGCTCCGAGTTGGGCGAACTCTTCCGACAGGTCGCGGAAATAACAGCTCTGGCGCGTTCAACCCCGGGTCATCGCCTTCGCGTAGAAATACACCACAACGGGACCCGAATCGAGCAGGTCGCGCAACACCAGCGTGTTGCCATGCTGGTCCAGCGCCTCGAAGTCGGGCGCCTTGTCTCCCACCTTCACGTCTGTCCTCTTCCTGCAGCTAGCTGGGCACATTATGGCGTTCCGGTCGTGAATCCGGCCAGGCCGACGGCATAGTCCGGGCCGGGCCGTATCATCCGCGACGGCAGACGGCGAAACGGCCTACCCTCCTGGTTCCAGTTCCGGCAAAACAAAGGAGTGCCCAGTGGCTGGTGTGATCGTCACGTGTGCGGTTACGGGCTCCTCCCACACTCCCACCATGAACAGCGACATCCCGGTGACGGTGGAGGACCACATCCGCCAGTCGGTCGATGCGGCGCGGGAAGGCGCCGCCGTCATCCACCTCCACGCCCGGGATCCGCTCGACGGGCGGCCTATCTCCGACCCGGGGGTCTTCAGGGAGTACTGCTCCGGCATAAAGGCGGAGTGCGACGCCGTGATCTCGATCACCACCGGAGGCGCTACCGGCCAGACCATCGAGGAGCGTCTCCGGGTCATCGAGGTGCTGAAGCCCGAACTCGCCACCTGCAACCTGGGCACCATGAACTACGGGCTGTTCCAGATGATCCCCCGCTACGAGGGTCGCTGGAAGTACGACTGGGAGGAGCCCTTTCTCCAGAGCACCAAGTGGGAGCCGTTCGTGAACACTTTCGGCGACATCGAGTACATGCTCACGGTGCTCGCCGAGAAGACCGGATGCCGTTTCGAGTTCGAGGCCTACGACGTCGGCCACCTCTACACGCTGGCCTACTTCGCCGACCTGGGACTGGTGAAACCCCCGATCTTCATGCAGTTCGTCATGGGCACCTTCGGCGGCATCGGCCCCGACATCGAGAACGTGGTGGCGATGAAGACGGTGGCCAACCGGCTGTTCGGGCACGACCTCGAGTGGTCGATCCTGGGCGGCGGCCGGTTCCAGTTCGACATAGTCACCGCCGGCGCCACGCTGGGCGGGAACGTGCGGGTGGGCCTCGAGGACGGCATCTACCTCCGCAAGGGAAAGCTGGCCGAGTCCAACGCCGAGCAGGTAGCCAAGATCGTGCGGATCCTGCGCGAGCTGTCCCGCGAGCCCGCCGATCCGACCGAGACCCGCCGGCGCCTGGCCCTAAAGGGGCTCGGTCAGGTGGCCTTCTAGCGGCCCATGACGCCGGTCGAGGGGGCTATCCAGCCGACGACCTTCGGTGTCGTAGGGACCGGCGTGATCGGTTCCGGCTGGGCCGTCAGGGCCCTGAGCCGGGGAATCGACGTGGTGGCCTGGGATCCGGCGCCCGGAGCCGAGGACCGGCTGCGGCAAGCGATCGCCAGGGCCTGGCCCTCGGTACGGAGGCTGGGCCTGTACCAGGGCGCCGAGCCTGATCGGATCCGGTTCGCCGGCACCCCGGAGGAGGTGTGCCACTCCGCCGACTTCATCCAGGAGTCGGCGCCCGAGGACGAGGATCTCAAGCGCATGCTCCTCGCCCGCCTCGACGCAGCCTCCCCGCCCGAGACGATCATCGCCTCCAGTTCCTCGGGGCTGCTCCCCACCCGGATCGCCTCCGGCTGCGCCCGCCCCGACCGGGTGCTGATCGGCCATCCCTTCAACCCCGTCTACCTGCTCCCGCTCTGCGAGGTCGTGGGCGGCGCCGAGACCTCCGCCGGCGCCGTTGAGCGGGCCGCCGCGGTCTACGACTTCCTGGACATGTACCCCCTGGTAGTGCGCCGCGAGGTCCCCGGCTACCTGTCGGACCGCCTCCAGGAGGCCCTCTGGAGGGAGACACTCCACCTCGTCAACGACGGCATCGCCACCACCGCGGAACTGGACGACGCCATCATCTACGGGCCCGGCCTGCGCTGGGCCGGCATGGGCACCAACCTCACCTTCCACCTCGCGGGTGGGAGCGAGGGCATGCGGCACATGCTGGAACAGTTCGGTCCTGCCCTCAAGCTTCCGTGGAGCAAGCTGGAGGCGCCGGAGCTCACCGGTTCCCTCATCGACTCCATGGTGGAGGGAACCGGCCGGCAGGCCGGCGAGCGGAGCGTCGAAGAGCTGGAACAGCTCCGGGACGACTACCTGATCGCCACCATGCGCGCGCTGCGTTCGGTGGGTCTGGGGGCCGGAGAGATCCTGGCCAGGCGGGAGGCTCGTCGCTATGGCGAGACCTCCCGGACCTGGTCGGAAAGCACCGTGGTCCCGGCGCCGCTGGAGCTGTACCGTTGCGACGTGGAACCCGACTGGGTGGACTACAACCGGCACATGACCGAAGCCGCCTACCTCACCGCCTTCGGCTGGGCGACCGACGCGCTGTTCCGGTACATCGGCGACGATGAGGATTATCGGGCCGCAGGCCACTCCTTCTACACCGTGGAGACCCACATCAACTACCTGCGGGAGGTGGCGGGCGACGACTCCCTGCGGTTCACGACCCTGGTCGTCGGCCTTGACGGCAAGCGACTCCACATCTATCACGAGATGTTCGACGAGACGGCCGGAGACCTGGTGGCCACGACGGAGCAGATGCTGTTGCATATGGACACGACGGCCGGCCGTCCCGCCCCGATCGGCGGACGACCCGCCCGGGCGCTGCGAGCCATCCGCCGCGCCCACGCCGCCATGGACAGGCCCGGATATCTGGGCCGGGTGATGAAGACCAGGGAAACGAGCTGATGGACTTCGAACTCACCGGCGAGCAACGCCTCATAATCGATGTCGCCCGCGACTTCACCCGCAAGGAATTGTTCCCCTACGAGGAGGAGGTGGAGCGCTCCGGCCGGGTGCGCCAGGAACTGGTAGACCAGATCCGGTCGCGTTCTATCGCTGCCGGCATCTACGCCGCCAACATGCCCGAGGAGTACGGCGGGGCCGGGCTGGACCCGCTCACGCTGGCACTGGTGGAGCGGGAGCTGGGAGCCGCCTCCTACGCCCTCCAGTACATCGTGGCCCGACCCTCCAACATCCTGCAGGCCTGCCGGGACGAACAGATCGACCGGTACCTCCTCCCCACGGTTCGAGGGGACCGGGTCGAATGCCTGGCGATGAGCGAGCCCGACGCCGGCTCCGATCTGAGAGGCATGCGTTGCTCGGCGGTCCGGGACGGCGACGGCTATCTGATCAACGGCACCAAGCACTTCATCAGCCACGCCGACCTGGCCGACTACGTCATCCTGTTCGCCGCCACCGGCGAGGAACCAGGCCCCCGAGGTCCCCGGAAGATGATCACCGCCTTCCTGGTCGACATGGGCACTCCCGGATTCGAGGTGCGGCCCGGATACCAAGCGGTCTCCAACCGTGGATACCACAACTTCGTCCTCCAGTTCGACGACTGCCGCGTGCCCGCGTCCGCCATCCTCGGAGAGGAGCACCAGGGATTCCGGGTAGCCAACGAGTGGCTGGGATCGACCCGCCTACAGGTCGCGGCGGTGTGTCTGGGAAGGGCGCGGCGCGCCATCGACCTGGCCACCCGATGGGCGGCCGAGCGCACCCAGTTCGGCCGGCAGATCGGCAAGTTCCAGGGGGTGTCGTTCAAGCTGGCCGACATGCAGACGCGCTACGAGGCCGCCGAGCTGCTCACCCTCCGGGCAGCCTGGAAGGACGGTCAGGGCTCCATGACGGACACGGATGCGGCCATGGCCAAGGTCTTCGCCAGCGAGATGTGCCAGTTCGTCACCGATGAGGCCATCCAGATCTTCGGGGGCATGGGCCTGATGGATGAGCTCCCGCTGGAACGATTGTGGCGGGACACCCGGGTGGACCGTATCTGGGACGGGACCTCCGAGATCCAGCGCCACATCATCTCCCGGGCCATGCTCCGACCCTTGGGCGGGTAGCCCGACGTGCCGGTTCGGGACCTGGACCGCCTCCTGCGTCCCCGGACGGTGGCGGTGATCGGCGGCGACCCGGCCGAACGAGCCATCCGCCAGTCGGACCGGCTCGGCTTCGAGGGAGAGATCTGGCCGGTCCATCCCACCCGCTCCACGATGGCCGGGCGCCGTGCCTACCCGTCGCTCGACGACCTGCCGGGAGTGCCGGACGCCGCCTTCGTGGCCGTGAACCGCCGGCTCACGGTCGAGATTGTCCGGCAACTGGCGGGAATGGGTTGCGGCGGGGCGGTGCTCTACGCCTCCGGATTCGCCGAGGCCGGCGAGGAGGGCGCCGAGTTACAGCAACGGCTGGTGACCGGGCACTTGATGCCGCTGGTCGGACCAAACTGCTACGGGACCATCAACGCGGTCTCAGGCGCCGCCCTATGGCCCGACGTACAGGGCTGCCGGCGGGTACGGAGCGGCCCCGCCCTGATCAGCCAGTCGGGCAACATCTCCCTCAACCTCACCATGAACCGGCGCGGGATCGATTTCAGCTACGTGATCTCGCTGGGCAACCAGTCCTCGGTCACCACCGAGGACTGCCTGCAGCATCTCGCAGCCCGGTCCGAGGTGACCGCGGTCGGTATCCACGCCGAGTCGATCCTCGATCCGATCGCCTTCGGTCGCGCGGCGCTGGCCTGCCGGGACACCGGCACGCCGGTGGTGGTGCTCAAGACCGGGAGGTCGGAGGAAGCCGAGCGCATCACCTCATCGCACACCGCGGCGCTGGCCGCCCCCGCTGTTGCCTACGACGCCCTGTTCGAGCGCTACGGGGTGGTGACGGCGGAGTCGATACCCGACTTCATGGCCACGCTGGGACTGCTGGACACGGTCGGCCCGATCCCGGGCAACCGGCTGGTTTCCCTCTCGTGCTCGGGAGGCGAGGCGGCGCTGGTAGCCGATCGGTCGGTTCGCTATCCGGTGGCCTTCCCGGCCTTCGGCCCCGAGCACCGGGACCGGATCTCGGCCACCCTGCCGCAGCTGGTGGCCATCACCAACCCGCTCGACTACCACACCTTCATCTGGGGTGATGAGCCGGCCCTGGAGCGATGCTTCACCGAAGTGGTGTCGGGGCCGTTCGACGCCGCCATGCTGGTCATCGACTGGCCGTCGGAGGGGAACGACGACACGGACTGGTGGCCCGCGCTCCGGGCGTTCGCCACCGCCGCCGACCGAGCGGGACGGGCCGGCGTGATCGTGTCGGGGCTCCCGGAGAGCCTTCCCGGCCCCGTCCGGGATTTCGCAATAGAGCGGGGTCTCGGCATGGCCTGGTCGATCGATGAAGCCCTGGCAGGACTGGCCGCAGCGGCTTCGAGGGGCCGATGGCTCGAGGATCCGCCACCGTCGCTCCACCTTCCCGCCCGGACCTGGACCGGTCCTGCCGTGACCCTGGACGAACCGGCCGCCAAGTCGATCCTCTCGAGCGCGGGAATACAGGTACCCGACGGCTTCGTCGTGGACGCCTGCGCAGAAGGCGTCCCGGCAGGGTTGCCACTTCACCTGTCCTTCCCGCTGGTGGCGAAGGCTGTCGGCCCGGTCCACAAGTCGCGGACCGGTGGGGTGATCACCGGTATCGGTGACCCGGAGGAGCTCGGAGCAGCGATCGAGCGGCTGGGACGTGGTGGCCGCCAGGTGCTGGTCGAGGAGCAGGTGATGGGAGCCGTTGCCGAGCTGCTCGTATCGGTGAGCCGGATACCGCCGATCGGTCTGGTGGTGACACTAGGAGCGGGAGGGACCCTGGTGGAGTGGTTGGAGGACACCACCGGCCTGCTGGCGCCCGTAACACGGCCCGGGCTGCGACGAGCGCTCCGCCGGCTCCGCATCGGGCGCATGCTCGAGCACGGGCTGCCCGGCCTCGTCGCCGACCCCGAACCGATCCGTGAGATCATCGACCGGCTAGCCGCCCTGGTGGCAGGTCGCCCCGGCATCGTCGAGGTGGAGATAAACCCCCTCATCCTCACCAACGAGGCACTCTGGGCGGTCGACGCCCTGATCTCCACCAGTCCGGAAGCCGGGCTGTCCTGCTCCTAGCGGTCCATCCCGCCCGGAGAACGCGAAAATCGCGCCGACGGGCTCCGCCCGCTGGGCCCTCCCCCACCGCCACCACCTTGGTTTCGGGCGCGTCCTCCCTACCCCCTTGGCGGGGTTACCCGACGATATTTTCCCTCCCGCGGTCCGGTCGACTTCGAACCGCTGGTGGTTACGATATCCAACACCATATAGCGGGGGTATGACACGTACAACCCTTTTGCAGACGCGCCGGGAGCGTATCTTGCAGGATCGCTATCATCCCACGCCCCGCGCCGGAAGGCTCGGGTGGTCCTTGGTCAGCCTTCCTCTTCCTGAGCGGCGAAGATCGAGTCGTACCCGCCGGACCAGTCCGGCGGGATCAGGCAGGGTCGGGGATCGTGGTGGGCCCACCGGGCGGGCTGGCCTCGAATCACCTTGCCGGTGTTGCGGGTCGGCTGCGGGTGGGCCGTGTACGGGAAGGCATCGGCGGAGGCATAGGCGTTGAGCAGCAGGGGCCGGCCGCTCGGCCTGGAGGTGGGTGGCGAGCCGTGGACCGTACGGCAGTTGTGGGCGGTGATCGATCCGGCGGGTCCGGTGAGGTACTCGACCCGTCCGACATCGACGGTCGCGGAGTCCTCCGCTGACAGGCATCCGATCCAGTTTCCCTCCTCGTCGTACTGATCGAACAGGGGGCCGTCGTGGCTGCCGGGTATCACCATCAGGGGACCGTCATCCATGCCCGTGTCGGCGAGGTACGTGCCGATCGTCAGCGGGCTGTAGTTGGTGTGCGGGTAGAACTGGATGT
>JAPPGU010000021.1 GCA_028821265.1 bacterium | reverse complement strand
CCACGCAGGCCCCCCAGACCACCACAACCACACAAGCCCCCCAGACCACCACCACCACGCAGGCCCCCACGAGGACGAGTGTTTCGGGAGTGGCGGATCCGACTCGTGCCCAGATAGCACCGGTGGAGGGTGTGTCGGAGTTGATAACGCCCAACGACGAGTTCTACGTGATCGACACCGCTATCGGCGTTCCCCAGGTCGATCATCGAACCTGGAGCCTCTCCTTCACCGGACGGGCGGACAACCCTTACAGCATCACGTACGACGAGTTGCTGGCCATGCCGCTGGTGGAGCGCTACATCACGCTCTGCTGCGTGTCGAACCAGGTGGGCGGGGGCCTGGTGGGCAACGCCAAATGGCTGGGCGTTCCGCTCCGGACCCTGGTCGAGAGGGCCGGTGTCCACAGGGACGGCAACCAGTTGGTCGGTCGGTCGGTCGACCGGTTCACGGTCGGCTTTCCCACCGCCGCGGTGTTCGACGGACGAGAGGCCCTAGTGGCGATAGGCATGAACGGCGAGCCCCTCCCGCTCAAGCATGGGTTCCCGGCCCGCCTGGTCGTTTCCGGGCTGTATGGATACGTATCCGCCACCAAGTGGCTGACCGAGGTGGAGTTCACCGGCTGGAACGACTTCGACGCCTACTGGGTCCCGAGAGGATGGGCCAAACAGGCGCCTATCAAGACGCAATCGCGGATCGACACGCCCAGGGAGGGGAACATCAACGCCGGGACCAACGTCATAGCCGGAGTCGCATGGGCCCAGACCCGCGGCATCTCGAGGGTAGAGGTGCGGGTCGACGACGGTGACTGGACCAGCGCGCACCTTCCCCAGGAGTTGTCCATCGACACCTGGCGGCAGTGGTACCTGGAGCACGATTTCACACCGGGCACCCACACGATCGCGGTCAGAGCCACCGACGGCACCGGCCGGACCCAGACCGCCAGTGTCCGCCGGCCCCGACCCGACGGCGCAACCGGCTACCACATCATCCAGGTCCACGCCGCTTGATACTAGTCGCTAGGCGTTAGTCACTAGTTGCTAGCCATTTGTTGATGGTAATTAGCTATATCTATCCTGCTGCCTACTCTCTCTGGAGCCACCCCTCAACTAGTGTATTAGTGCACTAGTACATTAATGTGTTATGATCCCGGACTCTTGGACCTGCGCCGAGCCGGTCCTTATTGGAGTAGCACCCCATGAACATGCCTGATCGCAACTGGAGAACCCCCGACTCCGACGCCCTCTGCCGCGCCCTGCTCAGCCTCGAGACGGTGGACGAGATGGCGCTCTTCCTGCGCGACCTCTGCACCCGCACCGAGATCGAGGGGCTGTCGAGCCGGTGGGAAGTTGCCACGCTGCTCGAGTCCGGCCTCCCCTACCGGCAGGTATCCGAGCAGACCGGCGCGTCCATCACCACCGTGGGCCGGGTCAACGAATGGCGCCGTTTCGGGACGGGTGGGTACCGCATCGCCCTCGACCGACTTGACAGGTCCGGCCAAGATGCCCGGTAGACCGCTCCGGGTAGCGGTTCCCAACAAGGGCCGGCTCCGGGAGCCCACCATCGCCCTCCTCCGGGAGGCGGGCCTGTCGTTCGAGCAGAGCGAACGGGTGCTGTCGGTGAGGGTACGCAACGCCGACATCGAACTTCTCTTCGTACGGGCCGAGGACGTGGTGGATCTGGTCGAGACCGGCGTGGCAGACCTGGGCGTGACCGGACTCGACCTGCTCGAGGAACTGGGGCGCGGGAACGGGGCCGAACACGTGGCCACCCTGCTGACGCTCGGCTACGGCCGGTGCGCTCTGACCGTGGCGGTCCCGGTCGATTCCCCGGTACGGGAACCGGAGGACTTCGGCGACCGGATGGCGGTTGCCACCTCACACCCGAACCTGACCCGGAGGTACTTCTCGAGACTCGGGAGCCGGGTACTCGTGAAACGGCTCCGCGGTTCCGTCGAGGTTGCTCCCAAGCTGGGGTTCGCCAGCGCCGTGGCCGACCTGGTGTCCACGGGAAGCACCATGCTCATCAACGGGCTCCGGCCGGTGGCGACCATCATGAAGAGCGAGGCGGTGCTCATCGGCGCCAACGGGGCGCGCCGCCCGGATCCCGATGAGCACCAACCCGAGATCGAGAGGGTGGTGACCGCCATCGAGGCGGTGCTGGCCGGGAGAAGGAAGCGGTACCTGCTGCTCAACGCGCCCCTGGATACGACCGAGCTGATCACAGCCCTGATCCCGGGCCTCGAGGCGCCCACCGTCATCCCGCTGGCCGACGACGGCATGGTGTCGATCCACTCGGTGGTGGGTCGCGACGAGGTCTGGAACCTGCTGCCCCGTCTCAAGGAGGCCGGAGGGCAGGACATCCTGGTGCTGCCGATCGGGCAGCTGATCCCGTGAGCCCTCCCGACCCCTCCCGCCTGCTGAGGGTGCGCCGGCTGGCCCGCCTTGACGCCCGCGCCCGCCGGCGGATACTCAGCAGGACGGCCGTGCCCGACCCCGAGGTTCGCCGGGCCGTCGCCTCCATCTGCCGGATGATCCGCCGGGACGGCGACCGGGCGCTGGCGGAGGCCGGCGCCTCCTACGGCGGCGGGCGGCCCGATCCCAGGGTGGCACCGGCCGAGATCTCCCAAGCCCTCGACAAAGCCGAACCCGGCGTTCGCAAGGCCCTCGAAGGGGCCATCGACGCGGTGCGCCGCCACCACGAGACCCAGAAGCCCACCGCCCGCTCCCACGAGACCGCTCCCGGCGTGCGGATCGACCGCCTATGGACGCCTCTCCGGCGGGTAGGTGCGTACGTGCCCGGCGGTAAGGCCGGCTACCCGTCCAGCCTGGTCATGACCGTGGTCCCGGGCCAGGTCGCCGGAGTCACCGAGATAGCGGTGGCGACCCCCTGTGACAGGAACGGGCGGATCGACCCCACCCTCCTGGCTGCGGCCGGGCTGCTGGGCGTGGACGAGATCTACGCCATGGGCGGCGCCCAGGCCATCGCGGCCCTGGCCTACGGCACCGAGAGCATCCCCTCCGTGGACAAGATCGTGGGGCCGGGCAACGCCTGGGTGACCGCCGCCAAGCTCGAGGTGTTCGGCGCCTGCGCCATCGACCTGCCGGCCGGTCCGAGCGAGGTCCTCGTGGTGGCCGACCACACCGCCGACCCCCGCCTCGTGGCCATCGACCTGCTCTGCCAGGCCGAGCACGGTCCCGACTCACCGGCCATCCTGGTGACCACCGACCCCGGGCTGGCGGCCGGGGTGGAGACCGAGATCGCCGGCCTGCTGCCCCTACTCCCCCGGCGGGACATTCTCAGCGCCGCCCTGGCCGACCACGGCTGGATCCTCGTGGCCGATACCATCCACGATGCGGTGGACTTCGCCAACGAGTACGCGGCCGAACATGTCTCGGTGCTCACCGCCGACGCGCCCGAGACCGCCGCCGGCGTCGTCAATGCCGGGTCGGTCTACGTGGGCCGGTGGTCACCGGAGTCCGCGGGCGACTACGCCACCGGCGCCAACCACGTGCTCCCCACCGGCGGATTGGCCAGATCGCACGGACCGCTGGGCGTGGACGACTTCGGATCGTGGCGCCAGGTCCAGACGCTGACCCCCGAAGGCCTGGCCACCATCCGCCCGGTCATCGAGGAACTCGCCGCGGCCGAGGGCCTGGACGCCCACCGGATGGCCGCCGCCATGCGATTCGACCCGACCATCACCCGAACCACCACCGACAGCGAGGAGATCTGAATGCCCCGCAAAGCCACCTGCCGGCGCAGCACCAAGGAAACCCGGGTGTCGGTGACGCTCGACCTCGACGGGAACGGGGACGCCACCGTCCAAACCGGGATCGGGTTCTTCGACCACCTGCTCACCTCGCTCGCCCACCACGCCCTGTTCGACCTCGCCGTCACCACGGAAGGCGACGTGGAGGTGGACGACCACCACACGGTGGAGGACACCGCCCTGTGCGTGGGCGAGGCGCTCGGCGCCGCCCTCGGCGATCGCACCGGCATCCACCGTTTCGGGGACGCCCGGGTGCCCATGGACGAGGCCATCGGCACAGCCACCGTGGACGTGGGAGGCCGGCCCTACTCCGTGATCGACCTGGAACTGGCCAACCCCTCCATCGGCAACCTGACCGCCCAGAACATCCCGCACGCTCTGGAGTCATTCGCCCGGTCCGCCGGGATCACGATGCACCTGACCGCCACCGGGCGGAACGACCACCATGTGGCCGAGGCCGCTTTCAAGGCCCTGGCCAGGGCCCTGCGGTCCGCCGTGTCCCCCGACCCGCGCCGCAGCGGGATGCCCTCCACCAAGGGGACGCCCTCCGCGGAGGCCTCATGACCTCTCCGCCCCTGGTGGCGGTGATCGATCATGGCGCCGGCAACCTGGTCTCGATCAGCCAGGGCCTGGAGCGGGCCGGGGCCAGGGTGGCAGTCGCCACCGGTCCGGACGACCTCGCCGGAGCCCAGGCGGTGGTCCTGCCGGGCGTGGGCGCGCCCGGCGCCGCCATGCGCCGACTGAAGGGCGAGGGGCTCGTTGAACCGCTCAAGTCGTGGAAGGGGCCGCTCCTCGGCATCTGCATCGGCCTGCAGCTGTTCTTCGAGGTGAGCGACGAGGACGGCCAGGCCTGTCTGGGCCTGGACCGGGGACGGGTGCGGAGGCTCGAGGACGCTCCGCTGCTCCCCCACATCGGCTGGAACGACCTGATCTTCCCCGGAAACGGCCGGGGTCGTGACCCGCTGTTCCGCGGCATTTCCCCGGAGGCGACCTTCTACTTCGTCCACAGCTACGCGCCCGCCCCCGAGGACCCGGCCATCACCATCGCCTACGCCGAGTACCCCCGCCCGTTCACGGCCGCCGTCCGAAGCGCCGGCCGGGTCGGCGTCCAGTTCCACCCGGAGCGGAGCGGTGATCAGGGTCTCCGGGTCCTGGCCAACTTCGTGGCCGAGGTCCAGGAGTGGTCCCGCGCGGCGGGCGGCACCGGGAGTGCCGGATGACCCTGAGAACGCGCATCATCGCCTGCCTCGACGTGAAGCACGGACGGGTGGTGAAGGGGGTGAACTTCGTCAACCTCACCGACGAGGGCGATCCGGTGGAGCTGGCCGGCCGCTACGCCCGGGAGGGGATGGACGAGATCGTCTACCTCGACATCGCTGCTTCCCCCGAGGGCCGGTTCGCCTTCCTGGACGTGGTCCATCGCACCGCCGAGAACGTCTTCGTCCCGCTGACCGTGGGTGGAGGGGTGCGGGAGGTGGACGACATGCGCCGGGTGCTGCGGGCCGGGGCCGACAAGGTGTCGCTGAACACCGCCGCGGTGCGCGACCCGGACCTCCTGGATCGGTGCGCCGATGCGTTCGGGAGCCAGTGTGTAGTACTCGCCATCGACGCCAAGGCCATGCCAGGCGGGTCGTGGAACATCTTCGTGACCGGCGGGCGTCACGACACCGGGCGTGACGCGGTGGAGTGGGCCACCGAAGGAGTCGCTCGAGGCGCCGGCGAGATCCTGCTGACCTCCATGGATCGGGACGGCACCAACATCGGCTTCGATACAGACCTGCTCCGGACGATCACCGGCGCGGTGGACGTACCGGTGATCGCCTCGGGCGGCGCAGGCCGGCCCGACCACTTCGTCGAAGCGGTGGACGCCGGAGCGTCTGCAGTGCTGGCCGCCTCCATCTTCCACCGGCGGGAGGTGGAGTTGGGCGAGATCAAGCGGGTGATGAGCGAGGCAGGGATACCGGTCCGCCGTGTCTGACCGGTCCATCACCTGGGACGACCGCGGGCTGGTTCCGGCCATCGTCCAGCACCACCGCACCGCCGAAGTGCTGATGATGGCGTGGATGGACATGGAAGCGCTCAGCCTCACCTTGTCCAGCGGCCAGGTGCACTTCTGGTCCCGGTCCCGCCGGCGGTTGTGGAAGAAGGGCGAGACCAGCGGCAACACGCTCCGGCTGGTCGGGATCGGTGTGGACTGCGACCGGGACACGCTGGTGGTGAAGGTCGCGCCCGCCGGGCCCGCCTGCCACACCGGCAGCCGCACCTGCTTCGAGGACATCGACGGCGTGGATAGTCCCGCTCCGCAAGGCTTCGCCGACCTGGAGATGCTGTGGCGGACCATCGCCGACCGGATCTCGTCGGCGACCACCACCGGTTCCTACACCGCCCGGCTGGCCGAGGGAGGGCCACGCGCCACCGGACGCAAGCTGATCGAGGAGGCCTCGGAACTGGCCGAGGCGGCTCTCCTACACCGTTCGGGCCGAACCGGCGACCGGCGGGTGGCCGAGGAGGCGGGAGACCTCATTTACCACCTGCTGGTCCTGCTCGCGGAACGGGGTGTCAGCGCAAGAGAAGTGATGGAGGAACTGGCCTCCCGGCGCCGGACCCCCTGAGACACGGCAGTGATGCACGTGAGCCCGGTGCCCGCCGGCTACTCGCCAGCGACCGGTATTGTCCAAGCATCGAACGAAGGGAACGGTGCATGATCGAGGAACGGGTCCGCAAGGCGCCGTCGGGTCTACTGGCGCTGCTGGTGCTGCTGGTGCTGTTCGCCCTCGACGTGTATTTGCTGATCCGAGGCAGCATCGACGGGACCCTATGGCTCATCCTGGTCACATCGTTGCTGGTCCCGATCATCCTCATCCTGTCGGCCGGCCTGTTCACTGTGGCCCCGAACGAGGCTCGCGTGCTCCAGCTGTTCGGAAGCTACGTGGGCACTGTCCGCGACACCGGACTCCGGTACACCAACCCCCTCTACTCGAAGCGGCGCATCTCGGTACGGGTCCGGAACTTCGAGACGGAACGTTCGAAGGTCAACGACACCGACGGCAACCCGATCGAGATGGCCGCGGTAGTGGTGTGGAAGGTGGCGGACACCGCCGAAGCCAGCTTCGAGGTGGACGACTACGTCAATTTCGTGCATGTCCAGAGCGAGTCGGCGGTGCGCAACCTGGCTACCCGCTACCCCTACGACACGCAGCAGGAGGGCCAGATCTCGCTGCGCGGCGACACCGAGGAGATCGCCGACCAGTTGAAGACCGAGATCCAGGGCCGCCTCGGCAAGGCGGGGGTGGAGGTACTCGAAGCCCGGATCACCCACCTGGCCTACGCGCCCGAGATCGCGTCCGCGATGCTCCAGCGCCAGCAGGCCGGGGCCATCATCGCCGCCCGCAGCCAGATCGTGGAGGGTGCGGTGAGCATGGTCGAGATGGCGCTCGAAGGACTGTCCACCCGCGGGATCGTGGAACTCGACGAGGAGCGCAAGGCCAACATGGTGAGCAACCTCCTCGTCGTCCTCTGCGGCGACAAAGCCACCCAACCGGTTCTGAACACCGACACGCTCTAACGTCCGGATCGTTGGTTCGCCGGGTTTCGTGACCAGTTGAACGGCACGTAGGCCGATCCGGATCGATCTCGACTTACAGCCCGGGCCGCCCAGCTGGCAGCAAGGGGGTTGAACCGGTCACACCCACGTTATAGGTTGCTGAATACCGTAAGCACCAGCGGTCCGGCGCCGACGTCAACCGGCCGCGTGAGGGATCAAATCATCTGAGGCGGGCCCATCCCCGGGCAGGACGGAACGCGTCTCGGACCAAGGTGGTGGCGGTGGGGGCAGGGCCCGGCGGGCGAAGCCCGATCGCCGCGATTTTCGCGTTCTTCCCGGCCCACGGGGGTGGTCTCGGAGACTTGATGTGTGTATATTGGGGTGTATGCCCAGGATTCAGGTGTATCTACCGGACGACCTCTACCGTGAAGTCAAGGACCGCGGGTTCGCGCCGTCCAAGTTGCTGCAGGAAGCGGTCCGGGTCGAGCTTCGACGGCAGCGGCTGCTCGGTGAAACCGACTCCTATCTGGCCGAGGTCCTCGACGAGGTCGGAGAGCCCGATGCGGAGGACTACGCCTGGGCACAAGCGCTGGCCGGCCGCATAGCCCGGAGTGCCCATCGGGAAGCCGTCTAGGCGAGCGCCGGTAAGAACTTGCTGGTTCTGGACTCCGGCGCGGTATCGCGGCTCGCGGAGCGGTCCCGCAGAAGCGTCGCTCTGATCGCGACCTTGCGGACCACCGGCTCATGGCCTCCGGTCGTGCCCGCTCCGGTATTGATCGAAGCCCTCCACGGTCATTCTGGCAGGGATGCGCAGACCAACCGGCTGTTGAAGGCATGCAACGTGATCGAGCAGGTACCCCAGAAGTTAGCGCGACGAGCCGCTCTCCTCAGACATCTGGCGGGCAGGGGATCCGCGATCGATGCGCTCGTGGTAGCGATGGCTGAGCCGGGTGGCACGGTGCTCACCTCCGACCTCGCCGATCTCCGCGCCCTGGCGGCGCACGCGAGTGATGTTCTCATCGAGAGGATTTGACGCCCAGCCCAAGGCGGCATGTGGCGGCGTTCCGATCCTTACGGCTGGAGGGGCTGATCCGGTCGCGGCGGGAGCCGCCGCGGCCAACGACCAGCAAGCCGGCAACAGGGCTATACACTCCGCGTGTGTCAGATCAACCGCTGGTCAGACTGGTAGATGTCGGGTTCTCCACCTCGGGCTCGGTGATCCTGCGCGGCGTGGACCTGACGGTCGAAGCCGGTGAGATAGTGGGGATCAGCGGACCCAACGGGGCGGGCAAGACGACCCTCTTGCGCCTCCTGTCCACATTGCTCCGGCCCACCTCCGGCAGCGGCACCGTGCTGGGCGTGGACACCGGCGCCCGCCCCCATGACCTGGTGCGGGTACGGCGACAGATCGCCCTGGTCGGCCACTTCCCCGCCCTCTGGCCCGAACTGACGCTCAGGGAGAACGTGAACCTTCCGGCGGGACTGCGGCATGGTCCGGCAGATGGCGACCCCCTCAGCGCCGTCGGGTTGGCGGGAGTGGCGGGGTTGAAGGCCGCGCACGCCTCCCTTGGAATGCAACGCCGAGTCGAGTTCGCGCGCCTCCTCGCATGGACGCCCCGCTTGCTCCTCCTGGACGAACCCCACGCCGGCCTGGACGAATCCGCAGGCCCGCTGGTGGATCATCTCGTCGACCGGGTAACCGGAGGGGACGGGGCGGTGGTGATGGTCTCGCACGACCGGAACCGGGCGGGTTCGATGCTCACCCGCAGGTTGTCGGTGACCGCCGGAACGATCCTCGAGGCGCCGGCATGACCCCCCGCGCCTTCTGGCGGCAGGTGGGGTGGGTGTTCGCCAAGGATCTGCGGGTCGAGTTCCGCGGTGGGGTAACGCTCCGGATGGCGACACCGTTCGCCGCCCTCGCGCTTCTATTGGCGCCCCTCGCCACCGGCGCCGACACCGCCCTGCTCCGCCGGATCGGCCCGGGCATGCTCTGGCTGGTGGTGATCCTGTTCGGCATGACGGTCACCCTGCGGGCCGGCGCCCGCGAGTCGGGTCCGGTCCGGGATCTGCTCACGCTGAGCGGTCTCGACCCCGCCGCCGGCTTCCTGGGGCGGAGCCTGGCGAGCGCCCTCCTTCTGCTGGGTGTGACCCTGGTGCTCACACCGCTGATGGTCGTCCTGTACGCGCCGGAGGGAAGCCCGGGCTGGGGCTGGCTGGCCCTGCTGGCGATCACCGGAGTGATGGCGCTCGGTCTGCTGGGGTCGCTGGTCGCCACGCTGGTTACCGGCCTGCGGGACCGCACCGCGCTCGGGCCGCTCCTGGCCATACCCCTGGCCGTCCCGGTCCTCCTGGCCACTGCCCGCGGCACGGATTCCGCCATCTCCCAGCGAAGTAGCCTGTCCTGGTTGCTCCTGCTGGTGGCCATGAACCTGGCCCTCGTAATCGTCGGCGTGCTGCTGGCAGGGCCCATGGACGAGACGACCCGGTAAGGACGCGTCATGGCACCATCTCTCCACCCGAGGTCCCGGGTCGTTACCGGTACCGGCGTGGTGGCGCTGTGCCTTACGGTGGTCGGCCTCTACATGTCGGTCACCGCGCCGGATGAGGAGACCCAGGGAGAAGCCGCCAGGTTGCTATTCGTCCACGTCCCGTCCGCGATCACCGCCTACATCGCACTCGGCGCCGGCCTGGTGATGGCGGTTTGGTACCTGATTCGCCGCTCCCCCGCGGCCGACCTGGTGTCGGCGGCCGCGATCGAGGTCGGCGTGCTGTTCACCGCCACCACCCTGCTCACCGGCATGATCTGGGGACGCTTTGTCTGGGGGGTCTGGTGGGACTGGGGAGACGCCCGGATGGTGTCCACCGCCGTGCTGTTCTTCTTCT
>JAPPGU010000081.1 GCA_028821265.1 bacterium | reverse complement strand
TCGCTGCGCGAGCTCAAGCAGGTGGTGTCCAACCATCCGGGGCCGGCGCCGGTCTTCATCGACATGACCGCCGGGGAGGACCGGAAGGTCTTCCAACTGGACGACAAGGTGGAGCTGTCGTCGTCGCTCTACGCCGAGGTCAGGGGCATTTTCGGGGAGGCGGCCCTCGCATGATTGGTTCCTAGTTGTTAGCTGCTAGTTACTAGTCGTCTGCGGTAGATTGTCTTAAACACGATCGGTCCAGTATCCGTAGGCGGTGACTCCCAGAGTGCAGCGCGACCGATTCTCGGAATGGAGTACCCTGTATTCCTAGAATGTAGTATAATTTGTTCCTAGAATGTAGTATGAAAAACTCCTGAAGCGCGCAATCGTTGTGTCTCGGGCGCGACGATCGTAAGGCAGGAAACAAGCACGGAGACTCTGGAGTTCATGGGACCCGAGGAACGCAACTCACGGACGCTCACCATGCCCGGGTACCTCCCGCGTCTTGCTGACAACGAGATCGGGAGCGCGCTCCGGCGGCGTGGGGCTGTGCTTGTCGAGGGTTGCCGAGCATGCGGTAAGACCTGGTCGGCGCGCAATGTCGCCCGCAGCGAGGCTCGCCTCGACGATGAAGCAACGCTGCTGATGGCCGAGGCAGACTCGGCGGCCGTGTTGCAGGGCGCCACACCCCGCTTGCTCGACGAGTGGCAGAACGCGCCCCGGATATGGAACAGGGTGCGGCGGGAGTGCGACGACCGGGCGCAGTTCGGGCAGTTCGTCCTCACCGGCTCCGCTGCTCCTCACGACGACATCACCCGGCATACCGGAGTGGGTCGAATCGCCCGGGTGTTGATGCGGCCGATGTCGCTCTACGAGTCGGGTGGTTCCACCGGCTCGTTGTCGCTGCGGCGCCTGTTCGATGGCGAGGCCATGTTCGACCAGCCGTCGGTCGTCGGGCTCCGCGAGGTGGCGTCGTCCGTTTGCGTCGGAGGATGGCCCGGCAGCCTTGCACTGGAGGAAGTCGATGCTCGCTTGGCGGTGGCCGACTACGTAAGCGAGGTCGTCCGGCTGGATATCCCGTCGGCGAGCGGTGTCAGGCACCGGCCGGCGGCGGTGAGAAGGCTGATGCGATCGCTGGCGCGTCACGTCGCCACGGAAGCGAAGGCGACCACCCTCGTCTCGGACATGGGCGGCAAGAGTGTCGCCAGCCGTTCCTCCGTCAACGCCTACCTGGACGCCCTGGAGCGCGTATTCCTGGTGGAGAACCAGCCTGCCTGGTCGGTAGGCCTCCGTTCACGGGCCACCTTGAGGAGGGCGCCAAAGCGCCACTTCGTAGACCCTTCGCTGGCCGCCTCCATGCTACGTGCTACGCCCGAGAGGTTGCTGGCCGATCCAGCGACATTCGGGCTGCTGTTCGAGTCGCTGGTCGTGCGCGACCTCCGGATCTACAGCCAGCCGGATCGCGGCGAGGTGTTCCACTACCGCGATGACACCGGCCTCGAGGTCGACGCCGTCATCGAGCGAGACGACGGCAGATGGATGGCGGTAGAGGTCAAGCTGAGCCCGGCGCCCGACGTCGTGGACGAAGCCGCCAAGTCCCTACGGCGTCTACGTGACAAGGTGGCCGCGGACCGGGTCGAGGATTTGGCCCTCCTGATGGTGGTCACCTCCACCGGCTCCGCCTACCGCCGCTCAGACGATGTTCAGGTGACGCCTATCACGGCGCTCGGCCCGTAGCCGGTTAGGCGCCCAGGCAGGCGCGCGCCACCTCCTCCCATCCGGCGGCGAGGGGCGAGACCACGTCCGTGTGGTCGGCCTCCGCCACTTCGACCAGGCGGGATCGGTCGCCGGCCGCCCGGGCCGCCTCGACGAAGCGGCGGCTCTGATCCGGCGTTACTGATCGGTCCATGAGGCCATGCACCGCCACCGTCGGGACACCGGCGGGAAGGGCGCGGATGGGGTCGATCATCGCGAGGCGAGCGCCCTCGCCGTCACCCAGGAAGGCCGAGACGAGCCCGTCGAAGCCGGTGCCGGCGTTCCCCAGGTCGAGCATCCCCGCCAGCGAGACGAAGCCGACCGGGCGCACGGAGGCGGTCTTGGCGGCGAAGAACCCCAGCTGGGCGCCGGCCGAGTGCCCGATCACCGTCACCCGGCCCAGGTCGAGCCCGTGGTCGCCGGACAGGGACGACAGGGCGCCGACCCCGGCGGAGACGTCCGCGATGGAATCCCGCCAGCCCCCCACCGGTGGGATCCGCCGGTACTCGAGATTCCAGGTGGCCGCGCCCCTCGCGGCCAGGTCGACCGCGGCTCCGTCCATCAGGTCACGGGTGTAGGGGTCCGCCCACCCGCCACCGTGGACCAGGACCGCCACCGGGTGGGGTCCTGGAGCATCGGGGAGCCGCAGATCCGCCACCTGGTCGGGGTGTGGTCCGTAGGGCAGCGTAAGGGGCGTATGAACCGCCCGGTAGTGAAGGTGGGAGATGGCGTCCAGGTAGCCGGAGACGCCCCGCCCGAAGATCTGGTACACGCAGGCCGGCTCGGTCACCGAGATGCGCCGCCACGGCTCGCGGTCCCGAACGTTGGAGATATGGATCTCGACGGTGGGGATCCCGACCGCCTCTATGGCGTCATGGAGGGCATAGCTGGTGTGGGAGAAGGCGCCGGGGTTGAACACGATCCCGGCTGCGGTCTCCCGCGCCGCGTGGATGGCGTCGATCAACCCTCCCTCGTGATTGGATTGGAAGGCTTCGAGCCGGTGACCGAGCCGGGCCGCGTGCGCGTGACACTGCTCGACCACGTCTTCGAGAGTGTCCGAGCCGTAGACCTCCGGGGCGCGCCTGCCCAGGAGGTTGAGGTTGGGGCCGTTCAGCAGGAGGATTCGCATGGTTACCAGAGCGTAGGCGGACCGGACCGCCGGTCGGGACTATTAGTTCCTGGTCGGTGGTCAGTAGTCCGTATTCTTCTATAGTAACTAGTAGCTAATGGCTAACAACTGACAACTAGGAACACGACGCGACCGGCGGGACAGCCTCCTTCGGTGACGAGATGGGATCGGACATGTCCGGGAGATCCCGACGCCACCAACCGGGTGATCGTCGCACTGTCCGACAACTCGGGGCGATCCAGCCCGGTCGGTAAACTCGCGCGGGGAGGACGATGCGGTGAGAGACGGCAGCATAGGCTTCGGCCTGGTCGGGACCGGTATGTCGGGTGGGTTCATGGCCAAGGAGCTCGATTTCGTCGACGGCGGCGAGTTGGTCGCGGTTTGCAGCCGGAACGAGTCCAACGTTCGGGAGTTCGCGCGAACCCACGGTGCCGGACACTGGTTCACCGACTACCGGCGGATGGTGGAACACGATGAGGTCGATGTGGTGGTCGTGTCGGTTCCCACCGGCCTGCACGCCGAGGTGACGATCGCCGCCTCGAACGCCGGCAAGCATGCCCTGGTGGAAAAGCCTCTCGAAACCACCCTGGAGAGGGCTGATCGGATGATCGGCGTCTGCCGGGCGAACGACACCAAGCTGGGCGTGATCTTCCAGATGCGCTTCGGTGTGGTGGCCCGCACTCTCAAGGAGGCGGTTGACTCGGGCCGGCTGGGGCGGGTGTTCCTGAGCGATGCGGTCGACAAGTCGAGCCGGACGGCTGCCTATTACGACTCTGCGGCTTGGCGGGGAACGAAGGCCCTCGAGGGTGGGGGTTGCCTGATGACCCAGTCCATCCACATCATCGACCTGCTGCAGTACCTGATGGGACCGGTGCGGTCGGTCATGGGTCGGGTGGCTACCCAGTTCCACGACATCGAGGTGGAGGACACCGCCACCGCGGTGGTCAATTTCACCAACGGCGCCATGGGGATCATCGAAAGCACCTCCTCGGTCCGGACCGCCCTCAAATCCCGGATCGAGCTGCACGGCGAGCTGGGCACCGTGGTCGCCAATGCCCAGTACGACAAGTTCCTGGTCTGGGATGTGAAGGACGATGAGGGTCGGGTGGAGTTGGCACCGGACTTCGGGTTGACCGACATCGACGATCCGTGGGCCTACCCGCAGACTCGCCACCGGATCCAGCTCCAGGACATGGTCGACGCCATCCGCGAGGATCGTGATCCGGTGCTCACCGGTGAGGACGCCCGGGTCTCGCTGGCCATCATCACGGCCATCTACGACTCCTCCCGTCATGGCAGGGAGGTCTTCCTGGATGCCTACCCGCCGGGAAACCCTGCCCTCTGAAACATCCGGGTGGGGGTAGCCGACTGACGGACCCTCCCCACTAGACCGGCGTCGCCCGTAAGATCGACCCGTCCAGCAGGAGGTCCCGATCTTTCACGACTTCGGTGGGGGATGGTGGTCGTACGTGCGCCACGACCGGGACCAGCGCGGTCCCGAGATCGATCGGGCGCTACTACGACGTGTCTTCGCCTACGGTCAGCCCTACCGGATGTTGCTGGCCGGGGTCCTGGTCACCATCCTCGTGGTATCGGGCCTCACGGTGGTGCCGCCGCTCCTGATCCGGGACCTGGTCGACAACGCCATTCCGGCCGCCGATGTGCGGCGGCTGACCCTCCTGGGCGTGGCCATGGTGGTGGTGCCGCTCATCAGCGTGTCGGTGGGCGCGCTCCAGCGGTGGATGAGCGCGAAGGCGGGGGAGGGGATCATCTACGACCTGCGCCGGGCCCTGTACACCCACCTCCAGGGCATGTCGCTGCGGTTCTTCACCGAGACCAAGACCGGCGAGCTGGTGTCCCGCCTCAACAACGACGTGGTAGGCGCCCAGACCGCCATCACCGGCACGTTCGTCACCATCGTGTCGAACGTGGTCTCCGTGGTGGCCATCCTGGCGGTGATGCTCCAGGCGGAGTGGCGCCTCACCCTCCTGGCGGTGGCCGCACTGCCGCTGTTCGTCTACCCGGCCCGGCGGGTCGGGCAGATGCTCCGCGCCATCACCCGGCGCCAGATGCGGCACAACGGGGCGATGGCGGCCATCCTCAACGAGACCTTCAACGTGAGCGGCGCCCTGCTGGTCAAGCTGTTCGGGCGCCGCAACGAGGAGATGGCCCGCTTCTCCGCCGAGGCCGGGATGGTCCGCGACCTCGGCGTCCGGTCCGCGGTGGTGGGGAGGTGGTTCTTCGCCGCGCTCGGGCTGGTCGGCGCCATCGGTACCGCGGCCGTGTTCTGGGTAGGCGGGTACCTGGTCATCCAGGGCTCCATGAGCCTCGGGACGGTCATCATGTTCTCGAGCCTCCTGGTGCAGCTGTACGGGCCCCTGTCGGCCATGTCCAACGCCCGGGTGGAGTTCGCCACCTCCCTGGTGTCGTTCGAGCGGGTCTTCGAGGTGCTGGACCTCCGCCAGGAGATAGTGGAGCGTCGGGACGCCACCGACCTCCGGCCCGTGAGCGGGACGGTGGAGTTCGACGGGGTGTCCTTCCGGTACCTGGAGACGGAACCGGTCGGGTTGACGGCTATAGCAAGGCCCGGCCAGCCGGACGAGCCTCCCCCGTCCCAGCAGCCTCCCACCCGGCGCTGGGCGCTGGAGAATGCCGACTTCCGGATCGAGGCGGGCGAGGTGGCGGCCCTGGTCGGGCCGTCGGGGGCCGGAAAGACCACGGTCAGCTACCTCATCCCCCGGCTCTACGACGTGAGCAGGGGCTCGGTACGCATCGACGGGGTGGACGTTAGGGACGCCACCACCGAGTCGCTCGAGCGCTCCGTGGGCGTGGTCACCCAGGAGACCTTCCTGTTCCACGACTCGATCGCAGCCAACCTGAGGTATGCCAAGCCGGACGCCACGGAGGAAGAACTTGTAACGGCGGCCCGGGCCGCCAACATCCACGACTTCGTGGCCGGCTTGCCGGATGGCTACGAGACGGTCGTGGGGGAGCGTGGCTACCGGCTCTCCGGCGGGGAGAAGCAACGGATCGCCCTGGCAAGGGTGATACTCGAGGACCCGCGCATCCTGATCCTCGACGAAGCCACCGCTCATCTCGACTCGGAGTCCGAGGCCCTGATCCAGGAGGCTCTGGAGCGGGTGATGGTGGGCCGCACCTCGCTCGTCATCGCCCACCGCCTGTCGACGATCCGCGCCGCCGACCGGATCCTGGTGCTCGACGGTGGCCGGTTGGTCGAGCAGGGCACCCACGAGGTCCTGCTGGAGGAGGACGGCCTCTACGCCCGGATGTACCGCACCCAGTTCCGCGGCAAGGGACCGGGGCGGGTCAGGCCCCCAGCATTCGAGACACCAGCGGGAAACGGTGGGCGAGAAGCAGGACCGAGCCGTCCTGGCACACCCACAGGTGCTCGTTCGCCCTGAACCAGCGGTGCGGCGGTATGGCGTCCATAGTGGATCGGTCGGAGGAGTCGGGGGGCCGGAAGGCCATGACCTCGCCGGCCGGGGCGCCGATCGCCTCCACCCGGCCGACCAGGCGGTAGTCGGCGAAGAGCGCCGCCATGCCCCCGAAGGAGTCCCGGTTGCGGAAGGTCACCGTCCCGCATTTCCGGCAGGTGGCGACCGCCACGCCGTGGCGGATCACCGGGGTGGTGTCATGGGTACCGCACATCACCACCATCGTGCCACGAGCCTGTGACAGAACCCGGTATTTGAGCCGGTTCTCCATGTTCCCGGATGACACGGACGGGCATCAGACGCCGCCAGGTCACCGCTGCGGTGCGTCGGCCGTTCGCTCGGCTGCGGTATGGCGGCTCCGTTTTGGCGATCATCGCGGCTGTTCGTAGGATTGGCTTCTCGCGGAGGTGGCGTGGATCTTTCCGATTATCTCCCAATAGCACTCATGCTGGTGCTGGCGCTGCTGTTCGCCGGCGTGTCACTGATCGTCTCCTACCTCATCTCGTACAAGCGCCCGACTGCTGAGAAGCTCGAGCCCTACGAGTGCGGCATCATCACCGAGGCCGAGCCGATCCAGCGCTTCCCGGTCAAGTTCTACCTCGTAGCCATCCTCTTCGTCATCTTCGATGTCGAGATAATCTTCCTGTTCGCCTGGGCGTCGGTGTTCGGGACGCTGGGCTGGGGCGGGGTGGCCGCGATCGCCATCTTCACCCTGCTGATAGTCGAGACCCTCGGCTACGTGTGGAAGCGCGGCGCGCTGGACTGGAACGTCTCGCGGCGCGCCCGGTACCGGCCGTCCGCGGATGCCCCGGTGGGCGAGCCGGCGGCCTGATGGCTCAACTGACCTCTCCTCCGCAGATCCTGACCACCACGCTGGGGAAGGCCATGCGGTGGTCTCAGCAGCAGTCGATGTGGCCCGCCACGTTCGGCCTGGCCTGCTGCGCCATCGAGATGATGGCCACCGGCACCGCCCACAACGACCTGGCCCGATTCGGCATGGAGGTGTTCCGGGCGTCTCCCCGCCAGGCCGACCTGATGGTGGTGGCCGGCCGCGTGTCGCAGAAGATGGCCCCGGTCCTGCGCCAGGTGTACGACCAGATGGCGGATCCCAAATGGGTGATCTCGATGGGTGCCTGCGCCTCGACCGGAGGCATGTTCAACAACTATGCCCTGGTCCAGGGCGTCGATCAGATCGTCCCCGTCGACGTGTACGTACCGGGATGCCCGCCGGGCCCCCAGTCGCTGATGCACGGGATACTCACCCTGCAGGACAAGGTGGTGTCGGGGGAGTTGGCTCGTTGATGTCCGGCGACAGCTCGCCCGGTCCTCCGGCCGCCGCCGACGAGGTGTTGGCGAGCCTCAGCGAAGCGGTTCCCTCCGCCGAGGCCGGCCACTCCGTGGGCGATCATGTCATCCGCGTGCCGGCCGAGGATCTGGCCAGGCTCGCCGGGGCGGCCCGCGACCACGGATTCGAGATGTGTTCGGACATCACCGTGGTCGATTATCTGGGAAAGCGGAGGGTCCGGTTCGAGGTGGTGGTCAACCTGCTGTCCGTGCGGCACAACCGCCGCCTCCGCATACTCGTGCCGGTCCCGGAAGGTGATCCCGAAGTGCCGTCCCTGGTTCCGGTCTATCCCGGCGCTAACTTCCTCGAGCGTGAGGCGTACGACATGTTCGGCATCCGCTTCGCCGGCCATCCCGATCTCACCCGCATCCTGATGCCCGACGACTGGATGGGCCATCCTCTCCGCCGCGACTTCGAGGTGGGCGCCGTCCCCGTCCAGTTCAAAGCCTCGCCCCGGGTGACATGATGGCTGAGCCGACCGCCACCACCGACATCTGGGTGTCCGGCACCGAAGCCCCCGAGGTCTCGGAGTGGATGGTGGCCGGGACCGACGAGGGCGCTCAGGAGATGGAGCGCGACGAGACGGTCGAGAGGAGCGTCGAGCAGCGGGGCTCCCGCGTCGTCGACGACTGGGTGGTCGACGACACCGTTGACGACGACGAGCGGATGATCGTCAACATGGGACCCCAGCACCCTTCCACCCACGGGGTGCTGAGGCTCAATATCGAACTGGAAGGTGAGATCGTCCGCAGGGTCAAGCCGATCATCGGCTACCTCCACACCGGTATGGAGAAGACCGCCGAGACCCTGACCTTCCTCCAGGGCGGCACCAACGTCACCCGCATGGACTATCTGGCGCCTCTCCACAACGAGCTCTGCTACTCGCTGGCGACAGAGAAGCTGCTGGGCGTGGAGATCCCGCCGCGCGCCCAGGCCATCCGGATCCTGATGACCGAGCTGAACCGGGTGTCCTCACACCTGGTCGCCACCGCCACCAACGGTATGGACATCGGCGCGCTCTCGATGATGATGTACGGCTTCCGGGAACGGGAGTTGATCCTGGCCTTCTTCGAGAAGACCACCGGCCTGCGGATGAACCACAACTACATCCGTCCGGGCGGCGTGGCGGCCGACCTGCCGGACGGGTGGGAGGAGGACGTGGCCGAGATCCTGGAGAGGATCCCGCTGGCCATGCGGGACTACGAGGACCTCCTGAAGGAGAACCCCATCTGGTTGGGCCGTACCCGCGGAGTCGGGATAATCACGGTGGACGAGTGCCTGGCCTACGGCGTCACCGGCCCGACCCTACGGGCGGCGGGAGTGCCGTGGGATCTGCGCAAGTCCCAGCCCTATTCGGGCATCGAAGCCTACGAGTTCGACGTGGTGACCGGGAGCCGCGGGGATGTCTACGACCGCTACCGGGTCCGGATCGGTGAGATGCACCAGTCGTTGCGCATCATCGAACAGGTGGTGGACACCATGCCCCGCGGTGACTACAAGACCGCCGACCGCAAGGTGTCACCCCCTCCGAGGCAGCGCATCGACGAGTCGATGGAGGCCCTCATCCATCACTTCAAGATATACACCGAAGGGTTCAAGGTCCCCGCCGGGGAGACCTATGTGGCGATCGAGGCGCCGAGGGGGGAACTGGGCTGCTACCTGGTGTCCGACGGAAGCGGCGCGCCGTTGCGCATGCACACGCGGGCGCCCTCCTTCTCCAACCTCCAGGCTCTTCCGATCATGATGGCGGACTCGTTGGTGGCCGACACCGTGGCCTGCATAGCGTCGCTCGACCCGGTGATGGGCGATGTGGACCGGTAGGCGGAGATGACTTACGCCTGGTCGGAAGCCGCCGAGGAACGGGCCCGGCAGGTCATCGCACGCTACCCCCGGCGCCGCTCCGCGATCATGCCTCTTCTCTACATCGCCATGAAGGAGGATCTGGACCGGGGCGCGGACCGGCTCACCGAGGACGGCATGCGCCGGGTGGCGGAGTTGGTGGGCGTGACCCCCGCCCAGGTGGTGGCGGTGGCCAGCTTCTACACGATGTACAAGCGGGACCGGGTCGGCAAGTACCTGGTATCGGTCTGCACGTCTATCTCGTGCTGGCTCGACGGCGCCGACGCGGTGCTCCATGCGGTCGAGTCCGAGGCCGGGGTCCCGTCCGGCCATACCGACCGCGACGGAGCCATCACCCCCGAGCACGTCGAGTGCATCGGCGCCTGCGGAGGGGCTCCCGCGGTCCAGGTCAACTACGAGTTCGTGGAGGGGGTCACGCCTGCCAAGGCGAGGGAGATGGTCCGCTGGCTCCGCACCGAGGAGCCCGATGCGGCGACCGGTGACGAACTCCAGGCCAGGTTCGGCGGGCGGACCGCGTTCCCGTGGGCCATTCCCGAGCCGGCCGGCGCCGCCGGACCCGTTCCGGCCTGCGCGTCCCTGGGGACGGCGGTTCCGTCCAACGGCCACCTTCCGGACCTGGACACGTCGAGCACCGTGGGGAACGGCGACATCCCGATGATCCTCACCGACCGGATGAACCGCCATCCGCTGAACAGCCACTCGCTGCCCACCTACGAGGCCACCGGCGGTTACTCCGCGCTCCGCAGGGTGCTCGGCGACCCGGGCATGACCCCGGCCGAGATCACCGACGACATCAAGGCATCCATGTTGCGGGGCCGGGGCGGGGCCGGATTCCCGGCCGGTGTCAAGTGGAGCTTCCTGGCGCCGGCCCGCCCGTCCTACCTGGTGGTCAACGCCGACGAGTCGGAGC
>JAPPGU010000054.1 GCA_028821265.1 bacterium | reverse complement strand
TCACGTACTGGACCCGTCCCCGCACGAACTCGTCGCCCCTGCTACAGATGACGAAGGCATCCATGCCGGCGCCGGCCATGGCCTCCCGGAGGGCTGCGTAGCGGCGGGCGCGCTCGGCATCCGAGGTGATGTGAGTTACAGGGACATGAGTCATCTGACGGGGCTCCTTCGTCCTTCGGGGCTGACCGTTCGACTCTACTAGTCGGCCCCGGAGCGCCGAAACCGGCAGACCGAACCAAGCAGCCTCAAAGCAACGCCGAGCAGGACCACATCCGACTACCGGGCCCCTACGCCTCCCCGGGCACGTGGCATGCGTCGAACGATGCCATGGCGTAGCCCAGCAGGGTGTAGTAGCCGACCAGGACGCTGAGCTCGACCGCGCCCTTGGCGCCTAGATGGGATTCAACGCGGGCGAACGTCGATGCGGACAGGGATGACGCCGAGCAAAGCTCACCGACCATGTCCAGGATGGCGGCCTCTCTCGGCGCCAGGTCCCCCACTTCGCCGTCGAGGTGGGCGATCGCCGCGGGACTCGTCCCTTCGCGGCGCGCCAGGTCCACGTGGGTGTCCCAGACGTAATCGCAGCCGTGCGCCCGCCCGGTCGCCAGGATGGCCAGCTCCCGGTCGGCGCCGTCCAGGCCCGACTCGAAGCGGACCACATGCCCGAGCCGGGCGATGTGCTCCGCCTGCTCGGGGGCATGCAGCAGCACCTGGAAGGGCCTCACCAGCTCGCCCCTGCTCCCCACGATCCAGTCGAACAGCCGAGCCTGGTCCGGATCGAGGCCGTCCTTGCGGTCGATCAGCTCTATGCGCGCCATCTTCCCTCCGCGCCTCGGTCAAGCGATTGCCGGACCGACCGTAGCGCCTCTTGGCCGGCAGCCTCACGGAGGGCAACCGGCGGGTAGACTCGCCGCCGATGAACGGACCGAACCCCCAAGATGGTCGCTGAAACCGACCGCGTCCGCATCCTCCGGGATGAGGAGGATGCTCCTGAACTTCCCATCGTCGAGCACGGAGGCCGGGCTTGGGTGGTGGTCTGGCCGGGCCTGGACGCCCATCTGCGATCCATACACCACATCTCACTGGAGCCGGGCGGGCGAACCGTCCAACTCGAGCACCCGATGGAATCCGTCTACTACACCATGTCGGGAAGCGTGGCGGCGGCGGACAACTCCTTCGACCGGCGCCTCGACGTCCCGACCGGAGCGATGGCACACATCGGAGCCGACACGAAGTACGCGTTCGAGGCGGGCCCGGACGGCGCCGAACTGATCGGGGGTCCCTGCCCGGCCGACGAACGGCTCTATGCCCATCTCGAGTACGAGCGGGGCTCCACCCCACCGCCGCCTGCCGGCGGTGGCCGCCTCGCGGCTCGGGGTGTCCGCGTCTTCCATCGCGACCAGCCGACCGCCATCGTCCCGATGATCGCCAGGGATGCCCGCCTGATCGTGTGGGCCGGAGTCGGCGCATACACGGCCAACATGAACTACGTGGACATGCAGGCCGGGGAGCGGAACAAGGAGCATGTACATGCCGAGTCCGAGGACACGATCTATATCCTCGACGGCAAGGGCAGCATCGAGGACCTGACCAACGACCTCCGGCTGGAGTTCGAGGCCGGGGACGTGGTTCATGTGCCGGTCGGGATCTGGCACGCCGTATCGGGAGACCGGGACGATCACGTCGAGAGCGTGGGAGGTCCGTGTCCGGCCGACTGGAACATGCTGCGAGTAGCCGGGCTCATGCCGGACGGTCCACTGGGACGGGAGTAGCACAATGGTCAACAAGGTCTCGATAGGTCTGGTACAGATCGGGGGCGAACCCCTGGCAGTCGAGGAGAACCGCGATCTCACCGTCCGATGGACGGAGCGCGCCTTCAATGCGGGGGCGGACATCGTGGTGCTGCCCGAGATGATCATCCACGGATACGCGTTCGACTGGCGGGCGCTGGCCGAGACCGCCGAACCGGTGGACGGGCCGACCGTCAAGCAATGGACCGCCCTGGCGGCCGAAGCAAACGGATACGTGGTGGGCGGGTTCTGCGAGCGGGACGGCGAATCGATCTACAACACGGCGGTGGCGGTCGGCCCGGACGGAACGATCCTCCACTACCGCAAGACCCACCTGTTCGCCAACGAGAAGATCGCGTTCCACGACGGCGACCTCGGCTTCCCGGTGGCCCACACCCGGTTCGGAACGATCGGGTTGTGCGTCTGCTACGACCTACGGTTCGTCGAGGTGGTGCGGCTGATGGCCCTGAAGGGAGCCGATCTGATCTGCGTCCCGACCGCCTGGTTACCCGGCTACGACAAGGAACGCTGGGACCAGGACGGGATGTGTCCCCAGGGCAAGGGGGCGGTCCTCCAGGCCAACCTCTCCCAGGTGTACATTGCCTGCGCCTCCCAGGCCGGCCGTCACGGGGAGTTCGACTTTCTCGGCTCGTCGATCCTGGTCGATCCCTACGGCAAGCTGGCGTCCGGGCCGTTACCCGGCTCGGAGGACGCCATCAGCGTCACCGAGGTCGACCTGGGCGCAGCCAAGCGAGCGCAGGTGCGGGGCGAGTTGATCGCTCCCCGCGCTGACCGCCGCACCGATCTCTACGGGATCTGGGAGAACGGTCTGAGGTACTAGGCGAACTAGGTCTTGTACAGGGCCCGTATTCCTGCTCCCTACCATCCGTCAGCAACCGATATCGGAGGTAAACCGAAATGAAGCTCGTCGATCTCTCCCACCCGATAAACATTCACACTCCGGGTTGGGTCGGGTATCCCGGATCCAAGATCTATTACACCCAGACCCTGCAGACCAACCGGGTGGTGTCACAGAGGATCGAGTCTTCGCTGCATGTGGGCACCCACCTCGACGGTCCGATGCACATGGCCGACGGGGGCGGCGACATGGCCTCCCTCCCGCTCACCAAGCTCATCCACGAAGGGGTCATCGTCGACGTCTCCGACGAGGTGAGCGACTGGAGCATCATCACCCCCGAGATGATCACCTCCAAGGTGGAGGTCAAGAAGGGCGACATCCTGATCATCCACACCGGCTACCACCGCTACTACGAGGGGAAGCCCGAGCAGGACCTGACCCGCTATTTCTGCATGCATCCCGGCGGGACCAGGGATCTGGCCGAATGGATGCTGGAGAGGGAGCTGGCGTGGTGGGGAATCGACGCCGGCTCGGGAGATCACCCCATGAACACCACCATCCGCCACATGCGACCCGACCTGACCAGGCGCTTCGAGCAGAAGGTGGGCATGCCGGTGAGGGACTACTTCGGCGAGTACACCTACACGCACCACCGGAGCGGGCGGGAGATCACCGAGGACCTGTTCCCCCTCCACTATCTCGCCTTCCCCAAGGGCTGTATCCACGCCGAGAACGTGGGCGGCGACATCGAGAAGGTGCTCAACCAGCGATGCATCATCGGGGCCTTCCCCTGGAAGTTCGAGGGTGGCGAGTCCTGCCCGTGCCGCATCATGGCCTTCTTCGATGTCGGCGACCTGACCGTCGAGGAGATGTTCCAGGCCGTCTAATCCCTGACCGGACCGGTAAAGAACCTCCTTCCCGGTCCTTACGATCTCCGGATCGAGACCTCCTACCGAAAAGGTCGCCCCATGTCCAGGTAATCGGCTACATCAAGGCCTCGGCCCGGTCGTCGTGCTCCGCCAGCCGGCGCGGCTCCGAGCCTGGCGGCGCGAGCAGCCAGAGGACGGTGAGCCCGTCGGGACCCGAGTGGGCCCGGTGCGGGAGGTTGGAAGGGACGAGGAGAATCCCTCCGGGTTGCAGGGTGTGGGGGGTCTCGTCGACGTCCATCCATCCGCCCCCAGAGAGAACCACGGACACCTCCTCGGCTTGATGAGAGTGAGCGGCGGTGGAGAAGTGCGGCGGCAGGCAGGAGGTACCCATCACGATCTTGGAGGAGTTTCCCTGTTCCGGTGAAGCCTTGACCGCGGTCGCGCGGCCCTCCACCAGCCTTCCGTCACCGGCACCACCCTCGGCCAGAGCCCTCTCGATCTCCTCGGCCAGATCGGAGAGCAGCCATCCTGTCGCTCCGGCCATATCCAGGTAAAGCCTAGCGGTCAACCGCCTGCCGGCCATGGCGTCGCCGGACGATGTAGACGAGGCCGATCACCGGAACCACCGTGAACGTCAGCGGCAGCGGCCAGTCTCCGCGCCATGTCCCCTGGCCGATCAGGACGGCCGCCAGGATGTCCCCGACAATGCCCACGGACAGCAGCGCCACGGTGGTGCGCCAGATGAGGGGTGTAATCCGCTCGGAGGACACTACGACGTAGAGGAGCAGGATGGCCGCCAGCGGGTGTACCGCGCTCAAGAGCAAGCGCTCCGGTACGGATCCCCCATCGGCGAAGCTCGCCCCGAGGGCGATCAAGGCCGACCACCCGAGATGCAGCGAAGCGAGGATGGCCATCGCCACCCGCAGTCCCTTCACGCCTGTCCTCCCCAGCGTCGGAGGCGCGAGGCCGGATCGGGCAGCAATCCCCACGGGGTTGGATTTGAGAATAGAACCACGGCTACCCGGAGGTTACCCGGACGGAACCGAACTCGTCGATTGCCGAGGGGAGAACGGCTCCGGCTTGTGCGATGCCGCTCTTGTCCGCGCCGTCGTGAGCCGCTAACCCCGTACCTCTCAACTCGCAAGGCCCGCAGGGGGCGTCCCGTGGTTAGAACGTGCCGGGACGCCCCGCGGTTGGGGATCTTGTCAACTCCGGATGCTGTCGACCAACTCGTATTCGCCCTCCGAGTTGATCACGGTCAGGTAGACCGCATCAGAACCCTGGTTGTCACCTGGTCCGAATTGGAGCGAGACTCCGCCTATGTCTATGGACCCGGACGCACCTGTGACATCCAGGAAGCACGCCCGGCTGAGGTCGGCGCCGCAAGCCCTCAGACGTTCGATGGCGAGCCGTCCGGCTAGATAGCCCTCGAGGGAGACGAATCCCGGGTCGGCATCCGGATCGACGCCGGACAGTGCGGCGCGGTACTCGGCCAGGACCGAGACGTCGTCCCCGCCGGGCAACGGCACCACCTGCGTCACGTAGATCCCCTCGCCGGCAGCACCCAGTTCGGTCGCGAGAGCTTCACTGCCGACGAACGACACGGCCATGAAGATCGTTTCGGGTCCCAGGTCCTCGCGCAGCTTCTCGATGAGCCGCGCCGCCGGGCGGTAAGCGCCGATGATGATGACCGCGTCCGGCTGCTTGTCGGCGATCCGGAACGCCGCGGACGTGACAGCCTCCGTGTTCCGCCGGTAGTACCAGGAAGCCACCAACTCCAGGCCATGAGCCTCCACCGCCTGCTCTACCCCTGTCAGACCGTCAACACCATCAGAGTCGTTCTGGTAGAGCACCGCCACCCTCGTCTTCCCGGCAGCGGCCAGTAGCTCCGCCATCTTCTGAGTTTCCTGGTGGTATGAGGCACGGATGTTGAGAACATTGCTCAGCTCGCCGACGCGCAGCAGCTGCGCACCGGTGAAGGGTGCTACGAACGGCACGCCCGATGCGCGTGCCAGCGGGGAGGCTGCCCGAGAGGTTGGTGTTCCCACCGCTCCGATCAACCCGAAGACCTGATCGTTCTCGATCAGACGAAGGGTTTGCCCGAACGCAGCATCGCTCTCGTATCGGTCATCTCTGGTCACAAGCCTCAGCTGGCGTCCGTGCACTCCTCCTGCGTCGTTCGCCTCTTTGAACGCCGCCTGGATGCCCAGCTGCATACCCAAGCCCAACGCTGCGGAAGGTCCGGTGAGGGCCGCTGACTGACCGAACAGTATCTCGCTGTCGGAGATGCCGGGATCATCCGGGCTCACCGTTGGAGCCGTTGGGATGGGTGGCACACGCAAACCCTGGGCTTCCTTACCCAACGCGTCAACCTGAGTCAAGAGCTGCCTCAGAACGTTCTCGCTGTCCTCTATCAGAGCACGTTCCTGCTCCACCAGCTCAAGACGCTCCTCCAGCCGTTCGAAATAGTCATCCCCTTCGGTTCCGGCATCACGCAGGTTCTCGGCCAGATTCAAGACGACATTGTTCAGTCCAGCGAAAGAAGACGCTCGAAGGTGGTTGATGTCAAGATCAATTCTGTGGGCTACCGAGTCAAATGACTCCTGAAGCCGTGCTACGTGTGTGGGATCTTGCATAAGGCTTGCCACCAGCAGAAGCGTATGCCCCAAGACCGTGTTGTTCGCCAGGCTATCGGTGGCGCTGTAATCCAGCAGATTCTGCCTAGTGAGTACCGTTGAACCGGTATGTCTATCCTCAGGAAGGTTGGTCACTAGGCCATAGAATTGTCTGTCCGTACTGGCGGTGACAGCTGGGAATAGGGCAATAGAGTTAGCACGAGTCAACTCGGCTCGGCTCTTTTGCTCCGCCTGCAATCTGAGTAACAACTGGCCCCTTCCACCTTGAATAGACTCGACATTGGTGATGAGCCTATTGGCCAGGGACTTGATGTGATCAACTCGGTCACTATTACTCTTCTTGTTGAGGATCCCCAGTTGTTGAGTTATAGCGGCCTTGTGTCGGAAGATGAGCGTCCCGTCTTGAGTGAGCGATTCCCGTGTCATACCGGCATTAGTCGGTACAGTCCCTACGCTACTCAACGAGTGGGCATGGTTCGCTATGGATAAAGCAGCGGACTGCAATTGGACGATGTCGTACACGTCCATGGTGCCGTCGGCACCCGCCAACTTCAACGTAGCCCACCCCGACCAACTAGGACTGGTCGATTGGCCGAACTTGCTGCCGATGCCAAACGCATAGACGGTTCCAGGCGCAAGGTTATTGAGCGCTAGCGTGTAACTATCCTCGCCGCTTTCGGCGAAGTCGATGGACTCGATAATGTCCTGCCATGGTCCCCCGAGGCGCTGGAGGAGCGTTGCGGCGTTCACATTCATCCAGCGAACGCTGTAGCCGGTTGCCCCTGGTACTGCGTCCCATGTTATGAGAGCCTCCCCGGGTTCATCCCCGTCGACTACCGAAAAGTTGGGGAATTATAGACTAGACTTGAGTCTAGGTGCGATGCCGGGGCGATGACGGTGCAACGCTCGGGCAACCTGCTCCGGCGTCGCGTCCCGATAATCGGCTTTCAAGCCTTTGCGGTACTTGCGGCGCTTCTTCGGTTTCTTGATGTCTGTCATAGTGGTGGTCCCTTTCTAGAACAAGCTGTCTTGTGCCATCTTCCTGCCGGTGTAGGGATTGTTCATGGGCGGTAGAGGGGGGGGGGGGCGTTGATCGAAGTAGTCCGCTATCGACCATCTGTTGAGTCGCCGGTACGGATAGCCGCCAACGTGGATTTGTGCTGGGTGAGCGCGAACGCGGCGTGCGCTTTCGGTATCGAACGGGTCTACGGTGACGTAGCAACCAAGCGCCGCCTTGCGGTGATCGAGGACAGAACTGAACGCCCGCAGCCCGTCGATGGGCGGGTGCTTACTCCCCTTCACCTGCGCTAGCGCCAGTCGGGTGTGCCAGTCGTCGGGCTGGTCGGCCAATCGACCGCGCCCGTCTATGCCACCGTCTGCTACTTGTCTTGTGTTGGGCACGAACCCGCGCAACCTGTTCACGGCCCACGTTTCGAACCCGAACGGATCGTCGGCGGCCATTCGCCGAGCCGAAAGAAGATCGTAGGGGATGCCATACACGGGAATGGTGCGGTCCTCAAGACGTTCTCGGATCACGTCGACAGCAAAGGAGGATATGTCGATCCCGACCCACCTACGGCCTAAGGAACGGGCAGCGCTGACGGTGGTGCCGCATCCGCAAAACGGGTCGAGGACGAGATCGCCCCGATTTGTGCAGGTCTCAATGATGCGGCGTAACAGCTTGACCGGCTTCTGGGTCTCATAGCCCAGGTATTCGTTCCGTGACTGGCCAGCGGGCGCTATGTCCGTCCACCAGCTAGGAACCGGCCTGCCCTTAGACTCGTCTAGGTAGGTCCGGCGCCCTTTGAACTCCTTGTATTTCCTGCCGTCTTGGTCCGTCATCGAGAACTTAGCGCGAGCGCCGGCGGTCAGGGGCGTGTACGGCCGGTGGAAGGTACCCGCCGTCTTGTTGCCGGATTTGCTGTAGTACAACAGCACATCGTGTTTACGGTGGAACCCCTTGGCCGGGCCTCTGCCTTTGGGCGGGTAGCACCAGATGATTTCGTTACGGAACCGGCCTGGTCCGAATATCACGTCCAAGACCATCTTGAGTGGATGAGAGGCTGTCGGGTCGCAGTGCAGCCACAAACTGCCTGTAGGTTTGAGCAACCGGTGGCACTCGGCTAACCGTTCGGTCATGTATGTCAGGTAGGCCAGCATCCCCGATTCTCCGAGTATTCGCCTCAATCCTCGAATAGCTCGTGCTGTGTCGCCCACCTGTCCATCGAAGCGCTCATAACGGTCTGCTGCGGCATCATCCCATACCCAAGTGTCAGCAAATGCCCGATATTGGGCGTCTCCGGCCACCTCTGCCGAGTAGAGCATGTTGTAGTCCTGCTTGGAGTTGAACGGGGGATCAAGGTAGATCAGGTCAACCGATTCGGATGCCCATTTACTCATCCACTCCAAGCAGTCTCCGTAGTAGAGGGCGTTATCCGCAGGGACATGGCCGAGCACAAGCGGCCCGCTCAAGTGGCGACTCCGCGTTCACCGGCCACCAGGTCCTGGTACATGAGCCTGCGTCCGACCATCGCGGCGGCTACGTGGATCATCTGGTCGATGGTGTCCATCTCCCGAATGTTATGCCGTCCCGCGAACTCCGCGACGTAACGTTGGAGATGCTTGAAGCTCATCCGATGATATGTGCCGTGGTAGCCCCGTTTGAGCATTGCCCAGAATGACTCCATCCCGTTGGTGTGAGCCTCGCCCCTGACATATTCCCCGACCGAGTGGGACACTGATTGCCGATTCGGCAACCCGTCGTAGGCGGTTGCTCCGTCTGTATAGACGGGAGCATTCGGTATCCGCCGTTCCTCGACAAACCCTTGGAGTGTCGCTGCTTGAGTGTTGGGGACGACTCGGGCGACTACCTGACCGGTCTCACGATCACGGGCTCCTACGATGGCAGCCTTACCAACCGGACCCCTCCCGAGGTTCTGCCGCTTCGATGCGTGCTTGTTGCGTTCCTTGCCGCCGATGTACGTCTCGTCAACCTCGATGGGACCGACCATCTCACCTTCGGGAACCAGACCAGAGAACGCTTCACGGAGCCTCTGCTGCATGAACCATGCCGTCTTCTGGCATACCCCGATGTCACGGTGGAGCTTCATCGAGGACACTCCCTTGAGGCTAGTCACATCCAGGTAGATCGCCCATACCCATTTCCGTACCGGCAGCGGAGAACCGGCCATCACCGTCCCGGTCTTGACCGAGAAGTAACGCTTGCATGCCCGACACCGGTACGGCATCGGCTTGCCTGACTTGATCTCGTAAGTGTTGGTGCTGTCGCAGCGACCGCACGTCCGCTGGTCGCCCCAGACCACGGCCTCGAACCACTCTACGGCGGATTCCTCGGTGGGGAACCTCTCCGACAGTTCCATGAGGGTGATGCCCTTGCGGTGAGCTTTACCCGGTGCCTTCTGTGTCATCTTCTACCCTTTGCCAACGTCTCGCTCTGCAATCTACCAGGTCAGAGACACTCTGTCAAGTCAAGTCTATAATTCCCTATAAAATACCCGGTTTCTCCGACGGCAGGGGCGCACGTCAAATAGGCTCTCATGGGATCGCTACATGGGAGGGGATGGACAATGAGCGCCATCAAGGACGGTCTCCGGTTCAAGACAGCATTCACAACGACGGCATGGGTACTCATCCCGGTGGCTATCGGGATCAACCTCATCGGGAGGTTCTTCACCCAGACCTTGAACCTGCCCCTGTTCCTCGACACCATCGGCACCACCATGGCGGCCTTCCTGGCGGGGCCGTGGGTAGCGGCGGTCGCCGGAGTGCTCACGAACCTGGTGATCGGACTCACGCTCGAGGCGACGTCGATCCCCTTCGGGATCGTGAACGCGGCCATCGGAATCGTGGCCGGCGTCATGGCGGCACACGGGTTCCTTCGCTCCACGGGCAAGATCATCTTGACGATGCTCTGCCTGACCGCGATCACCATCATCACCGCGACCCCCATAGTGGTTCTCGTCTTCGAAGGCGTCTCCGGGTCGGGCGTCGACGCGGTTACGGGATTCTTCGTGGCTTCCGGGCAAGGTATGGTCGAGTCGGTCATCGGTCAGCAGTTGCTCACTTCACCGCTCGACAAGGTGCTGACGGTGCTCCTGGCATTCGCCCTGATCAAGGGCGTTCCCCAGCGCTACCGGCCACCGTTCGGCCGAGAGGTCATACCGTTCTGACCCGCTAGTGGTCTGCCTGTGATTCATCGGCGTCACTCGGGGCGGAACGCCGCGAGTGACGCCGATGGCCAGTAGAGCACGTCGAGTTGCTCCTCAGACGGCCACGACGACCATACTGATGTAGTGGAAGCCGACACGGCCACCTGGTCACCGGCTCGGGTCGCCGAGCTATACGACATCGGGAACACCTGGCTCCACCGAGCCCATCCCCTGACCAAGCTGGCCGCGGTGCTTCCACTATCGGTGGCAGGATTCGCCGGGGACACCGTACTGGTACCGGCCATCCTCCTGGCAGCGGCGGTGCTAACCCTGGTCGTGTCCCGCCTCGGCATCATCGCATTGAAGTCCCTGCGGCTCATGGCCCCGATGACCTTGGCCCTGGTCATAATCCATGGAGTGGTCCGCCCATACGACTCGGAGCCGCTGGCAGCTTGGGGACCTATCTCGGTGAGCGCTGAAGGCTTGGCCCTCGCCGGTACGACCGCGGCGCGCCTGGCCGTGTTCGTCATTGCCGTGACTGCCGCTATGGCGACCGTCCACCCCAAGATCTTCGCCACCGCTCTCATCCAGCGAGGCGTGTCACACAAGCTGGCCTACGCCTACCTGGCGGGAGCTGAGTTGATCCCGGAGATGAGGC
>JAPPGU010000066.1 GCA_028821265.1 bacterium | reverse complement strand
GCTCCCATCGTGGCCACGATTCCGATCATGGCGAAGGTGCTGGGCTACTCCCCCAGCACGGTTCTCGCCATTGCAGCCATCGTGTCGATGTTCCCCACCTTCGTCCTCGTCAACTCCGGTCTTCTGGACTTGCCGGCGGGTTCGGTGGATGTCTTCCGGAGCCTCGGGGCACCGCGAACGGTGCAATTGCTGAGGCTGGCATTGCCTGCCGCGATGCCGAACTTCCTGGTCGCATTCCGGCTCAACGCGGCGGTCGCGTTCATTGCGGCGGTCATCGGCGAGTACCTGACCGGCGTCCGGGGCCTGGGCTGGCTGTTCGCCCTCTCGTTCAGCCGGTTCGATGTCGACCGGGCCTGGGGGGCGGCGATGGTCATAATCGCCCTGTCCATTCTCTCCTACGCTCTCGCCAGCCGGGTTGAGGAACGAGGTATCGAACGCTGGACGTGAGCTAGTACGGGTCCGGCGTCGATCGAGACCGCGACCGTTCGGAGCGGTCCGCGGATACGCCGGAAGCGGTCACCGGGCGCCCGATCATGTCGTGGGGCAGGCCTCTTGGCCGGTGGCGAACCTGCATCGGTATGCTTATCCGGGCCGCGGATCGGTTCGTCCGCATCCGCGCCCGGAATGAGCTAGCGAAAAGTCGGATGCGACACCAGGAGGAGGACGCATGGTTTCCCGGAGGAAGCGGGTCAAGTGGATATCGGTAGTGGCGCTCCTCGCGCTCTTGGCGGTCGCCTGCGGAGACGACGAGCCTGCCGAGACGCAGGCAACGCAGGCCACGGCCGCGCCGACCACTACGGCCGCGCCGACCACGACCGAGGCCGAGATGACCGAGACCACTGCGGCAGCTACGACCACCACGGCCGCCCCGACTACCACCGCGGCACCCGCTCCTGCCGAGCCGACCGACATAAGGCTGCGGCTGAGCTGGATCGCCGATCCCGGCTTCATGGGGCTCTACGAGGCCGTCGAACAGGGCTTCTTCGATGACGAGAACATCAACGTCACCATCGAGCACGGTGGCCCGAACGTGCCCAACTCGACCCAGGTGGTCGCGGGTGGAGCTGCCGATATCGGCGTCACCGATCCGTTCTCGCTCGCTCTGGCGATGTCGGAGGGAGCGGACTTCGTCGTGTTCGGTGTCAGGATGCAGTCCGACCCCACGGGCATCGGCTCGCTCTGTGACAACCCGATCAACTCGCCGGCCGACATCGCCGGGAAGAAGATCGCAGGCGGCACAACCGACGGATTCCTGATCGATGCGTTGCTGACCGCCAACGGGCTGGAGCCCGGCACCTACGAGCTGATTCCGGCCGGCTGGGACATGTCGCCGGTGGTCGATGGAACGGTCGACGGCATGCTGATCTGGGTCAACAGCCATCCCCTCCCGCTGAACGCGCAGGGGATCTGCAACGTCAGCTGGACGTTCAGCGAGATGGGTCTGCCCGCCTACCAGGACCTATTCTTCACTACGACAGAGTTCATGGACAACAATCGCGAAGCGATCGTGGGCTTCCTCCGGGCCAACATCAGGGGCTGGGAGTACGCCTTCAACGATCCCGCCCACGCGATCGATCTGGTGATGAACACGTGGGGCGGGGTCGATCTCGGCCTGGTCCTCGAGGACCAGTTCCCCATCCATGAAGCACAGATACCCCTGATGACCAGCCCCCTCACCGATGAGAAGGGCCTGTTCTGGTTCGATCTCGACCAGATCCAGAACATCCAGAACGGTTACGTGCTGACGGCTACCGGGCTTGAATCGGTTCCGGACGCCGCCGACGTCTACGACATCTCGATCCTCGAGTCTGCCTACGAAGGCTGCGGATCCTCATTGCTGGACTGCTAGAAGCGAGTTCTCGACCGATAGAGCGCTGCCTCTCCGAAAGGAGGGGCAGCGCCTCTTTTTCCTATACTCCGGCGCCGGCCGGACCGTGTCTAGGAGGAGCTCCTACAAGCCGAGCTTGTACAGCCGGTTGGCGGTGCCCCCCATGATGGCCTCCATCTCGTCGTCTGAGATTTCAGCCGTACCCCGCCTCTCGGCGACCTCGTTCACGGCGCGGAAGAGCTCGGGGACCGTCGCCACGTTCTTGCCGATCCTGATCTTGTCGTTCCCGTCCGACCCGTACAGGGCCCGATCGATAGCCCCGAAGTCCTTGATCTTCAGCAGCGCGTCGTAGAGCTGCTCCGCGCTCCCCCCTCCGAACCACGCCAGGTCCATGTAGAAGTTGGGATGGCGGGCGGCAACGGCGATTCCCTCATCGATCCATGGAAAGGCCAGGTAGAAGACCACCTTAAGGTCGCGGAGCTCCCTGCCCACGTCGTCCAGCAGGATCGGATTCGAGTACTTCATGGGAGCGTTGATGATCGGCGTCCACCCCGTGAAGAGGTCCACGGGAACGTCGAGCTCGATGCACTTCTCGTAGAACGGATACACCCGGCGGTCGTTGATGGCATGGTCGTGGTACGCGGTCTTGAGCGCCAGGGCCACGAACCCGTGCTCCTTGATGAAGTACTCGGTCTCGGCGAAGGCGTCCTGCGGATCGCGCAACGGATCGACCGCCACCTGGCCGAGGAGCCGGCCCGGATGCTTCGCCACCTCTTGGGCGATCCACTCGTTGGGGATGTACACCCCGTGGTCGCCGGGATGATCCGGATGCGAGGTGGTACGCCGGATATCGCCGCCCTGCACGATCGCGATGTCGATTCCGGCATGGTCGATCATGTCCACGATGTCCTGGCCGTACCGGGAGACGCCCGTGCCCCCGTATGGCAGGTACATCTCCTCCATCCACCACTTGGGAACCTGGCTCGGCGTCAGACCGATGTAGTGATGGCAGTCGACGGTGACCATGGTCGCTCCTAGTGGTAGGTTGCCGCCCTTCGCGCGGGGTGGCCTGGTCCGGACAGTACTAGCAGACGCCAGCCGGCCGAGATCAGGCCCGGGACGGTCGGTAGCATAGAATCCCGCCATGCGTACCGGTCTGTCTGCCGAAGACCTCGGTGACTTCCTCCAGCGCCCGCTCCTGGCGACGCTCGCGACCTACCGCCAGGACGGCCTGGTCCTGCTGTCGCCCGTGTGGTTCGAATGGCGGGAAGGCGGGTTCAACATCGCTATAGGCCGCAACGACGTGAAGGCGAGGCACCTGAGGCGGGACCCGCGGGCGTCGGCCGCGGTGGCGGAGGCCGAACCGCCCATGCGCGGCCTGGAGCTACGCGGCTCCGCTCGGTTGTTGCCCCAGAGTCCCGAAGTCGATCGCCGGATCGTGGAGCGCTACGTCGCCGCAGCCGAAGTAGACGAGTACCTGGCCGGACTACCCCCGGGCGTTCTCGTCCGGCTCGAACCCGGCGAACTGCGCGCATGGGACTTCCCTGACGAGCATCACTGACACGGAGCGTCCTCCGGTGCTGCCGGTGGGTACGCTCTGCTAGGTCTGCCCGCCGTGCTTGTCCCCGGCGTCGACCCGGACCTCGCAGCCGGTCATGAAGGCCGCCAGGTCGGAAGCGCAGAACAAGGCAACACGGGCGACATCGTCAGGCACGCCGGCGCGGCCGAGCGGCAACTCCCTACTCATCTGCTCGGCCAGGCCGTCGAGATCCCAGCCGCCCTCCGCGGCCGACTCCTCCATTCCCGGGGTGAGGATGACCGTGGGGGCCAGCGCCAGGACCCGGATCCCGCGCACTCCGAGTTCCGCCGCCATCCGCCTGGTGAGGGCCACCACCCCCAGCTTCGAGGCGACGTAGTGCGGAGCGCCCTCGCGAACGTAGGCGGGCGCGGTCGAGATGTTGATGATGACACCGCCCGTCCGCCGGGCCATCATCCGGGTAGCTGCCTCCCGGGCGCCCAGGTAGGTACCCCGCAGGTTGACATCCAGGACACGATCCCACTGGTCGTCATCGATGTCGAACAGGGCATCATCGGGATAGACCCCTGCATTGTTCACCCAGATGTCTATCCCGCCCGCCTCGGTAAGCGCGAGATCCGCCAGGGCGGCGATCGACCGCCGGTCGGTGACGTCCACGCCGGCTGCAAGTGCCCGCTCTGTCCCCAGAGATTCAGCCGCTTCCGAGGCGCGTTCCCGGTCGACGTCGGCGACGACCACACGGGCGCCGGCCTCGATGAACCGCCGGGCGATCGCGTAGCCGATGCCCCGACCTGCTCCGGTGACCACGGCGGTGCGCCCACCTAGAGACACCAGCTCTTCGATCGTGCGGTCGCTCATGTCCGCGATAGCCACATCCACTTCCTTCGTCTCGTCCGGATCCGGAACGCGAGCGGCCGTAGGTGACGCCTAGGCGCTGATCCCGAAAAGTCCCGCGGCCGTACCGCCCATGATCCCGGCCATCTCCTCATCGGTGATCTCGGTGCCCTGTTCGCGTGCGATCCGCCGGGCGTCGCGGTAGAGATCCCTGGCGTCGGTGTTGTCGGATCCGAAGACGACCCGGTCGATAGCGCCGAGTTCCTTGAGCTTCACAAGCGCGCCGGCCAGGATCTCGGGTCCCCAGGCGGTCCATCCCGCCATCTCGGCGTAGAAGTTGGGGTGTTTGGCGACCACCGCCACCCCTTCATCCACCCACGGGTAGCCGAGATGCGCCACGATGACCTTCAGATCCCGGTAGCGACGCCCGACGTCGTCCAGCTGGATCGGGTCCTGGAACTCCATCGCCGAGTTGATGGTGGCCGTCCATCCGGTGTGGATCATCACCGGTATGTCCAACTCGAGACACTTCTCGTAGAGCGGGTCCAGCCGCCGGTCATTCGGGGCGTAGTGGTGATAGGTCGGGACGAGCTTGAGCAGCCGGAAATCCAGTTCCTTGACGCATCTCTCCAACTCGAGCACCGCCGCCGGGATGTCCCGGAGCGGATCCATCGCCGCCACGCCATAGAGTCGCCCCCCGGACTGGGCGACCTGGTGAGCGACGTAGTCGTTGGGGACGAAGACGCGGTGGTCGGCAGGATGATCGGGGTGGTAGGTCGTGCGGCGGATGTCTCCACCCTGGATCATGCCGATATCGAATCCGGTGGCATCGAGGTGTTCGACGATATCTGAACCGTTCACGGAACCGACGTCCCATCCCCATGGCGCGTACATCTCCCGTACCCACCACTCGGGAGCGTGCTCGGGCACCTCGGTCACGTGCAGGTGACAATCGATCGTTAACATCGGTCAGCCTCCCAATCCGTAAAGGCGCGCTGCGTTACCGCCGAGGATCGCCGCCATCTCCTCGTCCGTGAACGGCTCCGCCCCCCTCTCCCGGGCAACCCGGTTAACACTGCGGTACACGTCCGGCACCGTGGCCTCCTCCCGGCCGACCCGCACCTTGTCGCTGTTGTTGGATCCGTAGAGCACCCGGTCGAGCGCCGACAGCGACCGGAACCGGTCCAGGGTCTCGAACAGAGGCTCGGGCCCGAGTTCGGCGAAGTGATACATGTCGCCGTGGAAGTTGGGGTGTTTCGCCACCAGCAGGATGCACTGGTCGATCCAAGGATCGGCCATCGAGATGATCACTTTGAGGTCGCGGAATCGACGGCCGACCTCGTCGAGTTGCACCGGATCGGCGTTTTCGAGCTTGGCCGTGATGATCGGGGTCCATCCGGTGAAGAAGTGGGCGGGGATGCCCAACTCGATGCATTTCTCGTAGATCGGATCCAGGCGCCGGTCGTTGGGCGAGAAGTGAAGGTAGGAACCGAGCAGCTTGAGGGCGCGGAAGTCCAGCTCGTTGACGCACCGGTCCAGTTCCTCCAGGGCGGCGCCCATGTCCCGGATCGGGTCGATGACGGCCACTCCCTTCAACCGGTCCGGGAAGAGGGCAACCTGGTGGGCCGTGTAGTCGTTGGGAACGAAGACATCGTGCTCGGCGGAATGATCAGGATGGTAGGTCGTGCGCCGCATGTCTCCACCCTGGACCAGACCTACATCGACTCCGGAACGATCCAGGAGGTCGACGATCCACTGCCCGTCGTAGTTGGTGAGAGCCCCACCCCCGTACGGCCGGTACATCTCGGTCAACCACCACTCGGGTATGTGGTCCGGGACCACCCCGAGGTGCAGATGACAGTCGACGCTGACCAACGAGGCCTCCCATCGTGGATAGTTCGGTACGGCGGTCGGGCGGTCATTGTACAAGGCGGCCCGGGCGAGACTTCCCGGCGCCACCGGGATGTAGGCTGGCGCCGGCCGGATCTCAGGGGACGTTCTCGGGCATCCTCCGTCTCGGCGCCACATGGGAGGACTTGGAATGATGAGGCTGTCGGGCGCGAGGGTCGTCATAACGGGTGCGGGGTCAGGGATCGGTCGCACTGTGGCCGAGCGGTTCGTGGCGTCCGGCGCCGGAGTGCACATATGCGACATCGACGCCGGCGCATTGGCCGCAACCCGGGAAGAAGTGCCCGGTATCTCGACGACCTTGGCCGATGTCGGGTCGGAAGAGGACATCGGCAGGGTGTTCGACGACGCGGTCGGACGACTGGGAGGGCTGGACGTCCTGGTGAACAATGCCGGGCCGAGCGGCCCCACGGTCCCGGTCGACGAACTTACCTACCAGGACTGGCGCGCCTGCATAAGTGGCAACCTCGATGGTGCTTTTCTCAGCACGCGAGCCGCGGCGCCGCACCTCAAGAAGGCCGGGACCGGAGCCATCGTCAACATGTCATCCGTTTCGGGACTCTTCGGTTCCCCCCTACGGAGCCCGTACGCGGCGGCCAAGTGGGCGTTGCTCGGCCTGACCAAGACCTGGGCCTCCGAGTTCGGCCCCTACGGCATCCGGGTGAACGCGGTCTGTCCGGGAGGCGTGGCCGGCCCCCGGCTCGACCGGGTCATGCAGGATCTGGCCGACGAGCGGGGCGTTCCCTTCCAGGAGGTGTCCGACGAGTGGAAGAAGCAGGCCTCCCTCCGGACCTTCATCGAGCCCGACGAGATCGCCAATCTGGTTCTCTACCTGTGCTCCCCTCTGAGCGCCGGCATCACGGGAGCTGTCATCCCCATCGACGGCCACCTCGAGACCCTGGTCGGCTAACCGCCGGCCCAGCCCCGTCCACCAGCGATCCTGCGCCCCGAACTATGGTGGCGCGCCATATAGCGAGGAGGGTGATGCGACCTAGCCCGGACGAAGTACAGCGGATCACCGTCGTGGGCGCCGGGACGATGGGGCACTCGATCGCCCAGGTCTTCGCCCAGGCCGGGATCGATGTGGACTTGGTAGACCTCGACGAGACGGCCTTGGCCCGCGCGCCCGGATTGGTGGAAGCGAATCTACGTGTTCTGGTCGACGCAGGCCGCCTGGATCCTGAAGAGATCCCTGCGATCCTGGGGCGCCTCCATCCGACCACTTCGCTGGCCGCCGCAGCGGCCCGGGCGGAGTTCGCGATGGAGGTCGTCAGCGAAACCATTGCCGCCAAGCAGGCCGTCGTCCACGCCTTCGAGGATGCGGCCGCGCCGGATGTGGTGCTGGCGAGCAACACCTCGGCCCTGGATCTGTTCACGCAGGTAACGGCTGCCAGACCCGAGCGGTTCGTCTGCGCCCACTGGTTCATGCCCCCGTACATCGTCCCTCTGGTTGAGGTCGCCGGTGGGCCCGACTCATCGAGCGAGTCGCTCGAGTGGACCGCCGACCTGCTCCGGCGGATCGGGAAGCAGCCGCTCGTGATGAAGCAGTTCGCGATCGGCTTCATAGCCAACAAGATCATGATGGCGATGGGAGCAGCGGCGGAGGAACTGATGGACGACGGCGCCGCGACCTTGGAGGACATCGACTTCGTGATGAAGACCAGCGTCGGCGTGCGGCTGGGGCTGGTGGGCATCTTCCAGAGTCTGGACTTCAACGGACTCGACCTGATCGCCGAAGGCACGGCGGAGATGGGCCTCGAAGTGCCCCCCTACCTCAAAGAGGTCGTCGACCAGGGCTTCTACGGACCCAAGACGGGCCGAGGCTTCTATGACTACGGCGGCCGCTCCGAGCGAGAGGTGGTGCGCAAGCGGGACCTGGCCTACCTGGCCGTACTGGACGCCCTGGAGGAGGCAGACGCCTTCTCGCCGTTGTAGAACCCCTCTTCGGGAACTATCGGGTCCCGGAGGTGATCACAGGCGACCGGCGCCGTGCTCGGGGTACAGCTCTTGGTAGAGCTTCCCCCGCTGGTACGGGTAGGCAGCCAGGACGGTTTCGTCGATCTCGATCCCCAGCCCGGGCCCGGTGGGGACCGCCATGCGGCCGTTCTCGACGCGATCCATACCGAAGATGGGGTCGACCAGCAGATCGTCCCGTAGCGGCTGGTACGGATCGGGGTCGTACTCGAGCACCTCGGGCTCGATGGCGGCCGCGAGATGGAGACCAGCAGCCACTCCTACCGCGGTCAGGCCTCCGATGTGGGGGACCACCGCGAGATCGTGGGCCTTCGCCAGGGCCGCCACCTCCATGCAGGCCAGTATGCCTCCGCAAACCGTCGGGTCCGGCTGGAGGACGTCCGCGGCGCGATGATGCACCACGTTCCTGAATCCGGCCAGGGAGAAGACGCGCTCGCCGACCGCGATGCGGACCGGCGATTCGGCCCGGAGCTCGGCGAGCGCCTCGATCATGTACTGGGGAAGGGGTTCCTCGTAGAAGCTCACGTCGTACGGTTCCATCTTCCGCGCCAGGCGGATCGCCTCGCGGAGCGTGTACGTCCAGTAGCCGTCCGCCATCAGAAGGCAGTCATCGCCGATGACGCGCCTGGTCCGGGCGATCAACTCGACATCCCGATCCGGGTCGTTGCCCAGCCGCACCTTGATGGCTTTGATCCCGACCTCGAGGACATCATCGAAGTACGTCTCGTGCCAGCCGAGGTCCACCTCGAACGAAGTCGTCCCCGTGGCGTACAGAGGCAGGCTGTCCACGCCGGCGCCGAGTACGGCCGCGAGGGAGACACCGTGCTCCTGACCGAAGATGTCCCACAGGGCGATCTCGACAGCGCCGATGACCTGCGCGGAGACACCGTCCCATCCGAGGTAGCCGTCCAGCCACAGGTGCATCTCGGCCAGGCGGGCCCTGATGGCCAGCGGGTTCTTCCCGACCAGCACGTCGGCGAGAACATCATTGACGATGGTCTCCACGACCGTGGGGTACGAGTGCCCGTAGGACGAGCTCGCCTCGCCCCATCCGACGTGGCCCGCGTCCGTGTCGATCTTGACCAGCGAGAAGCTGCGGTGCATCTCCGGATCGACCTTCATGTAGCCGGCCGAGAAGGCGGTAATACGGGTTATCTTCATGCGGTCATCGCCCAGAGGCCGGGCCGGAGCGTCATTGCTGCGTCCGGGCCTCGAACTTGCCCACGAGGGTGGGAGCGGGAACCTCGTCCGGCGCGGTCTCCAGGTAACCGGTGACGCTGACGATCGTGTCCCTGAACCAGATGTCGAAGGGATGATCGGAAACGGTCATCTTGTCGAGTATGTCCTGGGGGTCGACACCATCGATGGCGACGATGGCCAGATCCAGCCCGGGAAGGCGCTGCTCCCAGACCACCTCTCGCGAGACGCCCATCCGCCGGTGGTGGTCGGCCCACTCCTCATACCGGGGTCCGGTGACCTCCCGCATCATCTGGCGCCACGCTTCCCGTTTCCCGGGGAGTATCGGCGCCACTATCAAGAACTCGGTCGTCTCCGCCAACGAGGTCTCCCATTCTCCGGGCAGGCGCGGAGTGTATCAATCCGGTGGGTCGCCCCACCGCGCCCACCGCAGGTGTCCTCCTAGACTCGCCGGGTGCGATTGCCGACTTGCCCGCCCGACCCGAGCGCGCCGGTGTGAAGGTATTCGACTTCGATCCGGGCAGAATCCACCTGTTGAGCATGAGCCAGGGGGATGACCTGCTGGACTCGCTCACGAGCTTCGCCCGGTCCAATGGCATCCTGGCCGCCACGATCACCTTTCTCGGCTCGGTGAGCCGCGCCGACCTGTCCTGGTACGACCCGGACACCGGCGACTACCGCACCTTCGTCCGGGAGGAGCAGCTGGAGGTGGCGGGCGGAACGGGCAACATCTCCCTGTACGAAGGCCAACCGCTGGTGCACATACACGCCGTGTTCGCCGATTCGACCGGCCGGACGATCGGCGGCCACATCAACGCCGGAACCACTGTGTTCGCGATGGAAGCCACGGTCCAGGAACTAACGGGCGACCCGCCGGAGTTCTGGGGAACCTTATGATCGGGCACCGGTCCAGAAGCGCGATGCGATACCCGGCTGCACGGCCGGCCTATCACCGCAAACTGGACCGGGACTAGTCTCCGTGCGCGCGGAACCCCGCAAGGAGGCGCCATTGACTGACCGCAGCTTCGCCGACGGTGACGTGGCCGGAGAGATCGCGGACGGGTCACCGGTCATCTCGCTGCGGGATGTGAGCAAGGAGTTCAAGCTGCGTAGGGGCGAGTCGTTGCTGGCTGTCTCTGACGTCAGCTTCGATGTGGCGGCCGGCGAGTTCGTTGCGCTCATCGGGCCTTCCGGGTGCGGAAAGTCGACCTTGCTGCGGCTGGTCGGATCGCTGGAAGTGCCTTCCGGCGGCACCGTGGTCGTGAACGGGCGGCAGCCTGCCGAGTTGGCGGCCGCGCATCGCCTGGGCGTGGCGTTCCAGGATCACGCGTTGCTTCCCTGGCTCAGTTCGTGGGACAACATCGCGCTGCCCTTCCACGTGGCCGGGATGAAACCGGACCGCCAGCGCATCTCCGATCTCATCGCGCTCGTCGGTATGGCGGGTTTCGAGAAGGCGAGGCCGAAACAACTCTCGGGCGGGATGCGCCAGCGTGTCGCCATCGCCCGCGCCCTCGCCCTGAACCCCGAAGTCCTGCTCCTCGACGAGCCGTTCGGGGCTCTCGACGCGGTGACCCGCCGGCAGATGAACATGGAACTGCAGCGGATCTGGTCCGCTCAGCAGCACACCACGATTCTCGTGACCCACTCGGTGGACGAGGCTCTGTTCCTCGCCGACCGCGTCATCGTTCTGACCGAGCGTCCCGGGCGGGTGAAACTGGTGCAGGAAGTGGAGTTCGAGAGGCCTCGGACACGAGAGTTGGCAACCACACCGGAGTTCCACGCCATAGCCGACGAACTCACCCTGGCCCTGGACTCGACTGGAGCCTGAGGGCTCTCTTCCCACCGACCGGCCGAGACCTCGGATCCGTCGCACCCGGGCAGAATCCACAAAAGGAAGTGGCGCCCCCTTGGTCGGGGAGCGCCACTTCCGTAGAACCGGAAACGGGAGCGATCAGCAGGCCAGGAGCGAGGCTCCGCAGCCGGCGAACGCATCATCGAGCAAGCTGGTGTCGATCATCGACTCGGCACTGGGAAGGTTCTCGATACCCGTCAGGGCCAGGACGTCCCACATAGTGGACGCCATGAGATCGAAGTCCATCTGGAACAGACCCTTCTCATCGGTGAGGC
>JAPPGU010000068.1 GCA_028821265.1 bacterium | reverse complement strand
GCTGGGGACCGATGTTGAGGGTCATGCCCTCGGTCTCCAGCTCGACCGAGACGGCCGCCTCCGACAGGTGATGAGCGAAAGTTTGTTGCATCACGCGCCGGGGTTCTCGGTTGACGGGCTGCCGTTCTCGGGCATGTCCTCGACATCGACCTTGCCGGGCCAGGGCTTCACCTCCCGGCTCAGCAACGGGAAGTCCTTGCGGAGCGGGTAGCCCTCGAAGGAGTCGGGCAGGTAGAGCTTGGTGAGGTCCGGATGGCCCACGAAGTCGATGCCGAACATCTCGGCGGCCTCCCGCTCGTGCCAGTTGGCGCCGGGATAGACATCGGCCACGCTCGCGATGGATGGTGAGTCGTGGTCGAGGTCGGTCGAGATTATGGCCAGGTTGCCGTCAGACAGGTCGGAGACCGCGCACAGCAACTCGTAGCGCTCCTCCACCGGTCCGTCGGGCTCATCCCCCACCGCCACCTCGTTCGTCCAATCGGTGGCGGACAGCCAGGACAGGAACACCAGACCCAGGTCACCGGAGGTAACGGTCAGGGCCTCCTTCCAGGCCGAGGGCGCCACCCGCACCTTGACGGTCCCGTGGGCCACCTCGGCCCGGCCGCCCACCGCTGCGGCCACCCGGTCGGCGAACTCCTCGAGCGCGTCGGCTGCTTCGGAGACGGTGCTCTCAGACGGGCTGGCGGTCACGCTGCTTCCACTTGTCGCGCACGTCCTCGTCCTTGATCTTCTGCTGCAGCAGGACGATCCCGTCCATCAGGGCCTCCGGCCGGGGAGGGCAGCCGGGGACATAGACATCCACCGGAATGATCTGATCCACCCCCTTGGTGACCGAGTAGGAATCCCAGTAGGGGCCCCCGCAGTTGGAACAGGAACCCATCGATATCACGTACTTGGGCTCGGGCATCTGCTCGTAGAGGCGCTTGATGGCCGGGGCCATCTTGTCGGTCACGGTTCCCGCCACCACCATGAGGTCGGCCTGCCGCGGCGAGGCGGGCAAGGGGATGATCCCGAAGCGCATGAAGTCGTAGCGTGGTCCGGAGGCGGCCATCATCTCGATGGCGCAGCAGGCCAGACCGAACTGGAACAGCCAGAGCGAGTAGCGGCGGGACCAGTTGAGCAACCAGGAAACCGGCTTCAGGCCCCCGAAGCGATCGGCGACTACTCCCACCGGAGCACCCCTTTGCGCACCGCGTACAGGAGCCCTTCGAGGAGCGTCAGGATGAAGACGACGATGGCGATGACCCCTGGCAGGCCGAGGTCCTCGGATACCACCGCCCACGGGAAAATGAAGACCGCCTCCACGTCGAACACCACGAACAGCAGGCCGAAGATGTAGTAACGGACGAAGGTCTGGTTCCAGCCCTCCCCGACTGCGTCGACGCCGCACTCGTAGGTGGAGACCTTCTCCCGGGTGGGATTGGAGGGCCGCACCAGGTAGGTGATCCCCAGCGTGAGGGCCACCAGCAGGACACCGAATGCGGCGAAGGCGGCCACCGCGACGTAGTCCTGGAAGTATTCGCTCACGGTAGTTCCACCCGTCGCCTTGGTCGCCCTGTTCCCGGCTGTTCGAGTCCGGTTCCGCCCCTCCTCGCCGGTCGGAGCTGGGCCCGCGGTCGCGGTGGCTCGAACCCTGGCGAGTATAGGTAACAACCCGAGCCGGATTGAATTCACGCCAACCTGCGACTGCGGTCGATTGCGGGGGCCAGGCCGCGTCCATCTCACCCCTCATCCACGTCACCGGCGAACCGCTAGCGTTCGGGGGTGACCGAGACCGCCCCGCTCCGGATCCCGGACTACGCCGGAGGATCCCTGCCCAACCTCGTCGCCGAGTTGGAGTGGCGGCTGACCGGGTCGGCGATCTCCGCCCGGCTCCATCCCGACCTGTCCGTCCGGATCCCCGAAGCGGCCAGCTACGTGCTACTGATGATCGACGGGCTCGGAGACCACCAGCTAGACCACCGCATGGCCTCGTCCCTGGCGGCAGCCCGGCAGGGCACGCTCGACGCCCCCTTCCCTACCACCACCACGGTCAGCCTCGCCACGGTGGCGAGCGGGCTCCCTCCGAGCCGGCACGGCGTGATCGGGCACTTCATGCTGCTGGAAGGGCACCCCCATCCGGTCAACGTGCTCCGGTGGGTGGACAGCACCGGCCGCCCCGTCCCGGACCGGCGCCCCATGATTCCGAGCCCCAACCTGTGGGAACGCCTAGTGTCCGCAGGCATCGAGCCCGTCACCGTACAACCACGCGGCTACTCGGACACTCCCCTTACCCGCGTCCTGTACCGGGGTTGTCGCTTCGAAGGAGTGGACGGCATGATCGATTTCGTCCAGGCGGTGGTGGACCTGGCCCGGGTGCCCGGGCGCCTGGTGTTCGCCTACTTCCCGGACGTGGACATCTCCGCCCACGTGCACGGTTTCGGTAGCCCGGCCTACGCTCAGGCACTCTCCGGGATATCCGCCGCCTGGGATCACCTCTCCGCCCTGCTCCCTGCCCACGTCGGGATGGTGGGAACTGCGGATCACGGGCTGGTCTCCATCGAGAATGCCGGCAAGCACCGGATCCGGAGGCGTCATCATCCTGACCTGGTGCTTTACGGCGATCCCCGCTCCCTCTACGTCCGGGGCCCCTCCGATCGGATCGCAGCCCTGGGAACCGAGGTACCGGCGACCTGGTACCCGTATAGGCAGATCGAGTCGTGGTGGGGACAGTCCGGTACTCCTGCGGAGGAATCCGCCTTGGGCCCGAGACCGGACGGTGCCTTCCTGGCGGACGCCGGCCGGGTGTTGCTTCCCGGTCACATGGACAGGCGCATGGTGGGGTATCACGGCGGCCTGGACCCCCGCGAGGTCAGGATCCCCCTGCTGGTAGCTGCGGCGAGCTAGAAGGATCGATCACCGGGTGCAGATGGGCTCGAAGCGCATGCCTTGATCGGACATCTGCTGGAAGGCCAGGTCCAGTCCCTGCACGGTGCGGGAACGGTCGCCGCCCCCGTCGTGCATGAGAATTATCCCGCCGTCCACCGAACCCGCCACAATGCGTTCGGCGATCCTCTCCGGGGTCAGGTCGAGCCAGTCGTTGGCGCTGGCGCTCCACATGATCACATCCAGGCCGTGCTCCTCGGCTCTCTGGCGGGCGAGATCGTCAAGCGCCCCGTAGGGAGGGCGCATGCACGCGGTGGCGTTGGCGCCGAGGAGCTCCTGGGTCCGTTCGAGGGTCCGGTCTATGGCCTCGCCCGAAAGCTTCGTCAGGTTCTCGTGGTACCAGGTGTGGTTGGCCACCGTGTGGCCCTCGAGCAGGATCCTGTTCAGCAGGTGGGGGAAGCGCTCGACCATCGACCCGACCACGGAGAAGGTGGCTCGTGCCCCGTATCGCCGCAGCAGGTCGAGCACCTCGGCGGTGTGCACCGGATGGGGACCGTCGTCGAAGGTCAGGTAGACCACCGGACCGGAGGGTGGACCGAGGTCGAGCGAGCGGATCGTGGCGGTGATCTCGTAGTCGGCCGGTTGCTCGGCGGTCGAGACCACCTCCAGTAGCCAGGTCGCGTTGGCCGGCAGGACGAAAGATGCCCGTCTCGGCCTCTCTCCGGGCAGGCCGGCAAATTCCCCACCCAGCCCGGCGTCCAGCCACACGCCGTCGGGCGCCCCGAGTGTGAACGTGTACTGGACGTCGGCCAGCGCATCGATCACGTATGCCTGGCGGTCGCCGGGCGCGACCGTACCGGAGATGGTGATCAGGTTGACGCCGGGGGGGAACTCGATGGTCGTGCCGGTCGGCGTTGGCGCCGGATCCTCGGGCTCAGAAACCTCCACGGCCGCGGGCGTGGGTTCGTCCTCGGTAACGGGCCCGGTCTCCTCAGGCGTCGCCTGGACCTCCCCGCCGGTCTCCGGTTCCAGCGGGACCAACGCGTCCTCGGTGACGGGCTCGGATTCGACAACCTCCTCCAACTCCTCGGCAACCGGTTCGGGTGCCGGCGGTTGCTCCTCCGTTACGACCGGTTCAGCGGCGGCCAGAGCGGCCGACGTAGAAGGCGGCGATGAGACAGGAACCGGCTCGGGGTCCGCAGGTCGGGTGGATGGAACGGCCGGCTCGGAGGAGGAAGGAGACGGAGTATCCGGCGCCACTGCAGGCGGGGGGGTCGAGCACCCGGCAACCAGTCCGGCCAGCACCAGGCCGATAGTCGCCCGTCGCGCCCGCCCCCAGCCGCGCTTCATGGCTCGATGAGCACCTTGCCGGTGGTGGCGCGCCCTTCGAGTGCGCGGTGGGCGTCGGCGGCCGACGCGAGCGGGTACCGTGCCCCGATCCGGACGTCCAACCCGCCGGCCACCCAGTCGAACAGGTCCTGGCTCCGGGCCAGCAGAGCCCGGCGGGTGGCGACATGATGGAACAAGGTCGGCCTGGTGAAGAAGATCGAACCGTTGGCGGTGAGATCGAGCGGGTCGATGGGATCCACCGCGCCCGAGGCGTTGCCGAACGCCACCATCAGCCCGAACGGACGGAGCAGGCCCAGCCCTGCCGGGACCGTCGCCTTCCCGACGCCGTCGTAGACCACATCGAGCGGCCTGGCGCCGCCTATCTCCTCCACCCGTTGCGCGAAGTCCTCCTGCGTGTACACGATCACATGGTCGGCGCCGGCCGCCCTGGATAGTTCGGCCTTGGCCTCGGTTCCCACCGTCGTGTAGACCGTGGCGCCCAGCCGCTTGGCGATCTGGGTGAGCAGCAGCCCGACCCCGCCTGCGCCGGCATGGATGAGGCAGGCCGATCCTGGCTCGAGGGGATAGGTATCGACCGCCAGGTAGTGGGCGGTTAGACCCTGGATCATCAGCGCCGCGGCTTGATCCGGAGACACGCCCTCGGGAACCGGAACCAGTTGGCCGGCGGGCACCCTGGCCCGTTCCGCGTACGCACCCGCCACGGTTCCCCACGCCACCCGGTCACCCACCGCCACCTCGGTGACGTCCCGGCCGACCGCGGTGACCGTACCGGCGGCTTCGAGACCGGGTGTGAAGGGAAGCTCGACGGGATAGAGCCCGCTGCGGTGATAGGTGTCAATGAAGTTCAGCCCGGCCGCAGCCACCTCGACCACAGCGTCCTTCGGGCCTGGTACCGGGTCGTCGATCTCCTCCAACTCCAGTACCTCGGGACCGCCCAGTTCGGACATCACTATGGCCCGCATCGATACTTCCCTCCCCTGCCTTACGGTTGGTGACAGACGGTAGTCAACGGTCCCATCCGGGCGCGGTATGTGCCTGGATCAGGGACCTTCCATTGCCTGGCGTAGGGCGGAGTCGAGACGCCCGGCCACCGATTCCCACGAGAAATGCCGCTCGGCGCGGGCGCGGGCCGCCGCCCCCATCTCCGGACGCCGTTCGAGGGCCAATCCGACCGCCTCGACGATCTGGCCGGTGGTGACGGCCGCGTAACCGGTCACGCCCGGCACCACCGTCTCGGGAGCACCGCCCGACCTGCCCGCGATCACAGGGAGCCCGGAGGCGGAGGCCTCCAGGTAGACGATGCCCAGGCCTTCGACCTCCAGGCCGAGCCACCGCGATCGGGCCGGCATAACGAACACGTCGCACGACCGGTAGAGACCGGGAAGCTCGTCCCAGGCGGCATCGGTCACGACCTCTACGGGAACCGTGGCCCGGGCGGCACGGTTGCGGATCCGGCCTGCTAGCCGTCCCTGCCCGGCCAGAAGCACCGACACGGGTGTACCGGCAGCGCTGAGCCGCTCGGCCGCCGCCAGCACCCGCAGATGGCCCTTGCGAGGCACCAGGCGCGATATGCACCCGATCACGGGCCGGCCACGGCCCGATGTGGGTGCCCTCGGACGGAAGATGTCCAGATCCACCCCCGCCCCCAGCACCGTGGTCCGGGCTGCACCCATCCGCTCCACCCGGCGCGCCGTGTACCGGGAGACCGCGAAGACCACGGCGGCCCGGCGAAAGGTCCGGCCCAAGAGGTGGCGGAGACCGGGTACAGCTCCCGGCAGGGTCACCTCCGCACCGTGTGCCATCACAACGTAGGGAACCCCGAACGTCCGGCTGAGACGAGGACCGAGCTGGGCGAGCGGATGGGGCGCGCCGAAGAGCAGTACATCAGGCTCGAACTCCCCAATCCTCCGGCCGATCCATTCCCGGACCCGAGAGGTGGGCCACATGAACTTCCAGCCGGACCGGACCACATGGGGTTCTTCGGGCGACTCTGCGTGAGCCGGGGCCAGCACCCGGATACAGGCCGAGGAGTGCCTTACCAGGTTGGACAGGTACTGCTGGATCCCACCCGGCCGGGGTGGATAGTCGTTGGTGATGAGCAGCACCCGCATCGAGTCCGACGCTACCCGGCTGCTCGTGCCGCTAGCACTACCGTTCCTCGATCAAGCCACAGTTCTCCTCGGGAACGAATGAGGAAGTGACCGGGTGACCCGTCGGGGTGGCTCCGGACTCGCTGGGGCGCGCGTACCGTTGCAGGAGGAGCAGAACAGGAGGCCGAAGATGTGGTTGACCGATGCGCGGGTGGTTGATGTCGTCACCGGCGAGATACAGGACGGGGTCAGCGTCGAGGTATCGGATGGGAGAATCGGTGCCATCAGCCGACAGCCGGGCGCCGGAGAGCGGATGAGCCTCGGTGGGCGCTACCTCGTTCCGGGACTGATCTCCGTTCACACCCACCTGTCGGTCGTGTACCCGTTCTCGGCCACCGACGAGAACGAGAACCCGGGCCTCACCGTGCTCCGGGCCTACGGGCGGGCGCAGGATGCGCTCCGGGCGGGCGTCACCACCATCCGCTGCGTCCATGAGCTGAACCGGGCGGACCTGCTGCTGGCCGAAGCGGCCCGGGCCGGTTGGGTGGACGTCCCCCGGATCGTCGGGGCCGGCCGGGCCATCTCCACTCCCGGCGGCCATGGCGACGGGATCGGCAGCGCGATCGCGGACGGACCGGACGCCTTCCGGGAAGCGGCCCTTGCCGAGCTGGACGCCGGCTGCTCCCACATCAAGGTCTTCATCACCGGTGGCATCGCCAACCTGGGGGAGACCTTCGACCATCCCGAGATGAGCCGGGCGGAGATGCGGGCCACCGTGGACGCGGCTACCGAGCGCGACACCTACGTGGTCGCCCACGCCGCCTCGTCGCAGGCGATCAACTGGGCGCTCGACGCCGGCATCCGCTCCTTCGAGCACGCCTACGACCTCGATGAGGACACGGCCGGCCGGATGGCGGCGGAGGGCGTCTTCCTCACCCCCACCCTGTGCGTCACCAGCTCGCAGGAGTGGATGCGTTGGAGGGGGTTCGAGGAGTTCCAGATCGAGAAGTCTCTCGAGGTACACCCCTCCCACCTGGCCAGCATCCGCCGCGCCGTGGCCGCGGGGGTGACGATGGTCAACGGGACCGACTACCCGCCGGGCGACCCCATCGACGACACCTCCGTGACGGTGCACGAGATGGGGCTCATGGAGGGAGCCGGGCTGAGCCCGCAGTTGGCCCTCGCCGGCGCCACCTCCAATGCCGCCCGCCTCTTGGGAATGGAGGAGGAAATCGGTACTGTTGAGGAAGGTAAGGTCGCCGATCTGGTCGCCGTTGAAGAAAACCCGCTGGCCGACGTGGCAGCGATGCGAGATATCTCCTTCGTCATGCAGTCCGGGCGCGTAGTGCGGGACGACCGGCCGGCCGCCTGACCGCAACACCTCCTCTCGAAGTTGAGCATGACCGAACGCAGATACCGCCTGGCGGTGGACATCGGCGGGACCTTCGTCGACGCCATCGCCTACGACGAGCAGAGCGGGAAGATCACGGTACGGAAATCCCCCACCACTCCCGCCGCTCCGGCGGACGGCGTGATCACCGCCACCCGGGCCACCGGCGCCTCCCTGGAGGAGGCCTCGGTGTACACCCACGGCACCACGCTGGGGCTCAACGCCATCCTGGAGCGCCGGGGCTCGGTTACCGGCATCATCACCAACGCCGGGTTCCGGGACATCTTCGAGATCGCCCGCGGCGACCTGCCCCGCGGCTCCATGTACGACTTCCGCTACCGGCGGCCGGAGTTGCTGGTCAAGCGCCGCCACACGGTGGGGGTTCCGGGACGCATCGACCACCGCGGCAAGGTGGTGGAGGAACTCGACCACGATGCGGTGATCGAGGCCGGCCGCCTCCTGTCGGAGCGAGGAGTGGAATCGGTGGCGGTCTGCTTCCTCCACTCCTACGCAAACAGCGAGCACGAGAAGGCGGCCAAGAGCATCCTGACCAAGGCCTTCCCTGAGCTGTCCGTCTCCGTCTCGGTCGACCTGGTGAGGGAGTACCGCGAGTACGAGCGGACCTCCACCGCGGTCACCGACGCCTACATCCGTCCCATCCTCGGCAGGTACCTCACCGACCTGGAGGACCGGCTCCGCCAGGGAGGGTTCGACGGCTCCTTCCTGATCATGCGTTCGGCGGGGGGAGCCATGACCTCGGAGATAGCCCGCGTGTCGCCTCTCCTGACCGTCTTCTCCGGACCGGCGGGCGGCATCGCCGGAACCATAAGCCTGGGGGAGGCCACCGGCCGCTCGTCGCTGATCTCCTTCGACGTGGGGGGGACCAGCCTCGACGCGTGCGTCATCGTGGACGGCGCCCCCACCGAGGTCTACGAAGCCGAGATCGAGAGCCTGCCGATCCGCATCCCGGTGTTCGACATCCGCACCATCGGGGCAGGGGGCGGGTCCATCGCCTGGATGGACAAGGGGCTCCTGAGAGTCGGGCCCCGGAGCGCGGGCGCGGTACCCGGACCGATCTGCTACGGCCGCGGCAACACCGAGCCGACCGTGACCGATGCCTCCCTTTGCCTGGGATACCTGGCGGCCGACGAGTTCCTGGGAGGCGAGATGAGCCTGGACGAGGCGGCCGCGGTCCGGGGCGTGACCGAGAAGTTGGCGGAGCCGCTCGGCATGTCCACCGAGCGAGCCGCCGCCTCGGTCTTCGACGTGCTGCTGGCCCGCACCGTGGGCGCCATCCGGGAGATCACGGTGGAGAGGGGCCTCGACCCCAGGGAGTTCTCTCTGGTTGCCTTCGGGGGGGCGGGACCGATGCTCGCGCCCCTGCTGGCCAGGGAGATGGACCTGCCCGAAGTGGTGGTGCCGGCCGCTCCGGCCGTGTTCTCCGCCTGGGGAATGCTCATGTCGGACCTCGAGTACGATCTGGGCCAGACGGTGCTCACGATGCTCGACGACGCGGCCCTGGCCCAGATCGAAGGCGTCTTCGCGCAGCTGGAGACCGAGGCCGACCAGGTGCTCACCGCCCAATCGGTGCCTCCTGGCAACCGGGTGCTGCTGCGACGCCTGGACCTGCGCTACAACGGCCAGGAGCACACCCTGTCGGTCGAGCTGCGGGATGCCGACGACACCGACTCGGTGATAGACCGGTTCCATCGCCGCCACGTCGAGCGCTACGGGCACAGCCTGACGGAGGAGGTCCAGATCCTCACCGCCCGGGTCAGGGCGATCGGTCGCCTGGAGAAACCGTCCGCCCTCCTAGGGGGGAGCCACACGGCGGATAAGGCTGCAGCGGAGAGCCGCGTCGGCGAGCGACGGGCCTTCGACTTCGCCACTCGTAAGAGCCGCCCCTTCCCCATCTACGAGCGGAGCCTGCTGGAGGCGGGGGTGGAGATCAACGGCCCCGCCATCATCCGTGAGCCCACCTCGGTCACGATCATCCACGGCGACCAGAGGGCCGTTCCTGACGGCTCCGGGAATCTGGTAGTCCGATGAGCAGGACCCCGGACTTGGACGGCGCCACCGTGGAGGTGATCCGCCACTACCTGAACTCCACCTCCGAGCAGATGCGGCGCACCCTGGTACGGACCGCCTTCAACCCGGTGATCTACGAGGTCCTGGACTTCGGCATCTCCATGTACGACCGCCACCGCCGGCTGATCTCCGAGTCGACGGGGATACTCACCTTCCTGGGCGCCAACGACTACGCCATCCACAAGGGCGTGGAGAAGGTGGGGGTCGAGAACCTCCACCCCGGCGACGTGGTGATGATCAACTATCCCTACTGGAGCGGGGCCCACGTGTCCGACGCCATGCTGTTCGCCCCGGTCTTCTGCGAGGGAAGCGAGCGTCCCGATGCCTACCTGGCGGTCCGGGCTCACTGGATGGACCTGGGCGCCAAGGATCCCGGCTACGTCCTGGACTCCACCTCCATGCACCAGGAGGGCCTGATCATGCCGGGCGTGAAGCTGATCCGCCGGGGGGAGGTCGATGAGCAGATCATGGCCATCCTGCGCTACAACTCCCGGATGCCCGAGACCATCATCGGGGACTTCCATGCCCAGATCTCCGCCATCAGGGTGGGAGAGCGCCGCCTGCACCAGATCTGGGAGAAGTTCGGCCTGGCAAACGTCGACGCGGCGATCGACCGCATCATCGAGCACGGCGCGCAGACCGCCGCCGAAGCGGTGCGGGCCATGCCCGACGGGCAGTGGTCGGCCCATGACTGGCTGGACGACGACGGCATCTCCCACGATCTCATCCGGATGGCGGTGACGGTCACCATCGACGGGGAGAGGTTCATCGTCGACTACGGCGACTCCGACGACGCGGTGCCGGGTCCGGTGAACATGCCGTTCGGGAAGACCTCGAGCCTGGCCAAGTCGGTGTTCAAGTCCCTCACCACCCCCGACACCCCCGCCAACCACGGCCACTTCGAACCCCTCACCGTCGCCTGCCCGCCGGGGAACCTCTTCCATGCCGTCTACCCCGCGGCCACCTTCACGCTCTGGACGGGAATGGCGGCCTTCGAGCTGATCAACAAGGCCCTGGCGCAGGGGATGGACGAGATCAACGCCTCCTCAGGCTCGGACGAGCCGGGTTTCATGGCCGTGGGTACCCATCCCGAGACCGGGGAGATGTACGCGGTCAGCAACAACGAGGGGATCGGCTGGGGCGCCACGCCCGATTACGACGGGGCCACCGCCCTGCAGCATCCCTCCACCACGGCGGTGCGGAACACCTCGATGGAGGTTCTCGAGCACAAGTCGCCCATCTTCCACGAACGCCTCGAGCTGCGCCAGGACTCGGCCGGCGCAGGCAAGTGGCGGGGAGGCCTGGGCATCTGCCGCGAGGTGAGGTTCCTGGCCACCGGAGAGATGCTGTCGATGAAGAAGAAGACCAAGACCAAGCCCTGGGCGCTGCGGGGCGGGCACGAGCCGGAGACCAACGCCATGATCGTATGGCCCGACACCGACCGTGCCCACCGGGCGCGGATGGAGAGGTTCACCATGCAGCCCGGTGACCGGTTCCGCAACTTCTCGGCGGGTGGGGGAGGCTGGGGGAACCCCCTCGATCGACCCATCGAACTGGTGCGGGAGGACGTCCTCGACGGGTACGTGTCAAGGGAGCAGGCCGAGAAGGTCTACGGCGTGAGGGTGGCGGCAGACGGGACCGCCACTCCGGTCGGGAAGCGTTGCTAGTTGCTAGTAACCTATACTATTCGTTGTTCACTGACCACTGACCACTGACCACTGACCACTGACCACTGACCACTGACCACT
>JAPPGU010000067.1 GCA_028821265.1 bacterium | reverse complement strand
ACCTGCTCCACATCTCCTACGAGGGCGGCGTGCTGGAGGATCCCTGGGTGGCGCCCCCGGCCGGCATCTTCCAGATGACCCGCGACCCCGAGGCGGCGCCCGATCAGGCCCAGGAAGTGGTCATCGCCTTCGAGGGGGGCACCCCCGTGGCGGTGGACGGTGTCCGGATGTCGCCGGCCGAGCTGCTGGGTCACTGCAACCGCATCGCCGGTGCCCATGGGATCGGTCGGGTCGATCTGGTCGAGAACCGCTACGTGGGAATGAAGAACCGGGGCGTGTACGAGACTCCGGGCGGCACGCTGCTCCATCACGCCCACCGGGCCGTGGAGTCCATCACCCTCGACAGGGAGCTGGCCCATCTGCGAGACCAGCTGATGCCGCGCTACGCCGAGATGGTCTATAACGGCTTCTGGTTCTCGCCCGAGCGGGAGGCCCTCCAGCAGTTCATGGACGGCATCCAGATGGACGTCACCGGCGAGGCCCGTATCCAGATGTACAAGGGCAATGCCGGCGTGATGGGCCGGCGCTCCGACTCCCACACCCTGTACGACCAGGAAACGGTCACGTTCGAGGAGGGAGGGACGTACGACCAGTCCGACGCCACCGGCTTCATCCGGCTCAACGCCCTCCGCCTCCGCCTCCAGGCCGGCCGCGGCTCCGGGGTGATCCCGTGACCACCCGGATGTGGGGGGGACGCTTCTCCGAGGGCCCCGACCGGATCTTGTGGAACTTCACCGTGGATCACTCCGACCGGCGGCTGCTGCGGGAGGACCTCGCCGGATCCCTCGCCCACGTCGCCATGCTCGCCGAGACCGGGCTGCTGACCGGCGAAGAGGCCGGCACGCTCACCAGCGGCCTGCAGCAGATCGTGACCGAAGCGGACCGGAACACCTTCCGGTTCCTGGAGAGCGACGAGGATGTCCATTCGGCGGTCGAACGGCGGCTGGGCGAGTTGGTGGGCGAGGTAGCCGGGAAGCTCCACACCGGGCGGTCCCGCAACGACCAGGTGGCGCTGGACCTCCGCCTCTACCTGCTCCGCTCCGCCCGAGCCAGGATCGATGGTCTAGGGGGCTTCTGCCGGGCGATGGTGGAGGCTGCCGAAGGGGTCGGGGATACGGTGGTGGCGGGCTACACCCACCTCCAGCAGGCCCAGGCAGTCCCGCTGGCCCACCACCTGCTGGCCTACGTGTCGACCGCACTGCGGGACATCGAGAGGCTCGAGGATCTGAGCCGCCGGATGGACGTCTCTCCCCTGGGCGCCGGCGCGCTCGGGGGGAGCAGCCTCCCGCTCGATCCGGACCGTTCGGCCGAGTTGCTGGGGATGGCCGGCCGCTTCGTTAACTCCATGGACGCGGTGGCGGCCCGGGACCACGTATCCGAGTACGCCTTCGCATGTACCCAGGCGCTAATCCATCTGTCGCGGCTGGCGACCGAGTGCGTGCTCTGGACCACCACGGAATTCGGTTGGGTGACCTTCGGCGACGCCCTTACGACCGGCTCGTCGGCCATGCCGCACAAGAAGAATCCCGACATAGCCGAACTGACCCGCGGCCGGGCGGCCACCGCCATCGGCTGCCTGACGGGCCTGATGGCCCTCCAGAAGGGTCTGCCCATGACGTACAACCGCGACCTCCAGGAGGACAAGGCGGCCCTGTTCGCCATCGACGATGCTCTGGCCGGCGCGCTGGAGGCGATGACGGCCCTCATCGGCAGCGCCGAGTTCCATCCATCGGCGCCCGACCCGTCGGTGACCGCGCTCGACCTTGCCGAGGCTCTGGTCGAGCGGGGGGTCCCCTTCCGCGAAGCCCACGGGGTGGTGGGCGCCCTGCTGGCGGCGCTGGCGGCCGGGGGCAAGTCCCTTTCGCAAGCGACCATCGCCGATCTGGTGGAGGCCGACCCCCGGTTCGAGCCCGCCGACCTCTCCCTTACCGACCCGGCCGGGTCGGTCGGCAGGCGCCGGTCGACCGGAGGAGCCGGCTTCGCGTCTGTACGGGAGCAACTCCGGACCCTCAAGCGCCGCCTGGGCTAGCCGGCGCCGCGTTCCGCGCCCAAGCGCTGCGGGTTACGTATAGTTCGCTCACGTCCGTCCCGACACCTGGAGGAGACCGTGGCCGAGCAGCCCGTAACCGTAAGCGTCCGGCCCGACGGCCCGTACATAGTCTCAGGATCGGCGCCCCTGCGGGTCCGGAGCGCGGTCGTGTCGGAACACGGCGAACCGCTCACCTGGCGGAGCGAGGAGGTGACCGAACAGAACCCGGTCTACGCGTTGTGCAGGCGTGGGGAGTCCTCCCGGAAGCCGTACTGTGACGGGACCCACGGCAAGGTGGGCTTCGACGGTACGGAAACGGCGCCGGCCGATTCCTTCCAGGAACGCTGCGCCGATCTGGGTGGTACCGGGATCGAAGTGTTCGACGACCGCAGCATCTGCGTGCATGCCGGCTTCTGCGGCAACCGCATATCCAACGTCTGGAAGATGACTCCGGGCACCGATGACAGCGTCGTCCGGTCCCAGGTGATGGCCATGATCGAGCGGTGCCCGTCGGGCGCCCTCTCCTACACGGTCGACGGCGCCGAGATCGAACCGGCCCTGCCCGTCGAGATCTCGGTCATCACCGATGGTCCGCTGTGGTTGACCGGCGGGATCCAGGTCGAGCGATCGGACGGCGAGCCCTTCGAGGTCAGGAACCGCGTCACGTTGTGCCGGTGCGGGCACTCCGCCCGGAAACCGCTCTGCGACGGGTCCCACAAGAAAGTCGGGTTCACCGGCTGACCGGCAGCATTCCTGGCCGGAGACGCCGTCATGAAGCTCGAGAAACGATCTCGCCGGGTCTTCGACCTCGACATGGCATACGTGGACATGGGCTCGGGCGACCCGATCGTCTTCCTGCACGGGAACCCGACCTCCTCCTTTCTCTGGCGCGGCGTCCTCCCCCACGTCGCGGACCTGGGTCGCTGCATCGCCCCAGACCTGATCGGGATGGGCGACTCGGCCAAGCTGCCCCGCTCCGGTCCGGACGCCTACCGCTTCGTCCAGCACCGTCGCTACCTCGACGAGCTGCTACGCCTGCTCGGTGTGAACGAGAGGGTGACGCTGGTAGTTCACGACTGGGGCGCGGCGCTGGGTTTCGACTGGGCGGTACGCCATCCTGGCTCGGTGTCGGGCCTGGCCTACATGGAAGCCATAGTCACCCCCCTGACCTGGGAGGACTGGCCGGAGGTCGCCCGCGGAGTCTTCCGGGGGATGCGCTCGGAGGCCGGGGAGGAGATGGTGCTGCGGAAGAACATCTTCGTCGAGCGGATCCTGCCGGCCTCCGTGATGCGCGACCTGACGGATGACGAGATGGACGAGTACCGGCGACCCTTCCTCCGGCCCGGGGAGGACCGCCGGCCCACCCTCACCTGGCCCCGGCAGATCCCCATCGAGGGCCGGCCGGCCGATGTGCATGCCGTGGTCGCGAACTACTCGGCGCGGCTGGCCCGCTGGGAGGTGCCGAAGCTGTTCGTGAACGCTGACCCCGGCTCCATCCTGGTGGGTCGCCCCCGGGAGGTGTGCCGGGCCTGGCCCAACCAGACGGAGGTCACCGTGAGGGGAATCCACTTCGCCCAGGAGGACTCCCCGGACCCGATCGGTGAGGCCCTGGCCGGCTGGCTCACCTCCGGCGCCGCGGGCGACCGGACGCGCCCTCGGTAGGCTCCACCCCCCATGGACAGCCTCACCCTCCACGCCGAGCGCCGCGAACGCCTCGCCGCCTCCATCGGTGACGGCATCGCCCTTCTGCCCGCCGGTGCAGAGACCCTCCGCAACAACGATGTGGAGCACCCGTTCCGCCAGGACTCCGCCTTCCACTACCTGACCGGATTCGACGAGCCGGACGCCATCATGCTGCTCGACCCCCGGGCGGCGGACGAGCAGTATGTCCTGTTCGTGCGCCCCAGGGACCGGGAGAAGGAGATCTGGACGGGCCTGCGAGCCGGTACGGACGGCGCCAGGGAACGCTACGGCGCCGACGCCTCCTACCCGATCGGGGAGTTCGACACCCTCGTCAGGCAGAGGCTGGTGGGACGCCGGACGGTGTTCCTCCCGTTCGGGAACCCCGGTTTCCACCGCCGGGTACTGAGCCTCACGCGAGCTGTCGCGGGCTTGGGCGAACGCTACGGCAGGCTCGTCCCGAGCGAGTTCCGGGACGTGAGTCCCCTGGTCGGTGAGATGCGCCTCGTCAAGACCCCCCGGGAGATCGACCTGCTGCGCGCCGCCTGCGAGATCACCGCCGAGGCCCACGCCGAGGCCATGCGGTTCGCCCGGCCCGGCCGGTACGAGTACCAGGTGCAAGCGGCCCTGGAGTACGTGTTCAGGATGCGAGGGGCGCGCCGCGACGGCTACCCGTCCATCGTCGCGTCGGGGGCCAACGCCTGCATCCTCCATTACACGGAGAACGACCGGCGCATCGCCGATGGAGACCTGGTGCTGATCGACGCCGGCGCCGAGTACGGCTACTACTCGGCGGACATCACGCGGACCTTCCCGGCCGCCGGGCGGTTCACGGCGCCGCAGCGGGCCGTCTACGACTTGGTGCTGGGCGCCCAGCAGGCCGCTCTGGCCCTGGCCCGTCCCGGCGGCAGCCTGAAGGACCAGCAGGAAGTCGCCAGCCGCGTCCTCACCGAGGGCCTGGCCGAGCTCGGCCTGCTGCCGGGCCCGGCCCGGGATGCGATGCCCATGCACCACTACCGGGAGTTCTTCATGCACGGCACCGGGCACTGGCTCGGCATCGACGTCCACGACGCCGGCGCCTACCGGGTCGGCGGCACTCCCCGGCCTCTGGAGCCCGGCATGGTGTTCACGGTCGAGCCGGGCATTTACGTCGATCCCGAGCGGGAGACGGTCGAGTTGGCGATGCTCGAGTTCGACATCGACGAACAGATGGAGCGGCGCATGTTGCTCGGCCCCGCCAAGGCCCGCGAACTCGAGAAGAAGGAGCGCGACGAGGCCCCGAAGGTGGTGCACCCGATCCCCGAGGAGTTCCGGGGCATCGGCATCCGGATCGAGGACGATGTCCTGATCACCGGGTCCGGCCACGAGGTCCTGACCTCCAACGTGCCCACCGATCCGCGCCGGATCGAGAGCCTGTGCGCCGAGGCGCCGCTGACGCCGTTCCTGGAGCCCTACCGGGCAGCGGCTGCAGGCGGCTGACAACCATGCTCGACTGGCTGCTTACCTCCGGCACCGTTGTCGACGGCACGGGCAGTCCCGGCGCCCGGGCCGATGTGGGCCTGGCGGGCGGGCGCATCGCGGCCGTCGGCTCGCTGGCGGGTCGCAAGGCCCGGCGAACCGTCGACGTGGAGGGCTCGGTCGTCTGTCCCGGATTCATCGATGTCCACGCTCACTCCGAGTTCTCGATACTCAGGGGCGAAGACGTGGAGGCCCGGCTGCGGCAGGGGATCACCACCGACCTGCTGGCACCCGACGGGTTCGCCTACACGCCGGCCGCTCCATCCCGCGTGGCGGACCTGCTCGCCTACCTGGAGGTGTTCAACGGACCGCCCGACGACGCCTGGGAGTGGTCGGATCCGGAGCAGTACCTGGCCCTGTTCGACGGTCGGGCGGCCATCAACGTGGTTCCCCAGGTGGGCTTCCTGGCGGTCCGGGCCGATGCGGTGGGATGGGACCCCGGTCCCGCCGGCCCGGCGGAGATCGGCCGCATGCAGGAACTCACCCGCCAGGGGATGGAGACGGGCGCCTCCGGGATCCAGGTGGGCCTCGACTACTTCCCGGCCGGGCATGCGAGCACGGACGAGTTGATCGCGGTGGCCCGGGTGGTGGCCGAGTACGGCGGGGTCTACTCGTCACACGTGCGGGGAGTACGGGGCGATGTGGCGGCCGGGGTGAAGGAGGCCCTGGAAGTGGGCCGGAAGTCCGGAGTGGCGGTCCACATCTCCCACCTCTTCGGTTCGGACGAGCTGTACCAGCTACTGACCGACGCCAGGGATAGCGGAGTCGATGTCACCTTCGATGCCTACCCCTACATGGCTGCCAGCTCCCACCTGGCCTTCTGCCTACCCCGGTGGTTCGACGACGGGCCTCCCGATCGCCTCATCTCCAGGCTGGGTGACCCGGCGGTCCGGGCCGCCGCCGCGCCGCACATCGAGGAGTTCTTCCGTGAGTACGTACCCGATCCGCAGAACGCCTACTTCTCCGCCTTGCCGGCCGGTCCCTACGAGCATCTCCAGGGACGCTCCCTCACCGACGCCATCGGCCAGGTCGGCCCTACCCTGGCGGAGGTGGTCTGCACCCTGCTGGCCGAGTGCCGGCTCCGGGTCCTGATGATCTACCGGTGGGACGACGAGGCCAAGCTCCGGCGGGCCATGACCCACCCGCTGGGCATGGTGGGGTCCGACGGCCTCTTCCGGGGAACCCACCCCCACCCCCGGGGCTTCGGCGCCCATGCCCGGGTACTGGCGCACCTGGTGCGGGATCGCGGATGGCTGGAGCTACCGGATGCCATCCGGAGGATGACCTCCATGCCCGCCGACCGGTACGGGCTGGCCGATCGAGGGGTGATCCGCGCCGGCGCGGCGGCCGATGTGACCGTGTTCGACCCGGACCGCATCCGGGACCGGGCCACTTTCGTAAACGGCCGGGCAACCGCCGAGGGCGTGAGTCACGTCTTCGTCAACGGTGAGGCCGCCATCGACTCGGGCCGGTTGTCCCACACCGCGGCCGGCCGGGTCCTCCGGGTTTCCGACCGCTGAGCGGAGGGTTCCGGAACGGCCGCCAGACCCTCCGAGGTCGTTCTGCAAACTCGTGATCTCCGGTAGCATGGGCCGATGTCACGAATCGCCAATTCCTTCGCCCTCGCCAGGTCCTCCTGGCACGTACTCAAGGCCGACAAGGAGCTGATCCTGCTCCCCATCATTTCGGGGATCGCCTCCATAATCATCGCCGCCACCTTCATCGTTCCGATCTTCCTCACGGGACAGGGTGGCGCGACGATGGGCGGGTCCAGCCTGCTGGTGCTGCTCCTGATGTACTTCGTGCTGGCCTACATCACCATCTTCTTCAATGCCGCCCTGGTCAGCGCCGCCAACGAGCGGCTGGAGGGTGGGGATCCGACCATCGGGAGCGCCATCCGCGGCGCCGCACGCCGGGCCGGCAAGATCGTTCCCTGGGCGCTGCTGTCGGCCACAGTGTCGGTCATCCTGCGGGCCATCGAGGAGCGGGTCGGGCTGATCGGCCAGCTCATCGTCGGCGCCCTCGGCCTGGCCTGGTCGGTGCTCACGTTCCTGGTCCTGCCGATCATCGTCATCGAGGGATCCGGCGCCGGCGCCGCCTTCAAGAAGTCCGGGTCGCTGCTCCGCAGCACCTGGGGCGAGAACCTGGCCGCGCAGGTCGGTATGGGCCTGGTGGGGTTCCTCCTGATCCTGCCGGGCGTGGCGGTGATCGTCCTGGGTATCTCGGCGGGAGGCACGATCGCGGCGGTGGCCCTGCTGATCGGCGTCATCTGGATAATCGTCGCCGCCGCATCGGTGGCAGCCTTGAGCGCCATCTACCAGACCGCCCTCTACCACTTCGCTGTGGCGGGAAGCGTCCCCTCCGGATACTTCGACCAAAACGCCATGCAGATGGCCTTCCGGAGGAGACGCCGCTAGCCCTCCGATCCAAGGGAAACGAGATCGGAGCCAGTGTCCTGATCCCGTAACTCGCCAACCCGTACCCCACAGGACGAGAACGCGAAAAACGCCCGACCACGCCCCAACCCGGCGGGCCCATCCCCCAGCCACCACCTCCTTCGGTCCGGACGCGTTCCGCTATCCCCGACGGGTCCGCTCCCGAATTGATCCCTGGTCCGGCTCCCTCGACGTCGATTAGCAAGAAACCGGTGGTGCTTGTGACTGCCGGACAGTATGCGACGGGTATGTGACACGTTCAACCCCCTTGTCCGGACGCCGGATCCGCGCGGTCCACGACGGGTCACAGAACGCGGCGAACTGAAGGCCGGGACAGAACAGCTAGCGCCGCCGGGCGGCCGCCCTGGCTCTGGCCTTTGCAGCCTCCACCTCCCGGTTCTTCGGCGGGGCCCTGGTAACCAGCGAGTCGACCAGGCTCCTGGTCTCCTGGGCGATGGCCTCCACGGCCCGGTCGAACGCCTCCTGGTTGGCGCGGGACGGTCGGGCCGAGCCCGAAACCTTGCGCACGTACTGCAGGGCGGCGGCGCCTACCTCCTCGTCCGTGGCGGGCGGATCGAAATTGTGAAGGGTTCTGATGCTACGACACACAGCCTGCCAGGGTACCCGTCCCCAGGCTCGATCACCCTTCGTAGGGGATGATCCCGACACCGTCCCGGCCGGAGACGATCAGCAGGTGGGACTCCGGGTGGTCATCGAGCATCTCCATCACCTCCTCCAAAGCCAGGGGGCGCCCTTGGTTGTCCGTGCGTTCCAGGTACCGCACCCTCACCGCGGCCTGCTCCGCTAGTGCCTCGGCTACCGGGCCGCTATCCCGGGCGACGAGGGTCACCGATCTCACCGCCGCGGGAGGCGCTTCGCGACCGGTCTCGGGATCGGGCGCCTCCAGCAGGTCGGTCCGGCGCACCGTGCGGTGGTATGCGGCGGTAAGCCCCACGGTGCAGACCAGCGCCAGCGGCCACCGGATGGCAAGTACCGTCCCGACGCCGGCGCCGGGCCCCAGCACCTGCTCAAGGGCGCGGTAGACGAGCACCAGCAGGCTCACCAGCGCCACCACTCCCCCCAACCCGAACAGCGCGATCAGGTAGATCCTCCGGGTGGGAGAGGCCACCTCGGAGGACGGGTCAGCACTGCGGATCCGCTGGATACGGGTCCAGTGGCGCCACCAGAGCGGCGCCCCCACTAGAAGGACGGTGACGGCGGCGACGAACTCCGAGCGATCGGACGGATACAGGACCGTGGCGGGCGTCAGGACCTGGACAGTGGCGGCGATCACGGCCGCCGCCCCGCCCACGGTGGCTACCAGACCGACCCCGGCCACCGTGTAGTCATGTGCCCGGTCCACCTCGGTGCGCTTCCCCGGTCGATGTGAACGCATCACAGTGTCGTGATACCTCCACACCACCCCGCCCACGATGATCAACGCGAGCGTCATCGGTAGCTCGCGGAAGTGAGGTCCGGCCGGTCCGATCGGGCTCCCGAACCACCAGTCGAGGGTCAGGTAGGCGAGGTTCCACACCCCGGCGAGGGCGGTGAAGAGCCCGCCGACCACCCCGGCCAGCAGCACGTAGGCGCGCCACAGGGTGGTGCGTTCGCCGTGCTGCCCCAGCATGGCCCAGTAGCGCAGCCAAATGGCGGTCCCGACCACCAACTCGACCAGGGGTTGCTGGAACCCTCCGGCGTCACGTACCAGCATCACAGCGCCGGCCACGACGTCGTACGCCCGCTCGAAGACCCACTCCAGGACGAGGACTCCGAACACCGAAACGGTGACCAACCCGATGAGCGAGCCGGCCAGGACACCCTGCTGGCGGCGGTCCGCCTGACCCATGCGGTGGTGTGCAGCCCATACCGCGCCCCACACCAGCATCACTGAGGCCGGGGCGATGTCGAAACGGCCCTCCAGGAGGCTCCCGGCCCACAGAGACAGGCCGGTGGCGGCGGTTACCAGGCTGATCAGTTCGGCCAGGACCAGGTATCCGCCCCCCGAGAACCCGGACCCTCCGCCGGCCCGGCGGCGTTCCCGGCGCGCCACCAGGAGCAGGGCCGGAGCACCCACGATCACGCACGAGAGCATGAAGGCCAGGTAGCCGGGACCGGCCACCACGTCCGGGTCGGCCACCGACAGCAGCCCGGTCACGCCGGTCGCCACCAGGATCACCAGGGCCAGCAGCATCCCCTGCTGGAAGAAGCGCCGGAGCGTGGCCCCTATGTCGCGTCCTGACCGGCGCGCCAGCATCACGATCAGCCCGAAGAAGGCCCCGCCGAGCACCAGGATCGGGAACAGGACGCCCAGGACGACTTCCACGGTCAACCCTCCGGCCCGGGTTTGGGTGAGTCCGCCGAGCACTCGTACCACGGCCACTCCTGGTGGGTGATACGCCAACCGCCGGCTTCCGAGGTCAACCGGTACTCGTAGGTCTCGGCGCGACCGCCGCCGAAGATCCCTGGGTCGGATCCGGTCACCGACACGGTTACCCAGGCCTCGCCCGTGTCGACGGTGGTGTCGAGCCATTCGATCCGGAAGGCCTGGTCGGCCAGGTACCGGGGGAATCGGGTGCCGCAGCCGTCAAGTTCTTCGGCGAGATAGGACCGGGCTGCCGGCCGGTCGCCGGCGATCACCGCCCGGAGGTAGTCCTGGACTACTCCCTCCGGCGTGTCCGGGTCGAGCTCGGCGCCGCCCACGAACGAGAAGACCGCGGCCAGCACCACGAGTGCGGCCAGTACCGCCCCGGACCAGAGAAGGAGGCGGCGTTGGGAGGATGGAGCATTCCCGCTCCGAGCGACTTCTGGAGGGCTCGGGGTGGGATCGCTCATGGACGGCCAGCCTACCCGCCACGGCGCCCCGTAACCCTGCTACCGCGGAGCGGCGGTATCGTGGGCGCCCATGAGCAACACATACGACACCATCCTGCGCCTCAGGGCGATCCGTGAATACGCCGATCGATCAGTCGAGCCGGAGGACCTCCGCCGGGTTCTCGAAGCCGCCCGCTGGACCGGGAGCGCCAAGAACCGCCAGAACTGGTCCATCATCCTGGTGGACGAGCGCCGGCAGATGGACCGCCTGGCGGGGTGCGCCAGTTTCGCCGGTCCCCTGTCGAAGGCGCCGGTGGCGCTGGCCCTCGTGCAGGAGGGCAGCACCTACGGATTCGACATGGGACGCATGGCCCAGAACATCATGCTGGCGGCGTCCGCCATAGGAATGGTGTCCTGCCCGATCACCCTCCACAACAACGAGAAGGCACACAAGGTGCTCGCGATACCGGAGGGCCGGCGCTGCCGCTACGCCATCGCACTGGGATATCCGTCTCCGGCCTCCCGCCCGGCGAAGGCCGGAGGCCGCAAACCGCTCGAGGAGATCACCCACCACAACTCGTACGGCGGATAGCGGCAAGCCGGCGTCTTCAGCAGAAAGCCGCGAAAATCACCCACCGAGAAACCGGTGCTTCGCGCCGGGCCCTCCCCCACCACCACCTGTCCTTGGCTTCGAGCGTGGTCAGCCATAGCCAGGCTGGCCGGGTATCGGCGCTTCGCTCCCTTGAAGCCTCGTATGTTCCCTGCGGGCCAGGCCGTTCCGATCGGTGAGACGCTTCGGCCGGTGTAGGTGCTTGGCAATCGGCAACGTATAGAGGGGGTGTGACAGATTCACCGCCCTTCGACCGCCGCGAGCCGATCACTAGCCCCGCGGCTTTCAGGAACTCTTACGACGCGGATCGGGTCGCCGCCAGCCGGGTGTAACCTCGGGTCGGTGCGTTCTCTACTCCCGGAGGCCAGGTCCCTCCTTCCCCGAACGGTGGCCCTCCGCCGCCAGCTCCATCGAAACCCCGAGCAAGGCAACCACCTCCCCCTCACCCGCGCCCTGGTGCTCGACGAGCTGGAGTCGCTTCCGC
>JAPPGU010000045.1 GCA_028821265.1 bacterium | reverse complement strand
TCGCCGGCCTCTGGAGGATCGACACCACGGTCGTGATCGTCGCCTACCGCCGCACTTCGATCCTGCTGGCGGACGAGGTGATCTACATCGAAGGGGGCCAGGTCGTGGCTCGGGGTTCCCACATAGACCTCTACGACCGCATCGCGAGCTATGCGGCCCTCATCGACGCCTACGACGCGGGGACGGCATGATCATCGGCGCGGAGCGGAAGGAGGCGCGGGAGCGGGCAGGCGCCGAGGCCTGGACCACCGTCAAGCGAGGCCTGAGCCTGTCGCCGGAGATCCGCAGAGGGATGCTGTTCACGTTAGCGCTGGCGGCCGTCGCCACGGCGGGCCGCATCATCATCCCGGTGGGCATCCAGCAGATTCTCGACAGCGGCCTGTCCGAGGCCGGGGCGGACATGGCCTTCGTAGGCCGGATGGCGGTCGTCTCTCTCGTGGCGGTGGCGATCACCGCGGTCGCCACCGGCCTGATGCATCTCCGGCTGGCGGTCACGTCCGAGGTGGCCCTCTCCAACCTGCGCGTCCGCGCCTTCCGGCACATCCACGACCTCTCGATGCTCCACCAGGCGTCCGAGCAGCGGGGGGTGCTGGTGGCCCGTGTGACCTCCGACATCGACCAGATAAGCCGGTTCATGCAGTGGGCCGGCCTGATGATCCTGGTCAACGGAGGCCAGGCGATCCTCGCCATGGTGGTGATGGCGATCTATTCCTGGCAGCTCTTCCTGACCGTGGTGGCCCTGCTCCCGGTGATCCTCTTCTCGATCCGCTGGTTCCAGAAGCGGCTGGCGGCCGCCTACCTGGTGGTGCGCGAGAAGGTGGGTCGGATGCTGGGCGCGCTGGCGGAGGCGGTTGCCGGCGCCTCGGTGATCCGCGCCTACGGCATCGAGGATCGGGTGCGCGCCGACCTGGGCCACGTCATCGAGGAGCACCGGGCGGCGGCGGTCCGGGCCGGTGGGATGACCTCGGGTTTCTCCGGCGTGAGCGAACTGCTCACCTCGGCGGTCACTGCGGCCGTGCTGGTGGTTGGCACCGTGCTGGCGGTCGGGGGAGACACCTCGGTCGGAACGGTGGTGGCCTTCATGTTCCTGGTCCAGCTGATGATCGTGCCCATCCAGTTGTTCGGCGAGGCCATCAACGAGGCCCAAGGGGCGGCGGCCGGATGGAAGCGGGTGCTGGACGTGCTCGACATCCCCCCCGACGTGGCCGATCCGGGCTCTGACGGCATCGACATTCCCTCCAGTTTGCTGGGTATCCGCTTCGTAGGGGTTACCTTCCGCTACCCGAGACCGGGCGAGGCCGCCCGCGATGCCACCGGCACCACCGCTCTGGAGGGTGTGTCGGTGGAGTTGGCCCCGCGCTCGCACGTGGCGGTGGTGGGCGAGACCGGGTCGGGCAAGACCACCTTCGCCAAGCTGGCCACCCGGCTGATGGACGCCTCCGAGGGAGTGGTGCTGCTGGGTGGCGTGGATGTCGCCCGGGTACGGTTCTCCTCGCTCCGCCACCGTGTGGTCATGGTGCCCCAGGACGGGATGCTCTTCCGCGGAACCATCCTCGAGAACGTCCAGATGGGCAAGCCGGGCGCGGCGAGAGCCGAGGTCGAGCGGGCTTTCGTGAGCCTGGGCCTGACCGGCTGGCTGTCCGAGCTCGGTCAGGGACTCGACACCCAGGTGGGCGAGCGAGGGTCGTCCCTATCGGTGGGCGAGCGACAACTGGTGACCCTGGTCCGGGCCGCTATCGCCGACCCCGATCTGCTGGTGCTGGACGAGGCCACTTCAGCCGTCGATCCCGCTACCGAGGTCCGGCTTTCGAGAGCCCTCGGCAGCCTGACGGAGGGCCGCACTGTGATCACGATCGCCCACCGGCTCTCTACGGCCGAGACCGCCGACCGCGTGCTGGTCTTCGATCTGGGAAGGGTCGTCCAGGACGGGTCGCACCGGAGGCTGGTCGGCGAACCCGGACCGTACCGTCATCTCCACGAAGCGTGGGAGCGAGGAACCATCAAGCACTCCGCCCGCTCGGACTAGACCCGCCCGTGGTTGAGCGGCTCATAGCCCAGGATGTCAGGACCGTGCGGAGCGGGCCGCGGCCAGACGTTGCTCGGCTAGCCGGTTGGCCGCCCACGTGGTGGGCATGCCCTCGCTCCTCGATGCCTGGATGACCCGCTCCACCACGTCGTAGATTTGCTCCGTCTTCCTTCTGGCCACCTCCGGGTCGTAGGGCCTGCCAACCTCCACGGACAGGTTGATGATGCCCCCGGCGTTGATGACGAAATCCGGGGCGTAGAGGATGCCCAGCCGGTGCAGCTCGTCGCCGTCGGCGGCAGTGGCCAGTTGGTTGTTGGCGGCGCCGGCCACTATCCGGCAGGTCAGGCGGGGAATGGTGTCGCGGTTGATCACGCCGCCCAGGGCGCAGGGGGAGAATATGTCGCAGTCCACGTCGTAGATCTCTTCGGGCGCCACCACCTCGACGCCCATGCTCCGGGCCCTCCGCAGGGTGCTGTCGTGCAGGGCGGTTGCCACCACGTGGGCGCCTTCGGCCAGAAGGTGGACGGCGGCCCGGGTGCCCACCTTTCCGAAGCCCTGCATGGCCACCCGCCGACCTCGGAGGCTGTCGCTCCCCCAGACTGCCTTGGCGCAAGCCTTCATCCCGACGTAGAGACCTAAGCCGCTCATGATGGAGCTGTCCCCGCTGCCGCCTTGGGACACCGGCAAGCCCACCACGTGATCCGATTCCCGGCTCACGATCTCCATGTCCCGGCCGGTCCCTCCGACGTCCGCCGTGGTCAGGAAACGTCCGTCCAAGGTGTTGAGGCAACGCCCGAAGGCCCGGAGGAGCGCCTCGGTCAAGCCGGTGCGGGGGTCCGCGATGATGACCGCCTTGCCGCCACCGATGTCGAGGCCGGCCACCGCCGCCTTGTAGGTCATGGCGCGAGCCAGGAGCAGGACGTCCCCGAGCGCGTCCTCCTCGCCGGCGTAGGGCCAGATGCGCGTCCCGCCGGTTGCCGGCCCCAGCGTGGTGTCATGGATCGCCACGATGGCCTCGAGGCCCGCTTCCGCCTCGGTGAACACGGTGACTTGTTCGTAGCCGGGGCAGTTCAGTTGGTCAACGACCAGCATCACACCTATCGCGCCTGAGGGGACGAACTACTACCAGACTAGGTGACGCTGGTCGGCCCACCACGACGAGCGCCACCCGGATGCAACCAGGCCCGCCCGTCCCTACGCTGATCAGGCGCTGGCGGCAGCCAACGAATCGCTCTTCCTGATGAAAGCCACTCCTAGCAGGACGACCCAGGCCACTTGAACGAACACAGTGAGATTACCCAGGAGGTAGAGGGTAAAGATGCTGCCTTCTATAAAGGTCGCTATGAACAGCAGGAAAGACCCGACAATCGCCGGGGCCACACCCAGCCAGATCGCGAGGGGTTTGTCCGCACCGATCAGGTCTGCATTCATCATGGATATAGCAAACAAGGCCACACCGACCAGGGCAAGAACCGTCGCGAAGAGCCCGACCGCCCCTCCTATCACCGTGAACGTGATGGCCGTAGCGATAGATTCTCCTGATGCTATGCCTTCAGCCGGTGAATAGCTGAGCGTCACAGATGTCAAGAAGCTCATCGCAAGGGACACGGTACGCACTGCCAGCGCGATCGTGAGCAACAAGAGCCCGGCCTTCCTCAGGTATCCCTCCGTGCCCGTATCACTTATCACTTCCTGGACACCCCATAAACCCAGCAGCATCCCGAAGGCGGCAACGAATCCGATGTAAGTCAAGAGACTCACCAGAGTACTATCCGGCACCATACCTTGAATAGCAGCCTGCATAGCAGCTTGAACCCCCGCAGAATTTCCCTCAGGAAAACTTCCTGGCCTAATGCTGCTAACTATCACATCGACCACAGGGCCTACAATCAATAGCCATCCTGCGATCCTGCCTAGTCTCACCTGTGTCACCTTTGCCCCTTTATTGCATTGATTGCCGTTGTCGGTGGGTGGGTTCCCGTGCCGAAACGTACGGATGCCCCAGATCACCTCACGCTCTCACCACTAGGTCCAGCATAGTTCTCCCCCACACTCGCGCAAGTCATCAGTAGGGTCGACTATATGAAGTCGACTGCACAACATTGTGTGGTTGGCGTGAACGACCGGCAGCGGACCTTCGCCACCGCTTCGGATGCTCAGGATCCTTTGTCTTGTGGTCTGAGGGCCCGGACTAGGAAAGAGGCCATCTGGTCGCGGACAATGGTTGCTGGTTCGTTCGGCTTCCACGGTGACCTGTCCGAATTCGAGGCTCTCGCCGACACTGCGTACATGTTGCCCCCACATAGGAAGAGCCGGCACGGGATCAGTGGGGATCGTTCCGAGGGATGATCAGAAAGTGAACGTTCCTGACATCACGGTTGTCGCATCGACAGACGCCTCGACCCGCGCCACGTTTCGATCGGTCTCGGCTGCAATGTGCATCTCGCAGCCTGGGTAGACGGGATTGGAGAAGCGCACCTGAGCGGCCGACAGGCTAGCCGGATGGGCGCCCACGGCGGCTGCGGCGGCACGGGCGGTCATACCCAATGTGGCCAGGCCGTGAAGGATGGGCCTATCCAGTCCCATGCCGGCCGCTACGACCGGGTCGATGTGGACGGGATGCTTGTCTCCGGTTAGCCGGTAGAGCATCGCGGCGTCAGGTCGGACGTCCACCGTGCCGGTCCAGTCCGGGACGAGGGGCGCGGGCCGCTCGGACCGTGCTGGTGGATCTCCGCCCCAGCCTCCTATGCCGGGCAGCAGGATGGTGTAGACAGCCCGGAAGCTGGGGCTCAACACCTCTATCTCGATGATCGTGATCCTTCCCTTGTCGAAAGCGGACCGGACGCAACCGTGGGTGCGGATCGGTCCGGGCCTGAGTGGCCGGTACACCGTCAGGCTCTGGCCGACATGGAGGGATCGGGTGCGATCATAGGCACCGAGTTCGCCGGCTGCCTGGACCGCCCACAGACCCAGAGCGCAACCGTATGCAGGTAGGACCCGTAGATCCTGCTCGTAGACCAGGTCCAGGTGCGAAGGAGGGGCACCTACGGCCAGCGCGTACAGGATGGCGTCGTCGGCCGAGAAGTCAACGCGGCTCGTGCCGAGGTCGAAGCCTGTCAGTTCACTGAGGTGCATTCGTCCGATCCTTGCCGATCCCGGCTCGCCGGGCCTCCAGCTCTGCCCGACGTGCCGGTGATGCCAGGAGGGCCTCGCGTTCGGACTGCCAGTCGGCAGCATCGAACCCTTCAGCGCTGTCGAGCGACGCCAGCAATGCCTTGGTAGCTGTTGTGGCGGCAGAGTCCAGATGGCGGCCCGCGAGCAGGCCCTTTGCCGTCTCAACGGTGGTCCCGGCGCGCACGATCATTGCTGTGCCGGGCGGAAGCTGCCGACCCGACAGTTCTTGCTGCAGCACGACAAGGCGACGGACGGTTTGCGAGCCGAGGCGGGCGTGCAGGCGAGCCAACGATGCCGGGTTGTAGAGGATCCCCAGGCCGGCCGATGGCACGGCGAGACGCGCCTCGTCCGAGACCACCACGGCATCGCAGGACCACGCCAGGTCGACGGCGCCGCCATAACAGGCACCCTCGACGGCCGCAACTATCGGCAGCGGGCTCCGGGTAAGACGCCGGCAGAGCCTTTCGAGTTCGTCGTCGAATCCAAGATCGTCAATCGTGCCGGCCAACTCGAACAGATCCGCTCCCGCGCTAAACCGTTCGGGGCCACCGGTCAGCACCACTCCTGTTGCTCGGGTTGCCTCGGATCCCTGAGTCTCAGCCGCGTCCAAGACCGCTTCGATTTGGCGAATCGTCCGGCGCCGGAGGGCGTTGGCACGCTGCGGCCGGTTGACCTCGATCTGCCAGATTGAGCCATCGACACTGCTGACGACATCGCTCACGGGATTCACAAGCGGGGCGATAGTCGGGCGAAGGGACGCAGGTCCAGTTCGGTCTCGAGTTGCTCGACGAGCGACAGCAACTCGGTATCGCCCCCGTACCGTCCCACTAACTGGATCGCAACCGGGAGGCCGTTGGCAAATCCGGCAGGCAGAACCACCGCTGGATGTCCGGAGACGTTGAAGGGCGCCGCGAACGGAAAGGCCCCCCACAACCGGCCCACAGGCTCACCAGCGATGGTCCTGGGCCGGGAGCCCAACTCGAAGGCGGTGGTGGCCGTGGCGGGAGTGGCGATCACGTCGTAGGAGCAGAAGTAGCGGTCCACCCGCTTCCGGTACTGGGCCAGGGCGAAGCGTGCTGCTGCCAGAACACCTGGATCGAGTTGCTCGGCCGCCATCAGAGACCGCTTTTGGTACCACGTCAACTCGTGCGGACCACGAAGCAAGTGACCGCGGCGTTCGCCCTCCTCGGCCAGCACGAGTGGGCCGAATATCTCCTCCCAGCCGCCGAAGTCCAGGTCTACGGAACTCACCTCGTGGCCGCAGGCTGCCAGTCGCCTAACCGCGGCAGCCAACACATTGCCGACGTCGGCGTCGATCGGGCGGCCTTCGGGCTTGGGGCACCAAGCGACGCGGCGCGGGCTCAGGTCGTCCGGAGTGTCTCGGGCGCCGGCGCCGTTGGCGGACAGCACCGAGTGCAAGCGGCGGGAGTCGGCGGCGGTGCGCGCCAGGGGCCCCACGGAGCTGAACGGGCTGAACGCTCGGAATCCCCCGTGGTCGGCGATGGTCCCGTAGGTGGGCTTGAAGCCCACGAGTCCGCAGAACGAGGCCGGGATCCGGATCGAGCCTCCGCCGTCGGACCCGAGGCCCAGGGTGCAGGTACCAGAAGCCACAGCGGCCGCCGCGCCGCCGCTGGACCCGCCGGCGGTGCGAGAAGGGTCATAGGGGTTCGAGGTGTCGGGGCCCAGCAAGTTATCCGTAGTCGCCGACTGGCAGAATTCCGACACGTTGGTCTTGCCGACCACGACCGCTCCCGCGCGGAGCATGCGGCGCACCGCGCCGGAGTCGTGTCGGGCCACGTCGTTGGCGTGGGCCAAGGAGCCCAGCGTGGTGACGTGTCCCTTGATGTGGAAGACGTCCTTGATCGAGACAGGCACGCCGGCGAGAGGACCGGCGCTGCCGTTCCGGTAAGCCGCTTCGGCCGCAACGGCCTGGCGGTGGGCCAGCTCGGGGGTGGCGAGAACGAAGGCGTGCAGGGTCGGGTTGACCTGGGCCAGGCGGGCCTGCGCCAACTCGGAGACCTCGACCGGCGACAGCGAGCCGCCGCTGTAGGCCTCGACAAGCCGCTGCACCGGCCACCACAGTGGTCCCTCATCCACGAGCAGACACGCCTCCTGAGACGGTGAACACCTCACCGGTTACGTAGCCCGCCTCATCCGACGCCAGGAACGACACCATGCTCGCGACATCCTCAGGCTGCCCTATACGGCCCAGGAACGCCTTGTCGGACAGGTAGCTGTCGAAGAACTCCTGCGGGTAGATCCTACGCAAGAAGTCGTTGTAGATCAGACCCGGAGCCACCGCGTTGACCCGCACCCCGTGGACTCCGTTCTCAGCTGCAGCCACCCGGGTCAGCGCGAGCACACCGGCCTTGGCCGCGGAGTAGGCGGCGCCATGCTCGGCGGACATCTCCCAGGCCGCTATCGAGGAGATGTTGATGATCGAGCCGCCGGCACGGGGGATCATTGCTTCGAGCGCGTAGCGCATGCATACGAATGGGCCGGTCAAGTCGACGTCGAGGCACCGCTGCCAGGTTTCCAGAGACATCTCGGCCACCGGCTCGATCCTCGACCAGCCCGCATTGTTGACCAGCACATCGAGCCCGTTCTTTGCAGCCGCGACTTCTGAGATCACGCTGAGCACCTGATCGTGGTCGGTGACGTCGAGGTGGTAGCTGGTCACCTCACGCCCTACCTCGTCGGCCAGTGCACCGGCAAACTCGCGGCACCGTCGCTGGTGGGCGTCGGTGACGACGACATCAAGTCCGTCGCTGGCGAGCCGTCTCGCTACCGCCGCTCCGATGCCGGCGCCGGCTGCCGCGGTCACCATTGCCACGCGCCGGTTTCCTGCCATCAGCTTCCTCCTCCTGCCTCGACCGCGCCGATCACGGTGTCGGCCAGCTGTGCCAGTCGTTGCTCGCGCCCTCCGGACAGCAGCGCGAAGGTGATCCGGTCGATGTCGAGCCGCCAGAGCTGACGGAGCCGGTCAACGCACATGTCGAGGTCGCCCACCAGCGCCACCGATCTCACGAAGTCGTCGGACACGGTGTGCTTGTGCTCAGCCTGCAGCGAGAGGTGGTCGACGAGGCCGTATTGCTCCGCGGCCCGAGCGAACTCGGGACGGAACCTCTCCCAAGCAGGCGGCATCCGCTTCCATTGGTGGAAGGTGGCCGCCTGGCTGGTGGCCCATGCTCTCACGTCGTCGGTGGCGCTCTCCACATCGTCGCCCACCGACATGGTGACGAACAGGTCGACGGTCAGCTGCCTGCGGTCGCGCCCGGCTGCCTCCAACCCCTGGTGTATGTGGTCGAGTTGCCATGAGCAGAATTCGGGATCTGCGGCTCCCATGAGCACGGCTCCGTCGCAGGTTTCTCCGGCGAGCCGCAACATGGCAGGCTGCGAGACCGCCAAAAATATGGGAACCTGCCGCTTGGCGGCGGCCAGGCGAACCTGGCTGCCATAGAGGTCGCACGGCTCGCCGCTGAAGAGTTGGCGGAACTCATCGATCCCGGACCGCAGCTCTCCGAGCCTGGACGGTGTGCCGCCTGCGCCGAGCACGGCAGACCAACCCGCTCCGAGACCGAGCACGGCGCGGCCGTTGGACAGCTCGTCCAGCGCAGCGGTGGCATTTGCGGTCACCGTCGGGTGACGCGTCACCAGATTGGTGACACCGGCCCCGATGAGCACTTTCTCGGTCGACAGCGCTGCCAGGTTCATGGCGGCATACACGTCTTTCATTCCGAGCTGGAAGTCGATATACCACAGTGCCTCGAAACCCCTGAGGTCGATTCGTCGCGCCAATTCGGCCGTCCGGCTCAGAGGCTCTCGGGGACTGACTCCCAAGGAAATGCCGTAACGCTTCTTCATGCAGTACACCTTTCGCGCAAGAGCTCCGCGAGCAGCTTGCCGTAGGCGTCGGGCTGGTCTACGGAGAGCAGATGGCCGGCCCCGGCCACCTCGTGGTACCGGCAGTCGTCGACATTGTCGACGATGATGTCGGCGGCCTGGCGCGGGCAGAATACATCGCCGGCCGCCCCGATGACGTCCACGGGAACCTTGATCTGCCTCAGCCGGGGGTTCAACGGCTCGGAGCGGATTCCTATCATCGCCCGGGCGGCGTTGATGTAGCCGCGGCCGTCCCCGACGGCGTCCAGGCGCTTCGAGGTGAGTGTGTCGATGTCTGTTGCGGTGACAACCTGGTGGGCCGTGTCATCGCGGAGTCCGGCGGCGAAGCCGTCCCAGTCTCGGGTCTCGATCTGGGCGATGCGACGAGCGAAGAACTCGGCCGCTGCCGGACCGACCACCGATGACGTGGCGACCGCGATCAGGTGGCCGATCAGGGTTCTTGGTGTGGACGCAGCCTTGAGCCCGATGGTGCCGCCCAGTGAGTAGCCGATGACAGCGGCAGGACCCGTCACGACGCGCAGGAAGGCGGAGAGGTCATCGCTCAGTTGCGACAGGGTGCCGTCGGCCTTCCCCGAGGTTGTGCCGCCGTGACCACGAAGATCCAGCGTGTGGACAGCAAATCCGCCCAGGTGGGTGGCGACGGCGTCCCAGGAGCGGAGGTCCTCGGCCAGCCCGTGCAGCAGCACGACCGGCTGCCCAGAGCCTCTGCGCCGGTAGTTGACCACTATGTCGCCCAACTCGACGGTGCTCATCAGGCCGCGCTCCGATCCGGACCGTCGGGATCCGCTGCGGCAGTCGAGGCGGAGGCGTTTACGAGTTCATCGCGCAACTGCTGCTTGCGTATCTTGCCGGAGGCTGTACGTGGGAAGCCATCGACCTGTATCAGCCGTTCGGGCCAGTAACGCCGCGGCAAGCCCTGCTCGGTGCAGGACGCGATGACATCATCGATGTCGAGGTGGGCACCGGCCTGCACGACGGCGCAGATGCGCTCGCCGAGACGCTCGTCGGGCCACCCGATAACGGCCACCCCGACCACGTCGGGGTGGCCGGCGATCGCGTTCTCGGTCTCGACGGGGGAGATGTTCACCGCCCCACGGATGATCAGGTCCTTGGACCGTCCCGTGATCGACACGTATCCGTCGGGATCGATGCGGGCGAGATCGCCGGTGCGGAAGAACCCGTCGCCGACGATGTGCTCGGCGTACAACTCGGGTTGGCCGTAGTAGCCGTTGAACACCCCGGGCCCTCGCATGACAAGCTCACCGGCCCCCGTGGCTTGCAACCGCATGTCCGCGTCGAGGGTTCGCAGTTCCAGCCCGGGGAGTCCCACCCCCACGGTGTTCTCGACCTGGCTGTCGGTCGAGGAGGGTACACAGGTGGTGAGGCCGCCCTCGGTCATGCCCCACAAGGGCGTGACGAAAGTGTTCGGCAATTCGGTTCGACAGCGCCGGACAAGGGCAGGAGGCACCTGGGCTCCACCGCACAGGAAGCTCCGCAGCGACGCCAGCTTCGGCTCGCGGCCGCGCCACGAGGCATTAGCCAGATCCATCAGAAACGGGGTCGCAGCCGCAGTGAAGTCGGCGCGGTGACGAGCCACCAGCTCCAGCGCGGCGACCGGGTCCCACTCCCTCTGGAGGATGAGCAGTGCGCCCAAGAACAACGACAGGCGGGCACCATGGATAGCGCCGACGCTGTGGCCAAGCGGGGAGGGCATGAAAACGGGCGTGCCATGGTCGAGCCCGAACCGATCGGCGAAATGCCCGTTCAGCGAGGCCAACGTGTCCTCGCTATGGCTGACGGCCTTCGGGGGCCCGGTCGTGCTCGACGTGAACATCACGTGCGCGGTGGATTCGGGCACATCAACGGCCCGCGCCGGGGGGACCACCGGGCCATGCATCGCGAGGCGGGCTCCATCCACCTCTGCGACAGCGATCTCGGCGGAAGCTTCGGCGGCGGCTCGCCGGACCGCGTCAGCGGGCGACTCTCGACGGCTCGAGCCGGCGCAGACGACCAGGACCGGCTGGACCAGATCGAAGATGTGGCGCAAATGCGTCTCGGGCGTGGTGACCGGAAGCGTGGCCGGAACGTGGCCGGCTCTCAACACGGCCAGGAACATGACGACCCACTCCATACAGTTGGGCAGAGAGACGACTACCACCCGTCTGCCCCCACCGGCGACCCGGCGGATCTCCTCCGCGGCCTCGCCAGACGCATCCCAGAGCTCGGACCGCGACAGCGTGTCGCCGCCGCTCACCACGGCAGGCTCGCGGGGCGCCTCGTTGACGTGCGCCTCGAAGCGGTCGACCAGCGGGCGGCCTGTCCACCATCCCGCGAGCCGGTAGCGTTCTGCGAGGTCATCGATCACTGCACTCCTCCAAGCCCGGCCGGGGTGCCTTGCCGCAGTATCGCAGGATCACCCATGGTAAGAAACCGATGTCGCTTTCTTTGTTGGGTGGAGGGACGAAAGGTAACATCCTTCGCCGCGGGCCCACAGACTCGAGACGACCCGCACAGGGACCAGCAACACGGGGCCCGGTCACGTGCCTCACGACCTACAGACGCCCTCGAATGATGGGAGCGCCCATGGCCACCGAGCCGACCACCCCTAAAGGCCACCGGACGCGACAGGGGATCCTCGACGCAGCGTCGAAGGTCTTCACCAAGGACGGCT
>JAPPGU010000035.1 GCA_028821265.1 bacterium | reverse complement strand
ATGACGCCCTGAACCTGAGGAAGACCGCACCGCCCATGACGCCCTACGCCTCAAGAACGACATGGCCCCCGAACCTCAGGAACACCGCGCCACCCATGACGCCCTGAACCTCAGGTTGGTGGTGGGGTGTGGCGCGTTCTGTGCCTTAGGTTCGTGGGCGGGGGTGGTCGCCCGGTGCGGTGTCGCCGACTTTGCGCGCTCTTGGGGACGGGTCAGGGGCAGGCTCAGGTGTTCGCGGCGGACTCCACCGCTTCCGCCACCCGTTTCACCACGCCGGGGTTGAACACCGACGGGATGATGTAGCTGGCGTTGATCTGTTCGGGTCGTACCACCGAGGCGATGGCGCGGGCGGCGGCGACCTTCATGGCCTCGGTGATCTTCGTGGCGCGGGCGTCCAGCGTTCCCCGGAAGACCCCGGGGAAGGCCAGCACGTTGTTGATCTGGTTGGGGTAGTCGGAGCGGCCGGTGGCCACCACCGGCGCGTAGTCGCGCGCTACCTGGGGATCGAACTCGGGGTCGGGATTCGCCAGCCCGAAGACGATGGGATCGGGCGCCATGCGTTTGATCTCCCTGGCGTCGAACAGGTCGGGGCCGCTCACGCCAACGAACACATCCATGCCTTCCAACGCCTCGAGGATGCCGCCCGTACGTCCCTCGTGGTTGGTGTTCTCCCTCAGCCAGATCTTCGAGGCGTCCCTGAACGTCCGCTCCGCGCTGATGATGCCGCCCCGGTCTAGGGCCACGATGTCCGCGATGCCGGCCGCCTCGAGGAGCTTGGCGACCGCCACGCCGGCCGCGCCGGCGCCGCTCATGGCCACCTTGACATCGCCCATCTCCTTGTTCACCACCCGTAGGGCGTTGGTCAGGGCGGCCAGGACCACGATGGCCGTACCGTGCTGGTCGTCGTGGAAGACCGGGATGTCGAGCGACTTGCGGAGCCGGTCCTCGATCTCGAAGCAGCGCGGCGCGGCGATGTCCTCGAGGTTGATGCCCCCGAAGACCGGCGCCAGCATCTCGACCGCCCGCACGATCTCGTCGGTGTCCTGGGAGTCGAGGCAGATCGGCCAGGCGTTGACGTTGGCGAAGCGCTTGAACAGGGCGGCCTTTCCCTCCATGACCGGTAGGGCGGCCACCGGCCCGATGTTGCCGAGTCCGAGCACGGCGCTCCCGTCCGTGACGATGGCCACCGAGTTCCCCTTGACGGTGAGGTTGCGGGCATCCTCGGGCCGCTTGGCGAGCGCCCGGCTTACCCGGGCCACACCCGGGGTGTAGGCCATCGACAGTTGGTCGCGGTTGCGGAGCCGGATCCGGGTCTGGACCTCGAGCTTCCCACCCAGATGGAAGAGGAAGGTGCGGTCCGAGACCTTGTGGACCGATATCCCCTCGACCGCGGCCACCGCATCGGCGATCTCGTCAGCATGGTCGTCATCGCGGGTGTTGGCGGTCACGTCCAGCACCAGCCGGGTGGCCTCCGATTCGACGAAGTCGAGCGCGGTCACCACCCCGCCGGAGCTCCCGATGGCGGTGGTGATGCGGCCGATGGCGTGCTGATCATCGGCCGGGGCGTACAATCGGAGGGTTACCGAATACCCCGCGCTAGCCAGTGTCATAGTGTTCCTCAGGTTGTCCCGGGCGCCCGGCCCGTGCGTTTCTGACGGGTTCGGGAGCAGCAAGGTTACTCCCGCCGTCCGCGCCGCCTTCCGGCAGGCTCCGGTCGAAGTAGCCCGTCCGATACGATCGACCGTAGAGGCTCCCGGATCGGGGTGTCGGTTGGTGAGGAGGGCCCTCCGGCGACCAATGCCGATATAGCCGCCATCTTCGACGAGTTGGCCGCGCTCACGCGGATCGCTGACGGGTCTGCCCAGTCGTTCCGGGCCAGGGCCTACGAGTCGGCCACGAAGACGATCAGGGGGCTGCCCCAACCCGCCGCCGAACTGTCCGCGGCGGACCTGATGCGGGTTCCCGGGATCGGCAAGTCCACGGCGTCCATGATCCGCGAGTATGTCGAGAACGGCCGGCTCGGCCGGCTCGACACCCTTCGCAAGGAGTACCCCCCGGCCTTCCAGGAGCTGGTGCGCATCCCGGGCCTCGGTCCCAAGCGGGCGGTCACATTGCGAGCGGCCCTGGGCGTGGACTCGGTGGAGGCTCTTGTGGTCGCGCTCGACGCGCGGGTGGTGCGGGAGCTGCCGGGCTTCGGCCGGAAGACGGAGGAGAACCTGCGGCGGGCCATCGACCGGCTGGGTTGGACAGGCAAGGAGCGGCGGACCCCGATACTCGTGGCCATGCGCGAGGCCGAGCGCCTGGTCGCGGACCTGGGCCGGCTGCCCGGCGTGGACCGGGCCGCCTACTGCGGGAGCCTGCGGAGGTTCCGCGACACGGTGGCCGACCTCGACCTCCTGGTGTCCACCTCCGATCCCGCCCCGGTGGCCCGGCGCCTGGCAGGCCGGTCATGGGTCAGCGAGGTCATCGGCTCGGGCGAGACCAAGACCTCGGTGCTGACCCACGCGGGCCTCCAGGTGGATGTCCGCATGGTGCCCGAGCATCAGTGGGGAGCGGCCCTCCTCTACTTCACCGGTTCCAAGGAGCACAACATCCGGCTACGAAGGCTGGCCATCGAGCGGGGCTGGGTGCTGAGCGAGTACGCCCTGTACGAGTCGGAAACGGAAGCCGTGGTGGCGCAGCAGACGGAAGAGGACATCTACCGGGCGCTGGGGATGGAGTGGGTGCCGCCGCCGATCCGGGAGGACCAGGGGGAGATAGAGGAGGCCCTGACCGGTCGGCTGCCCGACCTGATAGAAGAAAGCGACCTCCGCGGCGACCTCCACGTTCACTCCGACATGTCGGGGGACGGGCAGGACTCCCTCGAGGCGATGCTGGACAAGGCGGTGGCCAAGGGGCTGGAGTACATCGCCATCACGGACCACGCCGAGAACCTGGCCATAAACGGGGTCGGACGGGACGAGATGCTGGCCCAACGCCGGCACATCGCCCGCCTTCGAGACCGTTACCCGGGGCTAAGAATCCTCCACGGGGTGGAGCTGAACATCGGGCGCGACGGCTCGCTGGATTACGACCATGACTTCCTCATGGACTACGACTGGTGTGTCGCCTCGGTCCACAGCCATTTCGACCTCCCGCACGAGCAGCAGACCGTGCGGGTCATCTCCGCAATGGCCCACCCGGCGGTCGATGTGATCGGTCACCTTCAAGGACGGAGGATCGGTCGCCGCCCGCCCATCGACCTCGAGGTGGGAGCGGTGCTGGAAGCGGCCGAGCTGACCGGCACGGCCATCGAGATCAACTCCCACCTCGACCGGCTCGACGCGACCGTAGAGGTGTTACTCCAGGCCCGGGGGAGGGACGTGCGGTTCATCATCTCCTCGGACGCCCACGACACGGGGGAACTGGATCAGACGGCTTGGGGTGTCCTCCAGGCCCGACGAGGCCGGGTGAACCGCGACATGATCGCCAACAGTTGGCCGGTGGACCGCTTCGTCGCCTGGGCCCGGGCCCGACGGCACGGCCGCTAGGCCGTTCGTCGGGGCGGACGCCGGGTCCATGAACTCCGCCACCACTTCCAGCAACAGATCCGGGGCTTCCAGCATGGCTATGTGGCCGACCCCGACCAGCGGCCGGTAGGACCAGTCCGGGCGGAGGGCGGCCAAACGTTCCGCGGCGCTGATCGGCACCACCTGGTCGTGCGTGCCATGGATGAGGAGGGTCGGGGCGCTGACCAGCAGCGCCGTCCGGCGCCAGCGCGAGAAGGGCACGAGGTTTGCCATGATTGACCGAAAGGCCTCCAGGTAGGCGTGCGGCGGCCAGGGCATGGCGTTCCGCTCGGCGGCGACCTGGGCATGGAGCCGCCTGACCCTCGCCGACATCCTCCCCTGCGCGCCGGCCAGCAGGTCGAGGGCGGTGTCGGTGGTCTGCTCGGGAGTCCCTTGGCGCCGGAGCCAGTTCACGTACATGAGGTTGGCGCCCGGTACCAGATACATGAGCATGGAGGTGATCCAGGCCGGAGGGAGACCCTCCAGGTCGGCGGTCGATCCCGGCGTGTCGATCAGTACCAGGCGGTCCACCAGGTCGGGGCGTTGCCCGGCGAGGATCATGCTGATCATGGCGCCCATCGAGTTCCCGATCACCAGCGCCGGCCCGCCTCCCTGGTACTCGATGAAGTCGGCCATGAGCGCCGCCTGAGCCTTCATGGAGGCGCTACGCCCGGCCGGAGGGGTGCGGCCGAAGCCGGGTAGCTCGGGTGCCACCACCCGGCCGTAGGCGGTCAACGGGAGGGCTGTCTCCATCCAGTTGACCGCCGATCCGCTCAGACCGTGGACCAGCAGCACGAGCGGGCCCTCCCCGCCGTACTCCATGCAGTGCAGGGGGCCGTGCAGGTCGATCGTGAAGCGCTCCATCCGGCCAGGGTACCCGGCCGGGGAGCATGCGGATCAGTAGGCGACGGTCTCCCGGATGGCCGCCGTGATGTCGTCGGCGCCGGGACGGTAGGCGTCCTCCAGCGGAGGACTGAACGGCACCGGCACGTCGAGACCACCCACCCGGCAGATGGGCGCATCCAGGTACTCGAAGGCGGTCTGGCCGACATCCGCCGCGATCTCCGCGCCCACCCCGGCGAGGCGGTTGGCGGCGTGCGCCACCACAACCCGGCCCGTCTTGCGTGCCGACGCCATGATCGTGTCTCGGTCGAGCGGCTTGAGGCTGCGGAGATCGATGACCTCCACCCCGACCTCGGGCGCCAGGCCGTCGGCCGCCAGCACGGCCTGACGCACCATCTCGCCGTAGGTGATGACGGTGACGTGTTGGCCCTCCCTGGCGATCCGCGCCCGACCGATGGGGGTGGCCCGGTCGCCCGCCGGGACCTCGCCCCGAAGGCTCCGGTAGAGGGGCTTCGACTCGAAGTAGATGACCGGGTTGTTGTCCCGGATCGCCGCCAGCAGGAGCCCCTTGGCGTCGGCCGGCGTGGCCGGGGCCACCACCTTCAGGCCGGGGGTGTGCACGAACCACGCCTCCGGGTTCTGGCTGTGGAAGGGGCCTGAGCGGATCCCCCCGTCCGCCGGGGCCCGGATCACCCATGGGACGGCCGCCTGCCACCGGTAATGGGTGGTGGCGGCGTACTGGACGATGGAGTCGAAGCCCGTGGAGATGAAGTCGGCGAACTGAACCTCGATCACGGGGCGGAGCCCCATCAGACCCATGCCGGTGGCGGCTCCGATGAAGGCCAGCTCGGTCATCGGTGTGTTCATCACCCTCCGGGGGCCGAACTCGGCCTCCAAGCCCTTGGTGGCCTTGAAAGCACCCCCGAACTCGCCCCCGATGTCCTCGCCCATGACCAGGACGTCGGGATCACGCCGCATCTCGGTCCGTAGTCCGTCCCGGATGGCCTCGATATAGGTCATGGTGCGGGTGCTGTCCATGACGGGGTCCTCAGGCGGCGTACACGCCGTCGGTGACGGTGCCGGGGTCCGGCCATTCGCTCGACTCGGCGAACTCCACGGCATCGGCCACGATCTCGCGGCACTTCTCGGCGACCCGGGCAAGGTACTCGCGGTCGACCAGGCCGCGCGAGGTCAGCTTCTCCTCGTGGAGGAGGAGAGGATCGCGGGCCTCCCATTCGTCCAGGAGCGCCTGCGGGACGTACTCGGCGCCGTCGTGGATGGCGTGCCCCAGCATCCGCATGGTCCGGGCCTCGATGAGGGTGGGCCCGCCACCCTCCCGAGCCTTGGCCACCGCCGCCTCGACGGTCCCGTAGACCTCCTCCACGTCGTTGCCGTCCACGGTCCGTGACTCCACCCCGTGCCCGCTGGCCCGGACGGCCAGGTCGTCGATGGCCATCTGCTGGTGCAGCGGTGTCGAGTAGGCGTACTGGTTGTTCTCGATGACCACCACGAACGGGGCTCGCTGCACGGCCGCCAGGTTGAGCGACTCGTGGAACACGCCGGCGCAGGATGAGCCGTCGCCGACGAACGTCAGGGCCACGCGGGGCTCGGAACGGTAGGAGAAGGACATGGCCGCCCCGAGCGCCACCGGCATGGTCTGGGGGAGGTGGCTGATGAAGCCGATGAGGTTGAGGGACAGGTCTCCGCATCCGTGGAGGTTGCCGTCCCGGCCCCTTGTGACGCCGGTGGCCCGGCCCAGCTGGTTGGCCATGAGCCGTCGGGGGGTCATGCCTCTCACCAGGTAGCAGCCCAGGTCGCGGTGCATCGGAGCGACCACGTCGTCCGGCGCGAGGGCCATCCCGGCGGCCACGCTGATCGCCTCGTGGCCTCGCTGGTTGAAGGTGGTGCCCACACCCCGGCCCTGCTTCCAGAGCGTCACGAGCTGGTCATCCATCGTCCGGGTGAGCCGCATCCAGTAATGCAGGTCGATGCTGAGATCGTCAGGCAGGCGAGTCACGGATTCGATATTAGGAGCATGCTGGAAACGACGGGGATGGTAGGCCCGTCACGCAATGACGGGTGCTCCGTTGTCGGTATCGGGCCAACTGGACACTTTTCAGCACGCTCCTAGAGGGTGCGCGGATAGGGCTCACCCCCGGGTAGAGGGGACGGACGGATCGGCTGTAACAGCCGTCTAGCTGTCCTTCCCTGGCGGTTCCATCGTCGGATGCTCGGCCAGGGCATCGGCCGTAGCCCTGACGTGTTCGAGGGCGTCCACCCTGCCCCTCTGGTCTGCGCAGTACGTACGCTTCGGGCTTGGACACCCGGATTGTACTGGTGACAGCAGCATCCTTACCAGCGTTAGTTAATCGGCCCGTTCTGTTGTCGGCACCCAATAGTCGTGGGTATAGTTACCGTGCCGGCCCTACCGGAAGGAACAGCCTCATGGTGAGCACCGAGTCGCTCATCGACGCCCGCATTGATCAGGCCAAGGCCGAGACGGACACTGCTATCGCCCGAGCCTTGCTCACCATTCAGGAAAGCGCGCAGCGTCGCACGCATTGGGCGGTTGGGATGATCCTGGGCGGTGTGGCAGCCGTTGGCGCCATGCTCGGCGTTCTGATCGCGGTGCTCGATTAGATCGCAGCGCTCCGAAGAGTTCCCGGGCCCGAATCCTGCGGAACTGCAAGTACTGGACACCGCCACCATTTCTATCGACGATGGACCTCTGCCACCGGGCGGGATGGTTGCCGACCGCCGGGCAATCCGAGGTCCTCAGCATCCTCCCAAGGTCTTGATGGCCTCCAGGAACCGGCCTACTTCGGCGGCCAGCGCCTCGCGTTGTGGCCGGAGGTCCGGATCGTCCGCCGCCGCCGGGTCATGCCGGGTCGCCATCCTGAGCCCGGCCGATAGCAGCGGGAGCGAGGCGGCCTCGGCCGGTATCCGACCCTGGCGGGCGTGTGAGAGGCTGCGCTCGAGCGCTGATCGCAGGAAGGCCTTGCGGTCGGATGGCCGACCGGCCGGCTCCTCCGCCAGCAGTCCGGCCACGACCCGGTATGCCTCGAGGAAGTGACGCAGTGCCCAGGGCGCCCGGTGGGGGCGGAGCCTGTCCAGCACCCGCGCCGACCCCTCGTCGAGGAGCCGGGACTCCCAGGCCGGGACCCGTCGGGCGAGTTCGCCGAAGACCTGGCCGGAGAAGGTCGCCCGGCCGGGGAGGAAGAAATCGCTCTCGAGCAGGCCATGCAGCGCCCCCAGCCGGTCGTGGAAGCCTTCGAGCAGGGCCTCCCCGGTCGCCCGGCCGGCCGCGGCGATAGCAACCTCCGCCGCCGCCGGCGCCACGTAGTGATGTGCGACGGTGTTGCGATAGTAGGAGGCGGCGAGACGCTGGTCGGGTTCGATCCGGTAGGTAGGTGACGCCCCGTCCGGCCTGGAAGAGTCCCCCTCGACGGTCACGATCCCCCGGCGAGCGAGCGTACGCACGATCCTCTCGATTCCGGCCCGGTCGACCTCCGCCAGGCCGTCGACGGCGGGCAGCCGCCGGGCGTCCGCATCCCGGACCAGCTCGCCGACCACCTCCCCGAGCCGGGCCATGGACAGCCCGTGCGGTCCGGGGTCTCCCAGGATGGCCGACACCACCAGCGACGTGGCGGTCACAGGCGTGGCCCGGTTGATCCTCGAGCAGATCTCGGTCCCCAGTGCCCCGATCATCCCGCGGCGGTCGGCTTCCGGGTGGCCGGCGAACAGTTCGGCCACGGACAGAGGCTCGCCCAGGCGGACATGGATGTCGCCGTAGTCCCTGCCCATCCTCAGGATGCTCTTGATCATCCAGATGAAGGTCTCCCGCCGCTTGGACGCACCGCGCTGTTCCGCGACGTAGGGCTCGATCTCCTCCACATGGTCGTAGCTGATGGAGACCGGTATGGCGTAGATGTCGTCGCACCGGCCGCTCCACAGGGCCTCGGCGGCGTAGGTGAGCAAGCCGTAGGTGGGGGGCAGCACCTTGCCGGTCCGGCTCCGGGTCCCCTCGATGTACCACTCCACCGGGTTGCCCTCTTCCAGGATGTGGGCGAGGTAGGCCCGCAGGACCCGCTTGTAGACAGGGCGGTCACCGAACCGGCGGCGGATGAAGAAGGAGCCCGAGCGGCGCAGTATCGGTCCGAGCAGGAAGAAGTTCATGTTGATGCCGGAGGCCGTGTAGTTGGGCGGGCGCCCGCTCCTCCACAGCACGTGGTGGAGCACGGCATGGTCGAGCTGGGACTTGTGGGATGGCAGGAAGACCAACGGACGGCCGGTTCCCAACGCTGCCAGACGCTCCAGGTCCTGCGGGTCGTAACGGACGTTGCGGTAGTTCCGGCGCCACAGCAAGCCGCCCGCCCATCCGCCGAACCGCGCTACGAGGGGCGAGGGGATGGTGTGCATCTCGCGCAAGTACCTCTGGGCGGCCCTCATGGCCTCCCGGTCGGTGCGGCCGGTCTCCTTGGCGATCTGGGCCAGGTCGGACCGGAAGCCGGGATCTGCCAGGACGCCGAGGCGAGCAGACCGGGGGATCATCCGGCGGTCCCAGACGGGATGGCCGGCACGCGGTCGCTCCCGGGAATCGGCACTCTATGGATAATACGTGGGCGGGAGCGGCTACCGGCTGCCGGCGGCTCCCGATTCTCGGGCCGCCAGCAGCTTCCGGTTGAGCTTGCCGGTGGTGGTCTTGGGCAGGTTGTCCACGTACTCGATGATGCGCGGGTACTTGTAGGCCGCCACCTGGGTCTTGACCTGCATCTGGAGCTCCGAAGTGAGCTCTCCGCCTCCCGCGACGCCGTCGGCCAGCACCACCAGCGCCTTGACCACCTGCCCGCGGATCGGGTCCGGGGACGGGATGACGGCCACTTCGGCCACCTTCGGGTGCCTTACCAGCGCCTCCTCGACCTCGGCCGGTCCGATCCGGTATCCGGCGCTGGAGATCATGTCGTCATCGCGGCCCAGGAACCGGATGTAGCCGGCCTCGTTGACGGTCGCCTGGTCGCCGGTCATGATCCAGCCCTTGCGAAGCCTGGCGGCGGTGGCCTCCGGGTTGCCCCAGTACTCCAGCATCCCGGTCGGGTCGCCTGGCCGTACCGCGATCTCCCCTATGCCACCCGCCTCGATGGGGTCGCCGTTCCCGTCGAGCACCGCCACCTGCCGGCCCGGGTAGGGGCGTCCCATCCAGCCGGGCACCCCCGGCCACAGCGCCTCGCAGCCGCCCACCAGGTGGTTCACCTCGGTGAGCCCGTAGAACTCGTTGATCACCGCACCCAGTTCCCGGTCGCTCCACTTGTGCAGCTCGTCGGCGACCGACTCCCCGCCGCTGGCGATGACCCTCAGATCGAGGTCGAAGGTCTCGGCCGGCTCGGGGACCTGGGCCATCATCTTGAGGGCGGTGGGGGTGAGGAAGGCGTGGGTGACGCCGTTGCGGGAAATCACCTCGAAGGCCCGCTCGGCGGAGAAGCGCTGTTCGTCGGCCACCACCGGATGTCCGAACACGAGGGCGGGGAGGAGGATGTCGAGCAGGCCACCCACCCAGGCCCAGTCGGACGGCGTGTAGAACACCGTGGACTCGTCGAACGAGATATCGAAGAAGAGCTTGAAGGTGAGCAGGTAGCCCTCGATGATCCGCTGGGCGTGGAGGGCGCCCTTGGGATGGCCGGTGCTCCCGGAGGTGTAGAGCAGCATCGCGGGGTCCTCCGACGCGGTCCCGACCGGGTCGAACCGGGGCGGGAAGGTCTCCGCCTCGGCCAGCGAACGCTCGGCCGGTTCTGCCCGGCCCGAGATGATCACGGTCTCGAGGTCCGGCAGTTCGGGACGCACCAGGCGGATACGGTCGGCGTAGGGCTCGGCCACCACGATCGCCCTGGCGCCCGAGTCCCCGAGGATGTGGCGGTAGGAATCGGGCCCGTAAAGGGCCGACATGGGCAGGACCACCGCGCCGATGGAGTAGACCGCCAGGTGGAGGGCGGCCAGTTCGGCCCCCTGCGGCATGACCAGGGAGATGCGGTCGCCGCGCTCCAGGCCGAGCGACACCAGGAAGTTGGCGTAGCGCTTGGCGAGGCGGATGAGTTCCCGGTACGACCAGATGTCGCGGCGGCCGTCCGATCGCTCCACGTAGAGGGCGATCCGCCGGCTGTCCGTGGACCAGCGGTCGAACACCTCGGCGGCGATGTTCAGGCGCTCGGGTATGTCCCACTCGAAGCCGTCGGAAATCGTCGGGTAGTCGCCGAAGGCGGCGAGTTCGGTGTCGAAGATACGCATCGGCGGTCGATTCTAGGAGGGTGGTTCTTGCTCCGATCCGGCGCCCGGCTACGGTCAGGCAGTTCCCGGCGGATGGAGACAGGATGAGCAGGGTTGGATTCATCGGCGTCGGCGTGATGGGCGCGCCCATGGCCCGGAACCTGCTCAAGGCGGGTCATCGGGTGTGCGCCTTCGATACCAGCCCGGAGGCCCTGGGCGCGGTCGTCGGGGACGGCGCCACCGACGCGGGCTCCGCCCGGGAGGCGGCGGACGGGGCGGACTACGTCATAACGATGCTCCCCACCGGCCGCCACGTCGCCGACGCGGTCCTCGGGCCCGGCGGCATAGCCGAGGCTCTCGATCCGGCGGCGCTCCTCATCGATATGAGCACCGGGTTGCCGGCCCATTTCGACGCCACCGCCGAGAGCCTCGCCGCGTCCGGCAGGCGGATGATCGACGCGCCCGTGGGTCGGACCTCCAAGGATGCCGAGGCCGGGACCTTGCTGGTCATGGCGGGCGGCAGCCCGGAGGAACTCGAACGGGCCTTGCCGATCCTCGAGATCCTCGGCGACCCGGTCATCCACTGCGGTCCCCGGGGCGCCGGGATCCGGACCAAGCTGGTCAACAACTACGTGTCGGTGGTGTCCAACGTGGTGGTGGCCGAGGCTCTGACGCTGGCCGAGGGGGAGGGGCTGGACCGCGATGTAGTCATCGAGGTGCTGATGGGCACCACAGCGGGCCAGGGCCACCTGGCCACCACCTATCCGGCCAAGGTGCTGGCGGACGACCTGGAGCCCGGCTTCATGATCGATCTGGCCCACAAAGACCTAGGCCTCGCCATCGGGATGGGCGAAGCCGCCGGCGTCACCCACGGCACGGGCTTGGCCGCCTTGGAGTGCTACTCCTCCGCCCGGGATCAGGGCATGGGCCGCCTGGACTGGACCGCTATCTACGACTTCCTGCGCCGATCGGCCGGCCCGTGACGCCGCGCCGGGCCTACGGGCCGACGAGTCAGGACGCCAGGCAGAGGATGAGCGTGGTGGGGACCAGTCGTTGCTCCACCGGGTCTACAGCTAGGCCGAGGCCCTCCAGGGTGTAGGCGCCGAGGAGCGCGGGGGCGGAGTCGTCTCCGAACACGACCAGGGTGGTCACGGATTCACCGTCAATGGTCGCCCGGGCCTCACCCCATTCCATCGTGATGCGCCGCCCGTCTGCGATGAGGAATCGGCGTGTCCCCAGCGGCGCCACTCCGAGTTCGCGCAGCAGGGGGGCGGGTAGGGTGGTGTAGGCGGCGCCCGTATCCA
>JAPPGU010000056.1 GCA_028821265.1 bacterium | reverse complement strand
GACCGATCATGCCCCTCACGAACAGGTACATGGAACCGCCGAGGTGGACGGACGGGCGGTAGCCGGGGAGGCGCCATTCGAGGTACCGGTGGAGAGCCACCTGGTACAGCAACGCCTGGAGCACGTAGTTGCCGTGGTGCATGGACGCAACGAGCGGGCCGGGCCCGTAGTCGGTGGCGGCCGGTAGCTCTCCTGCGGCGGGGAGCGTGTTGGACTTGAAGTCCATCACCACATAGCGGTCGCCGCGGCGGCCCGGAAGCACGGTGACGAGGTCGATCTCCCCGGTCAGGAAACCGCGGAACGGATGGGGCTCCAGGTCCCCCAGCCGGGAGAAGTAGCCGCGGTGGGGGTCGTCTTCCTCCAGACGCTCGAGCACGACCGCCGCGATCTCACGCAGGGAGGTGGTCGATGCGGAAGTACGGAGCGGCAGCTCGAAGCCCACCTCCTTGAGGGTCCGCCCCGGATCCAGGTCGCGCACTGACAGGGCGTCGTCTCCGGGCCCAAGGGGTGTTCGCATCGCCGCAGCCATCCCTCGAACGAAGGCATCCGTCTCGAAGTCCCAGGAAGCGTGCCGGGTGAGCAGGCCCAGTTCGGCACCGATCGCCGCGGAGAGATCCGGAGAGTCGAAGGGCACGTTCTGGAAGACCCGGTGCACCAGCGACCCGAACCGGGCGCCGCGAGGAAGGTCGTCCATCAACAGCCCGCCGCCGCCGGTCGGCCGGCCGGTCTCGGCCGGTTCATCGACCCGGTCGGGCTCGTCCATGGTGTCCGTCTCCCCGCCCAGGGGACGGTCCGGCGACAAGGAGGAGAAGGAGACCCGCCGCCAGAAGTAGTCGAGGGAACGATCGAGGCGGGCCCGCTCGAGCCGGCCGGGAGTCCGGTGCTCCCCCGTGTACGGCACCGTCGGCTGGCGCCGGCTCAGGATGGTCTGGGTGATGGTCCCCCCTGAGACCTCTACGAGCCGTTCGATCTCGCTGTCAGGGTCATCCCCTCGGCTCAGGATCTGGTGGAGCTTGGTCCGGTCCGAGTTCATGGTGTTCTCGATCCACCACACCACCAGGCGGTGCTTGGCCCTGGTGAGCGCCACGTACAGCAACCGGCCCTCCTCGGCCGCCTCCTCGGACATGGCTATCTCCTGGTGCGACTTGAAGCCGGGCGAGGTGGGTCCGCCGACGTCGATGACACGTCTACGGGGTTCCCCCTCCGGAGCAGGCTCGGGATCGTGGAAGACCGGGATCCTGACCGGGGGACGGGGGATGTCCCACAGGTACGGCGCCATCACCACGGGGTATTCCAGACCCTTGGCGGCATGCACCGTCAGCACCTGCACCGCCGCCGCATCGGTGTCCAGGCGGCGCTGGCGGGACTCCACGTCCTCGACGTTCGCCTCGGCGTTGCGGGCCGCCTCGTCCATGGCGGCCTCGATCCACACCACCAGCGACCCGATCCGACCCCTCCGCCAGGCGGAATGCATCTCCTCGGCGATGTGGTTGAGGTCGGTCAGTTCCCGCTCGCCCTCGAATCGGGAGAGCACCCGGGCCGTGAGACCCGTGGTCCGGTCGATGTCGGCGAACATCGCCGGCAGCCCGCGGTCGTGGAGCAGGCCCTGCCAGCGCAGGAAATGTTGCTGCAGGTCGAGGATCGTGTCCCCTTCCAGACCCGCCACCTCGGGGAGCTCCATACCGACGAGCGGGGTGGTGGCCGCCAGGCGCAGGTAGTCCGCCCGGCTGGGCCGTTCGATCGCAAGGAGGAACCGGCGCCAGTGCTCGGCCGCCGGGGTGGCGAACACGCTCCCGGTCCGGGCCACCACCGACGGGACGCTCGCGGCCGCGAGGGCCTCCCGGATCATCCCGACCTGCATCCCGGTGCGGCACAGCACCGCGATGTCCCCCGGGGCCACCCGTCGTTCCTCACCGTCGTCATCCGTCAAGAGAACCTCGTTTTCGAGGAGCCGGACCACCTCTGAGGCCACGTCCGAGGCGACCGCCTCCCGGGCCGCCCTCACGTAGAAGAACGGTCTGAACTGCTGGCGCGGCAGCGGGAAGTCGTCCGAGAAACGGCGGATCTCGAGGGCTCCACGGACGCCCCGGATCCGGGCAGTCCGGTTCCGGCCGGATGCCCGCACCCGTCGGTAGCCGATACGGTCGTCCCCGAAGGTGGCTCCTGCCAGCAGCGCGTCGAGCGCGTCGATCAGCGGGCCGTCGCTGCGCCAGTTGGTGGCCAGAGTGCGGTGACCGGCGGGGTCCTCGACGGCCGAGAGGTAGGACTCGATGTCGGCGCCCCGGAAGGCGTAGATCGACTGCTTCGGATCGCCGATCACGACCAGCCGGGACTGGTCGAACACCGCCCTGAGGATCTGCCACTGGATGGGGTCCGTGTCCTGGGCCTCGTCGACCAGGGCGATGGAGAAGCGCCTTCTCAACAGATCGCGGGCGCCGGCGCCGACCCGCTCCTCGTTCAGCGCGTCGCGGGCCTCCACCAGGGTGTCATCGAAGGTGACCATGCCTTCAGCCCAGAGCCGCCGGGAAAGTACCGACTTCATATCCCGGGCCATCTCCGCCCGCACTCTCGCCAGTCCGTCCGCGGAGGCCGGCGCCGGAGTGATCCGGGCATCCGGGATGGTTACCACGACCTTGCCGATCTGGGCCAGGTGCTCCTGGGTGACCTGATCGAATCTGTCACTCGCCCGGGGAACGGCGAAACGACCCACCACCAGATCACTGGCGGCCCGGCGCAGCAGCAGTTCGTCTATCTCGCGGGGCTCCATGTCACCGGAGAGCCGTGACCGGAATCCGAGCTTCTCCAGCAACCGGAGCGCGAAACCGTGGATGGTGAAGATCTGGGCGCGATCGAAGTGGGTCAGAGCCTCCTCGAGCCGTTCCGAGTATTTCCCCTGCCGGCCGGGGTCGGCGTCGAGCAGGGCGCTGACGTGGTCGTCGACCGGCCCGACATGTGAACCGCGGAGAGCACTGAGGGTGGTGACGATCCGGCGCCTGACCCGGTCTTTGAGCTCGGCGGTGGCAGCCCTGGTGAAGGTGACCACGAGGATGCGCTCGAGTGGAAGCCCTTCCTCGGCCACCAGGCGGGTGACCACGGCCGCGATCGTGAACGTCTTGCCGGTACCGGCGCTCGCCTCGATCACCGTGCGGCCGCCGGCGATCGGCGCGTAGGGGTCGTAACGACCGATCTCGGTCATAGCGACTTCTCCACCAGCAGCGGGAGGATCGGCCCCCACAGCCTCCGGGCGAGGTCCGGGAAGGAACTCCCCTCTAGGGCGGACATGGTCCCCAGGTGCGGGAACAGGAACTCGTTGGCCGGATCCTTGGCCTCCGGGGAGAAACGGTCCGTCTCCCACGCCTTCTCGGCCTGTTTGCGGGCGCTTCCGAGATCTCCGCCCACCTTCATCTGCCAGTTGAAGGCCGTTTCGCAGGGCAACGGCATGGGGGCGGTAAGCCCTTCGACGTACAGGTCGACGAGGCCCGACAGCAGACGCTCCGCCCGGTGCCGGCGGCGCGCCGCGTCACCGCGGATCGGTCCGATCTTCACGCTCCGGAGCTTGTCGCCCCGCAGGTGGCGACCGAGCAGCAACCCTTGCCAGGAGCGGTGCGGGTCCAGCGCGGACAGGAAGACCATCTGGAGGAAGGCTCTCAGGCGTTGCTTACCCTTGAGCCTCGACGGGGTGACCATGTCCGCCCGGGAGGCGCCTGGATCGGCCGTTATCACGCCCTCGACCGTGCGCCCGCCCACCCGTACCGCTCCGGCGAACTGCTCGTGCCGCTCCGGGTCGTACCCCACTTCCGTGGCGGCCTCCCACAGTTCGAACGCCCGCTGCCGGGCCCGGTCGAGACCTGCCCGCCCGAGGTCGCCGGGGGGCACGGTGTCGCCGGCTCGCTGATGGGCTTCGAGCAACTCGATCGGGTGACCCGACAGCAGTCCGGCGAGGAAGCGGTCGGTGACCTGCCACTCCTCCAAGGGGCCGAGTTCGGTGGGCACGGTGTCGTCCGGGATCTCTCCCTGGCGCGGGATCAGGAAGCCGAGCCTGCTGCGGATGAACTCGCGGGCGGGATGCTCGAGAAAGCGGGCCAAGTCCGCGAGCCGGATCTCCGAGAAGACGTCGTCCTCGGGGGCGGGCAACAGGAGATGGGGCGCCTCCCCACCGGTGCGATGCTGGACGGCCAGCGACCCCTGGAACTGCATGGGGTCGAACCCCCAGGGTCCGGACACACCGAGACTTCCCGAGACGAAGTTGGTCTCGCTGAATGCTTGCAGAGGATGGTGGGTCCGGAGGCTCTCGAGACCGGCCTCCCCCGCCATGCCGGACAGCACGTCCGCCAACTCGGCGATCGGGACCGCCGGCGGATACTCGGCGTTGGTCAGAGGGTCACGGCCCGAGTACGTGACGATCAGGTGGTCCCCGGCCGCCATGACCGCATCCAGGAGGAGCTGGCGGTCCTCGGCGCCGCGGTCGGAGTCACCGATGATCTCGTTGTCAACCAGCAGGTCGTCGCCGTCGGCCCGGCTGCTTCTGGGGAAGCGCCGGTCGTCCATACCGAGCAGGCACACCACCCGGTAGGGCACCGAACGCATCGGAACCAGCGTGCAGACCGTGATGTCCCCGGTCCTGAAATGCAGGGGGCTCGGCACATCCTCCGACCAGTAGTCCACCACCAACCGGGCTTCCGCAGGATCGAGCAGTGGATCGTTACCGCCGGCCTCCACCCCCGGGAAGCTCTCCTCGAGCAGGCGCTCCAACTGGCCCCACTGCCACTGGTCGTCCCACGCGGGCGCCGCTAGGAGGCGCACGGCCGAGGCGATGGCCGGTCCCCACTCGGAGTACGGCCTGGGTTCGCCCAGAAGCTCCCGGACCGTGACGATCCGGTCGATGATCTGGGCCAGCAGCCCGATCGGCAAAGCCTCCTGCCCTTCGGCGCCGTCAAGGGGAGCGATGGCACCGACCACGCGCACGCTGCTGTCCGCGTAGAAGACCCCGGAGAGAGCCCGGTCGAGCCCGCGCCGCCAGGTGTGGTCCGCCACCAGACCCGCGTTCCACCGGGCGCGGTGGCCGGCATCGAGACCCCACCGCACGTTGCTGTCTTCGATCACCGCGGCGATGGCGTCGGCCGTCTCCTCGTCGAAGCCAAACAGTTGCCGCACCACCGGCATCGCCACGAGCTCGCGTACCGTGCCCGCTTCGAGGCGGGAGCAGGCCAGGTCGAGGACGGTGGCGGCGAACCGGACCAGCGGGTTGGTGGCGGCCGGCGCCCGGTCGGCGATCCGGAGGCGCAGATCGGGCAGGGCATCCCCGCCGGTCCCCTCTCCCGGGGCGTTGGCACCCGGGTCCGGTTCGGCGTTGCCGGCCTTGCCGAGGAACACTGCTTCGAGGAGGGGGGCGAAGGTGGCGAGGTCGGGCGTCATGATGACGACGTCCCGGGGTTCCAGGGTGCTGTCGGCCGCGAGCACGTGGAGGATGGCGTCACGAAGGACCTCCACCTGCCGCCGGGCGCCGTAACAGACGTGGATCTGGACCGACCGGTCTCCGTCGGCGGAGCCACGGACCGGAGCATCGCCCTCGGCGGGAAGGGCGTTGGCGCGGATGTCGTGCTGGAGACGCCCGAGCAGGGTGGTGCCCGCGGCGCCCGGTGCCCCTGCGGATGGTTCGCCCGTGTGGCTGCGGCTCGCCAGAACCAGCTGGAGCTCGCGGCTCTCCTGCGCCCAGGAGCGCAGCAGCGGATGGTGAGGCAGCTGCGCGGTGGGATCGGAGGCCCTTCGCGGAGCGACACCGACCCCGTCCCTTTCCGCAAGTACCGCCGTGTCCCGCCACAGGACGGGCGACGGATGCAGCAGGTGCAGGTGTACATCGCGCTCGGCGGCCAGCGCATCGAACACCTCGACATCCATCGGGTCCACCGATGTGAGCCGGTACACGAAGATCCGCTCCGGCAGGTCCAGGTCGAGCGCACCGCTCCGGATCGGGTCCAGGGCGGACGGGATCAGTTCCGCCAGGCCGGGCGTGCCTATCCGCGCCCGGACCAAGCGCCACAGCCGTGCCTGCCAGAGGTCCGCCTCGGGAAGGGCCCCACCATCGGGTCCGGCATCCTCCCCCTCCATCCAGGCCCGGACCATCTCGGGCCGGCGCCGGGCGTAGCGGGTGAACAGTCCGGCGATCTTACGGGCCGCCCGCAGGCGCTGGCTGTTGCCGAGCGTGCCGACCGCGTTCGGGGCGTCGATGAAGCGGGCCAGGAGCCACATCCACGGCTCATCAAGGTGGTCGTCCACCACCGATACCACGGTGCGGGTCAGAGCGGGTCCCTCCCAGGCATCCAGCGCCGAAGCCAGTTCGGGAACGGCTTGTAGCACGTCCCTGACGAGGCGACGCGGCGAGGGGAACTCCACGTTGGCGCACACCCCGTCGCCGGAGGTCCGGTCGGCCAATTCCGAGGCGATCCGCTGGGTGAGCCAGCGCTCGATACCGCGCGTCGGGACGGCCACCACCTCCTGCGCGAAGGGATCGTCCGGGGGTGACGCCAGCATCTCGCACAACCCGCCTACCAACTCGTCGGGATGCGACCCGACGTGGATCAACAACGCCACGGCCTGTTGCCCGATCGGTTCGGAGCGTGTGTCCGGTGCAGGTCCTCCACAGAGGCGAACTTATCACCCGGCACCGACACAATCGCATTCACCGACCGTCGAGGCGAGGAGGTAGTGACCCGGATCGCGGCGGGCTCCATCTATGGGCCGCAGTCCCGCTAGCTGCTGTGGGGCACCACCCGTACCCTTGCGGGCATCCGGTCCAGCGAGCGCTCGACCACGGCATCGGCCAGGCCGGCGAATATGCGCTTGTGGACGGGCCACAACGCGTACCAGTAGAGGAGGCCCAGAGCACCCGCCGGATGGAAGTAGGCGGCGGTGACCGTGCGGGACCCGTCCGGCTCGGGCAGCACCTCGAACTCGAGTATTGCGGTGCCGGGAAGGCGCATCTCCGCCAGGAGAGTCAGCCGCCGACCCGGCTCGATGGCCACCACCCGCCAGAAGTCGACCGCATCGCCCACCCGCAAACGGGTCGCATGGCGGCGGCCCCGGCGCCTACCGACTCCCCCCACCATGCGGTCCAGGATGCCCCGCAGGTTCCACAGCGGGTTGGCGTAGTACCAGCCGTTGGTCCCCCCGATCGAGGACACCACCTCCCAGACCGTCTCCGGTTCCGCCTCGCACGCGCGCTCGACCCGCTCGCTGCGGCTGTAGAAGGAAACGTCCGAGCGATAGTCCCGCAGCGCGAACGAGCCTTCGGTCCACCGTGCCGGCATCTCGGCATCCTGCTCGGCCTCGAGCGCCGCGCTGACCGCCTCTTCATAGGTGTGGAGGGAGAGAGGAATCGAGGTGGCCAGGTCGCCGCCGGGATCGATGACCAGGTCGTGCCTGAGACCGTCGATCAGCGGTCTGGCGACGCTCGCCGGTACGGCGGTGACCAGGTTCAGCCAGTAGGAAGAAAGGCGAGGGGTGAGGACGGGCACCGGCACGATCAGGAGCCGCTTGCCGATCACCCGGGCGAAGCCGGTGAGTAGATCCCGGTAGCGCAAGGCCTCGGGACCTCCGACATCGTGGATCCGGCTTCCGGACCCTCCCGTCTCCGGAAGCCGGAGGAGGAACTCGATCAGGTCGTCCAGGGCGATCGGCTGGGTCATGGAGTCGACCCACCTGGGCGTGACCATCACGGGCAGGTGGTAGACGAGGTCGCGGATGACTTCGAAGGCGGCCGAGCCCGGCCCCACCACTATCCCCGCGCGGATCTCTGTAACCGGCACCGAGCCTGACCGCAGCACCTCACCGGTCTCCCGCCGGGAGTCGAGGTGTGCCGAGGCCGCCTCCCGCGGCTGCAACCCGCCCAGGTAGATGATGCGGCCCACCCGGGCGGTCGCGGCAGCATCCCGAACATGGGTCGCCGCCCGGCGGTCCAGTTCCGGAAAGTCCTTCCCCGATGCCATCGAGTGGATCAGGTAGTAGACAAGCTCGATCCCCTCGAACGCCTCAGCGAGCGACTCGGGATCGAGAGCGTCAGCCCGAACCGTCTCGACGCCCTCCCACCCGCGGCCGGCCAGAGCCTCCGGCCGCCGCCCGGCAGCACGGACCTCATGCCCCCGTTCCACCAGCCGCGGGATCAGATGGCTCCCTACATACCCGGAGGCGCCTAAGACCAGCACCCGTGCCACTGGATCCTCCTTACAGCCTTCGGGCTATGCATCGCCCACGGAGGGCGCTCACAGCAAAGTTTATGGCCGCACCGCCCCTAGCCAGACACCGGCCTGGAAGGCCGATGGACCGCAGGCAGACGAGGGACCGGGCGTTACGATTCGGATGGTGTAAGGATTCGTCGCCCGTGGAGCCCGTTGGTGTCACTCTCGATCATCACATGGAACGTCGAGTGGGCGACACCCCGCTCGCGACGCGCCCCGCATCTTCTCAACCGCATCGATCAGCACGCGCCTGAATAATCTGCCTCACCGAGACCAACCACAACCTGCTGTCTCAACGCGGTCACAGCATCTGCTCCCAGCCCGACTACGGCTACCCGATCCAGAAAGGCCGCCGCAAGGTGATGCTCTGGTCGAAGCAGCCCTGGGAGGAAGTCGATGGCCTGGGGATCGACGAATTACCACCCGGACGGTTCGTGTCCGGGGTCACGCCAACGTCGCTTGGCGACGTCACGGTCGTAGGGATCTGCATTCCCTGGTTCGGATCGCGGTCTGAGGCATGGCGCGGCGACAAACGCAAGAGACACTGGGAGGACCATGGTCGGTTTCTGGACGGTCTCCCCCGGGTGCTCGAACGGCTCCCGCACGAGCGGCTCATCGTGATCGGTGACTTCAACCAGATAATCGGGCCGGGCAGCCGGGCACCGGCCAAACTTCGGCGCTCCCTGCAGTCAGCCTTTCCGCCGGGTATGCGATAGTGACCTCGGACCTCGCCTTCGAGGGACGCGCCTGCATCGACCACATCGCGCTGAGCGCGGATCTGGCCGCCACGTCCGTGTCCCCGCTGAGCAACCTCCGCGAAGGTAAGAAGCTGTCGGACCACTTCGGCGTGGCTGCGCGCCTGTCCGCCCACGGGCAGGCAACATAGGGTTCGCTCCCGCCGGGCAGTCGGAAAGCCCCATCTAGTAGCGACGCAGGGCTACGGGCGACGCCTCACGGACCGCCTTGACACACGGTGGTGCAGAACATCCGCTGTTTCACATGATGCGAAACAGCTTTATATCCGCAACAAGGCTGATCGACACAGCCGCCAAACGTCCCCGCTCGGGCAACCCGGCCAAATTGCTGATGTCAGCGAGCCCGAGCCAGGTCGAGTGTGATAGTCATGTCGAGGGCTGCTGCCGCTTTGTGGAGGGTCGTGAGCGTGGCGCTCGTGCCACCGGCCTCGAGGCGGGCAACCGCTGCCTGGCTCGTCGACATGCGAGCGGCAAGGTCACGCTGTGTCAGCCCCGCGGCTTCTCGCGCGTCGCGGACCTTCTCCCCCACATCCAGAGCCAGGCGAGCCGCGGCGAGGGCTTGGTCGAACTCGACACGCTCCTTGGTACTCATCGTGTTGAGCCGTCTCTCTCGCAACTCTTCAATCGTTGGGCGCGCCATCAGTCCTCCTCGGCTCCATGTCCTTCAGCAAGACACCGTCGCATCGCCCGGCGAGCCCGCCGGACTTCGGCTCGCTCGTTCTGCCTCTGCTTGCGGAACGTCGTCAAAAGAACGATCCGACGGTCGTCCGCGAAGTAGAACGTGATCCGACGCGCGACACCGTCCAGGCCGACCCGAAGCTCGAAAAGTCCGTCGCCTAGCGCACGCGACGCCGGGAAACGCAGACGGTTGCCATCCGCAGCGAGCCGTTCTACGGCCGCCACCACGGTCGCGAACTCTTTCACGGAGAGGGACTCGATCCATTGCTCAACTTCCGGCTCAACCTCTACCGACCACATGATATCAACAATGATATCAAACGGCTAGCCAGACCTCCTGAGGTGATCTCTGGGACAGACCGCGACGACACCCGTACCTGCGATGACGAATGGCGTGTCAAGGGCCGGCTGGAGTTTGCGCGGTCTGGCCGGTTGGATGGTGGGACGGCTGGTCTGGGTCGGCGTGAAGGCACCGGCAGTCACGGATTGGCGCTCCCGGTATCTTTGTCCGAGTTCAACTTCGGCCGGCCACTCCGACTGTCGGAGTCTGGAGAGCACCGCCGGGATCAAGTCCGCCTAGCAGCACGCCGTGTCCGACGGTGCCAAGCCGACCCCTCGAGGAAGCTTGTCCACCACCTTGCTGTGCTGGTCAAGCTTGCGGAAGAAGTCACGGTATACCGCGTCCCTGTCGACATCCGTGGCCTCGCTCATCACCGGATGGCCGGGAAGATGCCTCCACTTGAGATCCTCGTCCAGGGTGGGAGTCGGCACGAAATCGGTGGGCACCCACGTGGGATCGATCAGCCATGCGAAGTTGATGAAGTCCCAGCACACCCAGGACTGGCCCGGGAAGGGCTCGACGAGCCGTTGGGCCCGGAGGCGGTTGTGCGTATAGAGGTGATGGAGGTAGCGGCCGATCTCGCCGCGACCGTCGACCCAGCGCTCCGACTCCGGCAACGACATCACGAGTTGCTCGCCGATGTAGTAGCCCGGCAGGTACAGGAGCGGCACGCCCGAGTCGAAGAGCAACCGGGACGCGTGCTGGTCTTGCACCAGGTTCATCGAGGGTGAGTTGCTGAACCTCACGAACGTCGGGTAGCCGGATGTCCAAGACACCACCATCCGGGTGATGATCTCCGGTTCCATCAGCAGCGCCGCGGCGATGTTGGTGACCGCCCCGATCGCCACGACATGGAGCAGGCGGTCGTCGTCCGCCATAGCGGCTTCGATGATCCGCCGGGCGCCCTCGCTATCCACGATGTCGTCGGGCGACTCCATGAACCGGTCAGCGCCGCGGAACGCCACCCCATCCGATGACATGCCGAGGCACCTCATGAGGGTGCCGATCTCGGCGAATGACAGCTCCATACCCTCGGCCGTCGTCTCGAACTCGATCTCCTCGGGCTCGATTCCGGCGGCCCTCAGCCTATGCAACCAGGCCGCGATGTCATCGACCTCGCCGGCGGTCGATGCGTCTACATCCGCCCGGGCCGCGGCCAGGAGAGGCTCTCTGAAGTAGGCCCGCGAGAACGGCGCCGCCACAATGGCTTCGATGTCCAACCGATCGGGCGACATCAGCCCCCAGGTGATGGCGAACTGGTCATCGACCTCGTTCGCCGCATCGGTGTCGATTACCACCCGAACCCTGCCCGGCTGCGGCGCCAGCATCTCCATGCGCCGCTGATCGCTCATCTCCGGGAACCTGGTCACGCGAACCCCACGATCCGTCGGGAGATTCTCCTGTGCACGAACTTCACCAGATGCGGTCAGTCGTCTTCGAGGGTTGCCTCGTCTACTAGCAGGGTGACGGCGTTGCTCAGGATCTGGAGGAAGCCTCCGCCCACCGTTGCCTTGATCCGGTCCTCGCCGGCCTGGATGCTCACCGTTCCGGCGGCGAGGGCGGCCATCACGGGCTCGTGGTTGGCGAGGATGCCGATCTCGCCTTCCACCGTCCTGGCCACCACGAACTCGGCCTCGCCGGACCACAGCACGGCCTCGGGGGAGACCACGTCGACCTTCATGGAGGTCGAGGCGACTACCACTAGGCGGCTTCCTGCTGGATGGCGCGGGCCTTGCGCATCGCCTCCTCGGCGCCTCCCACCATGTAGAAGGCCTGCTCCGGCAGATGGTCCAGCTCGCCGTTCAGCAACATCTTGAAGGAGTCGATGGTCTCCTGGAGCGACGTGTAGACGCCGGGCTGTCCGGTGAACTGCTCGGCCACGAACATGGGCTGGGACAGGAACCGCTGGATGCGGCGGGCCCGGGCCACGATCAGCTTGTCCTGCTCGGACAGCTCGTCAACGCCGAGGATGGCGATGATGTCCTGGAGGTCCTTGTAGCGCTGCAGCACCCGCTGCACGTCGGTCGCCACGTCGTAATGCTCGGTCCCCACGATCTGGGGATCCAGCGCCCGGCTGGTCGAGTCCAACGGATCCACCGCCGGATAGATGCCCAGTGCCGTCAGCGGGCGGCTCAGCACGGTGGTGGCGTCCAGGTGGGCAAAGGCGGTGTGCGGGGCCGGATCGGTGATGTCGTCCGCCGGGACGTAGATCGCCTGCATCGAGGTGATCGACCTGCCCTTCAGCGAGGTGATGCGCTCCTGGAGGAAGCCCATCTCGCCGGCCAGGGTGGGCTGGTATCCCACCGCCGAGGGCATCCGGCCCAGCAGCGTGGAGACCTCCGAACCGGCCTGGGTGAAGCGGAAGATGTTGTCGATGAACAGCAGCACGTCCTGGCGCTGGACGTCTCTGAAGTATTCGGCCATGGTCAGCGCCGACAGGCCCACCCGGAGGCGGACTCCCGGGGGCTCGTCCATCTGGCCGAAGACGAGGGCGGCCTGGTTGATCACCCCGGTCTCGGACATCTCCAGGAAGAGGTCGTTCCCCTCCCTGGTGCGCTCCCCCACGCCGGCGAACACCGACACGCCGTCGTGCTGGGTGGCCACGCGGTTGATCATCTCCTGGATGAGCACCGTCTTGCCCACACCTGCGCCGCCGAACAGGCCGATCTTGCCGCCCCGGAGGTAGGGGCAGATCAGGTCGAGCACCTTGATGCCGGTCTCGAACACGTCCTTGGTGGGTTCGACATCCTCGAAGGGCGGGGCGGGACGGTGGATCGGCCAACGCTCGCCCGAGAACTCGATGTCGGGGGCGTCCAGGGAGTCGCCCCACATGTTGAAGATGTGCCCG
>JAPPGU010000033.1 GCA_028821265.1 bacterium | reverse complement strand
GGGGAGACCTGTACGTCTCGCTCACCCGGCTCGACAGCTCGGGGATGGTGGCCGACGTGTGGAGCTACCCGCTCCAGTGGATGGTGTGGCTGGGCGGGCTGGTGACGGCCGCCGGAGCAGGCTTCTCGCTCTCGGCCGTGGCCGGCCGGAGAAGCCGAGCCGTGGGAGTCGGCCGTGGCTGACCGCCGGGCGATCCTGGCCGGTGTCGCCACCCTTGTCCTGGCTGGGATCGTCGGGTGGGGCCTGGTGGTCGGCGAGCCCAGCGACCGTGACCGAGTGGAGGCGCTCGGCGCCCGGATCCGGTGCCCTGTCTGCCAGGGGGAGTCGATAGCCGACTCTCCCACGCCCTATGCCAACGACATCCTGGGGTTCGTGGAGGAGAAGGTGGGCGAGGGCTGGAGCGACGAGCAGATCCTGGATTACCTGGAGGCCAGGTTCGAGGGTATCCGGCTGGATCCCCGCTTCTCAGGCACCACGGTGCTCCTCTGGGTGCTGCCCGCCGGTGTGGCCGCGGCCGGCGCCTGGCTGGCCTTCCGGCGCCTGATCCGACCACCGGAGCCTGCCGATGGCTGACGGGCCTCCGGTGAGCCGGCTCCGAGCCTTGATCGAAGCGGACATCCGCGACGTACGCCGGCAGCTGGCCGAAGAGGAGCTCGACGCCGCCACCGCCCGGCGGCTGATCGAGCGGTACCGGCAGGAGCTGGACTCCGTCGAGGACGGGACGGAGGGCGGAGTCCCAGAGCCGGCGGCGGCTGACCGATCCCGGCGGCGCCTGACAGGAACGTTGCTCCTGATCGGCGCCGTGATCGCCGTGTCGGTGACCGCCTACCTGGCAATCCGGCCCAGGGAGGGCGGGTTCGTGACCGGCTACTCGGAGGCGCCGGTAGAACTCTCCGAGGTGACCAACGACCAGATGGAGGCGGTCATCGCCGCCAACCCGGACGTACCCGAGATCGCCGCCATGCGGCTCCGCCTGGCCGACCGGTACTTCGAGGCCGGGGAGTTCTCGAACGCCCTCCCCCACTACCTGGGCGCGCTGGATGGGGTCCTCGACCGCACCCGCCGAGCCCGCGCCCTGGCAAGAGTCGGCTGGATGACCTTCGAGTCGGGCAATGCCGGCATCGCCCGGTCCTACCTGGACGAAGCCCTGGCGGCGGACAACGGCTACGCGGAGGCGCACCTGTTCCTCGGGCTACTGCTGCTGGCCGAGGAGGACGCCACCGGCGCGCTGGAGCATCTGGAACCCCTGCTGGACGAGGAGGACCTCCCCGAAGGGACCCGGGAGGCGATCGAAGTATGGGTCGCCGAAGCCCGGCGACTGGCGGGGGCCGGCGGATGAGTTCCCGGGGGCGCTACCTGCTGGTAGCCGGGCTAGTAGTCGTCGGCCTGGCGGTGGCCGTCTTCGCCGCCCGGTTCGGGGACGATGCCGGCGGGAGCGCCTCACCGGTCATCGGCACGGCCGTCCCTGACCTGACCCTCCCCTACCTGGACGGGAACGGTTCCCTGAACCTGGCTGATCTGAGCGGCTCCCACGACGTGGTGGTGGTCAACTTCTTCGCCTCCTGGTGCCTGCAATGCCGCAACGAGCACGCCGATCTCATCTCTACGGCGGACGCCTACCACGACCGATCGGTGCGGTTCCTGGGAGTCGCCTTCCAGGACGCCCCGGCCCGCGCCACCGCCTTCCTGGACGAGCTGGGCCGGGGTGGCGCCACCCGGTACCTGTCCGATCCGGGGTCCCGCGCCGCCATCGAGTTCGGGATCTTCGGAGTCCCCGAAACCGTCTTCATCTCCGGCGGCGTGATCGTCGGGAAGTTCCTGGGCGAGTCCGACGCCCTCACCCTCACCGGAGCCCTGGAGCAACTCCTATCCGGCCAGGCAATCGAGTCAAGACAGGTAGGCGAATTCCGCCAGTCCCCTGAGGGAGACCGGTAGATCTGCCCTTGCGGGCCAAGCCTCCGATCGCGGCGCGGATAGTCTGGAGTTACGAGCACCGGATTGCGATTCGGCGCCGAACTGGGCATGCGCACCGCTGACCAACTCGTACCGAAACGGGGCACCACAGATGACCGATCAGCAAGACCCGCCGCAGCAACGGATTGACGGCAACGACCCTTTCGGGATGTCCCGGTTCAGCATCCGGCGCTACTCGATCCAGCATTTCCTCCTGATCGTGCTGGTAAACGTCCTGGTGGCGACGCTGACCGTCGCCACGATCCGGTGGGGCAACCCGGCGCTGGTGGCGCTGTCGGCCACGACAATGGTCGTCGTCCTGGTCAAGACGGTCCTGGTGGTGTGGGTGGGTATGCGTACCGTGCAGGTTGAGATCTGGATCAGACGCCTCGGTATGGGTGACTTCGAGTACCGCATCGAGCCGCGGGGCAGCGACGAGATCGCCAAGGCCTGCGAAGCGTTGGAGACGTTGCGGCTGCGTTCGATCGAGGTCGTGAGGCTGCAGCTGGTGGAGCGCCTCAGTGCCGAGTTGGCCTCGGCCAACGCCGACCTCGAGACCAGAAACCTCGAACTGGATCGGACCCTGTCCCAACTCCGCGAGGCGCAGGACCAGTTGGTTGCCCAGCAGAAGCTGCGGGAGATGGTCGATCTGGCTTCCGGAGTGGCCCACGAGATCAGGAACCCGCTGAACTTCGTAGCCAACTTCTGCGACGGATCCGCCGAGCTTCTGGATGATCTGATGGAGGCTCTGAGCCAAGAGAAGCGGGATGATGACCAGATCGAGGGGATCAGCAACGAAATCCGGACCAACATGGATTACATCCGTAGGAACCTGGGCCGGGCCGACCGAATAATCGAAGGCATGATCAACCTGGGAGACATCCAGGGGTCCTGGCAAGAGGTCAGCCTGAACTTGCTGGTGCAGCAGGCCGTGCGGGCTGCGGTGGATGCCTACGTTGCCGCAGGCGGCGGCGGGAAGCCCTCGGTAGAAGTACGGGAGGACCCGGCTGACCCACAATGTCTGGCAGTCCCCGAAGGCTTGGCGTTGGCTGTCATGTGCCTGGTCCAGAACTCCCTCGAAGCCGTAGCCGCCGGTGAGAGGCCCGACGCCCCGATCACCGTGTCCGTTGAGACCGACGGAGACCGGGCCGATGTGATCGTCAGAGACGAAGGCTGCGGAATGACCCCCGAAGTGCTGGAGAATGTCATGAAGCCGTTCTACACCACCAGGCAGGGCGACAACCAGGGGGCGGGCCTGGGACTGCCCCAGGCCGCCGAGGTAGCCCGCGCCCACGGCGGCACCGTTGAGATTCGGTCGACACCTGGAGAGGGCACCACCGTAGCTCTGACGCTGAGCATGCAGCACAGCCCGGCCGGCGCCCACGAGCCTGTCTCGTAGAGACCGAAGACCGGAAGCGCTCCACCACCTGATCCGGACACCGGAGTTGCCCGGTTTCGTGGACGGACCCGCCGATCCGGAGGGCCGTCAGAGTCTCGGGGAATCGGGGCGGTTGGGTGAGCCATCCCCACTGGCCGGCCACGATCGTGTTGGACCCGGCAGGTGGGTCATCCGAGAGCTGATGGTTCCAGTTGAATCGGTGCTCGTGGACAGTGGAATGGATCGAACTACCAACCGGGTCAGACCGCTAGGACCCGGGCCGGGTTGGTGTGAGTCATGGCGTGGATCGCCTCCTCGCTGATGCCCTCATCGCGCAGCATGGGGAGGAAAGTCTCGATCATGTACTGGTAGCCGTGACCGCCGTTGGTCTTCAGGCGGGGCCGGGCCGGCATGTCCTGGGCGATGACCAGGCGGTCCTGGTGGCCCTGGCGGACCAGTTCCGCCAGGAACTCCGCTCGGCGCTTGTCGGAGTTGATCCACTCGATCCCGATCAGGTCGAACTCCATGTAGGCGCCGGTCGCAGCCACCCGTTCCAGCTCCGGCATCTCCAGGGTGCCGTCGAGGTGCCCGAAGATCACCCGGTCGACTTCGACGCCCTCCTCCTGGAAGATCTCCAGGAACTCCAGCGCCATGTACATGGTGGTATGGGTGGTCAGCGCCAGGCCGGTCGCCACCTGCGCCCGGGCCGCGGCGCGCAGGACGCGCTCCTCCACGCCTTGGACCCAGGCCTTGTCGAGGCCTATCTCCCCGATGATGCCGGGCTTGACACCGGTGTCACCGACGCCGTTCTCTATCTCGTCGATCATGTAGTCGGCCAGCCGCTGGGTGGTCCACTTGTTGACGAACTCCGGGTAGTAGGGCTCGCGGTAGAAGCCGGTTCCCATGACGATGTGGACGTCGCTCGCCTCCGAGACCCGGCGGAGCTTCTCCGGATCGCGCCCGATGTGCTCAAGGGTCGGGTCGACGAGGGTCCCCCCGCCGGCTTCCTTGTAGAGCCGTACCTCCTCGGTCATCTGGACCTCGTCGGTTATCGGGATCGCCAACCAGCGGTGCCTGGGCCACGAGAGATCGGCGAACACGTGGTCGTGCATCTGGGTGTGGCCCAGCTCGCCGGGCGATACCGGGCCCCGGACCGTCATCACCTGCTTGGGCACGAGTTACCACCTTCCCCCGAGCCGCTATCCCGAGCGGGCGGCTTCGATCGCCTCCCGCGCGAACGCGACGCCACGCGCGAATACCTCCTCGGCATGCTCCTCCCGGGCGTGGTCCTCGAAGGCCGCGTACTTGGCGGTTCCGTCCCGCTCCATCTCCATCAGCAGTCCCCGGTAGTTGATGCCGTCGTCTCCGACCGCGATCGGTATGAACGTACCGGTGTGGTAATCGGAAAGGGTCTCGTACTGATCCTCGGGGCCGTACAGCTGCTCCGAATAGCGGGCCATGCCCTTCAGGTGGGAGTAGGCGATGTAGTCGCGCAGGATGCGATAACCGTATGGCCAGGGCTCGATCCCGGCCGCGTAGACATTGCCGGCATCGAAGTTGACCCGTACGTGCGGCGCGTCGAGCGCGTCGAGGAAACGCGCCGTGAGTTCGGGCTCCCGGACCACATCGGTGCGTTCGGGATCCTCGTTGCGAAGGTCGAAATGGTTCTCCAGGAGCATGGTGATGCCCTGCTGGGCTGCGAGTTCGTGGCAAGGTCCCATACGGCGCTTGTACCGTTCCACGATCTCGTCGAAGTCCCACGCCGGGTTGTGGCCCGGGTAGGTGATGACGAACTCGGCCCCGACATCCTTGGCGAGGCGAATGATGTCGCAGATCGCTCGCTGGACCGCTGGTACGTCGTCGGTGATCATCACCCGGAACTTGGCGGTGGCGTTGACACACACGATCCGTACTCCGTAACCGTCCAGCGTCTCGGCGGCGTTGTCGAAGCCCTCGTTCTGCGGGTAGTAGACGAGTTCGAGCGCGTTGACGCCGAGCCGACGGCAGCGCTCTCCGAGTTCGTCATAGGTCGGGTGCCAGCGGTTCCAGGACGAGTCCGCACAGATCGCCAGTTCCATCGTTCGTCCTCTCTTCAGGCAGCATGGTGGATGGTCGGTGACCAACTTAGGTTAGATTCTCGAACACTATGAACCCTTTCCGGATTCTCACGAAGATCGGCTTGCAGCTCGCCGCCTGCCTCTTGATCGCCGGATGCGGCAGCGGCCCCGCCACACCCGACCCAACCACATCGGTCACCACAACACCGGCCACCACGACACCAGTCACCACGACACCAGTCACCACAACACCGGTCACCACGACACCGCTGCCCGCCACCGACTCCACCGATACGAGCAGCACCGCCGCGGCGCCCAGGGTGCTGAAAGTGGAAGTGGTCATCACCGACCTTGAGAATCCCCGGGGGGTCGGGATCGATCGCGAGGGCGCACTGCTGATCGCCGAAGCCGGGTATGGAGAGGACGCCGAGGCGCCGATCCTGAGGACCGGCCGCCTCACCCGCTTCCTGGACCTCAACGGTGACGGCGACTTCCTCGATCCCGGGGAGGCCGAGCGGTGGCTGGACAACCTGTACAGCTTCAACTCGGTCAACAAGTACGAAACAGGTCGGGATGAGGTCAGCGGGGCCACGGATGTGCTGGTCCACGAGGACGGGCGGGTCTTGCTGTCCCTGGACGGCGGGATCGACCAGCGCGGGGGCACGTTCATCCTCTTCGAGTTGGACGGGGACGGGACCCTCCTGCGCGAGATCGACCAGGACTCCAACATGACCGGGATCGGGTTCGCTCCTGATCAGCGCAGCGTCTACGCGACGCAGAGCACCCACAATTCGTTGATCGAAATCGGGCTGGAGAACGGAGACGTCCGGCACATCGTCACGTTCGAGGATCTCTACAGCGGTCAGCAGGCGGTCCCGGCCAGCCTGGGGGTGGACCCGACCACGGGCGACGTGCTGGTGGCGTTGTTCTCCGGCGTCGCCAAGGCCGAGGGCGAAGCATGCCGGTTCGTACCCGAGGCGATGTGTGACGGCCGCTACCTGCCGCTGATCCCTACGGATGCGAAGGTGGTCAGGGTCGACCCGGCCACGGGCTCGGTCACCGACGAGGTCACCGGGCTGACCGCGGCGGTGGACGTGGCGGCCGACTCCGAAGGGAACGTCTTCACGGTGGAGATGGCCGCCGACCACGCCCAGCTGTTCCATCTAGGAGTCGACCTGTTCCTGGCCGACCTCCCCGCCCTGCACGGCGGATACATCAGGTTCAGCGGGAGGGTCACGATGTATCCGGCCGGCGGAGGGAACCCCCGTGTCCTGGCCGAGGGCCTCGACCAGCCTACCAACGTCACGGTCGCGCCCGACGGCGCCCTGTACGTGTCGACGGGGCAGGGCACCCCGGGCCGCCCCATTCCCGGTCCACAAGGCCGTACCGAAATAGTGGGAGAAGTTCTCCGGATAACCGGATACAAGTAGGACCCCGTCCCTGTGGACGGCATCCGACGGGACCACTATGTTTACAAGATCGCAGGTGGGCCGTGCCGCGGCCGGACAGGCACTCGAGAGGAGACACGCCATGAGAGCTAGTCGGATAGGGCGATTGCTGGGGCTGTTGCTCGTCGTCATGCTGGTGGCCGCGGGATGCGGCGCCGAGGACGACACGGCCGCGGAGGATGCGGCCGCCGCGCAGGCACAGGCGGCCGCAGCGCAGCAGGAAGCCGACGCCGCAGCGGCACAGGCGGCCGCGGCCCAGCAGGAAGCCGACGCCGCAGCGGCGGCGCTGGCCGATGCGCAGGCCGACCTGGAAGCCGCCCAAGCGGCCGCGGCCGAGGCCATGGAGGGCGACGAGGCCGCCCAGGCCGAACTCGAGGCCGCCCAGGCCGAACTCGAGTCGGCGCTGGCCGAAGCGGAGGCAGCTCTCGATGAGGCCGAGATGGCCGCCGAGGAGGCCATGAAGGCCGCCGAGGCAGCCGAGGCCGAGGCAGCCGCGGCAACGACGACGACCGTGGCAGCGATGACAGAACCGGAACTGATCGAGGTCGTAGTGTCCGAGGACAGCGACATCTACAACTTCGACCCGAAGAACTCGGCGGGTGGTGAGTTCGACGCACCTGTGTTCACCACCATCTACGAGACGCTTGCCTGGACGAGCCCCTCCGGCGACGTCCTGCCCCGCCTTGCAACCGACTGGACCATCTCCGAAGACAAGATGACCTACACGTTCAACCTGCGGGAAGGAGTCAAGTTCCACAACGGCGCCGACTTCACCGCGCACGATGTCGTGTACAGCGTCAACCGCGCCGTGAGCCAGGGGATCCCGATGGTGCAGCAGCGGGCCCAGAACTTGGAGAGCGTGACTGCGGTCGACGACTACACGGTCGTCTACCAGTTGAAGCAGCCCTCCACCGCGTTCCTCCTCAACATCGCGGACACCACCGGGCTGGGTTTCTCGTCGATCCTCACGTCCACCGCGCCCGCCCACGGGACGACGCCCGTAGGGACCGGCCCCTACACGTTCGTGTCCTACGTGCCCGGCTCGGAGTTGGTGCTGGACGTCAACCGTGACTACTGGGACCCCTCGGTCCTACCGGCTTATGACCGCATCCGGGTGAGGATCATCAAGGAGGACGCCTCGATGGTGGCCGCGCTCCGCGCCAAGGAGGTGGCGCTGATCCATCCCACTGCCACCGCGACGGCCAGGACCCTGAGGGACGAGGCCGACTTCACGATCGTGGACACGGCGTCCCGCACCTTCTGGATCCATGCCAGCCGGGTAGGCGCGACCCGTGACGAGGCCGTGGTCAAGGCACTGTGGCTCGCCATGGATCGTCAGGCCCTGGTCGATATCGCCTTCCTCGGCGAGGCGTTCCCGTGGTCGACTTCCCATCCGTCGGTCGCGTACGGCCTGGGACCCGACGACCTGCCCAACTACCAGCGGGATGTCGAGGCGGCCAAGCAGATCCTGGCCGAGGCCGGCTACACCGACGGCGTCGACCTCGTGTTCACCTACCCGACCCGGGTCCCGTACGAGGACGTGTTCTTCGAGGTCCTCCAGGCCTCCTGGGCGGAAGCCGGGATCAACGTGACCCTCAACCCGGTGGAGCAGGCGGTCTGGATACCGAAGCTGATCAACGCGGACTACGACCTGTCGGCCACGGACCAGGGCTGGTACTCGAACCCCTACCGGTACGTCCTGCCCAGGACCGGCTGGCAGGCTCCCCCGGAGGAGATCCTTCCCGAGCTGATCCCCGAACTGGACGCCCTGGCGGCGGCCTCCCAGGAGGAGCGGCCCGAGATCTTCCAGCGGATCCAGAGGCTCGAGGCCGAGAACGTGTACCCCTACACGGGCACCGTCTACGCCAACGCGTCGCACGTGTACCACAACGATCTGCTCGCCAACGCGGACCTGGGTACCTACATCACCGGCGACAAGCGGGTTCTGTACCTCTCGCTGGTTCCGGCCGGATAACTCGCAATCAGCGGCCGGGTGGGGCTGCAACGGCCCACCCGGCCCCGGCCATCGCCTTTGAATGGAAGTAACGGAGGCCCCGGACCCGAGGCTCGAAGGGACGATTCTGGCGGTCCGAGACCTCGTCACCGTCTACCCGACCCGACTCGGTGTCGTTCCCGCTGTCGACGGCGTCGGCTTCGAGCTCGGGGCGGGCGAGGTGCTCGGCATCGTCGGAGACTCGGGTAGCGGGAAGACCACCCTGGCCCGTTCCCTGCTGGGCCTGGTCGCCGCCCCGGGCCGGATCGAGAGCGGGGAGATCCTGCTTCACGGCCGCAACCTCCTGGACTTCACGCCCGAGGAGATGAGGCGGGTGCGCGGCACCGAGATCGCCATGATCTTCCAGAACCCGATCCGATCCTTCCATCCCGGCTTCACCATCGGGTGGCAGCTGACCGAGGCTGTGACGAGACATCAACGGGTCTCCCGCCGGGAGGCCACCGACAGGGCCATCGAGGCGCTGACCTGGGTGGGTATGCCGGAACCGGCGGTGCGGATGAGGGACCATCCCCACCAGTTCTCGGGGGGGATGTTGCAGCGGGTGATGATCGCCATGAGCCTCCTGAACGAACCCGCGGTGCTCGTCGCCGACGAGCCGACCACCGCTCTCGACGTGACCATCCAGGCGCAGATCCTGGAACTGGTCCAGAGGCTGGCCGTGGACCGGGGACTCGGGGTAATCCTGGTGACGCACAACCTCGGGATGGTGGCCAGCATCTGCGACCGGGTGATGGTGATGTACGCGGGCCAGGTCGTGGAGGAGGCCTCGGTCGACGACGTGTTCGCTCGTCCCGCCCATCCTTACACCGTCGGCTTGCTCGACTCGCAACCGGATCGGGCGACAGGCGCCAGACTGGAGGCGATGGCAGGCGGGTCGCCGACGATGACCGCCCTGCCCCCGGGGTGCAGGTTCGAGCCACGCTGTGCCTACGCGGAGGCGGCGTGCTCTCAACCACCCGATCTCTGGGCCCTGAGCAGCGGCCAGACTGCCCGGTGCTGGGTCAGCAAGCGACACGGCGAGCTACCTGCTCACCCGGACGGCGAGCCCGGTACCGCCGGATCCGGGACCGGTTAGGCGACGGGATGGCCCTACTACGGCTCGAAGGCGTCTCGGTTCACTTCCGGCTTCGCAGGCGCGGACGGGCGGGCGGGATCGTGCGCGCCGTCGACGGCGTGGACCTGACCATCAACGAGGGCGAGGTGCTCGGCATCGTCGGCGAGTCGGGCTGCGGGAAGACCACCCTGGGCCGGGTGATCGTCGGGTTGCAGCGACCCACTTCGGGTGACGTGGTGGTGCGGGGTGAGAAGCGGTCGCTCCGCCAGCGTCCGGGCGCCAACGCTCGAGCCGACGGTTTCCAGATGGTGTACCAGGACGCGGCCGGATCCCTCAACCCTTGGAAGCGGATCGGCTGGAGCATCGCCGAGCCGCTCAGGAACGAGGGCATGAGGAAACCCGAGATGCGCGAGCGGGTCCTGGAACTGCTCGACCAGGTGGGACTCCCCGATTCGCTGATCGACCAGTACCCGGGTCAACTCTCAGGAGGGCAGCAGCAGCGGGCGGCGATAGCCAGGGCCCTGGCCGGGAGGCCCCGGCTGATCGTGCTCGACGAGGCGGTCAGTTCCCTGGACATGTCGACCCAGGCACAGGTCCTGAACCTGCTCAAGGACCTTGCGGAACGCCACGCGGTGAACTACGTCTTCATCTCCCACGATATCGCCGCGGTCGACTTCATGAGCGACCGCGTGGCGGTCATGTACCTAGGCAAGATCGTCGAACTCGAAGACTCTCACGACCGGACGAGCCCGCTCGTCCATCCGTACTCCATCACGCTGCGGTCGGCGGTGCCGGTGCCGGATCCGGTCGTGGAACGCCGCCGCAACCGCATAGTGCTGACCGGGCCGGTGGCCAGCGCCACCGAACTCCCGTCCGGCTGCCGGTTCCACACCCGGTGCCCGATCGCCCAACCGCTCTGCTCCGACGCGGAGCCGGAGCTGGTCAGGGCCTCGCCAACCAGCCGGGTCGCATGCCATTTCGCCGGGGAGTTCGACAGCCGCTACGCCGCGACCGGCGCCGGGACTTCCGGGGCTTCGGCATGATCCTCTTCACCGTCCGTAGGTTCGCCGAGGCGGTGGCCGTGCTGTTCGTGCTGACGTTCCTGATCTACGTGATCGGGACCATCGTCCCGGGTGACATCGCCCAACAGATGGCGGGCATCGAGGGCGCCACGCCCGAGCGGATGGCCGAGATGCGGGCCCGTCTCGGGCTGGACCGCCCGCTGATGGTGAGGTACGGGGAGTGGTTGGGCAATGCGGTGAGGGGCGACTTCGGCCATTCGTTGTTCACGGAACGCAATATCGCCGCCGATGTCCGGCAGCAGTTCCCGGTATCCCTGGAGGTGGCCTTCCTCAGCGTCCTGCTGGCGGTGATCATCGGCATCCCGCTCGGCGTGTACGCCGCCGTGAACACCGGCACGATCGTGGACAGGGTCCTGAGAGGTATCTCCCTGGTGTTCTTCTCGGTCCCGACCTTCGTATCGGGAGTCCTGTTCGTGTGGCTGGGATCGATCGTCCTCAGGTCCTTCTACACGTCGTTCTACGTGCCGTTCACCGAGGATCCGATCGCCAACCTGCGGTCGGTCATGTTGCCGTGCCTGGCCATCGCCCTTCCCACGTCCGCCTCGATCATCCAGATGACCCGCACCACGATGATCGCCAGCCTGCAGGAACCGTTCGTCGATACGGCCCGCGTCAAGGGCGCCAGGGAGAGCAGGGTCCGGTACATCCACGCGCTCCGAGCCTCGCTCGGACCCGTGGTCACGCTGATCGGTCTACTGTTCGGAGCCCTCGTCGGTGGTCTGATCATCGTGGAGCAGATCTTCAACCTGCCCGGGCTGGGCCGCGGGGTATTGCTCGGCATCGCGGAACGTGACTTCCCGTACGTGATAGCGGCCACGCTGGTCATCGCCAGCGTCTACATAGTGGTGAACTTCATGGTGGACCTCCTCTACCCCATCCTGGACCCGAGACAGCGGGAACAGACATGACCACACCGCACCCGCTGCCGGACGCCCTCTCTACGGTGGAGAGGCGGGGAGCCGGGGAAACCCCCGGGATCCGCAACGCTCGTTTCTGGCACCAACTCCGTGCCGTGGCCAGGCATCCCTCCGGGAGGTTCGGCCTTCTGCTGATCGCCCCCGTGCTGATCCTCGCCATCGCCGGACCTCTGGTGATCCACTGGGATCCCATCCAGATCAACCCGGCCGACTCCCTCCAGGGACCGTCCGCCCGGCACTGGTTCGGGACCGACCAACTAGGCCGGGATCTCGCTGCCAGGGTGGTGAGCGCCATCCCGGTGGTCATCTGGGTGCCACTGGGCGCGGTCATCCTGGCCGTGACCGCCGGGAGCGCCATCGGCATCCTCGCCGGATACCGCCGGGGATGGCTGGAGAGGGTGCTGATGGCGGGAACCGACGTGCTGCTGGCCATGCCCGGCCTGCTCACCGCCATCCTCATCGTCGGCGTGTTCGGAGGAGGGTCGCGCAACATGATCCTGGCCATCGGGGTCATTTACCTCCCCCGCTTCACCCGTATCGCCCGCGGTTCCACCCTGGAAGTCCGCGGCCTCCCCTACGTCGATGCCGCCCGCCTGTCGGGCACCAAGCCGCTGGCCCTCGTCACCCGACACATCCTGCCGGGCATCAGCTCTCCCCTGTTCGTGATGTGCGTGCTCAGCCTCTCCACCGGGTTGCTGGTGCAGACCGCCCTGAGCTTCCTCGGTTTCGGCTTCGAGCCTCCCACCGCCGATCTCGGGAGGATGCTCGCCAACTCGGTCGACTTCCTGACCCTCGCCCCGTGGATGGCCATATCCCCCGCTCTGGTGATCACCCTGCTCATCCTGGCCTTCAACAACTTGGGCGACGCGGTCCGCGACGTGATGGACCCCGAGGTCGCCCGCTCCGCAGGCGCGGTCTGACCTCAGCCCGCACGCGAAACCACCATCTAGAGCGAGATCTAACTGCTCTCAAACAGCTAGTACCAATTGTCCAAATGGCTTACCGGCGCCGACCCTGACGGCCATCGTCCCGTGTCCTGTCCTGCCAGGGCGGCACCGGCCGCAAGACGGTGCACGTGTACAATCCGCTCACCGACAGGGGTGGACTTACGGGCGATCCGACTCAGATAACCGGCGCGGCATCGCTCGTGCGTGCCCTGGAACTTGAGGGGATCGACACGGTCTTCGGGTTGGTCGGTCACGGCAACCTCGCATTCGTGGACGCCCTGGCGGACAGCGACACGATCGACTATGTCACCGTGTTCCACGAGCAGGTGGCCGCCCACGCCGCCGACGCCTACTTCCGGGCGGGCGGACGGATCTCGGTCGTGACAACCACAGTGGGACCGGGGTTCACGAACCTGATGACCGGACTCGGGGACGCCATGCTCGACTCGTCGGCCATGGTGGTGATAGCCGGGGGGATGCCGAGCGCCTACGTAGGGAAGGAGCCCCTCCAGGAACTCTCCTACTCGATCGACAACGCCCAGATCGACATCGCCCGCCCTCTCACCAAACGGATCATCCAGGCAACCGGCGCCGCCGAACTCGCCAACCAGTTCCACCGGGCGGTGCGCTACGCGCTGGCGGGGTGTCCGGGCCCGGTCGTCCTGCAGGTCCCGCTCGACTTCTTCTCGGCATGGGTAGAGCCTTCGGTTGCCAGGCTCCGACCCGCCCGGTCCGGCCGCAGCGGCCCCGACTCCACCGAGATGGAGCGGGCTGCCGATCTGATCGCCCGAGCCGAACGCCCGCTCGTATTCGCGGGAGGCGGCGCCATCATCTCGCGGGCCTCCGGGGCGGTGACGCGCCTCGCCGATGAGTTCGGGCTACCGGTCGCCACAACCATGAGCGGGCAGGGCGCCATCGCCGAGGACCACCCGCTGGCGATCGGTTACACGGGCGTCGTGGGGACCAGGCCGGGCAACAACGCGGCGAGAAGGGCCGACCTGCTGGTGGCGGTCGGCACCCGGTTCCCGGAGATGGACTGCAACAACTGGAGGCCGGAGTACTTCACCCCCATCCCGCCCGCCAAGCTGATCCATATCGACATAGACCCCAACCAGATCGGCAAGATCTACCCCACCGATGTCGGCCTGGTAGGTGATGCCCGCCGGTCCCTCGAGGAACTGGCCGCCGCGCTGGAAGACCGCATGAACGGAGCAGACCCGTGGCATGCCTGGCGCGAGGAGTTGGCCGGCGAGAAGCAGACCTGGGCGGACGACCTCCATGAGGTCCGCACCGCTCCGAGCTTCCCGTACGAACCGGCCTACCTGGGAACCCTGCTGCGCGAGCTGCTGCCGCCCGACACGATCCTGGTCACGGGTGTGGGAATCCGCCATGCCATCGGGCAGCACTACCCGTTCTTGAATGAGGGCACCCAGATCGTGGCCAGCGGGTTCGGGACCATGGGCCAGGAAGTGGCCGCTCCGATAGGAGTGCGGCGGGCCCGCCCGGACGTGCCGGTGGTAGCTCTGGTGGGCGACGGGGCGGTGATGGCGTGCCTCGCGGCGCTCCCCACCGCGGTGACAGCGGGCATCGACGCGGTCTGGCTGATAGCCAACAACACGGGTTACGCGTCGATCGCCCTGTACCAGAACAAACACTACGGGCGGGACGCCGGCACCTATTTCAAGGACCCCGAAGGTGTTTCCTACGATCTCGACTATGTGGCGTTCGCCCGCTCCTTCGGCGCCCGTGCGGAGCGGGTGACCGACCCGGATGACTTCCCCGGGCTTCTGTCCAAGGCCTTGGAGGAACGCGGCACCTGGGTACTCGAAGTGCCGGTTACACCGTATCCCCGCATCATCGGATCAGGTCATTGGGACGTGAACGACATACTGGCGGCGGGTACCGAGAAGGGTCGAACCGCCTGACTTCACGCGCCCTTCGACATGCACAGCAGACCGACCGGGGAGGATGACGGAGTGACCCGAACGGGTCTGATACGGACGGTGCTGGGCGACGTACCGCCCGAGCCCTGGGGGATAACCAACGCTCATGCCCATCTGGTCGGCGTGCCCGACACCTCCAAGCCCCCCTTCGACACCACGGACGCGGCAGAGCTCACCATGACCCTCGACGACAGCCTCCCCGAGGTGGAGGATTTCGCCCGCGCCGGCGGGTTCTGCCTGGTCGATCTGACCCCGGCAGGCATGGGACGGGACCCGGCGGCCCTCGTGCGGGCCTCCGAGCAGACCGGGATGCACATCGTGATGGGCACGGGCATCTATCACGACGCCCACCATCCCGAGTCGATAGCCGGCCTGGACGAAGCGGAGATCGCCGAGATCCTGGTCCGGGACATCACCGAGGGGGTGGACGGCACGGGTGTGCGCGCCGGCATCATCGGGGAGCAGGGCACCTTCACCGGCCCGATGACCGAACGCGAGAAGGTCGTGTTCAGCGCGTCTGCCATGGCCGCTATGGAGACCGGAGTGGCGGTCACCACCCACACCCACCTGGGTCTCAACGCCCTGGACCAGATCGACGTGCTCACCTCCCAAGGACTCGCCCCGGACCGGATCGTCATCGGGCATCTCGACGACGGTGAGCCGGACCTCGACCTGATCCGCGAGATCATCAAACGGGGGGCCTGGGCACAGTTCGACGACATCGGCTACGAGTACTACACGGAGAGGCTCAAGGTCCAGATGACCACCGACGTCGTCCGAGCCGCCAAGCTGCTCCAGCTGGCGGAGGAGGGCCTGGCCGGCCGGGTGATCCTCGCCAGCGACTTCGGAATGCAGCGGCACCTGCAGGTCCGTGGTGGACCGGGTCTGGTGGTGTTGGCGGACGGGTTCCGCCGGACGGCTCTGGCCGAAGGAGTCCCCGAAGAGGTGCTCGACCAGTGCATGATCACCAACCCGGCAACCGTTCTGACCATGCCGTGAAACTGACGCCTACTTCCCCGACCGGGCGGCTGCGCGCTGCTTGCCGGCCGAACGGGACCTTCGACGGAGCCGGCAGGACCGCCGGATCTCCGCGGAGCGGTTGACAGCATGCGCTCGCCGGGTCTGATCAGGACGGTACGAGGAGACGTGCCGGCGGCCGACTGGGGTCTGACGAATGCCCACGCCCACCTGTCGCTGGGTACGGAGGAGCAGGCGCATCCGGACTGGAGCGAGACCGCGGAACGCTACGGCGATCACATGCTATCGATCGAGGACACCCTGCCCGAGTTGCGGTCCTACGCCCGGGCGGGAGGTACGTGCCTGGTCGAACTCACGCCGATGGGCATGGGACGAGATCCCGGCGGCCTCTTACATGCATCGGAAGCAACCGGCGTACATGTCGTGATGGGAGCGGGCATCTATCACGAACCGTTCCATCCAGACCGCATCGCCGGCCTGACCGCCGACCAGATCGCCGAGATACTGATCGGGGAGATCACCGACGGTGTGGACGGGACGGGGATCCGGGCCGGGATCATCGGCGAACAGGGCACCTATACCGGACCGATGACCGAACGCGAGACAACCGTGTTCAGGGCGTCGGCGCTGGCAGCCGTCGAGACCGGCGTGGCGGTGTCCACCCACACGTATCTGGGGCGCAACGCCCTCGACCAGATCGACGTGCTCACGTCGACGGGGTTGGCCCCCGAGCGGATAGTCGTCGGGCACCTCGACGACACCGAGCCCGACCTGGGGCTTGTCCGCCGCATCATCGAACGGGGTGCCTACGCACAGTTCGACACCATCGGGTACGAGTACTACACCGAGACGCTCGGGGTACAGATGACGACCGACCGCGTGCGCGCCGGAGCGTTGCGCCGGCTGGCCGAGGAGGGTCTGGCCGATCGGATCATCGTGGCCAGCGACCTATGCAGGAGGAGGCACCTCACGGTCAACGGCGGCCCCGGCCTAGCCCATCTCATCACCGGGTTCCGGGCTCTGGCCGTCGGAGAGGGTGTCCCGGGCGATGTCGTGGACCGGTGCATGATCACCAACCCGGCCTCTGTCCTGGCGATGGTGTGATGGCGGTCCCGAACGGCGGTGACGCGGTGGTCGCGGCCCTGATCGAGGGCGGTGTCACTACCGTCTTCGGTATCCCGGCCAGCTACACCGTGGAGATCTACGACGCCATCGGCCGCCAGGGAGGCATGAGGTCGATAGTGGCTCGCAACGAGCAGGCCGCCGCCTTCATGGCCGACGGCTACGCTCGCCGCTCGGGCGAACCCGGGGTGGTGGTGGTCACCGGGGGTCCCGGACTCGGGAACACGGTCACCGGACTGCAGACCGCGTACGCGGACTCGTCGCCTGTGGTGGTCATCGCCAGCGATCACAATCCGTCCCAGCGGCGTGGCCGGCCCCTCGGACTCCCGCACGAAGCACTCGACCAGGCCGCGCTGGCGGAAGCCACCGGAGCACGGGTGGTGCGTGCGGACACCGGCGCATCGATTGCCGCCTCCGTCACAGAGGTGCTGCGATCTTGCGTCGCGGGTCGTCCCGGACCCGGTGTGGTGCTCATCAGCCGCGCCGCCCTGGAGGCGCCGGAGACTCCGCAACCTGCTGCCCGTGAGAAGCCCCGACCGGAGTATCCGATGTCCACGAGCGACGAAGTCGGCCAAGTCGCCAAGCTTCTCGCTGCCGCTACCGACCCGGTAGTGCTGGCCGGTGCCGGGGTGGTGCGGGGACGGGCAGAGCCTCAGCTGGCGCGCCTCCTTCGCAGCACAGGCTTGCCGGTGGTTACGACGGTCGCAGGCCGCTCCGCGGCCGATCGCGAAAGCGGCTGGACGGGCGTCATGGACAATGACACCACCCGGGCCGTCGTGGAGCGGGCCGACCTGGTCCTGGCTCTCGGCACGAGCTTCGGATGGGCCTCCACCGCAGGTTGGACGCTCCGCATCGGTGGCTCGCTCATCCACGTCGATATCGATCGTGCCAGCCTCGGACAGCACTACGAGCCGGATATGGCCATCCAAGCCGACATCGGTCCCTTCCTTGCCTCGCTCGCAGAGACGATGGGCCGCCACCGGACCCGCCCCGGCCACCCCCGGACGGAGATCGACCCGGTGACCGCCTCTCATCCGTGGACGGATCCGATCGACAGGGCGCTGCCGTCCCGTGGCGTGACGATCTGCGGTGACGTGACGATGGCTTCGCGGTGGATCCCCGGCGGAGTGCCTCTGGGACCTGACCGCCGGCTCATGACCCCTTGGAACTTCCAGACCCTCGGATGGGCATACGGAGCCGCCCTGGGCGTGCAGGCCGCCGCACCGGACGAGACCGTGCTGGCGGTGATGGGAGACGGCGGAGCTCTGTTCACGCTCGGGGAATTGGCGACTGCCGTGGAGCATGAGCTGCCCGTGTGCCTGGTGGTGTACAACAACCGCTCCTACGGGATCATCGCCGAGGTGCAGGACACGTCCTGCGGGGGGCGCCGGTTCGGCGTCGACCTAGAACAACCCGACTTCACGGCCGCCGCGCGAGCATTCGGGATGGGTGCGTCGCGAGCCGACACCCCTGACGCGTTGGAGGCTGCTCTCAGCAAACATGTGGGAACCGGCGAACCGAGCCTGATCGAAGCCCGGCTCGGCATCGCCGACCTGGGCATCGATCCGATCGACGGCCGGGACTAGTAGAGGACATAGCGCCACCAGACGACACGGCAGACAACTCCGGAGAGTCAAGATGAACCACAGCGGCAACCCATCCGGTACCCCGGAGCTACCCAAGCTCGTCACGGAGGTGCCCGGCCCCAGGTCCAGGGCGATCTTCCAGCAGGATCAGAGCCTGCTCGCGGCCGGCAACTCCGCCGGTTCGCTGTGGTCGGAACTGGCCGTGGTCGAAGGGCGCGGCGCCATGATCCGGGACGCCGACGGAAACTGGCTCCTCGATGCGTGCGCCGGCACCGTGGTGATGAACCTGGGCCACGGGCATCCGGCGGTGGCGACCGCCCTCGGGGAACAGGCCCGGCTGCTGACCCACTTCTACGACTTCGCCACCGAGGTCCGGGTGCGGTTCGTAGAACTACTCAGGAGCACCCTGCCCGATAGTCTCGATGCCTTCCACCTCGCCAACTCCGGGAGCGAGGCCGTGGAGGCGGCCCTCCGCACGGTCCGCTCGGCCACAGGGCGCCACGAGGTGATCGCCTTTCACAACGGCTACCACGGAAGGACGCTGGGGGCGCTCTCTCTTACCTCGGGAGCGGGTCGGGAGGGCCTCGGGCCGTTCCTGCCGGGGGTGGTGCATGCGGTGGCCCCCGATCCGATGGAGACACCGCACCAGAGCGAAGCCCGGCGGGTCGAGGCATGCGCCCGGCACCTCGACCGGGTGGCGGGGCAGGTGCTGGCCGGCCCACCTGCCGCGGTCATCATCGAGCCCATGCAGGGGGCCGGGGGTATGATTCCCGTCCCCGCCGCCTTCCTCGAGTCCGTCAGGGCTTTCTGCGACCGGACGGGGGCTCTGCTCATGTTCGACGAGATACTGACCGGAGGCGGCCGTACCGGCCGGCTCTGGGCCTACGAGCACTCCGGCGTGGTGCCCGATCTCCTCCTACTCGGCAAGGGCATCGGCGGAGGCTTCCCCCTCGGGATCGTGGCCGGTCCCCGGCACGTCATGGACGCCGGTCCTGGTGCGCAACCCACCCACAACAGCAGCACCTTCGGCGGCAACCCGCTCGCCTGCGCATCGGGTTTCGCTGCGCTGACCGCTTTGCTCGAAGAGGGCTTGGTGGACAACGCCTCCCGCGTCGGCCAACACCTGCGGACGGCGCTCGCAGAGCGCCTGGAGCAACGTCGCAACGTAGCGGACGTCCGGGGCCTGGGCCTGGCCATCGGTGTCGAGATGGTCCGTGATCGGGCCACCCGCACCCCCGTATCCGGTGACTTCATCCGCGAGGTGCTGCGGGGTCTACTGCGCAGGGGCGTGGTGATATCGAGCACCGGCCACGTGATGAGGATCACCCCTCCCCTTTGCCTTACGATCCCCCAGGCCGACTACATCTCACATGCCGTCGGGAGCACGCTCGCCGAACTCGAGCGGGATTGAGCCGATCCATCCATTCGCCCGTCCCGAGCCGGGCCGATCGGTCCCAAACTCAGACCGCCGAGTACCCCCCGTCGACCACCAGGTCGGAGCCGGTGACGTAGGAGCTGTCATCCGACGCCAGGAACAGGACCGCCCCGGCGATCTCCTCGGGTTCCGCCCAGCGCTGCATCGGTATGTGGGGAAGGAACAGGGAGCGCCGGTCCGGATCCTCCCACGACGAGCGACCCATCTCGGTCATCGTGAATCCCGGCACCACCGTATTGACCCGGATCCCGTACCTGGCGTACTGGGCGGCAGCGGTCCTGGTGAGGAGACGGACCGCCGCCTTCGAGGCCGCATAGGCAGGGGCCTGGGCCTCGGACAGATCCGGGTAGATGGCTCCGAGCATGCCCATAACCGACGACACGTTGATGATCGACCCGGATCGCTGGCCCTTCATCACCGGCAGGACAGCCCGGATTCCGAGGAAGGTTCCGGTCAGGTTGACGTCGTTGACCCGGTTCCACTCCTCGAGTGGCGTGTCCTCGAAGGAGGAGCGGGAGCCGGTCCCGGCGTTGTTGACCAGCACGTCCAGGCTCCCGAAGCGATCGACCGTCTCCTCCACCACCCGCCGCCAACTCTCCTCCCGGGTCACGTCGAGTGCGATGAATGACGCCGTAGCCCCCTTGGACGTGATGGAGGTCACGACCTCCTCCCCCGCCCCGGCTTCGATGTCACCGACTACGACGGCAGCCCCTTCCTCGGCGAACAGGGCTGCTTCGGTAGCGCCCATGCCCCCGGCTGCGCCGGACACGAGCGCCACCTTGCCTTCGAGCCTCACCTGTTCTCCTCGCTTCCGGTTGCCGACCCCGGTCCTCTCAGGCTAGAAACTTCATTGTGAAGACCAGTGCCCTCTGCGCGATCGCCGTCGTGGTTGCCTGCATGATGGGGGCATGCCGCGCCTCACCCTCGCCTGCCACCGGCCCGGTGGCTGACACGCCCACAACAACCACCGTGGCGACCACGAGCCCCGTCGCCTCATCCGCCACGGCCGCAACCACCCGAGCGACCGGCACGCGGGTCTCGGTCGCGCCGGTGCTGGATGGAACCTCGGAGGAGTGTGACAGCTTCACTGTCGCGCTCGACCGGCTGGTTTTCGTCCGGCTCCGGCCCATCGTTGAGGAGGCCGCGGACCTTCTCCACTCAGCACCTGACCACGTGGACCCCACGGAGGTCGCGACCGGGCTGATGGAAGCGAGCCGCGGACTCCTAGGGCTGGTCGAGGAACTCGATCTGATGGGAGTTCCACCAAGGGAGGTCGTGGATCTGCTGCTGTCCATAAGGGAGGGCGTCCTGGCATACGCCGCCGGTTTCGACGAGGGATCCCGAGGATGGGCATCGGGCGACGCAGACCTGATAGCGGAGGCACAGGCCGACGTCCTGGAGGCGTCGGCCGTCCTGACCGAGTTCTTCGGATGGCAAATGTGCCCCTGAGGAGATAGTCGGGGCCGCGACACAGCCCGCCGGTGCCGGTTCGGGTAGGGTCGAAGCAGCTACGGGATCGACCGACCGGGGAGACGACATGGCGTTGCAGGTAATGACCGTGCGAGGGCCGGTCTCGCCGGATGAACTGGGCCACACCCAGACGCACGATCACATTTTCGCCGATATCTCGTGGGCCCGGCACCGCTGGGTAGCCATGCCGATCACCGACGAGGTCCAGATGACCGAGGAGGTCGGCTTCTACAAGGATGCAGGCGGGGGCACTCTCGTCGACTGCGGACTGGAACACATAGGCCGGAAGCCGGAGGAGATGAGGCGGATCTCCGAAACCACCGGTGTGCACCTCGTGATGGGAACCGGCTTCTACCGGGAGCCCTACTACCCCGAGTTCGTCAACAAGTGGACCACGCGCCGGCTGGCCGAGTACATCGTCGACGAGATCGAGAACGGCTGGGCCGACACGGGCATCCGCCCGGGCATCATCGGCGAGATCGGCATCGACAAGCGCTGGGTGCAGGGGGTCGAGGAGCGGGTCATCCGCGCGGCCGCCCGGGCTCACCATGCCACCGGCCTGGCGATCACCACCCACACCCCGCCGCACACGGCTCTGCTCTTCCACGAGATCCTGAAGGAGGAGGGGGTGCCGCCCGACCGGATCATCTTCGGGCACCTGGACAACACGCTGGAGATGGACGAGTTGGAGCGCATCGCCCAGACCGGCGCCTACATCCAGTTCGACCTGATCGGAATCGAGTGGATCAACGCCGACCACCGGCGCGCCCAGTTCCTGGCTGAGTTGATCCGTCGAGGTCACCGGGACCGGCTGCTGGTCGCACAGGACATGCCCGCCCGCCCGCGCCTGATGACCAACGGCGGCCACGGCTACAGGCATCTGATCGACAGCTTCCTACCGATGCTCCGCGACGAGGGCGTCGACGAGGAGACCATCCACCACATCACCCACACCAACCCGGCTCGAGTCCTGGCCGTGGACGGCGCCGGCTGACGGCGCGGGAACGGACCGCGCTGCCGAGATCGGATGGCACGAGCAGCGCGCACAGTTGGCGGGGTCAAAGGCGGCGCCGGCTGAGAACGTAGTGCATCCCTCCCGGAGGTCATGGCAATCTTCTCGCCGTCGAGCCAGGGGCCAGTGGGCGACCGGTCCGGGTAGCCTGTCGGAGCCGATGGAGTCCCGATCCAGTGCCCGTTGCTTCTGGCTGTTTGGGGCTTTGGCTGTCGCCATCGTCCTGGCCGGTTGTGGGGGCGCCTCGACACAGGAGTCAACGTCCACAGCCGTAAGCAGCACGACGACGGCTCTAAGCACCACAACCATTCCAACCAGTACGACCACGACTTCGAGTAGCACGACGACAGCGCCATCCGAGACCACGGAAGCTGCCACCGATCTCGATATCAGCGTGGATGCGCACACCGAGTGGGGAGAGGTGTTCGACGCGCTCACCACGACCGAGCAGGAGTGCATCCGCGACTCGTTCGAGGGCGACCTATTGGAATCGGTGCTGGGCCGACCGGTCATGTCGGAATCGGACACCCCGGAGGCGTGGGAGGTCCTGATGTTCTCGTGCCTCGCTCCTCAAACCGCCCGAGCCGTGTTCCTCGCCTTGCTGGTCGCAGGGATGGAAGAGGATGGGTTACTTCTGATAGACGCGGATGCGGAGGTATGCCTAGATGAGTGGGTGGCCGGGATCGACGTGGTTGCCACGATGGTGGCCCTGTCGGCTGATGACGCCGAGGCGGCAGGGGAAGTCACCACCGCGTTCATGAGTTGCAATCCGGATCTGTTCATATCACTGATGCTCGAGGAGACCGGCATGAACCTCGAAAACCTCAGCGAGGAAGAAGCAACCTGCCTCCGGGAATGGGCAGCCGGCACCGACTGGGCAACCCTCCTCGCCGGAGACGACCTCGCGGTCATCCTGGACTTCCTCCCCGACCTGTTTTCATGCGCCCCCGACCTGTACATTTCCTTCATGCTCGAGGGAACCGGTCTGACCCTCGAAGACTTCAGCGAGGAAGAAGCAAACTGCCTCCGGGAATGGGTAACCGACTTCGATTGGGCAACCCTCTTCACCGGCTTCGCCGACGACCCCATGTATCTACTCGAGTTGTGGGAGTGCGTACCCGACCTGTCGTGGTCGGAGCCTGGTGGGCCGACTTGGGACCAGGTGATCGAGGAGGCGACACCCCTGGGGATCGGGGTGGTTTTCCAAGGCGAGATCGACTACGGAGGCGACAGGGACTACTTCGCCTTCGAAGCCGAAGAAGGCGAACTGTACGACCTGGACGTGACCCTCGGAACCCTCGAAGACTCGGTACTGGAGCTATACGACTCCGACGGCACCTGGCTGGACAGCCGGGTCGAATACGCCTCGAAACCGGCCCGGCCCACATGGCACGCACCCGGCACCGGCACCTACTACGTCCATGTGACCAGCTTCTACGGCACCGGCACCTACACCCTCACCATCGCCGTCTCGGACATCGTGGACGACCACTCCAATTCGACCACGAACGCAACATCAGTCGAGGTCGGCGTCGCCACCCCAGGCGAACTGGAGTACGCAGACGACAGAGACTACTTCGCCTTCGAAGCCGAAGAAGGCGAACTGTACGACCTGGACGTAACCCTCCCAGACTCCTTACTCGACATATACGACACCGACGGTACCCGGCTAACCAGCCATGTCGACTACGCCTCCGATCCGGCCCGGTTCGTATGGACCGCACCCGCCACAGGCACCTACTACGTGCGAGTTAGCAACGTCTACCGTGGTACCGGCGCCTACACCCTCGCTATCTCCAGCCCACACATCGGGGACGACCACCCCGATTTGACCACCAACGCAACACCCGTCGAGGTCGGCGTGCCCGCCCAAGGCGGGCTGGGCTTCGAAGGCGACAGCGACTTCTTCACCTTCGAAGCCGAAGAGGGCGAGTGGCACCACCTAGACGCGACCCTCGAAGAACCCTCACTACTCGACATATACGACGCCGACGGCACCTGGCTAACCAGCCGGGTCGAATACGCCTCGAAACCGGCCCGGCCCATTTGGCACGCGCCTAGCACAGGCACCTACTACATCCGAGTAACCAGCTTCGGTACCGGTCCCTACACCTTCACCATCTCGTCTGCGTAGTCCGGGAACACCCCGGAGACTGGCGAGAGCGATCCCACCAAAGCCAGACCTCAAGCGTGGGCAGGGTCAGCGGGGCGTCAGCGGCGAGCATCTAGAGCGTTGACGTTCAGGTCTGGCCGGACGGCAACGACGACTTCGCCGAATCGACAGCCTCCCGGCTCTACTGGATCGCACCCGGCATCGGTACCCACCACGTCCATGTGACCAACTTCTACGGCGGCACAGGCACCTACACCCTCACCATCGCCATCGCCCTGTAGCGTCGTCTCGCTCCGGGCTTGCTCCGGTCTCGACGGATCGCTCCTGATCAGTCGGGTGGTCTTCGCCTACCACGGCGCGCCGATCACCAAGGAAAATGGAATCCCACTATCTCGGACGCCGGCCGGTCCCTCCATGTATGATCAAAATTGAGACCACTCCGGGGTCAGGTGGAGCAAGTGGACGTTCTTACCCGGGGTCCGGACGAAGGGAAAACGATGTACAAACACCGACCAGGCCGATGGCTGGCAGTGTTCTTGACACTGGCTGTGTTCGCCGTCGCTTGCGGCACGGACGACGCGGACGATGCACCCGCAACCACGGCGGCCCCTGCGACCACCGCCGCGCCCGCGGAGACAACTGCCACGACTGTGGTGGAGGTGGGAACGACCACCACGACCGCGGCGCCGGCGGGTGAGACCACCACGACGACCGCCGCTCCCACGACCACCACCGAGGCGATGGCCGAACCCCTGACGGGCCGCGAGGCAACCGTCGTGATCGGCAAGAAGATGGATGGCGACACCAAGTTCGATCCGGCCCGGGCCTTCGAGGAGCTGTACGTGCTGGTGCTCGGATCCGTGTACAACAACCTCGCGCAGTGGGCGCAGACCGATACCGGCTACGACTACCAGACGCTGCTTCCCGAGTTGGCCACCGAGTGGTCGTCCAACGCGGACGCTACCCAGTGGACCTTCACGCTGGACCCGAACGCCCGCTTCCACGACGGGTCACCGGTCACCTCTGACGATGTGGCGTTCTCGTTCATGCGGCTGAAGAACGTGGCCGCCACGCCGTCCTACCAGGCGGCCAACCTCGACAGCGTCGACACGCCCGACCCTCAGACCGTCGTGGTCAACCTGGCCGCACCCGACGCTGAGTTCCCGGGCCTGACCACCGCCGCCGCTTTCAGCATCCTCAACAGCGAGTTGGTGATGGCCAACGGCGGCGCGGCCGGGGAGGATGCCTCGGAGACCGACACGGCCGGCGAATGGCTGGCCCTGAACAGCGCCGGATCCGGTCCGTTCACCTTCGACTTCTCCGAACCGGGCAGTCGCCTCGAGATCGTCCGCGTGGACGACTACTGGGGAGGCCCGCCCGCCGTCATGGAGCGGATCATCATGGTGAACATCCCCGAAGCCCAGTCGCGCATCGACGCGCTGGCCCGGGGCGACATCGACCTGGCGTGGACAGTAATCCCGCACCAGGCCGCTACGTTGGGAGAGGACTACACGATCCTGCAGGCCAACACCAACCACTGGTACTACGTGATATTCACGACCGATGCGGAGAACAACAACGCATTCGTGGCCAACCCGACGGTCCAGAAGGCGCTCAAGTACGCCATCGACTACGACGGCCTCCAGCGACTCTGCCCCGGATACACCGCCAACCGGGTGTACGGCCTGGCGCCGATGCGCCTGGGAGGCATCACGGACGGCTACGAGCGTGACCTCGACAAGGCCAAGGAACTGCTAGCCGAGGCAGGTTATCCCGATGGCTACGACGATCCTGAGAACCCGATCCGTCTCCAGACGTTCCAGTGGAGCGGTTTCTGCCCCGGATTCGGTGACGTGGCCCAGAAGCTGGCCGCCGACTTCGCCGACATCGGTGTCAAGACCGAGGTGCAGATCCGCGATGTGGGCGTGTTCTTCACCGACTTCCGCAAGGGCGACCTCGACATCAACGTGAGCGACTGGTTCCCCGACTTCCCGTCGGCGATGAACTCGGCGGCGGTGTCGTTCGCGGACGGATTCGTCAACTGGCAGCGGTCGCTCTGGCCCGACAATGCCGAGGGCTGGCCTCTGTATGACGAGATCAAGGCGGCAGGTGACGCGGCGCTGGCGTCGGTCGATCCGGCGGAGCGGTTGAGCCTGCTGAACGAGGTGGAGCGGTTGAGCTTGGAAGCCAACCCGACTCACCTGATGGTCGAGATTCCCGAGTGGTACCCGCACGTCAACACGTTGACCGGCGTCTACTACCACGCCGTACACCGGTTCGAGCCTTACCGGATGGGGCGGTCCCGGTAGCCGAGGTCTCGCGGGAGACCGCACAATCCATCGGGGGGCGGCCGGCCGGTCGCCCCCCGATCCCCATCTCGTACGACTGAAGCCGTGACCCGGAGGAGTTGACATGCGCTGGTTCGTACTGCGGCGCCTGGCCCTGGCTCCGCTCGTGCTGCTGGGCATGACCTGCATTACCTTCTTCGTCTCCCAACTGATCCCCATCGACCCGGTCGCCGCCTACCTGGGAGGTCGGGGCGCAGCCCAATCCGACGCGGCTGAACAGGCCATCATCGACGCCCTCAACGCCCGCTGGGGATGGGACAAGCCGATCCCGGAGCGCTACTGGATCTACCTGACCAACCTGCTGCAGGGCGACATGGGCGAGTCGAGCCACTCGGCGCGTGCGGTCAGCACCGACCTCGCCAACGTGCTACCCCCGACCATCGAGCTGGTGGTGGCAGCTCTGGTGGTCGCTCTCGTGTTCGGCATCCCGCTCGGCGTGTTCGCGGCGGCGCGCCGGGGAGGAGTTTGGGACGCGCTCTTCAAGGTGGTCTCCACACTGGCGATCTCGGTGCCGGTGTTCTGGCTTGCCATCGTCGGGTTCATGGTCTTCTACGGGCGGCTGGGGTGGGCTGCCGGGCCGGGCCAGCTGGACATCTTCACGCGCCCACCGCCGGAGGTGACCGGGATGGTCACCGTCGACTCCATACTGGCCGGCCGATGGGACGCCCTGTTCGACACCCTGCACCACCTGGCGTTCCCCGCCCTGGTGTTGGGTCTGGTGATCGGCTTCTACTTCGCCCGGGTGGTCCGTTCGGAGATGGTCGACGCCCTGGAGTCGGACTACGTTCGCACCGCCCGCGGCAAGGGACTGCGCCGGCGGCTGGTCCTCTACCGCCATGCTTTTCGCAACGCGGTCATCCCCGTGATCACCCTGTCGGGGCTCGCCTTCGGTTCGCTGCTCACCGGGATCATCGTGGTCGAACGCGTGGTGGGCTGGCCCGGACTCGGCCAGTACGCCTTCACGGCGGCCACCCGCCTGGATCTCAACGCCCTCTCGGGGGTGGTGCTGGTGATCAGCCTGGCCTACGTGCTGGCCAACCTGACGGTAGACCTGCTGTACACGGTGGCCGACCCACGGGTGCGCGACGGGATGCGGTCGTGACCGCAGGCCGGCTCCGCCGCCTGGAAGAGGCGGTAGCGCCCACCCGCTTCGCCACGACCATGGAGTCCCTGCGGCCCCGCACCTTCCTCGAGTTCTACGGCGTGGGGGTGATCGTGGTGATGGTGACGGCTATCGCCGCGGCACCGCTTATCGCCCCCGATCCTTTCGCCCAGGATCTGCCGTCGGCCCTGGCCGGCTCGAGTGCCGATCACTGGCTGGGCACCGACAACCTGGGCCGCGACCTGTGGTCACGTATCCTCTACGGGGGCCGGGTGTCGGTGGTGATCGGCGTCTTCGTCCTCCTGACGGCGGGCGCCGTAGGGGTGCTCTACGGCGCAGTGTCCGGATATGCCGGTGGGATGGTCGACGCGGTGATGATGCGGATCGTCGACATCTTCCTGTCGTTCCCCTCCATCATGCTGGCCCTGCTCATCTCCGCGGCGCTGGGACCCACCATCCGCAACGTCATCATCGCGATCGCGGCAGCGTGGTGGCCGGTCTATGCCCGGCTGATCCGGGGCCAGGTCATCGTGGTGAAGGAACGCGAGTTCGTAACCGCCTCCAGGGCACTGGGAGCGGGGCCGATGCGGAACCTGCTGTGGACGGTCCTGCCCAATAGCTTCGGGGTGATGAAGACGATCTTCGTCCTCGACATCGGCTACGCCATCCTGGCCGGCTCCACGCTCGGCTTCCTGGGCCTCGGCGTCTCGGCACCGACCCCCGAGTGGGGGTACATGATCCGCGAGGCCCTCCAGTACCCCACCCACTGGTGGTTCATCCTCAGCCCCGGCCTCGCTCTGCTGCTGTTCGTATCGGCCATCAACTTCGCCGGGGGTATCGTGACCCGGTCGGTCCATGAAGACCCCGGTCGCTGAATCCCGCTCCGGGGCAGCCTCTCCCGGCCCGGACCGGCCCGTGCTGTCGGTAAGGGACCTGGACGTCACCTTCCGCGCAAGAGCGCCGGTGCTGGCGGTGCGGGGGGTCTCGTACGACCTGGCGGCAGGCGAACACGTCGGCCTGGTCGGCGAGAGCGGATCGGGCAAGAGCGCAGGAGCGCTGGCGCTGGTGCGGCTGCTGCCCGACTACGCCGATGTGTCCGGGCGAGTGATGCTGGACGGCGCCGATCTGTTGCGGCTCAACGAGCGCGAACTGAGGGCCGTGCGGGGTGACCAGGTGGGGATCGTCTACCAGGACCCCTTCAGTTCCCTGAACCCGGTGCTGACGATCGGCAAACAGCTCACCGAGGTACTGAGCAAGCACAAGGGACTCGGGGCAAGGGCGGCGCGCAGAGAAGCGGCCCGGCTGCTGGAAACCGTGGGAGTTCCCAACGCGGAGGAGCGCATCTCCGACTACCCCCACCAGTTCTCCGGAGGCATGCGGCAGCGCGCCGTCATAGCCATGGCGGTGGCGCCCCGGCCCGCACTCTTGATCGCGGACGAGCCGACCACCGCCCTCGACGTCACCGTACAGGCCCAGATCTTGGAGTTGCTCCAGGAACTGACCTCCGAGCACGAGACCACGATGCTGCTCATCACCCACGATCTGGGTGTGGTGGCCGGCGTCACGCAACGGGTGATGGTGATGTACGCGGGGCGCATAGTCGAGTCCTCCTCCACCGAGGACGTGTTCACGAGAGCGTCCCATCCCTATACGGTCGCGCTTCACAGATCCCTACCCCGGATCGATGTCCGCCAAGAACGGCTCGTGACGATCGAGGGCCAGCCTCCCGACCCGACCCAACTTGTCAGGGGATGCCCCTTCGCTCCCAGGTGCCCTTCCAGAATCGATCGATGCGCCGATGAGGACCCGCCGTTGATGACCATCCCTACCGCCCGGCGCGCCGCCGCCCGGGGCTGGGACATGGCGTCGATCCGTGAGGAGGACGGAGAGCAGGTTCCCGGACCGGCGAGCCCCCACCTGACCGCCTGCTGGAACCCCCCGGATCCGGCGGGAGACGAACCCGGACCAGCCCGATGAGCACCGAGCAGGTTGTGAGCCCGGTCTTGGTCGAGGTCCAGGACCTGCGGGTCTGGTTTCCGGCCGGGCGGGGATCGTCTACCAAGACCGGCGGCTCCATCAAGGCGGTGGACGGGATTACGTTCACGGTCCAGCGCGGAGAGACCCTGGGTCTCGTGGGTGAGTCGGGATGCGGCAAGACAACCACCGCCCGAGCCGTCCTCAAACTCCTGGACCCGACGGAGGGACGCATCCTCTTCGACGGCGTCGACCTGTCAACCGTCTCGCGTAGAGAACTCCGGCTGATGCGACGCCGGATGCAGCCGGTGTTTCAGGATCCGTTCTCCAGCCTCAACCCGAAGCGTACGGTGGCGCGGATAATCGCCGAGCCGCTCGTCATCCATCGCCAGGGGACCGCATCGGAGCGCCGGGAGAGGGTTGGCGAGCTGCTCGACACCGTCGGGTTACCACCTGACGCGGCGGGCCGCTACCCGCATGCGTTCAGCGGAGGCCAGCGTCAGCGAATCGCCATCGCCCGGGCCATGGCCCTTCGACCGGACCTGATCATCGCCGACGAGCCCGTCAGCGCTCTCGACGTCAGTATCCGCGCCCAGATCCTCAACCTGCTCAGCGACCTCCAGCAGGAATTCCACCTGACCTATCTGGTCATCGCGCACGATCTCGCCCTCGTACGGCAGGTGACCGACCGGGTGGCGGTCATGTACCTGGGAAAGATCGTCGAGCTGCGACCCACAGAGGACCTGTACCGGCGACCGCTCCACCCGTACACGGTGGCGCTGCTGTCGTCGGCGCCCATTCCCGACACCGAGGCCGAAGCGACCCGGCGACGTATCGTGTTGGAGGGCGATGTACCCAGCCCGGCCGATCCTCCCACGGGCTGTCGCTTCAACACCCGATGCTGGCTCCGGCGAAAACTGGGAGACCCGGAGATCTGCACCACCCAAGCACCCCCTCTGGCGCAGGTGCAAGACCATGGCGCTTCCGGCGTGGTGGCGTGCCACTTCCCCGAGGCGGTGGAGGACTCCCCCGAACGTAGGGAGACGTTGGTGGCTCTCACCGGTTCGAGGGTCTCCTCCCCCGATCAAGAACTACCCGACTAGCCCCATCCTCTAGCCGAGCATCTCCCCGCGATCCACCACCGCGACCTCGCCCGTGATCGAGTCGTTGGCCAGCAGCCCCACAAGGGACCGGACCACGTCCTCCACCGGTATTACAGGCACCGCACCTGACCGGAGCTCTCGGGCGCGGTCGGGAGGCACGTGGCGGTCTATCCATTCGGTGAGCATCCAACCCGGCGCGATGGCGTTGACCTGCACCTCGGGCGCCAGCGCCCGGGCCAGGCAGCGGGTGAGCGACACCAGCGCAGCCTTCGACACCACGTAGGGGATGGAGCTACCCGCGCTGGTGAAAGCGGAATTGGAGGCCACGTTGATGATCTTGCCCGCACCCCTGGATCGCATCCCGGGCGCCACCGCCCGGGAGCACAGGAACGCACCCGTGACGTTGACATCCATGATCCGCCGCCACTCCTCCGCGGTAACCGCCCCCAGGTCGGGGAACGGAACGTAGCGGGTGGTGCCCGCATTGTTTACGAGGATGCTCACCGGTCCCAACTCCGCCTCGACCGACGCCACCATCGAAGAAACCGCCGAATCGTCGGTGATGTCTGCCCGGACCGCCAGGGCGGTCCCTCCGTGGTCGCTGATCTGCCGGGCGACCCGCTCCGCCTCTGGACACGACCTCGAGTAGTTGACCGCTACCGAGACGCCGGCCCTGGCCAACTCGAGGGACGTTGCTCGACCGAGACCGGTGCCGCCGCCGGTCACCAGCGCCACCCGCCCGTCCAAGTCCACCGTCTACCCCGCCGACGTCCGGGCAGAGCCAGGCGCACGCCGGTACGCGTCGATTCCCTCGAGAAGGCGGTCCACGTCGCCGGGAGTGTTGTAGAGGTGGGGGTCGGCACGGACCCGGTCGTCCTCGGGATATCCCCATACATCCACGCCCAGCCTCCGCAGATGGCGGCACAACGGCACCGCTCCGTCGAAGTGAAAGCTCACCACCCCGCCCCGCTCGGCCGGGCTCGCCGGGGTCAGCATATGGATTCCCCGTTCAACCAACCCGTCGATCATCTGCCCGGTCAGCTCCAGGACATGCCGTTCGATATCCCGTATGCCCGCCTCGAGGATGATGTCCAATCCCCTGCGCGCCGCCGCGATGCCCGGCAGATCCGCGAGACCGATCTCGTGGCGCGCCGCACCGGGCCGGTACGAGAGGTTGCCGGGCTCGTCCGGTCCGCCGTCCTGGTAGGTACCCACGTAGCCGACGTGGGGCGGCGCCAAAGACTCGATGTGCTCCCGGCGTGCGTAGAGGTATCCCAGCCCGGGCGGACCGAGCAACCACTTCATCAGCGTGCCGCTGATGAAGTCGACACCGGCAGCCTCGGCCTCGATGGGAACGGCGCCCGCCGACTGGGCGGCGTCGACGATGAGGTAACCACCACAACTGCGGGTGAGTTCGGCCAGCTTTCGCAGGTCGTGGCGGAAGCCGGTGCGGGGAGCCACGTGAGAGACGAGCACCGCGATGGTGTTCTCGTCCACGAGGCTCTCGATCTCCATCATGCGGGTGGAGGATGGTCCGTCAGGGACCGAGCGGACCTCGACCGGGCGGCGGCCGGGCAGCAGCCAGGGCCAGACGGCGCTCGGATGGGAGGTCGGGTCCGTGACGATGTTGGCGCCGGGAGGCGGTTCGATCATCTGGACCGCCAGGTTGGACCCCCGAGAGGTATTGTCGACGATGGCTATCTCGCCGGGATCAGCACCCAGCACGGTCGCCAGCCGGGCCTTGAGCATCTCCCACTCGTCGAAGTAACGCGCCCTGTGATACGCCGGATCGAACATCCACCGATCGGACCACCGGTCGAGGGCCGTCTTGACCGGGATCGCGGCCGGGGCAAGACCCCCGGCGAAGAGGTAGGCGCGGGTCTCGGTGATCGGGAAGAGAGACCGGTACCGCTCCGTTATGACCATGCGGGCACCTCGATCAGGGTCGGGCCGTCGGCTGCCAGGGCAACCTCCACCGCGTCCGCCAGATCGGGGGGCTCGTCCGCGCGCGCCCATGCCGCTCCGTAAGCGGAGGCCAGGGTTGCCAGGTCCGGGACCGCCAGGTCGGTGGCGAACGGCTCGAACCCTCGTTCCCGCATCAGGCGGCTTATCTCTCCGAAGGCCCGGTCGTTCCAGATGACCACCGGGAGCGCCAGCCGGTGTTGCGCGGCCACCATCAGCTCGGACATTGTGAACATGAACCCGCCGTCCCCCACCAGCGCGGCCACTGCTCTGTCGGGCCGGGCGATCTTGGCGCCGATCGCCGCGGGCAACGCGTATCCCAGAGTGGCCAGACCGGACGGGTTGATCCATGTCCGCGGTCCGGGAAGGTCGTAGAAGGGGAAAGCGCCGAATCCGGCCACCATCGCCACATCCAGGGCGAGGGAGGACTCCTCGGGCATAGCCGACCGCAGGGCTCGGATCCAGGGAAGGTAGGTCCGGCCCATTACCAACGCCTCCTTCTCCGCCGCGTCGCGTACATGGGCGGCACGGGCAGCACCAGCCCGGGGGCTCGAACCCGCAACGGAGTCGAGCATCATCGCCAACGCCGTCCCGGCCTCCCCCACCACCGCCGCGTCCACCGGGTGGTTGCGTCCGATCTGGTCTCGGTCGATGTCGATCTGTACCAGCTTCCCACCCAGTTGCAGCGGGCCCAGCCAGAAGTCCGCCGGGCTCAGCTCCGTGCCCACGGCCAGCACCACGTCACACCCTTCGAGGAAACGCGCCACCGCGCTGTAGACAACCAGCGAAGCCTCCAGAGGATGACCGCCCGGGACCACCCCCTTCCCGTTGAGCGTGGTTGCGACGGGCGCGTCAAGTCGCTCGGCAATCGCCAACACCTCCTCGACCGCCCCTTGAGCACCGCCACCTGCCACGATGGCGGGCGCCGCGGCCGAACCGAGCAGCCGGCAGGCCCTGCCAACCGCGTCCCCGTCCGGAGCGGGTGGATCCTCGGCGGGTGCGGCCGGAACAGGGGCGGAGGTCGCCGCCTCCTGCACGTCCACGGGAATGGCCAGGCACACCGGCCGGGGTCGCTCGGTCCTGAACCGCCGGAACGCGTCGCACACCGCCTGAGCCACCTCGTCAGGCGAGAGCACGAGCCGAGGCCTGTCGGAGATGCCCTCCAGGACGCTCTCCTGGGAACGGAGTTCGTGCGAGTGACCCCTGCCGCGCCCGATATCCTCGCTCGGGATGTGGGCGGTAATGCAGAACACCGGAACGGAGTCGGAATAGGCTTCGGCGATCGCGGTTGCCGCATTGGTAACGCCCGGCCCGGTGGTAATGAGGCACACCCCCGGGCTGCCGGTCACCCGGGCGTAACCATCCGCCATGAAGGCTGCACCCTGCTCATGGGTGGTGGTGATGTGCGCGATGTCAGGTGCCCTGCCCAGCGCGCGGTAGATCTCGAGCGTGTGGGTGCTCGGAATGCCGAAGACGTGCCGGACGCCGTTCACCCGGAGCGATTCGATCAGTGCATCGGCGCCGGTAATCGCGGACCTCTCCCCGGGGTAGGCTCGGTGCATGGTCGACCTTCTCCTGCGGAATGCGACGATCTACCCCGGCGACGCCGAGCCTCGGCCGGGAGATGTCGCAATCGACAACGGCGTCATGGTAGCGGTGGGCCCAGGACTCCAGCACGAAGCGGCCCGGACCATCGACCTCGGGGGACTGTGCCTGGCGCCCGGATTCGTGGACATGCACGCCCACAGCGCTCTGCGTACCTTCGAGGATCCGATCCTCACGCCGAAGCTTCTCCAGGGCTTCACTACGGAGCTGATCAACCCTGACGGGATGGGTCCGGCACCCGTAACGGACAAGGGTCTGGCCGATCGGATGACACAGCTGGCTCTGTCGGAAGGTCGAGGCCCTGCCGAGTGGCCCTGGCGATCCATCGGCCAGTACCTGGACGCCCTGGACGGTACGCGTCCCGCCATCACCCTGTGCCCGTTCGTGCCTCATGGTGCCGTGCGTGACGCCGTGTTGGGGGGTGCCCAGCGGGCACCCGGCGCCGACGAGCTGCGTGCCATGCGGCGCCAGGTGGCCCGAGGCATGGAGGCGGGCGCGTGGGGAATCTCTTTCGGCCTCGTGTACACCCCGGGCGCGTACGCGAACCGCGACGAGGTCGTGGCCGTCGCCACCGAGGCGGGCCGGTTCGGCGGGCTGATCTCCGTCCACATGCGGGGCGAGAGCCACAACCTGCTGGAGGCGGTCGAGGAGATGATCGACGTGTCACGACGGAGTGGTGCGCCCCTTCACCTCTCCCATTTGAAAGTGCTTGGGCATCGCAACGCCTGGAAGCTGGAACCGCTGCTCGAAATGATCGACAGGGCGCCGGCGGACGGGGTCGATGTCACCTTCGACCAGTACCCGTACGGCGCCGGTGTGACCCTGCTGTCCGCCCTGCTGCCCCCGTGGGCACATGACGGGGGCGTCAACCAGATGACAGCTCGTTTGCGGGACCGCCCTACGGTGGACCGTCTGCTCCAGGCGCTCGGAGACCCGGACGCGGGCCCGGAGAGCTTCTACTACCAGTGCGGCCCGGAGGGCATCGTCGTGATCGACTGCGGGCTCGACGGCCCCGGCGACGCAATGGGGCGCACGCTGGCCGAGATCGCCTCCGCCCGTGGAGTCGAGCCCGAACGGGTGGTCATCGACCTCTTGCTGGAAACCGGGATGAGCGCGCTGGTCATCCTCCATTACGCCGACGAATCCGTCGTCAAGGCCATCGCCCGGCACCCGGCCATGCTGGTGGGCAGCGACGCGGTCTTCGCCGCCACCCCCCACCCGAGGCTGTGGGGCACCGCACCCCGGTTCTTGGGCGGTTACGCCATCAGGGATGGCGTCGTCACAGTACGCGAAGCCATCGCCCGGCTCTCGTTCCGGGCAGCACGGCGGGTCGGGCTGGACGACCGAGGTGAGATCGCACCGGGACAGCGAGCCGACCTGGTCGCCTTCGACCCGGACAGGGTGATCGACCGGGCGACATATGACCAGCCCGAGCTCTCACCCTCCGGGATCGACTGGGTAATCGTCGGCGGTGCGGTCGCGGTAGACCCGGGGGGTCCCACCCGGGCCCGCCGGGGCCAGATCGCCCGTAAGCAGCGCTAGCTGCTTGGCCCGTGTGCGCCGCGAGTCCGCATCGAAATTGGACACGGCCGGGTCTCGCCTCCGGGCGCTCAAAGACATGATCGACTCGCAAGGCTCTGACGCTGAAGGCCTTCCTCGGAATAACGACCGCCTTGTCCTGGTCGGTACTACGGGCGCGGGCAAGACAACGATGGCAAAGACGATTGCTCAAGCGCTCGGCATGGATCACATCGAGTTCGACGCCATCCGCCATGGGCCGGATTGGACGGAGACACCCGACGAAGTGTTCAGAGAGCGGTTACGGCAGCAGTTGCGGGGTGACCGGTGGGTCGGAGACGGAAACTACAGCCTCGCCCGGGATGTCGTCTGGCCCAAGGCAACCACGCTGATATGGCTGGACTACCCGATACGCGTGGTCCTGTGGAGGTTGTTTTGGAGGACAATGCGTCGCGGCGTCCTCCGGGAAGAGCTGTGGCACGGCAATAGGGAACAGATATGGTGGCACTTCTTCAGCCGTCAGTCGTTATTCCTCTGGGCATTGCAGACCCACTGGCGGCGACGCCGGTCGATACCAGCGGCCCTGGCCCATCCGGACCATGCTCATCTGGACCTGATCCACCTGCGCTCGCCGAGGGCTGCTGACGAGTGGCTCCTGACGCTGACGCAACGGCAATGAGGGTATGAGGATGGCCCTTTGCGGTAGCGCCAACTTCGCTCCTCCATCCCCCGCATCGTCACCATGTGGGCCGATACGGAGAATGGCTGTCCGCAAGCGACATCTGAGCGTTACCACCCAAGGCGTACGGATGCCGCATACGGTACGAAGTGGCTATAATCTTCTGTACAATACTTCTTGGAGGGAACTGTATGGGGGCCAGCACCCGAACCATCCCCGCTGCCCAGTTTCGTGACCGATGCCTGAAACTGCTGGACGAGGTCCACGCCACGGGTGAGAAACTCATTGTCACCAAGCACGGACGACCCGTCGCAGCCGTAGTGCCGGCGGTAGCGTCATCCGAGGCAAGCGTCATCGGGTGGAGCGACGATATCCGCATCGGCACCGATTTGACCGAGCCGGCCGTGCCACCTGAGGACTGGCATGTCGTCTCCGACCCTGAACGAGTCCTGACCGGCCTTCCAAGCAACGACCAGCGTTGAGTGTGAACCTCATCCTCGATACGGATGCGTTGCTCTGGATGTCGCGAGACAGCCCGAGCCTGGGACCTAGGGCTAGGACCGCCATCGAAGATGCCGCTTCGGGCGGCTCCCTGAGGTTCTCATCCGTCTCGATGCTCGAGATAGCACGGCTCCACTGGGAGGGGAGGATCGACCTCAGGAAAGATCCCGGCCTATGGCTCCGCAGCCTACTGGACCAGGGTCTGCATGAGATACCCGTGACATCGGAGATGTCGATCCTGGCGGGCTCTCTGGAGAGACGGGACGGCTTTCATGCCGACCCGGCCGACCAACTCATCACCGCGGCTGCCATTCTCACCGGGCGCCGGTTGGTCACCTCAGATCGCAAGATCCTGCGCTGGGCGGAGAGCCGAGCACAGCCGGATTGTCTCGACGCCCGATCCTGAACCGGACAGGCACGGAGCATGCAGCACAGCGCTTGGGGCTGACTTGGTTCGATCCGGGTGCATGCCGAGCCCGGAATCGGGCATCGTGTGCGTGCTACCGGGCTCCGACCTAGAGAGCCTCTGCCACCTGGTCGAAGACGGCAGCGGCCGACTTCAAGACGTCTTCCACGTGCTCTTCCTCCATCACCGAGGAGGTGGACACGAACGGGAAGCCGAAGACACCCCGGTTGCCGAAGGCCAGGCTGAGGCCGGTCATCAGCACGTCCGGCCGCGTCACCTCCGGATCGCAGGCCAGGGTGAGCAGGGAACCGCCACCCTCCACCCGGAGCGGCAGCTCGCGTTCGGCCACCGCTGCGGACAACCCCTCCCGCAGCCCACGGCCGAGGTGGTCGATCCGTTCGTGGACCTCAGGCGTCAGCAGGCGCAGGCCGGCGACGCCAGCCGCGGCGGTCATCGGGTTGGCGTTGAAGGTACCTGCCAGGGCCACCTTCATGTCACCCAAGGGGTCGGTCACCGCCATGATGTCGGCCCTCCCCCCGAAGGCGCCCACCGGGAGGCCGCCCCCGATCAGCTTGCCGAGGGCGGTCATGTCGGGCACCACTCCGTAGCGGTCCTGCGCGCCCCCCATCGCGAGGCGGAGGGAGATGACCTCGTCGAACAGGAGGAGCACTCCCTCGTCCGCCGTCACCGCCCTCAACGTCTCCAGGAAGCCCTCGGGAGGATGAGCGAACCCGCCGGCCGAGCGGAAGGGGGTGAGGATCACCGCGGCCAGGCGGTCGGCGTTCTCCCGTATCAGAGCGGTGACACCATCCGTATCGCCCCAGGCGCCCAGGACGATGTTCTCCGACAGGTTGGCGGGCACTCCCCCGGTGCTGGGCGCTAGGCGGCCGTCCTGTGTGGCTGCGAACTCGAAAGCGTCGTAGGTACCGTGGTACGCGCCGTCCAGCTTGAGGACGAGATCCCGGCCGGTGAAGGCCCGCGCCACCTTCAGCATGTGCATGTTGGCCTCGGTGCCCGAGTTGGCGAAGCGCACCCGCTCGATCGAGGGAACCCGTTCACAGATCAACTGCGCCCAATCGACCTCGATCGGGTTGTGCCCACCCCAGGCGGTCCCCGACCGGGCCTGGGAGCGGACCGCCGCCACGATCTCCGGATGGGCGTGGCCGTGGACCAGCGCTGTGGAGTTGTTGTTCAGGTCGAGGCGGCGATTCCCGTCGACGTCCCATATGTGGGGACCCTCCCCGCGGTCGAAGTAGGGAGGATGCGGGCGGGTGGTGATCGAGTAGCGGGTATCGCCGCCGGGGAGGACCCCTCCGCCCCGGACGAACAGGGCCGCCGACCGGGGCGTGAGCCGGCGGTACTCGTCGACTACGCCTTGATACCAGCCCAGGAGGCGCTCGCCGGCGCTCATACCCCTGTCAACCAGCGCCGGGGGTTGTCATGGGTGATGGTCCTGATCGTCTCGTCCGGTATGCCCTTGGCCGAGAGGGCCGGCAGGAACGTCTCGAACAGGTAGGTAAACCCGGTGCCACCGTGTATCCGCAACTGTCCGAGCTTGCAGACGTCGTGGGACAACATCAGCCGGTCCTCCAGGCCGCGGTCCACGAGTTCCACGATCAGGGCGAGGATCCGGTTCTCGAACTGACCCAGTCCCCTGAACTGGCCACAGTTGTCGAACATGATGTACACACCCCTCTCCATGAGTCCGAGCAGGTAACGGAGGTGCGGGTAGGCGTCGCAGTGGGCGACCGCCACCCGGGTCAGGTCCACGTCCTCCTCCTCGAGGATGGTGAGCTGCTCGGGGGCGACCGGTCCGATGGCGTGGAGCGCGCCGATGGCCAGACCGGTGGCCTTGTGGGCCCGGGCGGCGGCCCGCAACACCCTTTCCTCGGCGGGTGACACCCAGTCCTTCTCGGACCCGATCTCACCGATCACGCCGGGGCGGATCCCCGTGTCGCCCACCCCGTCGGTTATCTCCCGGATCAGTTCGTCCGCGAGGTCACCGGCCGGCCGCCGGTCGATCCGTTCCTCGGGCAGGTAGTAGTTGCCGCGATACCAGCCGCAGCCCATGACGAAGTGCACACCTGTCCGCTCCGACAACGTTCGCAACCGCTCCGGGGACCGGCCGTTGTCGGGAACGCTCAGGTCGAAGATGGTCTCGCCCCCCAGGTCGGCGAAGGCCCCGACCTCGTCCGCCATCACCTCCTCGTCCACGAACTGATCGGCCACGTCGTAGCGGTAGTCGGCATGGCGCAGGGTGCAGTAGATATGCTCGTGGGGAAGGGTGAACCCGAGTTCGTTCGCCGGCACCGGCCCAAGTACCGTCATGACCGTTCCGGCATCGTTCATCGAACCCTCCAGTCGGCCATCGCGAGCCGAGTGGAACTCTAACGGGCCGATGAGCACGTGGCAGGCCTGAGAGCGGAGCCGCGGGCCGGGATCCTGGAGGTGGACACTTGAATCGCGGGAATAGCAATGACGGAACGGTTGACCTGCTTCTCCGCCATGGTCGTGTCATCACCATGGATCCATACCGGCGGATCCTGGTCGACGGAGCGATCGTCATCCACGACGGGCGAATAGCGAGGGTGGGGCCCGATCGTGAAGTTGCTCCGATGACGACTGCCGCAGCCATCCGCGACCTCGGGGGAGCACTGGTGCATCCGGGCTTGGTCGACGCGCACGTCCATGCCGGCAGCTCTGAACTCAGCCGTGGCATGGCGCCCAAGGACCACGCCGACTACGGGGCGGTGGACGACTGGCTGTTCAGTTGCCGCAGTCCCGAGACCGACCATCTGGGCGCCCTGCTCTCGTGCATGGAGATGGTGACCAACGGCACCACGGCCTACAGCGACACCGGCGGCTCGTTCTTCCTGGAGGAAACGGTACGGGCGATCGAGATGGTCGGGATGAGGGGATTGCCGGGATACGCGATGCTCGACTTCAGGCCGCAGGTACCCGGTCGCGACACTTCCGCGGGGGCGATGTCCGACGAGGAGGCTGAGACACTGCGCACTCCGACGCGGGAGTGCGTGCAACGGCTAGAGGAACAGATGACCCGCTACCCGTTCCGCAACGGCGGCCGGGTGCGTGGCGCAGCCACCATGTACGGCTGCATGCGGTGCTCCGACGAGTTGCTGGTCCAGGCCCAGGCCCTGGCCCGCCAGCACGGAGCCCCGATGATCATGCACCAATCGTGGGACCCCGAGGAAGTGACCATCTCCGAGGCCTTGTACGGATGCCGCCCCATCGAGCACCTGGCGGACATCGGCGTGCTGGACGAGAACCTGACCCTGGTGCACATGAACCATCTGTCAGAGCGGGAGGTGGACCTGGTCGCCCACTCCGGTACCCGGGTGGTGCACTGCCCGGCCGCATCTCTCAGACGGGGCATGGGCGCCATCCGGGTCGGCGCGTTCCCGGAGATGCTGGCCAAGGGAGTGCCGGTGGCTCTCGGCTCCGATGGCTACAGCGGGCGCCGGGACGTGCTGCGCCAGGCCTACCTTGCAGCGGTGGGGTTCCGTGAATTCCGGGGCGAACTGCCGGTCCTCACCGGCGAGACCGTCCTTGAGATGGCCACGCTCCATGGCGCCAGGGCGCTGGGTCTCGAGGACGAGATCGGATCGATCGAGGTGGGCAAGCGCGCCGACCTGGTGGTGCACCGGCTGGACAGACCGGAGGCACACCCTCGGTTCCGTGATCCTGTGGACAATCTCGTCTACTTCCGGGCGTCCAGCACCGTGGACACGGTCTTCGTCGACGGGGAGGCCGTCCTCGACCGAGGCGCCTTTACCCGCTTCGACAGCGAGGAGGCCTACCGCAGGATCGACGAGGCGGCGGCCGAGTTCGAAACGCGCGTAGGCGCTTCCACCTATGCCTCCTGGCCACTCGTCGACTGAGCCGCCTTCCCCGCCAAGCCTTCACCCCGTCGTAGGAACGCGTTTGTTACGGTTCGTCAATGACGTTCGTCCTCGACGCCTACGATCCCGAGTTCCTGCGCGACCCCTATCCGGCGTTCGACCGGATCCGCGAGGAGACACCCGTCTTCCGCGGTCCGGGCCGCGCCGGTGAGCGACCGATCTGGTTCCTGACCCGCCACGACGATGTCCGTCGGGCGTTGCGCGACCGCCGACTCGGTCGGATCGACCAGCCCACCGTGGACCGGGAGGCCTGGGGACTCCCCCCGCTCCGCGACGGGCTCGAGCCCTACTACGACGTGGAACATTGGGCTCTGGTGTGGTTGGAACCACCCAACCACACCAAGATCCGCCGCCTGGTCTCAACCGCCTTCACGATGCGGCGGCTAGCCGGCCTGCGACCGCGCATCGGCGAACTTGCCGACCGCCTGCTCGACCCGGTCGTCGAGCGAGGCCGCTTCGATCTGGTCAACGACTACGCGGCACCCCTGTCCGTCCAGGTGATCGCCGAGTTGCTGGGTGCCCCGACCGAGGATTGGTGCCGGATGCTCGACTGGTCGAGCCGGATCACCCGGATGTACGAGTACAACATCACCGACGCGGACACCCGCGCCGCGGTGACGGCCTCCGTGGAGTTCGCCGAGTACTGCAGGGAGCTGATGGACCGCCGGCGTGCTCGGCCCCGCGACGACATGATCACCGCCCTGTGCTTCGCCAGGACCGAGGACGGAACGCTGACCGACACCCAGATCGTGTCGATGATCATCACCCTGCTGAACGCCGGCCACGAGGCCTCGGTCAACACGCTCGCCAACGGAATGCTGGCACTGATGCAGCATCCGGACCAGTGGGGTCTCCTCACCGGCGGCGAAGTCGACCCGGCGACCGCCGCCGAGGAACTGTTCCGCTGGGACGCGCCCATCCAGACCTTCGACCGATGGGTGGTCGCCGATAGCTACGAGGTCGGCGGGCAGACGATCGGGCAGTACGAACAGGTGACCGTGCTTCTCGGATGTGCCAACCGCGACCCCCGCCACTTCGATGACCCGAACTCCTTCCGGATCGGAAGGGGCGACCCGACCCATGTCAGCTTCGGCGGGGGAATCCATCATTGCCTGGGCGCGCCCCTGGCCCGCCTCGAGGTGGACGTAGCGCTCCACCGGCTCGCAACCCGGTGCCCCGAGCTGGAGTTGGTCGAGCAACCGGTGCGACCGCCACGTTTCGTCCTGCGCGGCTTCAACTCGCTCAGGTTCGCCCTAGCTCGACCGTAAACCGGCTCCGCGGCATCGTGTCCCGGTGTCTCGACCGGTTCGACACGAAGGCCATAGAGCCGCCGGACGCCGCTACAGACCCGTGCATCACTACCACGCTCCCGGGACTTAACCTGTGTCCTGTCGAGCCAGACTTAGGAGACGAGAATGTCGAGCGGTCTTTCGAAGTCATCGGTGACGCCTCGTCGTGTCCATTGGATCCCGATATTGGGCGCTCTGGCCGTCATCATCGCCCTGGCGGGTTGCGGGGGCGACTCGACGCCGGAGTCAACCTCCACAGCCGAAAGCAGCACGACAACGAGTCCAAGCAGCACTACTACGACTCCAACAACGACTTCGGCCAGCACGACAACCGCGCCAAGCACGACGACAACGGCCCCACCCGATACGACCGAAGCCACCTCCGACTTCGATCTCCGGGTGGACACGGACACCGAATGGGGAGACGTGTTCGACGCTCTCACCACTTCCGAGCAGGAGTGTGTCCGCGACACGTTCGATGGCGACACCTTGGAGTCGGTGCTGGCCCTGCCGGTCATGTCGGAGGCAGAGACACCGGAGGCGTGGGTGATCTTGATTTTCTCGTGCCTCGCTCCTGAGACCGCCCAAGCCGTATTCCTCTCCACGATGGTCGCGGGATTGGGAGAGGACGAGGCATTCGAATTGGACGCGGACACGGAAGCCTGCCTGGCCGAGTGGGTGGCCGGGCTCGACGTGGTTGCCACCATGCTGGCCCTGTCGATTGATGACACGGAGGTGACAGGGGATGTCACCACCGCGTTCTTGGCCTGCAATCGGGACCTGATCGTCTCACTCATGCTCGAGGAAACGGGCCTCACCCTCGAAGACCTCAGCGAGGAGGAAGCATCCTGCCTTCGCGAGTGGATAACCGACACCGACTGGACAAACCTCCTCACCGGCTCCGCCGACGACCCCTCCGATCTCATGGGCTTCGCCGCCGATCTGATCGAATGCGCCCCCGACATGTTCATCTCGTCCATGCTCGAGGAAACCGGCATGACCCTCGAAGACCTCAGCGAGGAGGAAGCATCCTGCCTTCGCGAATGGGTAACCGACACCGACTGGACAAGCCTCCTCACGGGCTCCGCCGACGACCTCGGGCTCTTTGAATTCCTCCCCGGCCTGTTCGACTGCGTTCCGGACCTAGCGTGGTCGGCGGCCGGCGCGCTCCCTTCGGACGAGTTGCTCGGGGAGGCGACACCGGTTGAGATCGGCGTGTCTGTCCCTGGCGAGTTGGAGTACGCGGACGATCGTGACTTCTTCACCTTCGAAGCCACAGAGGGCGAGTACTACGAACTGGACGTCGCGCTCGGAACCCTCGAAGACTCCGTACTCGACCTATACGACGCCGAAGGCCACCCGCTGGCCGGTAACGACGACTACGGCGACTCGACAGCATCGCGGCTCATTTGGCAAGCACCTGGCACCGGCCCCTACCACGTCGAAGTCACCAGCTTCGGACCCGGCACCGGCACCTACACCCTCACCATCACTGTCTCAGACATCACAGACGACCACCCGAATTCGACAGCAAACGCAACATCCGTCGAGCTCGGTGTGTCTGCCCGAGGCGAGTTGGAATACGAGGACGACATTGACTTCTTCGCCTTCGAAGCCACGGAGGGCGAGTTCTACGAACTGGACGTAACCCTCGGAACCCTCCAGGACTCGGTACTGGACATATTCGACGCCGACGGCAACTGGCTGACCGGACAGGCCGGCAACGACAACATAACCTGGTACGCACCGAGCACGGGTAGCTACTACGTCCAAGTCACCGGCTTCGACACCGGCACCTACACCCTCACCATCACTGTCTCAGACATCACAGACGACCACCCGAATTCGACAGCAAACGCAACATCCGTCGAGCTCGACGTGGCCAACCAAGGAGAACTGGAATACTCAGGCGACGCTGACTCCTTCGCCTTCCAAGCCACAGAGGGCGAAATCTACGACATAGAAGTGACCCTCGGAACCCTCCAAGACTCCGTACTTGAGCTACTCGACGCCGACGGCACCTGGCTGGACGGTAACGACGACTATGGCGACTCGACAGCGTCCCGGCTCATTTGGTTGGCGCCGAGCACAGGCACCTACTACGTCGAGGTGACCAGCTTCGACACCGGCACCGGCACCTACACCCTCACCATCACCATCTCGGACATCACAGACGACCACCCGAATTCGACAGCAAACGCAACGGCCGTCGAGCTAGGCATGGCCGTCGAGGGCGAGATGGAATACGAGGGCGACGGCGACTACTTCGCCTTCCAAGCCACAGAGGGGGAGTTCTACGACCTGGACCTAACCCTCGGAACCCTCCAAGACTCCGTACTCGACCTATACGACGCCGACGGCACATGGCTGGACGGTAACGACGACTATGGCGACTCGACAGCGTCCCGGCTCATTTGGTTGGCGCCGAGCACAGGCACCTACTACGTCGAGGTGACCAGCTTCGGGGATGGAACGGGCACCTACACCCTCACCATCGCCACCGCCCTGTAGCTAGCCCTGATTATTCATGTTCCCAGCACACCAACCTGGATCAGGCCACTTAGACCGCATCATTCGCGAGTGGCCACCCTTCACCCGGCGGTGATCCAAAGCGGCCGGAAGATCGGGCGTCCCAATGGCCATAACCCCAGTTCAGAAGACACGGAACTCCCATTCCGTACCCGTACAAACCCCCATCGATGAATAATTGGGGCTACGCCAGGGCGTCGGTGATTGCTTGGCGGAACTCCTGCTCGGGGATGGAACCGAACCAGCGGTTGACCTCGACACCACTCACCGCGAACACTCCGACCGGCTGGTAGGTCACCTCGAAGGCGGCGAAAATCGAATTGTCCTCATCCAGCAACCAGCGGGTGGCCCCCGAGCTCAGGAATCCGCGGGCTGCGGAGGCCGTCTTGTCGTACGTCGATGCCCAGGCGACCGCGATCACGTCCACCTGGCCGGCGTACTCGGCGGCCACAGAGTCGACGACGGGTAACTCCCGTCGGCATGACGGTCACCACTCCGCCCAGAACAGGTAGAGGACGGGCCGGGTGGCTTCGGTCGTGACGAAGGTGGTCCCGTCGTCCAGTTCCAGCGTCAACGCCGGGATAGGAGGGCCCTCGGGGACGAAGGCGGGTTCCGTTGCCACGGTCGTCTGTGGAGCAGCGGTGGGTTCCGGAGCGGAGGTAGTTTCCGTGACCGCAGTCGTCTCCGGAGTGGCGGCAGGTTCCGTTGCCACGGTCGTCTCGGCAGTCGCAGCGGCCGTGGTCGTGGGGGACTCGGCAGACGTACCTTCTGAAATGGTGGGGCTGGGAGCAGTGGTCGCGGCCGTAGTCGCCGCTGAAGTGGTGGCCGGCTCCGCGGGTTCGGGTGTGGCCTGCTCGTCCGAGCCGCCTCCGCACGCCCCCACGGCGACCACGGCGGCCAGGACGGTGGCCAGCACTCGATTACGACCTCTCATATCCGGGATGATAAGCATCGGACGGATGTAAACGTGCGCCATCCGGATGAAGATCTCCGGTGAATTGGCGGGATCAGCCCGCGGCCAGTTCCCGGCTCCGCGCCACCACTCTGTCCAGGACCTCGCCGGCCGAACCGCTGTCGATCGACTCGGCGGCTATGGCAACCGCTTCGGCCAGGTCGTCCGTACGGCCGGATGCGGCGATGGCGGCCGCCGCGTTCAGCAGCGTGACATCCCGGCAGGGGCCCGGTTCGCCTTCCAGAACGCGGCGGGTGATGCCTGCGTTCACCTCGGCCGTTCCCCCCAGGAGATCGGACACGGGCGCCGGTCCCAGGCCCACATCTCGGGGTGACACCTCGGTTCTGGACACCCGGCCTCCGTCAAGCTGCCAGACCACGGAAGGGCCGCTTAGGGTGAGTTCGTCCAAACCGTCCGAGCCGTGGAACACGAGGGCTCGCTCCGATCCCCGGATGCTCAGCACCCGGACCATGCGCTCGGCCATGCGCCCATCCGCCACCCCGAGCGCGTACTTCCGCACCCCGGCCGGATTGCTCAACGGTCCCAGGAAGTTGAAGACCGTGGGAATGCCGAGTTCCTTGCGAACCGGCCCGGCGAACCGCATGGCCGGGTGGTAGACCGGCGCCAGGAAGAACGCGTAGCCCGTGTCCATGAACAACCGGCGGTTCCTCTCTGCCGGCAGGTCGATGATCACCCCAAGGGCCTCCAGCACGTCCGCCGAGCCGCACTTGGACGACATCGACCGGTTGCCGTGCTTGGCGATCGGGATGCCGGCGCCGGCCGCTATAAAGGAGGCGGTGGTGGAGATGTTGAACGTACCGGAACGATCGCCTCCGGTACCCACGATGTCCACGGGGTCGGCGTCGCCGAGGTCGACCCGGACCGCCGCCTCCACCATGCCGTCGACCAGGCCGCCCATCTCCTCGACCGTCTCTCCCTTCATCCGGAGCGCCACGATCAGGCCGGCGATCTGGGCTGGGGAGGCGAGTCCGCCCATGACCTGGCGCATGGCCTGGCGGGCCTGGGTGCGGTTGAGGTCGCCGCCCTGGGAGATCGTTCCCAGCACCTCCGACCAGGAGAATTCCGTCATGGCGCGAAGCTTATCAGCGGTCCGTCCTCCCGATCCGGGCGGGATCTGCATGGCATCCAGAACTCCGGCCGGAGACGGATGGCGTGGAGGCGGAAGGTACGGGGCCGGGAGAAGGTGACCGACCCCGTACCTCAAAAGGCCTGAGGAGGAAGGCCTTTCTCAGGACTCGGTGTTGATGAAACGGTCCACGTAGACCGCTACCGCACCACCCACCAGCGGGCCCACGATGTATGCCCAGGCGTCGGTGAAGTCCGCCGCCACGATGGCGGGGCCCAGGCTCCGCACCGGGTTGACGGAGGCGCCCGTAACGGGGACCAGCGCCAGGTGGATCACTACCAGCGTCAGACCGATCACGACGGGCGCGGTGGCGTTCTCGCCCGAGGTGACTCGGAGGATCACCAGCACCAGGAAGGCGGTGAACAGTGCCTCGAGCGCCAGAACCCAGATCGAACCGACGTCCGAACCGTCCCCCACCACAGTCCTTCCGACCGCAGAGGCGCCCAGCACGGCGGCCACCAGTCCCGAAGCTAGAACCGCACCGGCGAGCTGGGCCACGATGTATCCGACCGCATCGGCGCCGGTGATCTCACCCCGGATAAGCTGGGCCAGCGTGACGGCAGGGTTGTAGTGACCGCCCGACACCGAGCCGAACATGTACAGCGCTATCAGAAGGGCCAGACCGAACCCGAAGGCGATGGCAGCGATGCTTCCGCCCGAGCTGAGGATCGCCATGGAACCGACCCCGATCAGCACGAACGCCCCCAGCAACTCCGCTAGGTACCTGTTGAGTGAACCAGTCAAGACGGACCTCCCCTGTTTGAAAGTGGGCTACTTGTCGCAGGTTAGACCTGCCACTATGCCCCAGCGTTTCACCGGGGCGGCGGACCCGGCCCGGCCCGGGCGGCAGAGCTGTCTCCTGGCAGGCACGGTGGTCGAAGAGCGACTGGGGTCATGAAGTCGATCAACCTGGTGGCGGTGGGGCTCGGGGCGGTAGCAGGCCTGCTCTCGATGGTCTTCGCCGGGCTGATCGGACTGGCTGTCCTGTGGCTCGGCGCCCGTTTCGGGATAGACACCGGCCAGACCGTCACCTGGGCCGTGCTGGCCCTGGCCCTGTTCGGGGGCGAGCATGTGGCGGGATACGTGGCCGGGCGCCTGGTTCCACCCTTCTTCGCCCGAATGCACGGCGCGGTCGCCGCCCTGGCGGTATACGCGGTGGTGGCCGCTTTCAGCCTGGTGGCCGGCAGTCCCGCCAGCCCGCTGACCCTGGCAGGATTCGCACTGGTCGCCGCCATCATCGGCCACGTCGCCGGCGCGTTCGGGGGCCGGCCCCGCCCCACCGATCCCTCCTAGCCGGTAGTAGTTTGATTTGCTAGCGGGGTACGGCGAGCCCGCCGGTAAGCCGGATTCTGTACCCGCCTGTGACGGGCGACGGCCATCCATCTGGGGTCTGCGTTGCCGCCAGACCTCGGTGCGGTCCACCCGAAGCTTGACCGGCGGACCACCGACGCCTCTGCTTGACCTTGCTCCGGGAGGGGTTTACCAGCCACCCCGGTCTCCCGGGATGCTGGTGGTCTCTTACACCACCGTTTCACCCTTGCCTGTGCCCCCGAGAGGGCCATCGGCGGTCTGATCTCTGTGGCACTTTCCGTCGGGTCGCCCCGCCTGGGCGTTACCCAGCTCCCTGTCCTGTGGAGTCCGGACTTTCCTCGATTGCCCTGGGCAACCGCGGCCGTCTGGCGAACTCGCCGCAGAGGGACAGGATAGTGACCGGTCCATCTCGATCGACCTTGCCCGGGCGACCGCCCGAGTGGCCGGTAACCTGGGCAACCGATGTGTGGACGGTACGTCATCAACGCCGAGCCCGACGATCTGGTCGGCTACTTCGGAGTGGACCACATGATGACGGAGCGTCTCGAACCCAGCTACAACGTGGCGCCGACCGACCCCGTATACGCCGTGGCCGAGCACAGAGGATTCCGGCAGCTGGGGTCGTTCCGGTGGGGCCTGATCCCCCACTGGTCCGCCAACCGGAGGGGCCCGCTCAACATCAACGCCCGGGCTGAGACCGTGGCCACCAAGCCCGCCTTCCGGGATTCGCTGCGCCGTAAGCGGTGCATCCTGCCGGCCACCGGGTTCTTCGAATGGGGCCATACCGAGGCCGGGAAGCATCCCTACTTCGTGAGGATGGCCGACGACTCCCCGATGGCGTTTGCGGGTATCTGGGCGGCCTGGAGGGATCCGGAAGCCGGGGAGTGGATCCGGAGCGCCGCCATCATCACGACCAACGCCAACGAGGGACTGTCTCCGATCCACACCCGCATGCCGGTGATACTGGAACGCGACCACTGGGATCTCTGGTTGGACCGGGACATCCGGTCCGCCGGGGCCGTCGAGCCGCTCCTGGGTCCGCTAGCCGACTCCAAGCTGACCTGGTACCCGGTGTCCCGCCAGGTCAACAGCGTCCGGAACAACCTCCCCACCAACATCACCCCCCTGTCGCGTCTCGAATTGCTCGACTCCTAGGCGACCGGACTGTCTCCACCGCCCCCACGACCGCCGGTTGGCCGAGACCAGGGCTACCAACATCACCAGCCGCGGTCCGGAACCTGAGGCTTAGGGCGTCATCTGTGGTGCTGTGAACCTGAGGATCAGAACGCCACACACGGTGCTGTGAACCCAAGGATCAGGACGTCATAGATGGTGCCCTGTGCATCAAGAACCGATATTCGAGGCAAAACTCGCGAAAACCCGGTGCTCCGCACCGGGCCCCCTCCCCCGCCACCACCCATCCTGTTGGAGCGTGGTCGGCCATGCCCGGCCGGATGCCGGGAGTCGGCTGTTCGCTCCATTGATCTGTCATGTTCCCTCGGGCCGGCCGTTCCGATCGGTTCTACATCATCGGCCGGTGTGGGTGCTTAGCGATAGGCAACGTATACGGGACGTGTGACAGATCCAGGCCGTCTTGGCGAGAACGCGAAAAATCTCGCTGGGGCTCCCGGCTCCGAGGACTGCCGAATGTTGGGGGCGCGCCGTGCCGCGCCGGTCACTCTCGAGCCTTGTGCCTCGGCTGCGCAGTCACCCGGCTTCCGGCAACCGGAGCCTCACTCTTGGCCCACACCCGGAGAAGTCGTTTACCGATGCGCGCCGGAGCGATCTAGATTCAGTCGTGCACATGACCCGCATACTCCTGGTGCGCCACGCCCCCACGCCGGAAACCGGCGACCGCCTGACCGGGCGGGCCCCGGGCGTCACCCTGGATCGCAAGGGTCGCGAGGCCGCCCGAGCCGCCGCCGAGGCGCTGGCCGGGCTGGACATCGAGGCGGTTTACAGTTCACCCATCGAACGAACCATGGAAACAGCGGTCCTGGTCGCCCGGCCGCACGAGATGGACCCCGTCGTCGAACCCGGCCTGACAGAGATGGACTTCGGCGGCTGGACCGGGCAGACCCTCGACTCGCTGCGGCGTCTGGAGGCCTGGCAATCGGTCCAGATGACGCCTTCCCGGTTCCGGTTCCCTGATGGTGAGTCCTTCGCGGAGGCCCAGCACCGGTCGGTCGGAAGCGTGGAGCGGATCGCCGGGATGCACGAAGGGAAGACGGTGGTGGCGGTAAGCCACGCCGACATCATCAAGCTGGTGATCGCCCACTACCTCGGCCAAGCCCTCGACCTGTTCCAGCGGCTGAGGATCTCGACCGCCTCGATATCCGAACTCAGCATCGAAGCAGGCCGGCCTCCGGCCGTGGTCTCCATCAACGCAACCGGGGTGGTCGTGTGACCAGCCCATCCTCCCGGCAGTTCGGACCGGTGGACCTTTTCCTTGTCGGGGCAATCGGCCCGCCGGGACAGAGGGCCTTCTACCTGTTCGTCCAGACGCAGCACGAGAGAGCCTGGTTCCTGTTCGAGAAGACCCAGGCGGCGGTGCTCGGCGAGCAAGGCCTGGATTTGATCTCGAACATGGGATGGGATGACGACGTGCCGGTGGATGACCTGGTGGCGCAGGGCGCCGACCTGCCAGAGCCGACCCTCGAGACCGACGTGCTGTTCCGGGTGATGTCCATCGCCATGCGAATCGAAGGGGACGAGCAGATGACCCTGCTGCTGGAGGGTCAGGCCGACGATGAAAGGGCCACCTTCGCGATCACACCGCAGCAACTCAAAGCGGGAGCGGTGATGGCGCTGCGGGCCGTTCACTCGGGACGAGCTCAGTGCCCGGAGTGTCTGTTGCCCGAGGACCCCGAGGGGCACAACTGCCCGTCGGGCAACGGCCACCGACTGCCCGGGTGACCGGCCCGGCCGGCGACGACTGGGACATCACCGAGATCATCGGCCGGTTCCAGAACGCTTCCAACGCAACCTTGCTGGCGGTGACCCGTGCGGGCCGGATGGTGGTCTACAAGCCCGAGCAGGGACAACGACCCCTCTACGACTTCGACTGCCGGACGCTGCCGGCCCGCGAGGTGCTGACCTTCGAGCTGGCCCGAGCGGCGGGGCTGGATTGCGTTCCCGAGACGGTGCCGGTCAGCGGGCCGTTCGGACCGGGCTCAGCCCAGGCCTTCGTGGAGGTGGACGAGGAGTTCGATCCGGCACCCCTGATCAACGAGGCCGACCCGAGCCTCTGGCCGATCATCACCCTGGATCTGGTGATCAACAACGCCGACCGCAAGGCCGGACACGTGATCGCCGACGGCTCGGGGCGGATCTGGTGCATCGATCACGGTCTGGCGCTCCACGCCGAGCCCAAACTCCGCACCGTGATGTGGGGATTCTCCGGCCAAGCCCTCCCCGACACGATGGTGGATTGCCTCAGGAGGCTCGAGCGGGCAATCGGCAGTCGGCTCCACACCCGCACCGAGGAACTCCTCGGCGACGAGGAAGCCGACGCGCTGGCTGCCCGGGTGGAGGCGCTCCTCCACGATCCGACCCACCCATACCCGCCCACCGACCGCCACCCCTTGCCGTGGCCTCTCTGGTGAGCTCCGGAGGATTGATACCGGCCTCCGATTCCGTCTATCCTGTCCCGGCAATGGCATCGCCTGCAGACAACGGCCGGAGCCGGTGGGGCTCCTTTCTGGCCACGGTCATCTTCCTCGGGATCATGGTGGCGCTCTATCTCTGGCCCAATCCGGCCTGAACGACACTCAGACCCTACGGAGATGGTCCGATGAAACGCTTCGCCTACTTCTGCGGCCACGAGCAGTGGCATCCCGAGCAGGTGGTCCGCCATGCGGTCCTCGCCGAGGAAGCCGGCTTCGACATGTTGGTGGTCTCGGAACACTTCCATCCTTGGGTGGATGATGCGTCGGCCTCCGGATTCTCCTTCTCGACCCTGGGCGCCGTGGCGGAGGCCACCGAGCGGATCGAGATCACGACCGGGGTGACCACCCCCTTGTGGAGGTTCCATCCCGCCATCGTGGCCCAGGCCGCCGCCACCCTCAATCGCTTGAGCGGAGGGCGGTTCAACCTCGGCGTGGGCACCGGCGAGAACATCAACGAAGGTCCGCTGGGATATCACTTCCCCAAGTACGCGGAGCGCGCGGCCCGGATGTCGGAGGCGCTTGACATCATGAGGCGCCTGCTGGAAGGAGAGAAACTCTCCTACAGCGGCGAGTACTACACCACCGACCGGGCCAAGCTGTACTCCCCGCCGGTATCCCGGGTCCCGATCCTCCTGGCGGCGGGCGGTCCCAAGACAGCCGGTCTGGCAGGTCGCAAGGCGGACGGGATAATCGTCTCGGTGAAGGATCCCGCGGTCGCGCTGGAGCGGGTCATCGACCCGGCCCGGGAATCGGCGGCCGAGGCGGGAAGGCCCCGCCCGCTGCTGCTCACCTCACGCTGGTCGATCATGGCGGGTAACGATGACGAGGCTTGGGAAGCGCTGTATTCGTGGCGCGGGCTGCGGGCGCCGGGGCGTCTCCAGGCCGTCGATCCGATGACGCTCCGGAAACGAGCCGACGACCTACCGCGCGAGGAGATACTCGGACGCTACGCAAGGGCGACCAGCGCCGAGGACATCGTCGACCTGTACCTGCCGCTGCTGGGCTCGATCGACGCCGACATCGTCACCATCCAGATGGCCTCGGTCGACCAGGAGGGTCTCATCGACCTCCTGGGCCGGGAGGTACTCCCCGCACTCCGCGAGGCCGCCGCGGGCTGAGCCCCCCTGGAAGGCTCCCGGTCCAGGTCAGTCCGGGATCGCGGCGGGCCACTGGTCCTTCAGCAGCCGTGAGAGTGCCCGGTCGGCCAGGATCCTGCCCCCCGTCTGGCATCCGGCGCAGTAGTTGGTCTCGTTCGATGCGTACACGATCCTCCGGACCGGACTCCCGCACGCGGGACACGGCTGCCGGTACTTGCCATGGACAGCCATTTCGGGCCGGAAGGCCGTGACCCGGTCCGGGAACCCTTCACCCACCTCGTCCCGCATCCGATCCACCCATTCGGTCAGCGTGCTGACGGTCGCCTCACGGAGCCGCTCCAGGGTGGGATCGTCAAGCCGGCTGGTCAGGACCACCGGCGAGAGCCCGGCCCGGTGGAGTATCTCGTCCGAGTATGCGTTGCCGATACCCGAGAGGATGCGGGGATCGGTCAGCGCCCGCTTGAGCGTCCGGTTCTCCCGTCTGAGCGCCTCGGCGAAAGCGGCCGGGCCAGCTTCGAGCGGCTCCAGGCCGCCGCGGTCATGCTCGTCCAGGCCCTCCGCGCCCCGGTGCACATGCAACGAGGCCCGCTTCCTGGAGCCCTGTTCGGTGAGTACCAGCGTTCCGTTCGGGAAGTCGAACGCGGCGTGACCGACCTTCCTGGGTACGGCCGCGCCGCGAACCCTCCATCTGAACCGGCCCGCAATCATCAGGTGGAACACCATGAAGAGGTCGTACTCGAGCTCCAGGACCAAGCGCTTCCCCATGCGGCGGAACCCGACCACCCGCCTGCCCTCCACTTCGGATAGCGGCGGGTCGAAGGTGCGGAGGAGCGAGATCGACACCACCCTGGCCCGTTCCAGAACCCGCCCCCCGACGAACCGCTCGAGGGCCTCCAGATACACGACCACATCGGGCAGTTCCGGCATGCTGCCGAGCCTACAGTGGTTGGTTGTCGATGGACAGTGCCCCGGCCCACGTCACTGGCGTGGGCCGGGCGCTCTCCGCGAAGGCTAGATGCCGTCGGTGAAGGCGTCCTCGAAGGAGGCGAACCTACGCCCGCCGTTGCCTGCCGAGCCTGATCTCCGGCGGTTGCCGCCGCCGCCCTGGCCACGACCACCCTGGCCGCGACCGCCTTGGCCACGACCACCCTGGCCACGACCACCCTGGCCACGACCCCGGTTGCCGCCGCGGCCCTGCGGGCGGCCGCCGCCTCGACCCTGGCGAGGTCCGCGACCCCGATTGGGGCCTCTCCCGCCGCCGCCCCGTCCGGGTCCTCGGTCACCCCGATCGCGCGGCTGGCCCGGTGCCCCGACCTTGGCGCCGGGCTTCGGCTCCAGGTCGGCCGTCACCTTGAGCGAGACCTTGCCGTTGCGGTCGATGGAGTCGACCACCACCGTCAGGGGATCACCCTCGGACAGGTAGTCGCCGACCCGGCGCACGTGGCGGGTGCTGTCGAACTTGGAGATGTGGAGGAGGCCGTCCCGGCCCGGAAGGATGTTGATGAACGCCCCGAAGTCGGTGATGCTCACCACCTTGCCCTCGTACTGCTTGTCCACTTCGGGCGTCGGCGGGAAGGCGATCTCGTTGACCCGGTTCAAGGCGTCGGCCAGTGAGGTGCCGTCACTCGAGGACACCAGCACCGTGCCGTCATCCTGAACCTCGATCGAGGCGCCGGTCTCGGCCTCCAGCTCGCGGATGATCTTCCCCTTGGGACCGATGATGTCGCCGATCTTGTCCACCGGGATCTTGACGGTCTCGAGGCGGGGAGCATGCTCCTTCATCTCCTCGCGAGGCCCGTCGATGGCCTCCATCATCACATCCAGTATCTCCATCCGGGCCTGCTTGGCCTGGATGAGGGCACCGGCGAGTACCTCCGCCGGCAGACCGTCGATCTTCATATCGAGCTGGAGGGCGGTGATGACGTCTGCGGTTCCGGCCACCTTGAAGTCCATGTCGCCCAAGGCGTCCTCCGCCCCGAGGATGTCTGTCAAGGTCACGTAGTTGTCACCGTCGGCGATCAAGCCCATGGCTATACCGGCCACCGGATCGGCGATCCTGACGCCCGCATCCATAAGGGAGAGCGAGGAGCCACAGACCGATGCCATCGAGGAGGACCCGTTGGACGAGAGCACCTCCGAGACCAGCCGGAGCGTGTATTGGAACCCGTCATCGGCAGGAAGCACCGGTAGGAGGGCCTTCTCCGCCAGAGCGCCGTGTCCGATCTCCCGCCGCTTGGGTCCCCTCATGAACCCGGCCTCCCCGGTGCAGTAGGGCGGGAAGTTGTAGTGGTGCATGTAGCGCTTGGCTTCCTCGTTGCTGATGGTGTCGAGCATCTGCTCCATGCGCGGCATGCCCAGCGTGAGGACGTTCAGCACCTGCGTTTCCCCGCGGGTGAACAGCGCGGATCCGTGGGCCCGGGTCAACACGTTGACCTCGGCGGACAGCGGCCGGATGTCGGTGACACCCCGGCCGTCCATGCGGATTCCCTCATCGATGATCTGCCGGCGCATCGCCTTCTTGGTGGCGGCTCGCAACGCGGCCTTGACCTGCCGAGCAGTTTCGGCGTCATCTTCATCGACGCCGTACTCCGCGGCCACCCGCTCGGCCAACTCCGCCCCAGCGGACTCTCGCTCGGCCTTGTCAGCAATCCTGACCACCTCGGCGATCCCGTCGGCGGCCAGATCCGACACCCGCTCGTACACATCCTCTGTGTATTCGATGACCGACGGCCACTCCCCGACTTCCTTATTGGTAAGTCCCTGTAGCTCGCCCTGCAGATCGAGCAACTGCCCGATGTAGGCCTTGGCCTCCTCGAGGCCGGCTGCTACTGCGTCCTCGTCCGGTGGGGCATGACCCTCTCCGATCAGGGCCAGGGCGCCGTCGGTGGCGCCGGCCTCCACCATGATGATGTCCACGGCCCCTGAGTCGTTGTGCTTGCCGACCACCACCAGGTCGAACACGCACTCCTCCAACTCGCTGAACGTGGGGAACGGCACCCACCCGTTCTCGCCCAGGCCCAGCCGGACCCCGCCCAGCGGTCCCTCGAAGGGGAGATCGCTGATGGTCAGGGCCGCAGACGCGCCGTTGAGAGCCAGCACGTCATAGGCCGTCTCACCATCCACCTGGAGCACGGTGGCCACCACATGGGTGTCGTTGCGGTACCCGTCACGGAAGGACGGGCGGAGGGGCCGGTCGATGAGCCGGGCACTCAGCGTGGCCCGCTCGGTGGCCCGACCCTCCCGGCGGAAGAAGGACCCGGGGATCTTGCCCACCGCGTACATCCGCTCCTCGACATCGATCGTGAGGGGGAAGAAACTCACTCCCTCCCGCGGCTTGTCGCTGGCGGTGGCGGCGACCAGCACTTCCGTCTCCCCCATGGAGACGCGAACCGCCCCGTTTGCTTGACCGGCGAGTTTGCCGGTGGAAATCACGACCTCTTTTTCACCTATAAGGCCACGAACGACTTGTTCAGACACATGCTCTCCTTGGTTTCTATGCCCAGGCACCTATCGCTCGGAGAGCGGCGAAGTCAATTACCAGTGGTCATACCTCCGGACGCTTCGTAGCTGCGCCGCGTCATGAAGGAATGGCGACTGACAACTGATCTACGCCGTTTCTCCGGGCGCTACCAGCCTGCTTGTGTGGTTCGGTTGGCCTACGGGACTTTCCCGATCAGCCATCACTATCGATGAGCGCCATACGGGCGCTTCGAATCATCCCACTTCTTCCTTGGCCACCGGACCGAGCGAGCGCTGCCGGTGGCCGGTCCGTTCTTGATACGGAACGACCGTCTCCACGGAGTGCTATCGACGCAATCCGAGCTTGGCGATCACCCGACGATACCGCTCGGCATCGTTCGTCCGCAGGTAGTCCAGTAGCCGCTTGCGCTTGCCCACCATCATCAGCAAACCTCGGCGGCTGTGATGGTCATGCTTGTGCTCACGCAGGTGATCGGTCAGGTGACGGATTCGCTGTGAGAGCAGCGCGACCTGGACCTCGGGAGATCCGGTGTCGCTGTCGTGTGCGCCGAACTCGGCAACAATTTCCTGGGTCGGTTTCATCTCTCTCACTCGATCAGCACATACCGGACCGGCATGTAGAAGTGGGGACCGGCCGGAGTGTAGCACCTCCATGGCGACCGGGTGCGCGCCGGCCGCGAGCTGCCGAGGAAGGTGCTGGCGACGGGGGTGGTTGACCAGCGATCCGTCGACTCGGGGTGCTGCTGCCCGCTATCAGACCAACCGGACTATTTTGCGTGCCCCCCTCGCTTCACCGCCCGTACCTCTCCCGGAGCTCCGCCTGCGTCGGCCGGGGCGGAGGGCGCTTGTCGATCCCGAGCACCAGGCGGTAGAAGGTGATCATGGCCCAGCGCTGGAATTGCAGGAACGCCAGCAGGATGCGCAGGTAGGTGAGCTCGAACACGGCCAGATAGGCCCGAAAGAGCTGCCCGTTGCGGTCTCGATCGTCCACTTGAAATCATCCAATCATGTCGCTTGCAGGTGTGTGCCGTCCCCCGTGCGCCCCGTGATGGCCATAGTGGACCCGTATCCACCGGAGTTCAACCCCTACGTTTCTCACTCTCCGCGGGCGGGCTCAGACTCGACGGGAGGAACCACCCTTCAGGCGAAGTACTCCTGCGAGATCCGCGGGGGTGATCCGGGGTGGAGCACTGCCTCCCGGCGGAGAAGGGCGGAGGCGGTCGAGGAAGGTCAGGACCAGGCGGTCACCCGGAGCCGGACCGGTCGACCGATCCGGCAGGCAGACCCGGAGCGGTCGGCCGGCACCACCGATGGCGCAGGCGCCGGGGCTGTCGGGGTCGTCCGCGCCCAGGGTCACTGCGTATACCCCGGATCCGGGCACCGCCATCGACCAGTTCACATCCACGGCCAGGGTCGAGGCATCCCCTCTCTCCTCAGGTGTGACGAGCCGGCCGGGCACTTCATGAGGCCGGCCGAGCAACTCGGCGGCAGCCGCCACCTCACCCACCGCTATGTGGCGACGGATCGTGGACGACGAGATCGGCCCTTCCTTACCGTCCTGCAGCCGGATGGCCTCGACCCGGAAGCCGTGGGAATGGCCCGATGCCACCAGGTCGTCCACGTCTCCGGATCTACCGGCCCCGTACCGGAAACCCTCCCCCACCACCACGGCTCGGGCGTTGAACCCGCCCGACACCACCCGGCGGATGAAGTCCTCGGGACCGAGGTGGCGCACGTCCGCGAAAGGGAGCACCCCCACGTGGTCCGCACCCGCCGACTCCAGCAACTCGAGCCGGCGCGACAGCGTCACCAGCAAGGCCGGCCCGTGGATCGGATCGAAGAACCGGCGGGGATGGACATCGAACGTAACCACGACCGTCTCGAGGCCCCCCGCTCGGACGGCCTGCTCCGCCAGGTCGTCCAGCAGCGTCCGGTGACCCCGGTGGACGCCGTCGAATACGCCTATGGTCAGTGCCGTCCCGCCATCCGGGCCCGGTCCCCAGGCGAGTGGATCGCCCCTCCAGATCTTCATCGGACCCGATTCACGCCAGCACAACCTCCGGAACCAGCCGATCGTCACGGGCGCGGTAGATGGCCAGCAGACGCCCCTCCGCGATCACCCGAACCAGCCCGTCCAGGTCAGGGGGGGAGGGCAGTCGTTGCCCGCTACGCACCCGGACAGCCTTGTCGTGGTCCACACTCACGGACGGCAGATGCGACAGGGCGGCGGCCGGTTCCAGCACCGCTTCTGCCAGGCGGCCCTCGGCGCCGAGGCGCACCAACCGGTCGATCGTCCACGCCTCTTCCACCCGGAGGCTGCCGCTCGCCACCCTGCGAAGGGCAGTCAGGTGGGCCCGCCCGCCGAGGGCCCCGGCCAGGTCGTCGGCCAGTACCCGGACGTAGAGGCCGCTCCCTCCGACCACCCGGAGGTGGACCTCCGGGAACGGCCCGGCCGAGAAACCCTCCATATCCAGGCGGTGCACCCTCGCCTTCCGGGGAGGCCGTTCCACCTCCTCGCCACGCCTGGCCAGCTCATGCAGCCTCTTGCCGCCCACCTTCACCGCCGACACCATCGGCGGTGTCTGGAGGATCTCTCCCCTGAAGCGGTCCAGGGCGCCGACCACATCCTCACGGTCGACGCTCATCGGCACCCGCGCCGTCTCCTTGCCGTCGGCGTCCAGGCTGTCGGTGGCCACGCCGAAGCGGGCCGTGGCCTCGTACTCCTTGGGCAGGTCGGTGACGAAGCGGAGCAGCCGGGTGGCCCTCCCGATGCCGAGGACGAGCAGGCCCGTCGCCATGGGATCGAGGGTGCCTGCGTGCCCGATCCGGCGCATACCGAGGATCCGGCGACACTTGGCCACCACATCATGGGACGTCCACCCGCCGGCCTTGTCGACCAGGACGAACCCGGAACCGGCACTCACCCGGCCAGCCGTTTCCTGACGACTTCGACCGCTTCGTCCCGCGTGCCCGAGAACGAGCATCCGGCGGCCCGGTGGTGGCCGCCACCACCCATCGTCTCCGCTATGGCGGCGACATCCACGTGCCGGCGGGATCTCAGGCTCAGCTTCCACTCCCCGCCGGGCTGCTGCTTGAGCAACAGCGCCACCTCGGCCTCCCGGGCCACCCGAATGTCGTCGATCAGGGCGTCGGCGTCCTCCATCCCGATGCCGTGGCGCCTGAGATCGTCCTGGGTGACGTAGGACCAGACGAGGGCGTGAGCCGGCTCGAGCGTGGCGCGGGACAGCACCGTTCCGGCCACGCCGAGATACCCGAACGCCACCGACTCGTAGACGGACTGCCCGATCACCTCCGGGCGCGCTCCTGCTTCCACCAGCTCCGCCGCCGCCCTGAGGACCTCGGGATTGGTGTTGCCGTACTGGAAGCGACCCGTGTCGGTAACCAGGCCCAGCAACAGGGCCGTGGCCGCCTCGGCCGGCACATCCCATCCGATCAGCCTGATCAGGCGGTAGCAGAGCAGCGCGGCCGCCGGAGCATCCGGGTCACAAACCCTGATGTCTCCGAATCCGGGACCCGCCACGTGATGGTCGATCATCACCACCGTCCCGGCCGCCTCGACCACCGGGACCAGTTCCGGGCCGAGCCGGTCCAGGTCATTGCAGTCAAAGGCCACCAGCACGTCGGGCGCACCCGCCTCGGCGGGATCAACCACCGGACGGGCATCCAGGAAACCGAATTGCCGTCCCAGGACGAAGCGCTCCCCGAAGCAGACTCGTGCCGAGCAACCCGCGGCGCGGGCCGCCAGAGCCAGGCCCAGGGCTGACCCCAGGGCATCGCCATCCGGCTTGACATGGCCCGTGGTGACCAGCGTACGGGCCTCCCGGACGGCGCGGGCCGCGTCCCTGAGGCCACGGCTCACTCCCGGCATCACCGGCTCCCGCCTTGCCCGTCCATGTTCCTCAGTATCTCCTCTATCCGCCGGGCATGCGCCACGGCCGGATCGGGAACGAACCTCAACTCGGGGAGGTACTTCATCCGCACCTGCGGACCGACCGCGGCGCGGATCCGGGAGGCCGCCGCCGCCAGCGCCTCGGCGGTCCGGGCCTCGGTCTCTTCGTCGCCCAGAACGGTGTAGTAGACCTCGGCCTTGCGGAGGTCCGGGGACGCGGACACCCCGGTCACCGTCAGGAACCCGATGCGGGGATCCTTGAGGTTCTGGCACTCCTCCGCGATGACCTCCCTGAGGATCTCGTTGACCCGGCGCAGCCTCAGACCCATCCTGTCCCCTCCATCATGGCGGGTCCTCCAGGTAGGAAACCCCGACCGAGAGGACTTCGGCCTCCTCCCACCGATCGAAGAAGCGGCACACCGAATGGACCGCCATCTCCAGTTGTGTCGCGTGCGAAGAGACGATGCCCACCCCCACGGCGGTCCGCTGCCACTGGTCATGGTGATCGACCTCGGCAAACGCCACAGGGAAGGCCCGGCGCAGTTTGGCGGACAGCCGAGCGATCCGTTGCCGCTTGGCCTTCAGCGAATGAACATCCCGCAAACGCAGATCAACCCGGAGCGCCGCTGCGTGCATGCTCGCCATGGGGAACTCACGTCAGCACGATCATGTGGCCGCTATCTCATCGATGCGGTAGGTCTCGATGACGTCGCCCTCCTTGACGTCCCGGAAGCGTTCGAGCCCAACACCACACTCGTATCCGGCCACCACCTCGCGCACATCCTCCTTGAACCGGCGCAGTGACGCCACACGACCGTCGTAGACCACGCTCCCGCCCCGGACCACCCGGGCCCTCGCGTCTCTCACGATGTTGCCCTCGGTCACGTAGCAACCGGCCACCGCACCCAGGCGCGGCACGCGGAAGATGGCCCGGACCTCGGCCACGCCGACCAGGGTCTCCTCCCGCGTCGGCGCCAACCGGCCGACCAGCATCTGCTCCATCTCGTCGAGGAGCTCGTAGATGATCGAGTAGGTGAGCACCTCGATGCCCGCCGCCGCGGCCGCGCGCCTCGCGTTGGGGTCGGGTCGGACGTTGAAGCCGACCACCACCGAGCCGGTCGCGTCGGCGAGGGTGATGTCGTTCTCGTTGATGCCGCCCACCGCGGCATGCACCACGTTGACCCGGCCGCCCTCGCGGGCGATCCGGCCGACCGCCTCCCGGATCGCCTCTACCGAACCATCGGCGTCGGCCTTGATGATCAGGAGGAGTTCGGTCTGCTCCTGGGACCGCAGACGCTCCAGCAACTGCCCGAGGCGCTCGCGGGCGGTGGGCACGACGAGGGTCCTGGCCCGAACCGCATCCACCTGCTCGGAGGCCATGGAACGGGCTATACGGTCGTTCTTGACCACCTCGAACATGTCACCGGCCGCCGGCACGGACGTCCATCCCGATACCAGCACCGGAGTGGACGGAGTCGCTGTGGAGACACGGCTCCCCTTGTGGTCGATGATGGAGCGGGCCCGGCCGCTCACCGTCCCTGCCACCAGGGAATTCCCCCTCTTCAGGGTTCCCCGTTGCACGATCACGGTACCTACCGGACCCAGCCCTCGATCGAGGTGGCTCTCGATCACCACTCCCGACGCCAGGGCCTTCGGGTTGGCTTGGAACTCCGATACCTGCGCGACCAGGTCGATCATCTCCAGAAGGTTGTCCATACCGTCCCCGGACGTTGCGGACACCTCCACCGAGACGACCTCGCCACCCAGTTCTTCCGTGACTATCCCGTGCTCGGTCAGCATGGCCCGGACCCTCACAGGGTCGGCATTCTCGAGATCCATCTTGTTGATGGCGACGATCATCGGCACGTCTGCCGCCATGGTGTGGTTGATCGCTTCGATGGTCTGTGGCATCACGCCGTCGTCCGCCGCCACCACCAGGACGACGATGTCGGTCACCTCGGCGCCCCGGGCCCGCATGGCGGTGAAGGCGGCATGGCCGGGGGTGTCGATGAAGGTGATCGGACGGCCGTCCACCGTGGCCTGGTACGCGCCGATGTGCTGGGTGATCCCCCCGGCTTCTCCCGACACGACATTGGTGTTGCGGATGAAGTCCAGCAACGTCGTCTTGCCATGATCGACATGCCCCATCACCGTGACTACGGGCGGGCGACCGACCAGGGTGGCGGGATCGTCGTCGAACACCCTCTTCGGCTTGACCAGGGGCTCGTCGGCCTCCTCCGGTTCCGCACCCTCCTCGACCTCCACCATGATCCCGAAGTGCTCCCCCAGGGGCTCGATGGCGTCGGGCGGAACGGGTGCGGCGGCGGCCGCCATCAGTCCCATCGACAGCAGCTGCTTGACGACCTCTCCCACGGGCTGGCGCATGGCCCTCGCCATCTCGAGCACCGACACCCCGGCCGGCACCACGATGACCTCGATGTCGGGCTCGGATTCCTCGACCTCGGGCGGCGAGTCCTCCTCCGGCAAGTCGGGCGCGTGCTCAGCGTCGGCACCATCCTCCTCCGGCTCCTCGGGCAGGAGCATGGAGCGAAGGGCCTCGGCATCGCCGGGATCCAGCCCGGAGGAGGCGGTGGTAACCGGCAGTCCCAGGTCCTGTGCCGTGGCCAGGACGTCGCGCGAGGCCAGGCCCATCTCCTTGGCAAGCTCGTAGATGCGCTTGGTCACCATGGATGCCTACGCCTCCGCTGTCCTCTCACGAGGGTGCGCCCCTTACCGGCCACCGGCGGTGACCGGACCGCGTCCCCGATCCCGAGAAGGCCGCGGGGACCTGGAGTCGCTCTGTATGTCGATGCGGTAGCCCGTGAGCCGGGTGGCCAACCGGGCGTTCTGACCTTCCCGACCGATGGCCAGCGAGAGCTGGTGCTCGCTCACGATCACCACCGCCGACTTCTCCTCCTCATCAACCTGCACGTCGCGCACCTTGGCCGGGCCGAGAGCTTCGGCGATGAATTGGGCCGTGTCCTCGCGCCATTGCACCACGTCCACCTTCTCGCCCCGCAACTCGTTCACGACGTTGCGTACCCGGGAGCCACGGGCCCCTACGCAAGCGCCCTTCGGATCCACGTTGGGATCATTGGACACCACGGCGATCTTGGTTCGATGGCCCGCTTCCCGGGCTATCGAACGGATCTTCACCGTTCCGTCCAGCAGCTCCGGCACCGCCAGCTCGAGCAGCCGGCGAACCAGGTCGGGATGGGAGCGCGACACCACGATCTGCGGGCCCTTGGTCTCCCGCCGAACCTCGATGATCAAGGCCTTCGCCCGGGCGCCTCGCTCCAGCCGTTCGTAGGGAATCCTCTCGGAACCGGGCATCATCGCCTCGGCGTTTCCCAGGTCGAGGATCGTGTACCGGTTGTCATGCTGCTGCACCATGCCGGTGACCAGGTCGCCCTCCCGGCCCTCGTAGGCGTCGAACACCTGCTCTCGCTTGGCTTCCCGGAGCTGCTGGGCGATCACCTGCTTGGCGGTGCTGGCGGCTATCCGACCGAAGTCCGTGGAGGTGTCCTCCCACTCCTCGATGACGTTTCCGTCGTCATCGAGCTCCTGGGCGTAGACGATGATCTCGCCGGAGTCCGGCTCGATGGTCACGCGGGCCTCCTCAGCAGCTCCCGGAGTCCGCTTGTAGGCCGACACCAGAGCGTTGGCCAGGGCAGCGAGGATCGTGTCGACAGGAATACCTCGCTCCCGCTCCAGCATCTCGAGGGCCTCCATGACCCGGTAGTCAATCTTCATCCCGATACCCCGACTTCCTGGTCGCCCTGCCTTGCCTGTTCCACTCGAACCGCGTGCGCGCCGACCGGATCTGTCCGTACCCGATCAGCCTCGACTCACCGTCGACCCGCACGGAACAACCATCCGAGTCGGCAGCTTCCAGCACGCCCCGATGGTGCCGGTGACCAGCCACGTCTACGTCGGTCTTGATGACCACGTCCCGGCCGATCGACTTGTGGAAGTGGCGGGGAAGGTGAAGGGCGCGCTCGAGCCCCGGCGAGGACACCTCCAGCGAATAGGAACCCTCGAAAGGATCAAGGCGGTCGAGCTGGCGTGACAGGGAGCGGGACACGGCCGCCAACTGGTCGACCCCCACCCCGCCGTCGCGATCGACGATCACCCTGACTATCCGCGGACCCCTGCCGGCCACCTGGAGATAGTCGAGCTCCAGGCCCTGGCCGGCCAGGTGCTGCTCGAACAGGTCTCCAAGCCGTTTCTCAACACTCATGGGCCCCGGCTCCGAGCCACCATCCGTTACGGAAGAGAGCGCCACCAGCCGCTTCTGCGTGGAGGCATGTCGGGCTCCCGGCGCGGCGGGATGCGCCGGCCAGCCGGTTTCTACAATAAAAAAAGCGGGCTGGGCGCCCACCTTGTAGCACAAAGTCACGTCCTTCGAGTGTCTCGCCGAGAATCATAGCATTCGTCCCACCCAAAGAGACCTCAGCGGGAGTGCTAGGACACCAGCGCGGCGAGCCGCTCCACCACCTGATCGAGGGGTAGGGATTCGGTCAACGAGCCGTCGCGGGCGGCCAGTTCGGCCTCTCCGGCCTCGATGCCCCGGGGACCTATCGTCAGCCGGTAGGGGATCCCGACCAGCTCGGCATCGGCGAACTTGACCCCGGGACGCTCGTTGCGGTCGTCCAGCAGGACCTCGATCCCTGCGCTGTCCAGGTCGCGGTAGAGGGTCTCTCCCGCCTCGGCGACTACCGGGTTGTCGGGTCGCAGGAGCGTGATCACGACCGTGAACGGCGCCACGGCGAGGGGCCAGATGATTCCCCTGCCGTCGTGGCTCACCTCGACGACGGCAGCCATCGACCGCCCCACACCGATCCCGTAGGAACCCATCACGATGGGCGCGGGCCGGCCCGACTCGTCGAGAACGGTGGCCCCGAGGGCCTCGCTGTATCTGCGGCCGAGCTTGAAGATGTGACCCACCTCGATCACTCGCGACAACGAGAGGGAACCGGACGGGCAACTCAGGCAAGCCTCCCCCTCGCGTACCGAGCGCATGTCGAGCCACCTGGCCACCGGGAGATCGCGCGCCACGTCCACCCCTCTAAGGTGAACGTCGTCCTCGTTGGCGCCGGTCACCATGTTGGAGCGCCCCCGAAGGGCCGGATCTGCGATCACGGGATACTCCACGCCTACTGCCCCGAGGCTCCCGGGATGAGCGCCGAGCCGCTTGACGATCTCTCCTTCGGTCGCCGGGCGAACCACTCCGGCCACCGAGTCCACCACCTTCTGGACTTCGAGGTCGTGGTCACCCCTCAGCACCAGCAGCGTGAACTCGTCCCCCACGTAGTAGGCGAGGGTCTTGATCTGGCGGCGAGCGGCGGCGAACCGGCCCATAGCGGTGAGCGCCGCGATGGTGCGAACTCCCGGAGTCGGGAAGGGCAGGGGCGGGCCCTCCCAAGGCTCGTCCCTCACCTGGTCGGGTTCGCTGACAGCCCGCTCCAGATTGGCGGCGTATCCGCAGTTGCCGCACAGGGCGACGCGGTCCTCACCGGTGTCCGAGCGCACCACGAACTCCACGGAGTCGCTGCCGCCCATGTTGCCGGAGGAGGCCTCCACCTGGATGGAATCAAGACCCAGACGGGCGAATATCCGGTCGTAGGCGCCGCGGTGGGCCTCGAACTGGACGTCGAGGCCGTCCGGGCCGATGTCCAGCGAGTAGGAGTCCTTCATGATGAACTCTCTCACCCTGAGGAGGCCGGACTTGGGCCGGGCTTCGTCCCGGAACTTGGTCTGGAGGTGATACCAGAGCTGGGGCAGCTCCCGGTAGGAGTTCAACTCCGAGGCGAGGTGGGCGAACACCTCCTCGTGGGTGAGGGCCAGCACGAGGTCGGCGCCCCGGCGATCCTCGAGCTTGACCATGATGCCCTCGACGTCGTCCCACCGGCCGGTCTTCTTCCACAGCTCGGCCGGATGGACCACGGGCGCCAGGAACTCCTGGCCGCCGATGGCGTTCATCTCCTCCCGGATGATGTCGGAGACCTTGGTGGCGACCCGCATCCCGAGCGGGAGCATCGAATAGGACCCTGCCATGAGCTGGCGGATGAAACCGCCCCGGATCAGCAAGCGGTGGCTGGCCGCGACCGCATCCGCCGGGTCGTCGCGGAGGGTGGGAATGAACGTCCGTGACCAACGCACCGGGAACTCCTAGTGGTCTGTGAGGAGTCGGGCCGTCACCGAGCCGCCACATCGGCGACCGCGGCGCGGCGAGCTGCGGCACGATTGGCGTCGCCCTGGATGTCGATCAACACCTGCCGGTCCTGGGCAGCCAGGTCCGCGGCCAGGTCGTCTGCGGCCGCGATCCGGGCCTCCACGCCCTCGTCCACCAGCTTGCGCGCCTCGTCGAGCAACGCCTCCACCATCTCGTCCTCCGGCACCACCCTCACCACCTTCCCCTTGATGAACAGGTGCCCGCGGCCCCGACCGGCAGCGATTCCCAGGTCGGCCTCCCGCGCCTCTCCGGGACCGTTCACTACGCAGCCCATCACGGCCACCTGGATGGGGAGCTTCGCCTCCTCCAGCTTGGCCTGCGCCGCCTGTGCAACCTCGAGCACGTCGACCTCCGCCCTCCCGCAACTGGGACAGGCGATCAGGTCAAGCCCGGTGCGCTCCCGCAGGTCCAGATACTCGAGGAGTTGGCGTCCGGCCCTGGCCTCCTCAACGGGATCGGCGGTCAGCGAGAAGCGGATGGTGTCGCCGATGCCTTCGAGCAGCAGGGTGGCAATGCCTGCTACCGACTTGATCAGTCCCCCCGGTGGGGGTCCCGCCTCGGTGACACCGAGATGGAGCGGGAATCCGACCGTGTCGGCCAGCAGGCGGTAGGACTCGACCATGGATGGCACGTGGGAGTGCTTGACCGAGATCTTGATGTCATGGAAGTCTTCCTCGGCCAGGTACTCGATCTCCTTCTGCGCCGACGCCACCAGCGCCTCGGGCGTGGCGGAACCGTATCGCTTCATCAGATCGCGGTCCAGGCTGCCGGCGTTGACGCCCACCCGGATGGGGATTCCCCGGTCCTTGGCGTCGCGGGCCACCGCCCGGATCTGGTGCGGCTTCCGGATGTTGCCCGGGTTGAGCCGCAAGCCCTGCACACCGGCTTCGAGCGCAGCCAGCGCCAAGCGGTACTGGTAATGGATGTCGGCGATGATCGGCACCGGCGAGCGAGGCACGATCTCGGCCAGCCCCTCGGCGGCCGCGACATCGTTGCAAGTGATGCGGACGATGTCGGCGCCGGCGCCCGCCAGCGCGTAGACCTGGGCCAGGGTGCCGTCCACGTCGGCGGTCTTGGTGGTGGTCATCGACTGCACCGAGACCGGAGCGCCACCCCCCACCGGGACGCGACCCACGTGAATCTGCCTGGTTCCTTCGCGGTGAGCCATCAGACTGCCATGTTACTAGGTAGTTGGTAGCCGGTAGTTGCTGGTCGGTAGTCGACTGATAGGATAATAGAATATAACACAGCACCAACAACTAGAAACCAGGAACTGGCAACCAGCAACTACAAAGTCAGCGGGTTCACGATGTCGAGGACGATCGCCACCAGGCCTAGGAACAGCATGAACAGGACCACCAGGGCGGCGATGGGGACCAGGTTGCGGTGATCCACCCGCCGGCCCGTGACCTTCTCGTAGAGCGCCACCGCGAAATGCCCCCCGTCCAACGGGTACAGGGGCACGCTGTTGAACAGGGCCAGGGTGACGTTCACCACCGCCAGGATGAAGACGATGTTGCCGATGCCCACCTCCGACGCCTGGCTTCCGATCCTGACCAGACCGATGGGACTGACCGGCCGGATCTCTTCGGGAACGTCGCTCTGCCCGGCCAGCACCCCGCCCAACTCGAGCAGCGACCCGGGTCGAACGATGCGGGCGATGGCGTCCAGCGCGCCGGAGAGGATCGCCCACTCCGCCACGGCCGCCCGTCCGGCGGCCGTGATGGGCCCGATCGAGACCCGCCGCGCCACGGGTGAAACGCCTAGGAAGCCGACCGCCTCACCGGTCTGCGGATGGTACGAGCCCAGGGTGGCGGTCAGGGAACGGGGAAGGCCGTCGCGAACGACCTCCAGGGTGACGGTCTCGCCGGGGCGGCTCATGATCAGCTGCACGGCCTGTTCCCAACCGTCCAGGGCTACGCCGTCGATGGCGGTCATGACGTCTCCGTCCAGCACGCCGGCCACGGAGGCCGGACTGGGCACTCCTGGCGAGATCTCGGGGCTGACCCTCTCCACCGCGGTGGTCAGCTCGGCGGCGCCGGAGTACCAGAACAGACCGAACAGCAGCAGGTACGCGGTCAGGAGGTTCAGCGTCACCCCGGAGAGGACCACCACCGACTTCTTCCAGAAGGGCTGCTCCCGGTAGGCGCGGCCCGCGTCGGCCGGGTCGATCCTCTCACCGATACTCATGCCGGCGATCCGCACGTACCCGCCGAACAGGAGCGCCTTCACTCCGAACTCGGTCTCGCCGCGGCGGAACGACCACAGTCGGGGCCCGAAGCCGAGGAAGAACTCGGTGGCCTTCATCCCGGTGGCCCGGGCTGCCCAGTAGTGGCCGGCCTCGTGCACGACGATGAACGCCGAGATGGCCACCACCATCATTATTCCGCCGACCAAGACCTCTCCTCTACCGGCGCTCCACTGCGGCGCGAGCCGCTCTCCGGGCGGCCCGATCGGCTTCCATCACCACGTCGATCGAGGTCGCCTCGAATGCCTCGTGACCGTCGAGCACCTCGGCGATCACGGCGGGAATGTCGAGAAACCCGATCCGCCGCTCCAGGAAGGCGGCCACCGCCACCTCGTCAGCGGCGTTGAAGGCCGCCGGGACGGTTCCTCCCGCCCTTCCCGCCGCGTAGGCGAGGTCGAGCGCCGGAAAGGCGTCGCGGTCGACCGCCTCGAATGTCAGGTGGGACCGCGTCAGGTCGAACCGGGAAAAACCACCCGGTGAGCGTTGCGGATAGGTGAGGGCGTACTGGATCGGGATCCGCATGTCGGTGACGCCCAGATGGGCCTTCAGCGACCCGTCCACGAACTCCACCAGCGAGTGGACGATGCTCTGCGGATGTACCACCACGTCCACCTTCTCGAAGGCCAGATCGAACAGGAAGTGGGCCTCGATCACCTCCAAGCCCTTGTTCACCAGCGTGGCCGAGTCGATGGTTATCCGGGGTCCCATGTTCCAGGTGGGATGGGCCAGTGCCTCATCGACTCCCACGCTTACCAGCCCTTCCCGGTCCCGGCCTCGAAAGGGGCCGCCCGAAGCGGTCAGCACCAGGCGGGAGACTTCGGGAAGCCGCTCCCCCACCATGCACTGGAACAGGGCGGAGTGCTCCGAATCGACGGGGATCAACTCACCGTGCCGTGCGGCCGCCATCACCAACTCCCCGCCCGCGACCAGGCTCTCCTTGTTGGCCAGGGCGAGACGGTTTCCCGCCTCCAGTGCGGCGATGGAGGATTCGAGGCCCGCCGACCCCACCACACCGTTGACCACCGTCGAACCCGGGTGCTGCGCCATCTCCACCAGGGCGGCGGGACCAGGCGCGTAGCGGTCGCCGTACTGCCGGCGAAAACGGTCATGGCCGTCCGGGTCGGGCGCCACCGCCACGACGGTGGCCCGCGGGTAACGGTCGGCCAACCGCGCCAGGTCGTCTCCTGCTCGCCGCGCGGCGAGTCCCGCCACCGGAACGCCGAGGCGGTCCGCTACTTCGAGTGTCTGGCGACCGATCGACCCCGTCGCCCCGAGGACGACAACGGGCCTCACAGGTATCCGAACCAGAGATACACCAGATAGGCGGTAGGTATCGCGAACATGAAGGCGTCCAGCCGATCCAGCACGCCGCCGTGGCCGGGCAGGCTGCTACCCATGTCCTTGATGTCGATCGAACGCTTCACCGCCGACTCGGCCAGGTCGCCGATGGGCCCGAACACGCTGATAGCAGCGGCCAGCGCTATGCCCGACTGAAGGGTGAGCGGCTCGAGCAGCCCGAACCTCCCGATCACAACCCCTGCCAGCACGGTGATGACCGTGGCGCCGAGGAACCCCTCCACGGTCTTGTTGGGCGAGAGGTTGGGGGCCATCCGGCGCTTCCCGAGCGTGCGTCCGTAGGAAAAGGCAGCGATGTCGTTGAGAGCGGTCAGCACCACCAGTGCGGTGGTCAAGCTCCACGCTTCGGGGGATCGGAAGATCGGCACCGCGAACGAGGCGAGGACCGGCACCCAGGCCACGCCGAGGACCGTAACCCCGATGTTGGCCAGCGGGTAGTTCCGGCGGGCCGCGACGAAGAACAGGCCCGACAGCAGGATCACGGCTGCCAGCACACCGCCCACCGCGGCGGGTCCCGAGTCCCAGGCCACGTACATGACCGCCGCGGCCCCGGGTAGGCCGATGAACGCCAGGGGCGTGAAGCCGACCCGGCGGACGGCCTGGTAGAACTCCACCACCGCGACCAGGATCAGGAGGCTGACGAACAGGGTGACCCATAGCGCTCCCGCATACAGGGATCCGAAGAAGACAGCCACCACAGCCAGGCCGGTGGCGATCCGGAGCGCCAGCTCGGAACGGCGGGCCCGGTCGATCTGCTCGATTTGCTCCGGGTCCTCCTCCTCGACGCCCGTCACATCCTCGAAGCCGACCACGCTGGTGCCGACCCCCGGGATCGAAGCCGCCACCGCCGACTGCTCGACCTCTTCCTCACCCGCCCGGGCTACCGCTTCGGCCAGGCCCTTGTACTCGCGGGTGGTGGATCGGATGTAGTCGCGGTCGGTGAACTCGTCGGACTCCGTGGGAGGGGCCTCGGCGTCGGCAGGCTGGTCCCCAGCCTCCTCATCACCTAACTCGGGGGGCGGATCGGTGCCATCACCAACCATGCGTAACCGTTTCCTCGGGGTAAGTCGGTCCAGAATACCCCTATGAGGGCCGATCCCGTGGCTATTCCTGATCGAGGGCGCTCGCGAGGACGAGCTGCGCAGCCTGTAGTTCTCAGTTTGTAGTTTTAGTTGCTGATGATTGGTTGAATGACTACCAACTACCGACTAACAACTAGAAACCAACAACTAGATCTTGAGGAGCTCCTGCTCCTTGTTGGCGAGCAGCTCATCGGTCATGGTGATGTGGCGGTCGGTCTGCTGCTGGAGTTGCTTCTCGGCCCTCCAGACCTCGTCCTCCGACTCGCCGATCTCGTTCAGGTCGCTACGGGTCGACCTCCGTATGTGGCGTATCGCTACCCGGCCCTCCTCGGCCATGCTCCGGGCCAACTTGACGAGCTGGCGCCGCCGTTCTTCGGTGAGCGGCGGGAACACCAGGCGGATCACCTTCCCGTCACTGGCAGGGTTGAGATCGAGGCCCGACAGGCGGATGGCCCGTTCGATGGCCACCAGGTCATTCGAGTCATGGGGGATCACCACCAGCAGGTTCTCGTGGCTGGCGGTCCTGGCGAGCTCCAGGAGGGCCACCTTCTCCCCGTAGTAATCGACCATGACCCGGGAGAGAACGGCCCCGCTGGCCCGATCGGTGCGGAGCGTCGCGAACTCGCTCTGCGTGTGCTTCACGGCCGACGCCATTCGCTCTACGGCATCCTCGAGCAGTTCATCCAGCATGCGTCAACCTCCTCTCCGGATGTGTCTCAACACACCCGGGTACCGATCGACTCGCCCTCCACGGCCCGCCGGATGTTACCGGGATCGACCAGGCGGAACACCACGATCGGCAGCCGGTGATCCATGCACATCGTGACGGCGGTGGTGTCCATCACCTTGAGTTCGGCGTTGATGAAGTCCATGTAGCCGATCCGGTCCAGCAACTCGGCATCCTCATGAAGCTCGGGATCAGCGGAGTAGATGCCTCCTACCTTGCTGGCCTTGAGCATCGCCTCGGCGCCGATCTCGACAGCGCGAAGAGCGGCCGCCGTGTCGGTGGTGAAGAAGGGATTCCCGCTGCCGGCGGCGAAGATCACGGAGCGGCCCTTCTCCAGGTGGCGGATGGCCCTCAGGCGAATGTAGGGCTCGGCCAGCTGCTGCATCGTGATGGCCGACTGCACCCGGCACTCCACACCCCGGGCCTCGATGGCGTCGCGGAGGGCCAGGGCGTTGATGACGGTGGCGAGCATGCCCATGTAGTCGGCGTTGGCAGGGTCCATGCCGGTAGCTGCGGCGGACACGCCACGGAAGATGTTGCCGCCGCCCACCACGATCCCGATCTGGTGCCCGGCTTTCTGCGCCTCGGCGATCTCGCCCGCCGCCCGCTGCGCCGTCTCGGGAGATATCCCGTAGCCGATCGCGGGATCGGCAAAGGCCTCCCCGGACAGCTTCAGCAGGACCCTGCGGGGCGGAGCCATCTAGAGGGAACCCGGAACGAGGGGGTTGGCGCTGCGGGAATCAACTTTCACACGCTGTAGTTTGCCACAGGCGAGCCCCGCCCGGAACAGACCGAAAGTACCCGACCTAGTGGTCTGTCTGTGGAATGGCGGTGTGGTATGGCGTCGGCAGCGGTGTTCCTCGCAAGGCCCGCTGACGAAGGCGTGCCCGCAGTGGCATGTTGAGGAAGCGGAACGCAGCGACGGGACTCCGATGGCCGCCAGAGCACCCGGTTGTTGCGCAGACAGACCACTAGCCGAACCCCCGCTCGGTCGCGACTTCGGCTACGGCATCGGCCAGGCCGCTCAGCATGTGGTCGATTTCCGACTCGGTTATCACGAACGGCGGGGATATCTGCAGGACGCCGTAGGCCCCCCGCAGGCCGATCGTGATGATCCCCCGCTCGAGAGCGGCGCGTACCACGGCGTCGAGCAGGCCCGGATCCTCCTCCAAGGCGTCTTCCGAGAGCACTACCGCGGCCAGCAGGCCGGCTGCACGAGTCGAGTCGACCACCGGATGGCTCTCCAGGCCCCGTACACCCGAAGCGAGGATCGGATCCAACTCGGCGACCCTCGCCACCAGGCCCTCCCGCTCGAGGATGTCGAGGTTGGCCAGGGCGGCCGCGCAGGATGCGGCATGGCCCGAGTAGGTATATCCGTGGCGGAACATGGCTTGACCGCTCCAGAAGGGCTCCCGGATCCGGGGAGAAACCAGGATCCCGCCCAGGGGCGCGTAGCCGGACGTGACACCCTTGGCGAATGCCATCACATCAGGGGTGAACCCGTAGTGCTGGGCGCCGAAGTCCCGGCCCACCCGGCCGAATCCGGTGATCACCTCGTCGGCCACCAGCAGCACGTCGTGAGCACGGCACAGCCGCTCGATCTCGGGCCAGTAGCCGTCGGCCGGCGGGACCACCCCTCCCGACCCGATCACCGGCTCGCCCACGAAGGCGGCGATCCGCCCGCTCTCGCGCTCGAACAGGTCGGCGACCGCCGAAGTGTCATGGGTGGGAACGTGGACCACGTGGGGTACCAGCGGCCCCCCGTAGCCCTCGCTGTTGGACGGAAGCCCGCCGAGTTCGGTACCCCAGGCGTTCATCCCGTGGTAGCTCAGTTCGCGGGCCACGATGATCCGCTTCTCGGGCCGGCCCACTGCGTTCCAGTAGCGGCGGATCAGTTTGGCGGCGGTCTCGATGGCGTCGCTGCCGCCGGTGGTCATGAAGACCACCGCATCGTCGATTGGAGCCATCGCCACCAGCCGGTCGGCCAGCTCCCTGGTGGGCGGGGTGGTGGTGAAACCGAACGTCGAATAGCCGGCCAGATCGGCGACCTGGCGGGCCACCGCCTCGGCGATCTCCCTGCGGCCGTGCCCGACGTTGCAATACCAGAGGGAGGCCGTGGCGTCCAGGTACCGGTTGCCGTTCGTGTCACGGATCCAGACCCCGTCTCCTTGGCTCATCACGATCTCGTTGCCGGGGACGAGGCTCATGTCGGCATACCCGTGCCAGAAACTGGTCATATCAGCCTTTCCGGATGTTCGCCTTTGCTGCGAGGTCTCGCGACAGCCTATCCGCGCACCCTCTCAGCCGGTGCGGGAAGCCTCGTAGACTGGGAGCGAATGACGCAGGTGATGACCGTCAGGGGTCCGATCAAGGGCTCGGAACTGGGTGTAACGCTCCCCCACGAGCACGTGCTCATCTCCATGACCTACGCATTCCCGGCCACGGGCCCGGAGGCGACCCGCCCGATCACGATGGACCAGCTCGGGGTGCTGCGCAACGACATGATGCGCAACGTCAACACGATCACCCTTGACGAGTCCTCCGATCCGGTGGGCGAACTGGCGAAGGCTCGACAGGCGGGAGTGCACACCATCGTGGACCTGACTCCACCCGAGTTGGGTCGGGACCCGGCCGGGTTGGCCCGGATCTCCGAAGCGGCCGGGATCAACATCATTTGCGGTACCGGCCATTACGTGCGCCTCCAGCAGCGGCCCGCGACGCGCCGCCTGATCGACGACTCGCCGCCGGAGGCCATCGCCGAGCCGATGATCCGCGATCTGACGGAAGGCATCGGCGAGACCGGAATCCGGGCCGGTGTGATCGGCGAGATCGGCCTGTTCTCCCCGGTCCATCCGGGAGAACTCAAGACCCTGGAAGCGGCCGTCATCGCCCATCGGACTACCGGCGCACCGTTGTTCGTGCATCTCACGGAGGTGCCGCTCGCCGAGCACGCTCTCGAAGTGCTCGGCCGGACCGAGCCCGACTGGGAACGGGTGGTGTTCTGCCACATGGACTTCGACATCCGGGATCTGACCTGGCACCGGCGAGTCCTGGCCCGCGGCGTCAACGTGGAGTTCGACTTCTTCGGGAGCACGTGGTGGCCGCACGGGTGGTACCTGCACTTCCCCACCGACCCGCAAAGGCTGGCCGCTCTCAGCCGGCTGGCGGACGAGGGCTACGCCGGGCAACTGCTGGTAAGCCACGACGTTTGCACCCGGCTGCAGCTGACCGCCTACGGGGGATTCGGCTACGGCTACCTACGCTCGGTGGTTCCCGGGATGATCGAAGCGTTGGGCCTGGACACCGCCCTCCTGGACCGGTTCATGATCGAGAACACCAGGCGGGTTCTCACCGGATGATCCCCACCGACGTACTTCGCTAGGTGTCCTGCTCGCCCACCGCGAGGCGGGCGAACCGGCGGACAACGATGTTCTCGCCCATGGAGGCGGCCAGCTCGGTGACCATCTCCCCGACCTTGCCCTCGTACTGATCGGTCCTGATGTACTCCTGCTCGTAGAGCACGTTGTCCTTGTAGAAGGACTTGATCCGCCCTTCCACGATCCGCTCCACGATCCGCTCGGGCTTGCCCGAGGCCAACGCCTCCCTGGCGATCAGCTCCTTTTCCCTGTCGACCAGCTCTCCGGGTACGTCCTCGGTCCGTACCCACTTGGGCTGGGCGGCGGCGATATGCATGGCCACGTCGTGGGCCATCTTCTGGAACCGGTCGCTCTTCGCCACGAAGTCGGTCTCCGACGCCAGTTCCACGATCACTCCGACGGTCGGATACCCGGCCGGCTGGTGCACGTAGAAGCCGACGGTGCCCTCGTTGGCGTCCCGCCCGGCCCGCTTCTTGGCGTCGGCCAGGCCTTTCTCCCGGAGTAGGTCCTTGGCCCTGTCCATGTCCCCGTCGCACTCCACCAGGGCCTTCTTGGCGTCCATCATGCCGACCCCGGTGGCCTTGCGCAGAGCCTGTACGTCCTTGGCTGTGAACTGTGGCATCTTTGCTCGTCCTTCGATTGAGGTTCTGTTGGTGATCTTTAGTCGTGTATGTGCGGTCCGGAACTACGGCGCTAGCTGTCGTCGCCGGCCTCCTCGGACTCGCCCTCGGCGGCGGCCAGAGCCTGTTCCTGGCCCGCCACGCAGGCGTCAGCGATCGCCGAGGCTATGAGAGAGGCCGACCGGATGGCGTCGTCGTTGCCGGGGATGACGAAGTCGATGTCGTCGGGGTTGCAGTTGGAGTCGACCAGCGCGATGACGGGTATTTTCAACCTCACCGCTTCCCGCACCGCGATGTGTTCGGTGTTCAGATCGACCACGAAGACGGCCGACGGTGTTCCGCCCATATCCGCCACCCCGCCCAGGGTCCGCTCGAGATGGGCGTACTCGCGGCGAAGGCGGAGACGTTCCTTCTTCGGCAACTGCTCCATGTCGCCCGACGTCTCCATGGCTGCCAGCTCCTTCATGTAGAAGATGCGCTGGTTGATGGTCTTGAAGTTGGTGAGCATGCCGCCCAGCCACCGAAAGCTCACGTACGGCATGTCGACCCGCTGGGCGGCTTCCTCGATGGCGGACCTGGCCTGCTTCTTGGTGCCCACGAACAAGACGGCGCCGCCCTCGGCTACCAGATCCCGGACGAAGGCGTGGGCCCTCTGGACCTCCTCGAGCGTCCGGCGCAGGTCGATGATGTGGATCCCGTTGCGCTCTCCGAAGATGTACGGGGCCATCTTGGGGTTCCAGCGCCGGGTCTGGTGGCCGAAATGGACCCCGGCTTCGAGCAGCTGCTTCATGGTGACGGCAGACAACGATGCCTCCTCTGTTCGGTTCTTCCTCCGCCCACCCTTCTCGGAGGCGCCGCGCAGGCTGGCGGACGCCTTCCGAACCTCCCCGGGCTGGTTGGCCCGACCGCGGGAGGCCGTAGTGAACGTGCGTAATCGGCTCGATACTAGTTGCTGGTTGCTAGTTGCTAGCTGCTAGTTGCTAGTCGTCCGTTGTTATTAGTTAGTCGCTATCAACTACCTACAAACTAACAACTAGGAACTACGCTCGGGGGTGGCTGCGTTCGTACGTGGCCCTCATGTGATGGCGGGTGACCGAGGTGTAGACCTGGGTGGTCCCCAACTCGACATGTCCGAGCAGTTGCTGGACAGAGGTCAGATCGGCCCCCCGTTCGAGAAGGTGGGTGGCGAAGGAGTGGCGGAGGGCGTGGGGAAACGTGCCCGCCCGGTCCCGCACCATCCGACGAAGTGTTCGAGGGCTCATGGGCACTCCCCTGGCGCCAACCCACAGGGCGTCCGTGGGACGCTCGCCCAGAAGGAGGGGCCGGCCCGCCCGCACGTAGCGTTCGATGGCGATACGGGCCTCCGCCCCCAGCGGGATCACCCTATGGCGCCCGCCCTTCCCCGCTACCACCAACCGATCCAGCCCGACCGTCCCGTCCATGGTGAGGGAGGCCAGCTCGGACACGCGCAAGCCCGTGGCATAGAGGGTCTCGAGTACCGCCCGGTCTCGCAGTGACTTCGGATCGTCCCCTTCGATCGCCTCGAGGAGCGAGGTTGCCGCCCGCTGGGTGAGGGCCTTGGGAAGGGTCCGGCGCGACTTGGGACGGGCGATACCGTCGGCCGGGTTGGCGGTGAGGACGCCTCGCCGGACCGCATCCGAAAGGAACGCCCGGATGGAGGAGATCTTGCGGGCAACCGAGCGTCGGGCGTAACCCTCGCCGTCGAGGTGGGCCAGGAACATCCGGATCGAGGTGCGGTCGATACCGGCTGCAGAGTCGATGCCCAGGCTCTCGGCATGGCGGAAGAACTGGCTGAGATCACCCCGGTAGGCGGCCACCGTGTGTTCCGACAACCCCCGCTGGCTCTCGAGACGGGAGAGGTACGCGGCCAGATTGTCATCCCACCATCCGGCCGGATCGGGCTCGTGGCCCGTGAAGTCCTTAGGGGTCGCCGGCATGGTGCTCATCTTGGTCGATCACGGCCGCGGCGCGGCGCATTATGCCCGGTCAGGACGGTACTTTGCCCAGTGGGATAACGTGCCCGTCCGCCATCTTGTAGGCCCCGATGACCCACTTGGCGGCCCGATTCCGTCCGATGACGAACGATATCCATTCCGGATCGATCCCTGCGGCCAGGTCCGTAGCGGACGGTCGGGCCGGACCCCGAGGATGGGAGTGGTAGACCGCGCCGATCCGCCACCCATGCTCGTCCGCCTCCCGCAGCACACTGAAGTGCTCGACCGGGTCCAGTGTGAAGCGATCGGGATCGGAGTGAACGTTGGTGGTGGGATAGAGCCGCACCGGACACCCGGCGCCGTCATACACGATCAGGCCGCAGGCCTCCCGTGGGCTGGCTTCGGCGGCATGGGCGATCATCGCCCTGGCCATCGCCGGCCGGAGGCGGGCATCGGCGGCGATCATGGGGCCAGCCGCACCCGTCGCCATCCGTCGCGGTCGGCGAGGTAGACGACCCGGTCATGGAGACGGTGGCGCCGGCCCTGCCAGAACTCGAACCGTTCGGGTCGGACCCTCCACCCTCCCCAATCGGAAGGCCTGGGCACCTCCCCATCCCCGAAATCGGCTTCCTTGGCCTCCACCAGGCGTTCGAGCGCGGTCCGGTCCGGTATTACCCGGCTCTGCGGGGAGGCAGCGGCCGCGACCCGAGCCCCACGCGGACGGGAAGCAAAATACTCGTCGGACTCCGTGTCGCCGGCGGCCTCGGCCGGCCCCTCGATCCTGACCTGGCGGTGCAGTTCCAGCCAGAGAAAACAGAGGGCCGCCCGCGGGTTGGCCGTCAACTCCTCCGACTTGCGGCTCCCGAGGTTGGTGTAGAACACGAACCCGGACCGGTCGTACCCCTTGAGCAGGACCACCCGGGCCGAGGGGTGTCCGCGATCGTCAGCGGTGGCGACCGTCATGGCATTGGCCTGCGGCACACCTGCGTCGACGGCCTCGTTGAACCAGCGGTCGAACTGGCGGACCGGGTCCGGGTGGGCGTCGCCTATGGAGAGCCCCTCCGTCTCGTACTCCTCCCGGAGACGGGCCATCCGCCGATCAACCATCAACCACCCGTCCACAATCGCCGCATCGCCACCCCAGCGTACCCCGTATACCGATACATCCGAGCGGCGCGTGCCACTCGTACCTGGTCCGAGACTCGCGTCGAGACGGCAGTCGCACACGAGAGACATCCCCTGCCCATCCGACTGCCCCGCCGGCCATCGGCCGATCGTCGCATGGCTGCCGTATGCTTCGGACACGACCGCGGGGCGGAGGGAGAACTTCATGCATCATGATGTGCTCGTTATCGGTGGCGGCATCGCCGGCCTCACAGCCGCCCGCGATCTGGCTCATGGCGGGTACCGGGTTCTGGTGCTCGAGGCACGGGACCGGCTCGGAGGGCGGACATGGTGGAAGCGCTTCGGTGACACGGACCACCACACCGAGATGGGCGGCACGTGGTTCGACGAAGGCACGCAGCTCAACATCGCCCGGGAGATCCAGCGCTACTCCCTTCCTACCGTCCTGAGCCCGGCCGGCCAGGAGTTCCGGGTATCGCTGGGCGGTCGCAGCCTGGCGCGGCACGACCAGCCGGTACCCCTTGACGTTCGCCCCGATCTGGACAAGGCCCTCGATCACATCGTCGACCAGTCCCGCCGGGTGACGTTCGGATCCGATCTCGACAGCCCGGACCTCCACGATCTGGACATTCCCTTCTCCGAGTTGGTAGCGCCCTTCTCCGACCAGCTCTACGTCGGCGAGTACCTCTCAATGTGGGCCGCGTTCGCGTTCGGCTGCGATCCCTCCGAGGTGTCCGCGCTGCAGGTCCTCACTTGGGTGGCCGGCTACGACAACACGACGTGGACGCTCGACGACGCACCGGCGACGAAGTTCGCTCAGGGAACGGCGAGCCTGGTCGAGGCCCTCGCCCAGGATGGCGGCGCTGAGATCGGGCTCTCGGCGCCGGTCGCCTCGATCGTCGACGCGGGCGACCATGTCATGGGGATAACGACCGGCGGTGAGACCCACAAGGCCCGCTTCGCCCTGCTGGCCACGCCCGTCAACACCTGGGAGGACATCGAGTTGCCCTTACCGGCGGGCTCGCCCAAGAGAGCGTTCGCCGCAGAAGGGCTGGCAGGTCATGCCGCGAAGTTGCATGCGCTGGTCGACGACGTACCCGGGTTCCTCATGGCTTCGGGCTGGGGCGGCCCGCTCTGCTGGGTCTCGGAGCAGGCCAACTTCGACGGAGGCCGGCTGCTGGTGGGCATAGGCGAGGATGATTCGGCGATCGACGGGACCGACCCAGCCCAGGTACAGCGGGCGATCCGCCAGTTCGCCCCGGAAGCGACCGTGCGGATGTGCGATGGCCACAACTGGTCGACCGACCCGTACGCCAAGGGGACCTGGACGACCTACCGCCCGGGACAGCTGTCGCGCTACTACTCCGACTTCCCGGTCCCCCATGGCCGGCTCTACTTCGCCGGATCGGACCTGGCCCGGGGCTGGGCCGGGTTCATGGACGGCGCCATCGAGAGCGGCGCCGAGACCGCGGCCGCCCTCGGCCGACGGCTAAGCGAGGACTAGGCCGTTCGTCCCGCCCGGGTCTTGGCGTGCCCGTCGATCGGGCCCTCCCGAGGAAATAGGCTCTCCGGATTGGCGGAACTGAAGGGCATGGGAGGCTTCCGTGGCTGAGGTAACTGTGTTTGTCGCCCGAACGGTGCGGACGATGGAACCGTCCCTGCCGGTGGCGGAAGCGGTGGCGGTGAGGGATGGGCGCATCCTCGAGGTCGGGACTCTCGAGACGATGCGACCGTGGCTCGAAACGCACAGCCACGAGGTGGACGACACCTTCAGAGACCTGTGCATCATGCCGGGCTTCATCGATCCCCACCTCCATCCCTCCATGGCCGCCATCCTGTTGCCGATGCACTTCACGACCGCGGTGGGTTGGGATCTCCCCTGGGAGGACATTCGACCCATACCTGACGAGCAGCAGTTCCGCTCACGCCTGGTCGAGATCAACGCCGACCTGGCGCCCGGTGATCCGTTGTTCGCGTTCGGCCATCACCCGATCTGGCACGGCGACATCGACCGGAGCACCCTCAACGACGTATCGACAATTCGTCCCATCGTGGTCTGGCACCGCGGCTACCACTCGCTGGTAGTGAACGACGCCTGCCTGCGGTGGATGGACCTGGATCCGGCGCTTGCGCGCCGCCATCCCCAGATCGACCTCGAGACGGGGAAGTTCTTCGAAACGGGCCTGGAAGTGGCGCTAGCCCACCTCCGTAGCTACATCCTGGAAACGGAGCGGTTCCGCCGCGGGCTCGACCGGATGCGCCAGGTCATCCACAGCGGTGGACACACGACCATCGGCGACGCCGCGTTCGGCTTCTACGGACTCGAGGAGGAATGGTCCCATCTGCTGGCGGTGATGGAACAGCCCGACACCCCGTTCCGGATCCAGCTGATGCCCTACACGGCGGGACCGGACGGCGATGCGCGCACCGACCGGCAATTCCTCGATCGCGTGCTGGCGTATCCGGAGCGGAACACCCACCGCCTGCGGTTCAGCGACCACGCCAAGCTCTTCGCCGACGGCGGGTTCTTTGCGGAGTTGTTGATGCTCAAGCCCCCCGGACACCTCGACGGTCGCCACGGCGAGTGGATAACGCCCCCGGAGAGGTTCGAGGAGATCGCCAGGGTCCTCTGGAATGCCGGACTGAGTATCCATGTCCATTGCAGCGGAGACCTCGGCGTCGAACTGGCCCTGGCCACCCTCGAGAAGCTGCAGCGGGAACTCCCCCGCTTCGATCATCGCTTCACCTTCGAGCACTTCGGCATCTCCACTTCGCAACAGGTCGACCGCATCGCCGCGGTCGGGGGCGTCGCCTCGGTCAACGCGTACTACGTCTATGAGCTTTCCGAAGCCTTCGCCGCCCGCGCAGTCGGATACGAGCGGGCGTCCCAGATCTCCAGACTCGGCTCGCTGGAACGAGCAGGAGTGCGGTTCGCCGTCCACTCGGATTTCCCGATGGCGCCCGCGAAACCCTTGAACAACGCCTGGGTCGCCGCCAACCGGCTCACGGAATCCGGTGCGCTGATGGGCCCCGACGAGCGGGCCTCCTTGGATGCCGCCATCCAGGCCATCACCACCAACGCCGCGTACGTACTCGGGCTCGAAGACGAGATCGGATCGCTGCGCTGGGGCAAGCGAGCAGACTTCACGATCCTCGAAGAAGACCCCTACACGGTCGGCATCGACTCCCTCCGCGACATCCCTATCTGGGGAACGGTCTTCGAAGGCAAGAAGCACCAGAGCTGACAGGCGGCTCGGAGAGCCGATCCTTCCGTCCACCTGGCCCCGATGCGGGATCCGAACCACCTGCCCCAAGCACTCGTGCGAGCGTGGTCGGTCGCCTTGGGCTACCCACGGAACGCAGTGGAGGTGCGGGTAACCGGACCTCCGTTTCACACCGTACCACAACTCCCCATGCGATACGCATCACCCCAGGTCACAGACACTCTGATCGACTCTGTTGTTTCATCGGTTTCCGCACCGTTCTGTACAATCCCGATGCTAACCTGATAACCAGACCAATACCCCAGAACAGGAAACAAGCGGAACCATGAGACGCCCAGCAACCCTGTCGGCTACCTTCGTCAAGACCGTACGCCGACCCGGACGCTACGGAGACGGACGCGGCGGCCACGGGCTGAGCCTACTAGTGAAGCCGACCAGAATCGAGGGTCGGCTATCCAAGACGTGGAGCCAGCGACTCCGAATCAACGGCCGCGAAACCAACCTCGGCCTCGGTTCCTATGGAGTTGCCCCGCTTTCGTGGACAGTTCGCGATTTGTTATCCACAGGGTGGT
>JAPPGU010000018.1 GCA_028821265.1 bacterium | reverse complement strand
CCGCCAGAAAGGCCAGGTCGGCCTCCTCCTCTTCCAGTCGCCGGACCGCCAAGGGACCCGCTCCGGCAGCCCGGACGGCGGCTTCCCACGAGGCCGGAACCGCCGCCGTATCCGAATCGAACCGACCGCCTCCCGAGGCACAGACCTGTTCGATGTAGTCGACATAGCCGGGGGAATGCACCAGCTCCAGCAAGCTCCGGTCGATCTCCGGGGCCAACTCCTCGACCAGCTCCACCGGAGCGGCCCGCACCCCCCGCAAGGCCGCGCCCAGGCGTGCCGGACGCTCGGGATGGCCCCGCCCCGCATCGTGCTCCTCGAAAACCGGGTGGGAAACAGCCAGCACACGCATAGACAGCCAGGCTACCCCGGTACCGGGCACTCTCGGCCCCAAGACCCCACGAGGAACCCGGCCGCGACAAACCTCAGGATCACAACACCGTGGGTGACGCCCTCCGCCTCAAGAACCGAGAGACCGACGAACCTGAGGCACACAACACCACCGGTGACGCCCTAAACCTCAGGAACACAACACCACCGGTGACGCCCTCCGCCTCAAGAACCGCCAGGCGCCAAAAGTCGCGAAAACCGGTGCTCCGCACCGGGCCCCTCCCCCGCCACCACCCATCCTGTTGGAGCGTGGTCGGCCATGCCGGGCTGGATGCCGGGCGTCGGCTGTTCGCTCCATAAGCCTTGATGTTCCCTCGGACCGGCCGGGCCGATCGGTCTCACCTCTATCGGCCGGTATAGGTGCTTGGCGCTAGGCAACGTATCTCGGGGCTGTGACGTTTTCAACCCTTCCTTGCGGGAACGCGAAAAGTTCTTCCACGTCTCTGTGCGGCGCCGGGCCGGCGGCCGGATCCTGTCGGGGCCGCCATTCCGTCCAATCGTGAGCAGCCCGGTTGGTAGATTCGGGGCTGACAGCCCGCAGGCTGGAGGCGGCAGGGATGAAAGGCTCACCTTTCCCGGGAAGCGGCAACGGGCGCTTCGCCTCGCCGTGCCGATACCCTGCCGTCCTTCGTCCCGTTTCCGGCCCTGATCGCTAGCCATGTCTCCACCGATACCGCGCCGCTACCGGCTGGAGGTGCGCCTCGGGCGCGACGAGGACGTCGAGGAGTGGTTCGCCACCGATCTCGAGCTGGACCGCCCGGTACTGATTCGGGTGATCGGTCCCGAGGCGACCAGGGCGAGAGGCCGGTCGTTCCTGGCCTCCGTCCGGCGTGCCTCCCGCGCCAGCCATACGCATGTGGCCGCGGTCTTCGCAGCCGACAAGGTGCCCGGGTCCACCTATGCGGTCACCGAGTGGGTGGGCGGCACCACGCTGGCCGACCGGGCGGGCGCCGGCGACGGGCCGCCCCTCGCCGAGCTGCTCACCAACGCCTGCGGTCTCGCCGAAGGCCTCTCCTTGCTCCACGGCGCAGGCGTGACCCACGGAGCCATCGACGCCGGTGCGGTCCTGTATTCACGGGGGCAGCCGGCCAAGCTGGGCGGCTTCGGCCGGGTACCACGAGGCACCTCCCCCGAGGACGACGTCCGGGCGCTGGCCGGCACACTGGAGACGGCCCTCACCGGCCAGCCTCCGGGTGCCATGGCTCCCTCGGAGATCATCCACTCGCTGTCACCGAGCGTTGACGACATCCTCCGCTCCGCCCGCGCCGACGAGATCGATGCCCGGCAACTGGCCGACCGGCTGCGGGCGGTCCCCTACTCCCCTCCCGTGTCGGCCTCCTTCCGGTGGTCCTGGCGCCGCCTGCTTCCGGCTGCCCTGCTCGCGCTCGCCGCCGCGGTGCTGGTATGGGCCGGTAGCGCGGTGGACACCAGCCCGACGCCCCCCTTGCAGGTGGCCGCGCTCCCAATGCCCACCCTGGCTGCCCCGCCGGATGAGGAGAGCCCGCCCGCGCCGGCCTCGTCCCCCGGGGAGGAGGCGCCCGAGCAGGTGGTGCCCGCGAACGAGCCGGTGGTCCTGCTGCAGGTGCTCGACTTCGATCCGCTGGGGGACGGCGAGGAGCATCCCGGCCGGCTGACCTTGCTCACCGACGGGGATCCCAACACCGAGTGGCGCACCGAACGCTATTTCGACCCCTTACCTCTGCTGAAGGAGGGGGTGGGCGTGGCCTTCGAGGTGAGCGGTTCGCCGGCACTCCTCGAACTGACGGGACTGTCCGAGGGCACCGCCTTCCGTCTCATGTGGGCCGAGTCCCTCCTCGGCGTAGACGACCCGGGCTGGGAGGTCATCGCCGAGCAACAGGCCGGCGCCGCCACCGTCCGGCTACCGCTGCCCGAACTTCGCAGCGGGGTCTGGCTGCTCTGGCTGACCGACCTGCCTCCCGAGGGAGACGGCTACCGCACCCGGCTGGCCGAAGTGAGTTTTCACAGTTGAGCACGCGCCACGACTCCGCCACCGCCGACGACTCCGTCCTGATCCGGCGGTATCTGGCCGGAGACGGCCGGGCGTTCGATCAGCTCATGGCCGCTCACGAGGCCCGGGTGTTCGCCATCAGCCTCCGTATCCTGCGGGATCGGGAGGAGGCTCTGGATGCAACTCAGGAGACCTTCATCACGGTGCTCCGCAAGGCCGGCTCCTTCGAGGGACGATCGGCCTTCTCGACCTGGCTGTACCGGGTGGCGGTGAACACCTGCTACACCATGCTCCGCAAGAAGGGCCGGCGACCCACCGCGCCGTTGCCCGACGCCCATGACCCTCCCGACCTGTCGGCAACCGACCGCTTCCGCTCCGCCGAGCTCCGGCCGATGCTCGAGGACGCCCTGGCTACCCTGCCCGAAGAGTTCGGACCGGCGGTGCTGCTCAGCGATCTGGAGGGCCTACCCCTGCAGAGCGTGGCCGAGATCCTCGAGATCCCGCTAGGTACCGTGAAGTCCCGCGTTTTCCGGGGCCGGAAGCTGCTGGCCGAACATCTCGGGAACCTTATGGCCGCCTCCGGGTATCCCATAGAGGACGAGCAATGAGTGACGAGCGCATCCCCATCGACCGGCTGCTCGATCTGGTGGAAGGCACGCTTCCCGAGGACGAGGCTGCCCGGCTCGAAGCCACCCTCGACGAGGCTGACCGCCGGGAGGTGGCCGTCCAGGCCGCCGTCCGGGCGGTCTTGGGACAGCTACCCGGTCCGGAGCTCTCCGACGATGAGCGTCAGCGGCTGCGGGCGGCCGTACGAGCCGAACTCCGGGTCGAGGAGGCCGATCCCGCGCCGTCAGGGGGCCGGAGCGTGCGGCGATCCTGGCTGGCTCGCGCCCTTCCGTCCGCGGCGGCGGCCGCCACGGTGGTGGCCGTGATCGCGGTCGCCATCAACCTGGTCGGCGGCACCGACTCCCTCCAGGAGACCCCCATGGCGGAAGTCGAAGCGGCCGCTACCGCGGAGGCCGCCGTGGTCACGGCCGCACCGGCGCCAGCCGCGGAGGCTTCGGAGGAGTACGCGGACTCGGCCGAGCCTGTTGCCACGGTCACCACAATCGCCATGGTCGAGGAGGCCGCCGCGGCGCGGGCTGTCGAAGCGGAGGACGCGGCCCCTGCCGCCGAGGCCGCCGCCGAAGCCGAGATGATGATGGAGGAGGAGGCCATGGCCGAGGCTCCGGCAGCGGAGTTGGACGCGGCCCTCGCCGACGAAGCCTACGAAGCCGTCCAGATGGCTGCCGAAGCCGCCGCCGAGCCATCGGATGCCGCACTCCTCGGGCCCGGCTACGTGGCGTTCGAGGTTGCGACCGACCCGCCCGAGGATGCCCGCGCCATGCTGGAGATGGTGGAAGAGCTGATCGCGGTCGTCGAAGCGGCGCCCGTGCCCGTCGCGGAACTCGCCGACCTGGCCGGCGAGGAGGGTCTGGTCTGCTGGCAGGGAGCGGCGGATCTCGCGGGGGCCGACGGGGTGATTCTCTGGATGGCCCCCGGCCTCGTGGACGGCGTGGCGGGCGAGGCCTACCTGGTCGTACCGGGCCCGGAGGACCGGCCGGGGACCGGAGTTCTCGCTCTCTTCGTCTACCCGGACTGCCGCGCCGTGGCACTCCGGGCCGTCACCGATGAGTAGTGGTCAGTGGTCGGCGACTTGAACTCGCCATCTGGGCGTAGTTGCTGACAGGGCTAACCTGCCCGGTGTGAAGGAGAGCTACGCCGCTCGCTTTGCCGACCTGCTGGAAGGGATCGCCGCCAGAGTCCGTTCGCTGACCGTGGACCGGCTCGACCGCGGGATCACCCTGACCGCCTTCGGCATGGCCGCCGCGGTGCTCGTCGTGGCAGCGCTCGCTCTGCTCGGCGTTGCCCTCTTCCGCCTACTGGCGATCGCCACCGGCGCCACCGGCGCCTATGCCGCCTTCGGGGGATTATTTCTGGTCGCCGGATGGTTGTCATGGCGGAAGGGAAGGCAAGTACCCGAGGAACCGCCACCTGGAGAGAGTGAATGACCCAGAACCTGGTCATCATCGGATCGGGCCCCGCCGGCCTCACCGCTGCCCTGTACGCGGCGCGGGCGGACCTATCCCCGCTGGTCTTCGAAGGGAGCGCGGCGGGTGGGCAGCTGATGATCACCACCGACGTGGAGAACTACCCGGGATTCCCCGACGGGATCATGGGTCCCGAGCTCATGGAACGCTTCCGCAAGCAGGCCGCTCGCTTCGGCGCCACCCTGATCACGTCCGACGTCACATCGGTCGACTTCACCCGGCAGCCGTTCGAGGTCCGGGTGGGATCGGACCGTCACTCGGCCCGGGCGGTGGTCATCGCCACGGGCGCCACCGCCCGGTTTCTCGGGGTGCCCGGCGAGGAGGCGCTGATCGGCCGCGGCGTGTCCGCCTGTGCCACCTGTGACGGGTTCTTCTTCCGGGACAAGGACCTGGTGGTGGTGGGCGGCGGTGACTCGGCAATGGAGGAGGCCCTGTTCCTGACCAAGTTCGCCTCGAGCGTGACCATCGTGCATCGTCGGGACCGGCTCCGTGCTTCCCGGATCATGGCCAGCCGAGCGCTGGCCAACGAGAAGATCGACGTTCTTTGGAATACCACCGTGGAGGAGGTGCTGGGCGAGTCGACGGTGGCAGGCGTGACGCTACGGGACGTCATCAGCGGGGAGACCCGTGAGCACGCCACCGACGGGGTCTTCATCGCCATCGGCCACGTTCCCAATACCGACCTGTTCCGCGGCCAGATCGACCTGGACGAGCAGGGGTATATCCTGCTGCCGGGTCGCAGCACCATGACGAACGTGGAGGGTGTGTTCGCCTCCGGCGACGTGGTGGATAAGGTCTACCGGCAGGCGGTGACGGCCGCCGGCACCGGCTGTGCGGCGGCGATCGACGCTGAACGCTGGCTCGAGGCCGGGGAATGAGCCCTACAGCAGCCGGGACCGAAACTGTGGTTAATGCTAGTAACGTCTGTAATGCGGTAACCTACAGTAGTTTCAGGCGCCATATATCCGAAGGAGGATCCAGGACATGGCCGATGTCGTAACACTTACCGACGCCGAGTTCGCGCAAGCCGTCGCCGGCGACAAGCCGGTACTGGTTGACTTCTGGGCGGAGTGGTGCGGTCCGTGCCGCCTGGTGGCGCCCTTGCTGGCGGAGATCGCCGCCGACCACGGGGACCAGATCACCATCGCCAAGCTGAACATCGACGAGAACCAGCAGACTCCGTTCCAGTACCAGGTGATGAGCATTCCCACCATGGTGGTGTTCCAGAACGGTGCGGAGAAGAAGCGGATCGTGGGCGCCCGGCCCAAGGCCGCCATCCTCTCGGAGCTCCGAGAGTGGGTGAACTAGTGGTCAGTGGTCAGTGGTCAGTGGTCAGTGAACGTCGTAACCCCGAGACGGTAGGCACAACCCACGAAGACAGAAGGGCCTAACGGACTCGACTACCTCCCTGGTCGCCGGCTGGCCACTGGCCTCCAGCCACTGGCCACTGGTCAGGACGGCGGGAAGAAGCGACGGTAGATCTCCTCCAGTTGATCCAGACCGCTGAATCTCAGAACCACCTGGCCGTCGACCGCGCCGCCCTTGCGCTCCTTGTAACGGATGTCCACCGAGGTCCCGAGCTGTTCGGCCAAGCGGTTCTCCAGCTCGATGATCACCGCCGGACGGGGTTCGGCCGGGCGGCGCCGCCTCGTGTCGCGGACCATTCCCTTGCCGAGCCGCACCGCCTCCTCGAGCTGGCGGACCGACCATCCATCGGCCACCGCTCGATCGGCCAGGTGTCGAGCCAGGGCCTGATCCTCGAGTCCCAGCAGGGCCCGGGCGTGTCCCGCCGACAGATCACGGGAGGCGACCAAGGCCTGGATCGCCGGGGCGAGCTTGAGGAGGCGTAGGGAGTTGGTGACGGCGGCCCGGCTCCGGCCCACCCTCTCCCCGATCTCCGCGTGGGTCATGCCGAACTCGTCCTCGAGTTGATGGAAGGCGGCCGCTTCCTCCAGCGGATTGAGGTCCTCTCGCAGCAGGTTCTCGACCAGGGCTTCCGTAACCGTCCCCACCGCGTCCGTGTCCCGGATCAAGGCGGGTAACTCGGTGAGGCCGGCCTCTCGGGCGGCGCGCCACCGTCGCTCCCCCGCGATCAGCACGTAGCCGGGACCCTCGGGCCGGACCACCACCGGCTGGAGAACCCCCAGCTGGCGGATCGAGTCGGCCAGGGTCTCCAGCGCGTCCGCGTCGAACCCCTGCCGTGGCTGGTTCGGGTTGGCGCGGATCCGGCTGATGGCGATCTTTCGCAGGTTGCTCCGGCTGGGTGGCGGTATGAGCGCTTCCAGGCCCTTACCGAGGCCTGATCGGCGGGTGGTCATCGTGCTGGCTCCTGTTGTCGGTGTCTCTGGAGGTACTCCCTGGCGACATAGCGATAGGCGACCGCCCCAGGGCTCATCCGGTCGTAGAGTTCGATCGGCTCGCCGTACGAAGGTGCTTCCGACAACCGGATCGATCGCGGGATCACGGTACGAAAGACCCGCTCGCCGAAGTAGTCACGGATCTGGATAGCAACATCGGTAGAGAGCTTGGTACGAGCATCGAACATGGTCAACAGTACGCTACCTATGTGTAACTCTGAATTGAGGCTGTTCCGTACCAGATCGATGCTGTCCATGAGCTGGCCGAGGCCCTCCAGCGCGTAGAACTCACACTGGACGGGAATCAGCAGCTCGTGGGCCGCAGCCAGAGCGTTGATGGTCAGCAGGCCCAGGCTCGGCGCGCAGTCCACCAGGATGGTGTCGTAATCTCCTGCCACGGGAGCGATAGCCGCCGCGAGACGCTTCTCCCGACTCATCATGGACACCATTTCCAGCTCGGCGCCCGCCAGGTCGATGCTTGAAGGCGCCAGCGCCAGGTTGTCCACCGTGGTCGGCACCACCACCTCGTCCAGCGCGCTATGCCCTATGAGGACGCTGTATATCGACCGGCCTCCGTCGGCTATACGGACGCCCAGCCCCGTGCTGGCGTTGCCCTGAGGATCCAGGTCCAGGAGGAGGACACGGTGTCCTTCCAACGCCAGGGAGGCGCCCAGGTTGATGGCGGTGGTCGTCTTCCCTACGCCGCCCTTCTGGTTGGCGATCGCCACGACGAGGCCCGGCCGGGCAGCTTCGGGTGGAGTCGCGGACCCATTGAGCACGTCGTTCAGTCTAGGTGGTCGGTGGCCGCCTGGTCATGGTTTCACGTGAAACATGAAGGTAGCGGGTTGAGGGTTCTGGGGCCTCCCGGCCCTCGGCCGTACGATCAGTCGAGCGAGATGACCACCGAACGGCGCGGCTCCGTGCCCTCCGAGTAGGAACGGACACCGTCGATCCCCGCCACTGCGTCGTGCACCACCTTCCGGTCGACCGCGTTCATGGGCTCAAGCATGATCTCTCCGCCTTCGTCCAGCACCTGGTCAGCCAGCTGGCCCGCATAGATCCCGAGGGCCTGCCGACGTTTTTGCCCGTAGCCGGCAATGTCAAGCCGTAGCCGGCAGCCACGGGCCGTCTTGCGCTGCACGATCGTCCTCGTCAGTTCATGGACGGCGTGCATGATGGAAGCCTTCTGGCCGATGAGCGCCTGGGTCTGCTCGCCCGTTATGTCGGCACGTACCAGCTTCCCGTCGAATCCGGCCTCGACCTCCCCTTCCAGCCCGAACTCCTTTAGAAGGCCGTCCAAGAACTCCCGAACCACCTCGGCCTGCTGCGTGCCCAAGGTCTCGCCATCCTTACTATCACCCGCCACGGCTTCGACCTCTCCTTCTGCCCTTCGGCCTTTACGCGCCTGCTGTTTCCTACCGCGACCCGACCGGGCGTCGCCCGGCTTGCTGCCCGCCTGCCGGCTCTTCGCCTTGGCGGCTCCCCTGGTCTTGCCGCGATCCTTCGGCGGGCCGCCTCCATCGGAACCCGGCTTGCGTGATGCCTTCCGCTTCCTCGGCCGGCCACGACCTGTCCGTCCCCGCCGTCCTTTGCTCTTCGGCTTGACCCGTACGATGGCATCCTGCCGCCCGATGCCGAGGAATCCCGGCTTCGGTTCTTGCAGCACGTTGACCTCGGCCCGGTCGGCTTGGATGCCAAGCTCCTCGAGAGCAGCCTGGACCGCTAGTTCAACGGATGCGCCTTTGACCTCGACCCACTCGACCATCGATCTACCTTCTCCTCCGTCTGCGTTGTTTCTTGGTTGAGCCCTGCGGGCGGGGCGGCTTCTTACCGTCATCGGGCTCCTTACCGTCATCGGGCCCCTTCGTAGCCGGCTTCCCATCGTCCGGAGGGGGGCCCGGACGTCCGTCGATCTTGAAGATCAGCAGCTGCTGACCGGTCCGGAAGATGTTACTGGTGGCAAAGTAAAGGTTAAGTCCTGACGGCCAGATATATGAGATCACACCGAACATCAGCGGTAGGATCTTTGTCATACGCTGAACAGCCTCGGCCTGTGGATTGCTGGTACCCGACTGTTTTGGAGGGCTTAACAGCTTCTGCTGCAGGTAACCGGTAAGTATCACGAACCCCACCAGCAGCAGGTACGGGATCGTGGCGACATCGAACAGCCCTTGCGAGCCGACTATGTCGGACGGGGCCCGTTCAAGATTCATCGTCAGGAAACGCAGCGCACCTTCCTCAGATGTCGCCTCCAGCAGACGGGAGTTCGCTGGCAGGCTCTTGGCCGGGTTCCGTAGCACCTGGAAGAGCGCGAACCAGACCGGCATCTGCACCAGGAGGGGAAAGACGCATCCGAACGGGCTGACGCCACGCTCCCGGTAGAGCTCCATGACCTTCTGGTTCATCGTGTCCTGGTCGCCCTTGAACTCCCTGCGGATCCGCTCCATTTCCGGCTGGATCTCCTGCATCGCCCGGGTCGACCGGACCTGCTTGAGGGTGAGTGGGAATACCAACAGGTTTACAACGATGGTTAGCCCTATGATGGCAAATCCATAGTTGGGAACAAGGTCGTAGAAGAAGGAAAGGATAGTACCGAGAATGGCCTGGAGGCTGTTCCAAATCTCGCTCACGGGCTGACCGCCCTTCTATCAGGAACCGGGTCGTATCCCCCCGTTGACCACGGGTGGCATCGGCCGAGGCGCTTGAGCCCCATCCAGGCGCCCCGCCGGAACCCGTGCTCGCCCAACGCCTCGTAGGTGTAGCGGGAGCAGGAGGGGAGGAACCGGCACGAACTCGGGATCATCGGCCCGATGGTGTGTTGCCACACGCGGATGAGGCCCTGACCCGCCATGGCCGGCAGCCTGCGCGCCGAGCCCGCCGGCCTCGCGAGCCTCACCTTGCCCTCGCCCGGGGGAGCGTGGAGGAGATCGCGTCTCGAACCCATCCGCGCAACTGCCGGAAGGGCGCCGTGGCCACTACGGGCGTGGCGATCAGCACGTAGTCGGTCGCCTCCGAGAGCGTTACCTCGCGTAACGCCGCCCGCAGGCGTCGCTTCGCCCGGTTACGCACCACCGCACCGCCCACCCGGCGGCCCACCACCAGACCGACCCTCGGCCGACCACCGTCACGCCGGTGGGCAACCAGGGTGACGCCACCCCGCCTGATCCGCCGGCCGTGCTGCAGCACCGCGTTGAACTCCACGGAGCCGCTCAGGCGCCCGAACCCGCCCCTCGATTCCGGAAAGGACGATCCAGCGGATGCGGCGGAAGCCGTATTCGGCGTGGTCGTCATCGTGCGTCTTCTCCTGCCTACAGGCCTTCGCGGTCGGTGTGCCACCCTTGCGGGCTGTCCCAAGGAATGCGTTGGACAGAGCGGCTGCCCCGGCTGCCCACTCGTGGCGCGGCGGGTCGCCTACCTGCTCAGGCCGAAAGCCGTTGGCGGCCCTTCTGGCGCCGTCTGTTCAGAATGGCGCGGCCCTGGCGCGTTCGGATGCGATGCCGGAACCCGTGCTTGCGCTTTCTGCGGCGATTGTTGGGTTGGTACGTGCGCTTCATTTCGCGGGTCCCTTGTCGGACAACCGGGTACGGTGCCCGGTGCGGGGGATACGGCGTGCCTGGCCCCGGCCGCGGCCTGCCGACACTTCCTTGAGGTCCCGCAAGATTACGGACATCCCGCCCGTTTTGCAAAGATGGCCCGGTTGCGAAGCGGAACCGGGCGCGGCAGGCGCCTTGCGCGTGGTCCATCCTGCTCACAAGAGAACGCGAAACTTTTTGCACAGAACGCCAAAATCTCTCCCGGTGGACCTCCTCACGCCTGTCAGCGCTTCCCCTTACCGCCTGACATGGTGTTATGGCGCGCGCCACCCTGTCTCCCCGCCTTCCGTGGTTGGATTTCCGCTCGTGCGCCGGCGTTGGCACAGACGTAGGATGACCACCGGTCGGGCTCACTCGGTCCCACATCCCCAGGGGGCTTCCGCGTGCAGCGACTGGAGTCCGGCCGCCAGAGCAAGTGGAGTACTGCCGGGCGCGGGATGGAGTGGCGTGGCCAGCCCGTGCTTTGTTATCCACAACTGTGGACAGTGCTGTGGGTAACCGCACCCGCAGAGCCCGCCGGGAGGAGGAAATACTTGTCTAAGCCCGAACTCGCGCAGCATGATCCCGACTTCTCCTCCGCGTTGCGAACCAGGGTGGGGCCGGAGGGCTGGAAGAAGTGGTTCTCCTCCGTACGCCACGAAGTCGTCGAGGAGACCCTCTACCTGGTGGCGCCGTCCGACTTCCACATCCGGTGGCTCCGCAACAATTACCAGACCACGATCGACGAGGTAGCGGCATCCACGTACGGCCCGCAGACCGCGATCGAATACGTCGTCTCCGATCGGCCGGACCTCGGCGTAGAGCCGACCCCGGCACCCGATCCGGCCGGCGAGCAGGTAGCCGAGGAAGCCCCGCTAACCCGCCCCGACCGGGCGCCGGTCCACGCTCCCAAGTTCCTCAGCAAGTACGTCTTCGACACATTCGTCGCAGGCCAGTCCAACCAACTCGCCCTGGCGGCGGCCAAGCGGGTCTCCGAAGGCCCTGGCCAGAACTACAACCCGCTGTTCATCTACGGCGGGGCAGGCCTCGGCAAGACCCACCTCCTCCACGCCATCGGTCACTACATCCGGGCCAGCCGGCCCTCCGCGACCGTCCGTTACATGACCTCCGAGAACTTCTTCAACGAGTTCGTGGACGGCATCCGAACCAAGCGCATGGATTCCTTCAAGCATCGTTACCGGACCGTCGACGTGCTTCTACTCGACGACATCCAGTTCTTCGAGGGCAAGGAACAGGTCCTCGAGGAGGTGTTCCACACCTTCAACACCCTCCACGAGCTCGACCACCAGATGGTCCTGTCCTGCGACCGCCCTCCCAAGGATCTGGGTATCGAGGACCGGCTCCGCTCCCGCTTCCAGTGGGGCCTGCTCACCGATATCGGACCGCCCGACCTCGAGACCCGCCTGGCCATCCTGCGCCGCAACGCCCGGGAGTACGCGTCGGCGCCGGTGCCCGACGAGGTGCTCGAGTTCATCGCCCGCCACGTCACCGACAACATCCGCGAGCTGGAGGGCGCCCTTACCCGGGTCACCGCCTCTGCCGCTCTCACCGAGCAGAAGATCTCGGTCGACCTGGCCCGCTCGGAACTGCGCGGTCTGATACCCGACCCGGCAACCACGCCGCCGACCGGCACCGAGATCCTTGAGGTCACGGCGGCCACATACGGCCACGCCCTCGCCGACCTCCAAGGGCCCAGCCGCGTCCAACCCCTCGCCACCCATCGCCAGGTGGCCATGTACCTCTGCCGGGAACTCACCGACCTGTCGCTTCCCAAGATCGGCAAGGTCCTCGGCGGCCGCGACCACACCACCGTCATGCACGGCATCAACAAGATCAAGAAGACGCTCACCAAGGATCCGGAGCTGGCGCGCCAGGTCTCGCACCTGTCCGGAATCCTGTGGAAAAGATGAGGGTCTTCCCCAGCCGTTCGCTCCTGCCGATCCGGCCTGGGTATAACGTCGCGGACAATCCCCCGATCACCTGACCGGCCCGGCCCGATCATGAGCAGTCACCCATCAACGACGCCAGCGCTACGAGGTCGACCGGCTGACCTGGGGTATCAGCCGCCGCGGTCGGTCCGGCGCGTGACTTCCCCAGCCGACGCAGCCGGGCCCGGACGGACACCTATCCACATTCCACAGGGCCTACTACCACGACTGGTAGAGAATTCAAGAAACTAGTAGTCGAGAGCGGGAAGGATCTAGCAGTGCATATCCGAGCTGATCGGGATGATCTGGCCGAGGCATTCGGTCGCGCGAACCGGGGCGCTGGGGTCAGGACGGCCCTGCCGGCCCTCCAGAGCGTTCGTTGCCAAGCCGAAGCCGGACAACTGGAAATCACCGGGAGCGATACGGAGGTCACGATCCGGACCTCCGTGAAGGTGGAGGTCATGGAGGCGGGCGCCGTTCTCGTCCCGGGCCGCACGATGACCGACGCCATCCGGAGAATGCCGGAGGGGGCGGTTTCCATCCGGTCCGAGGAGGGGGCGGTGGAGCTGTCCGGCAACGGGCCGACCTTCACCATCCGGGTGCTATCGCTGGAGGACTACCCGAAGCTGCCCGAGCCCGACCTGACCGGAGCTATCGAGATGGACGGGAACCAGCTGGTGGAGGCGCTCTCGCAGGTGCTGGTGGCCGCCTCGAACGATGCGTCGCGGCCGATCCTGACCGGTCTCCTGATGGAGAACTACGAGGAGGGCCTGCGGCTGGTGGCGACCGACAGCTACCGCCTGGCGATCCGGAACCTTCCGGGGCTCGAGGTGCGGGAAGGCGCGCTGATACCCGCACGAGGCCTGAAGGAGTTGGCGCGCACCGTGGCCGCCGAGCAGGTCAGGGTCGCGGTGCGCGAACGGGAGGCCGTGTTCGCCTCGGAGCGGGGTTCGTTGAGCATCCGCCTGATCGAAGGCACTTTCCCGAACTACCGGCAGCTGCTCCCGGACGACTACCCGGCCGCGGTGGAGTTCGACAAGGATCGGCTGCTGGAGGCGGTAGGACGCGCCGCCGTGGTCGCGGATGAGCATGTGCCGGTGCGGTTGAAGATCACCCCTGACGCGGTCGAGATGTCCGTGAGCCGTAGTGACCTGGGTGGAGAGGTCGAGATGCTCGAAGCCACCGTTAGTGGCGAGTTGGACGAGCTGACGATCGCCTTCAATGCGCGGTATCTCCAGGACGGCATCACGGCGGTGCCGGGCCCTCGGATCCGTATGGAGGTGAAGGACAGCAACCTTCCCAGCATCATCAGGGCGGACGGGAGCCAGACCTTCCGCTACCTGTTGATGCCCGTGCGCGTCTGACGGCGCCGCGGCGACGAGGCGCCCCGGCGTGAGACTTGCCTGGCTGGAGGTGTCTGACTTCCGTAGCTACCGGTGGATCCGATGGGCGCCGGATCCGCGGATCAACGTGGTGGTGGGCCGGAACGCGTCCGGCAAGACCAACCTCCTGGAAGCAGTGGGCTACCTGGCGTCCCTGCGGTCGTTCCGGGGGATACCGGACGCCGCCCTGGTGCGGACGGGCGCGGAACGGTCGGTCCTCCGGGGAGAGGTGGTCACCCCGGATCGGACCACGCGGATCGAGGTGGAGCTGCCGAGGGCGGGGCGTCGCCGGGCGCAGGTCAACGGGACCCGGTTGGCGCGGCTGGCGGACCTGGTGGGGGAGGTACGCACGATCACGTTCCTGCCGGACGACCTCGACCTGATCAAGCGGGGGCCCTCCCGCCGGCGCGGACTGCTCGACTCCGTGGCGGTCCAGCTGTGGCCGGGCGCCTACCGTGACCAGCAGGAATACGAGCGAGCGCTCCGGCAGCGGAACATGCTCCTCAAGCAGATGGGTCGCCGGACCGATCCGATCACGCTGGAGGTCTGGGACGAGCGGCTGGGCCGGGCCGGCGCGCGGGTCATGGCTCGCCGGCGGGCCGTGGTGGACGCCATCGAGGAACGGGCCGGCGTCGCCTACCGGGCGCTGGCGGGCGATGCCACCGGGGTGCGGATCGACTACCGGTCGAAATGGGGCGCCGCGGCCGCCGCGGATCGGTCCGGCTGGGAAGAGGCTCTCAGGAAGGCTCTGGGGGAGGCGCGGTCCGCCGATCTCGAGCGCCGGGTCTCGACGGTGGGGCTCCATCGGGACGATGTGCGGCTGCTCCTCGACGACCGGGACTCGCGGGTCCAGGCCAGCCAGGGCGAGCAGCGCACCCTCACCCTGGCCCTTCGCCTGGCGTCCCACCGGGCGGTGGAGCAGTCGGTGGGCCAGCCCCCGTTGCTCCTACTGGACGACATCTTCTCGGAGCTCGACGAGGAACGCTCGGCGGCGCTGGCCCGGTCCCTGCCGGCCGCCCAGACGTTCATCTCGACAGCTCGGGACGAGGAGGTCCCGCTTCCCGCCGGCCGCCGCTGGCGCCTGCGCGACGGAATCCTCGGATGACGGGACGTTGGTCACCGGACCAGGTGGAGGAGGCGCTGGAGGCCTTCGACGGAACCGAGTCCCGGGCCCTGCGCGTCCTCTGGGAGATCCAGGAGCTCGAGCGTGGCCGTCGGATGCGGAAGGAGCGCCAGGACGAGGACATGGTGTCGTTCGGAGACATGATCCAGTCCATCCTGGCCGGCCTCGGGGTGGCCGACCTGGATCGGATCCGGGAGCTCGACGAGCGTTGGGAGGAGGTGGCGGGCCCGCAATGGGGTTCCAATTCCGTCCCGGTGGTGGTACGTAACGGGGAACTGTTGGTAGAAGCCTCGGATCCGCGGCTGGTCCGCATGCTCCGGCACGACGCCGAGCGGCTCGTGGTCCGTATCGCGGAGCGCTTCGGTCGGTCATTCGTGACCTCGGTCCGGGTGGTCGGGCCACCGTGGCGCAGGGGGTGGTGAGGAGTGAGAGCGCACATGGGAGTCGTTTTTAAACCCGCAGGTCAGGCCCTGTTTCTGAGGGGCGTGAAGGTTGGCTTTGCGGCCAGGGTCGGGTACAATCCGGTCACGGTGGAAGAGACCCACCGGCCGGCTTGCGCGGCCCTCCGCCCGACCAAGGACTGCATGTGACCCTGGACCGACCCTCGAGCTATGGCGCGAGCGATATCAAGGTACTGCCCGGTCTCGAGGCGGTACGCCGCCGGCCCGGCATGTACATCGGCACGACCGGCCCCCGGGGCCTTCACCACCTGGTCTGGGAGGTGGTGGACAACTCGGTCGACGAGGCCATGGCCGGCTGGGCCGACAACATCGACGTGGTGCTGGAGGCGGACGGAAGCTGCCGGGTGTCGGATGACGGTCGCGGGATTCCGGTGTTGCGGCATGCCCAGACCCGGAAGTCCGCCCTCACCACGGTCCTCACCACCCTCCACGCCGGAGGCAAGTTCGAGGAGGGCGCCTACACAGTGTCGGGTGGCCTCCACGGGGTGGGCATATCGGTGGTGAACGCGCTCGCCGCCCGGTTCGTGGCCGAAGTGGAGCGGGACGGGTTCCGGTGGTCGCAGTCATTCGAGCGCGGCAAGCCGAGCGGGCCGCTGGTGAAGGGGCGCCCGTCCCGCAAGACCGGCACCACCATCACGTTCTGGCCCGACCCCGAGGTGTTCACCGACACGGTGGACTTCAAATACGCCACGGTGGCGCAACGGCTCCGGGAGCTGGCCTTCCTCAACAGGGGGCTCCGCGTGCGCCTGACGGACAAACGGAACGGCAGCCGCGCGGAGACCTTCCGCTACAAGGGCGGCCTGCGGGACTTCATCCTCCACCTCAACAGCCGCCGCGAGGCCCTGCACGGGCGGATCCTCTACCTGGAGGACGAGGCGCCGGAGGCGGAGCTGCAGGTCGCTCTCCAGTGGACCAACTCGTTCAACGAGAACCTGATCAGCTTCGCCAACAACATCAACACGCACGAGGGCGGCACCCATGAGGAGGGCTTCCGCACCGCCCTCACGAAGGCCGTCAACGAGTTCGCCCGCTCCAAGAACCTGCTCAAGGACAAGGATCCGAACCTGACCGGCGAGGACGTGCGGGAAGGACTGACCGCGGTGGTCTCCGTGAAGGTGCGCAACCCGCAGTTCGAGGGGCAGACCAAGACGAAGCTCGGCAACACCGAGATCCGTAGCTACGTGCAGAAGTCCCTCAACCGGATGCTGCCGGAGTGGTTGGAGCGCTACTCACCGGACGCCCGGCGGATCGTGGAGAAGGCCCGCCAGGCGCAGCACGCCCGCGAGGCGGCCCGCAAGGCCCGTGACGTGATACGGCGCAAGTCGTTGCTCGCCTCCTCCCGGCTGCCCGGCAAGCTGGTGGACTGCTCATCCGGTGATCCCGAGATCGCCGAGCTGTTCATAGTGGAGGGGGATTCGGCGGCCGGCCCGGCGAAGAACGGACGGGACTCCAAGTTCCAGGCGGTGCTTCCCATCAGGGGCAAGATCCTGAACGTGGAGAAGGCTCGGCTGGCCAAGGCCCTCCACAACAAGGAGATACAGGCTCTGATCACCGCGATCGGAACGGGTATCGGCGAGGACTTCGAGATCGGCAAGGCGCGGTACCACAAGGTCATCCTGCTAACGGACGCGGACGTGGACGGCGCCCACATCCGGACCCTCCTGCTGACCTTCTTCTTCCGCCACATGCGGCCCCTGATCGAGGCGGGCTACGTGTACGTCGCCGTGCCGCCCCTCTACCGGGTCAAGGTCGGGAGGGGGGTCAGGTACCTGGCCGACGACGCCGCGCTGTCGGCCTTCAAGGAGACGCATCCGAAGGCCCGGCCCACGCGGTTCAAGGGCCTCGGGGAGATGAACGACTCCGAGCTGGGGGAGACCGCTCTCCATCCGGAATCCCGGACACTGGTCCAGGTGGACATGGCGGACGCGACGGCGGCCGACCACGTCTTCTCGACCCTGATGGGCGGTGACGTGGCCGCTCGCAAGGAGTTCATCCAGCAGAACGCCGGCGATGTCCGGTTCCTGGACATCTGAGCGGGAGGAACGCAGCGTGCCGGAGCTCGAGAGGGGAGGCGCCGCCGCCCGCCTGGCGATCGACATAAACGACGAGATGTCCAAGTCCTTCGTGGACTACGCCATGTCCGTGATCGTGTCGCGGGCGCTGCCGGACGTGCGGGACGGGCTCAAGCCGGTGCAGAGGCGGATCATCTACGCCATGGACGACATGGGGGTGGGGCCGCGGAGTTCCCATCGCAAGTCGGCCACGGTGGTGGGTGAGGTGATCGGTAAGTACCACCCGCACTCCAACGACGCCATCTATGACGCCCTCGTCAGGATGGGCCAGTCCTTCTCGCTCCGGTACCCGCTCATCCACCCGCAGGGCAACTTCGGCACGACCGACGATCCGCCGGCGGCGATGCGCTACACGGAGTGCAGGCTGGACCGGCTGGCCGCGGTGCTGCTCGACGGCATCGACGAGGACACGGTGGACTTCGCCGACAACTTCGACGGATCCGAGCAGGAACCGGTCGTGCTGCCGGCCCGCTTCCCCAACCTGCTGGTCAACGGCTCGCAGGGCATCGCGGTCGGCATGGCCACCAACATCCCGCCCCACAACCTGGGGGAGGTCATCGACGCCTGCCTGTTCGGGCTGGACAACCCGGATGCCGGTCCCGAGGAGTACCTGTCGATCGTCAAGGGCCCCGACTTCCCCACGGGCGGCTACGTGATCGGGACCAAGGGCGTGAAGGACGCGCTGGTGTCGGGGCGGGGCTCGGTCCGGATGCGAGCGGTCACCGACGTCGAGCCGATCCGCAAGAACCGCACCGCCATCGTGGTGACCGAGCTGCCCTACCAGGTGAGCCAGGATCGGGTCATGGCCCGGATAGCCAACCTCGTCCAGCAGAAGACGCTGGACGGCATTGCCGACCTGCGCAACGAGTCCTCCGCCCGCGTGGGGGTGCGGCTGGTCATCGAGCTCAAGAAGGACGTCAACCCCAAGGTGGTGCTGAACAACCTGTTCAAGCACACCAACCTGGAGGAGAACTTCGGCGTCAACGCGGTGGCCCTGGTGGACGGCGTGCCGCGCACCCTCAACATCGCCGAGCTCGTCCAGTACTTCCTCGATCACCAGATGGAGGTGATCGAGCGGCGCACCCGCTTCCGGCTGAAGCGGGCGCAGGCCCGCGCCCACATCCTGGAGGGGCTGATCGTGGCGGTGGACAACATCGACGAGGTGATCGCGGTGATCCGGGGGAGCGAGGACGTCAACTCGGCCCGGTCGGCTCTCATGGACCGCTTCCCGCTATCGGAGATACAGGCTCGAGCCATTCTGGACATGGCCCTGCGCCGCCTCACCTCGCTGGAGACCGCCAAGCTTCGCGACGAACTAGCCGAGCTGCAGCGGCTGATCGACGAGCTGACCACCATTCTGGCCGACCCGGTCCGGCGCCGCGCCATCATCGCCGACGAGCTCCAGGCGACCCGTGAGACCCACGGAGGCGCTCGCCGCACCCAGGTCATGCCGGCCGAGTCCGAGCTGTCCCTCGAAGACCTCATCGCTGACGAGGAGATCATCGTCACGGTGTCGGCCACGGGGTACGTCAAGTCGGTGGCGGCGAACGCCTACCGGGCGCAGGGCCGGGGCGGGAAGGGCGTGAAGGCGGCGGCGCTGCGCGGCGACGACTACCTGACCCATGTGATCCACACCACCGCTCACTCCTACCTCCTGTTCTTCACCAACCGGGGCCGGGTCTACCGGGTCCGGGCGCACGAGATCCCCCGCAAGGCCCGTACCGCCAGAGGGGTCCTTGCCCACAGCGTGCTGCCGCTGGATCCCCAGGAGCGCATCGAGGCGATCGTGGACACCCGCGACTACGAGTCCTACCGCTACATGGTGATGGTGACCAGGAAGGGGAAGGTCAAGCGCACCGCCTTCCGGGAGTACGACAGCCGCTACGCCCGGCTGGTGGCGATCCGGCTTGCCGATGACGACGAGGTGGTGACCGTTCACTCCACCGACGGCAAGAGCGACCTGCTCCTCTTCACCCGCCGGGGAATGGGGATTCGCTTCTCGGAGAACGACGTTCGCGCCCAGGGCAGGGCCACGCAGGGCGTCATCGGGGTCCGCCTCAATCCGGGGGACGAGGTGGTGGGAGCAGCCGCCACGCTGGAGGGCGACGACATCCTCCTACTGACCTCCGGAGGTTTCGGCAAGCGCGTGCGGTCCGCGCTGTTCAAGCGGCAGGCGAGAGCCGGCAAGGGCGTCAAGGCCATGAAGCTCACGAAAGTACGCGGGGAGATGGTGGGCGCACGGGCGGTCGTCGAGGGGAGCCAGGTGATGATCGTCTCGACCGGTGGTGTCGCCATCCGCACCGCCACGGACTCGATCAGCCGCCAGAGCCGTGTAGCCAGCGGCGTGAAGGTGATGAACCTGCCTGACGGGGCCAGTGTCGCCAGCTTCGCTCCCGTCCCCATGGACACGGGCATCGCTACCGGGGCGAAGTGACCGAGGCGCGGTTGGGGGCCTGGCCCGCCCCGCCCACCACGCAACGCCGGGTTCGCCGGATTCTCCGCAAGTTCGATCCGTGGACGGTCATGAAGGTGTCCGCGGTCCTGTCCGCACTGGCCGCGCTCGGGCTGGTGCTGCTGTCGGTGATGCTCTGGGCGGTGATCTCCCGGCTCGGCCTGGTTTCCGCCTTCGACGAGGCCGCCGCTCGGGTGGCGCTGATCGAGCCTGGCGAGTCGCTCTTCAAGACGGGCGGCGAGTACCTGCGCGGCATGATCCTGCTGGCGGCCAGCTGGATGGCCGGGACCACCGCCACCCTGACCGTGGGGGCGGTGCTGTACAACCTGCTGGCGGACCTGGTCGGAGGGATCGAGTTCACGGTGCTGGAGGAGGTGCCGGTGGATACCGCCCGGCACGACGCCGGGGGACGATCACTCGTCGGGGGGATGTGATGGCGACCGTACGGCGGGTGCGGCGCGTGATCCGCAAGTTCGATCCGTGGACGGTGTTCAAGGTGTCGCTCCTGTTGCACGTGGTGTTCGCAGCCGCCACGCTGATCGGCCTGCTCCTCATGTGGTCCCTGGTGGAGAGGGCGGGCATCCCCGCCTCCCTCGACCGGTTCCTGATCACCATCAGCCTGGTTGACGAGGGCTCGGTCTTCTTCGACAACGGGAGCCGGTTCACCCGGGTGTCGGTCTTCTTCTCGGTGGTGTTCGGGGCGGCGATGACCCTGCTGACCACGCTGGCGGCGGTTTTCTACAACCTGACTTCCGACGTGGTGGGCGGCGTCGAGGTGGTCATGCTGGAGGAGACCCTGCAGGTGCCGGCGACCCCTGCGCCCAGCCCTCCGGATCCCGGCCCGGACGTGTCACCCGAGGACTCCGCCGAGTTGCCCACCATGGCCGGCGACCGCTGGTGGAGTAGTTTCTAGTTGTTGGTTTCTAATTCCTGTTGTCGGCTACCAACTACCAACTAATCACCTAAGCGGCGACGAATCGGGCCACCTGCATGCCGGCGTCCTGGGCCAGGCGCACGAAGACCCCGTCCGGATCACCGGGCCCGCCGGCGCCGCGCGGGTAGGCGCCGCGAGCGGCGGCCAGGATGGCCGAGCCGAAGCACGCCGCGTCGAGGAATCTCGCCTCGTCCGAGACGCCGTGGACCACGGATCCGCCCCCCTCGGCGTCACGGAACTCGAGATCGACCCGGATCGCCTTCCATGCCGAGTTGGTGGGGGCCGGGCAGCATGCCACATCCGGCCAGGGAAGGGGGTTCTCCCCCCAGCCGGCCCACAGGGACCCGACCGGCTCGGGGAAGGTGACCGCCCGACCGGCCCGGAGCGGCCGGCCCGCCACGGTCCACGCCAGGCGAGCCTTGACCGGCTCGGCCGACCGGGGAAGCATCGACAGGGCCAGCGCGGCGGCCAGGCCCGCCCCGCTCCCGGCTCCGCCGACGATCGTGGCGCCCGGAGCGGCGGCAAAGCGGGCCGGCAGGTCGGCGGCAACCACTACCGGAAGGCCCAGATCGCATGCCTCCTCGACCAGCGGGAGGCAGGCGGCGGTCAGGGCGTCAACGGCGAGCACGTCCCAGCCGGCCACCGAGCCCGGTGGCCCTTCGGAATCCGGGCCGGTCCGCAGCCGGCCGATCTCGACACCGGGGTCGGTCTGGATCACCCGGATCACCCGGTTGCCCCGATCGCCGTCCGTGTGGAGAGCGACTCGATGGGTCACTGATGGCGCGCCGTCGGGTGCCAGGTGCCGGGTGCGGCGGGGGGCCTCGTGTAGGCCGAGGCGCGCAGTCTCCACGAGGCGGCCGCGGCGACTGCTGTCACCAGCAGGGCAAATGCCAGGAGCGTCCGGAGCTTCATGGCCGGAGAGTCTACGAGTTGCTGTCTCCTAGTTGCCAGCCGCCGTCCGGGGCGGCGCCGCTGTCGTGACGGCCCTTTCCGCCGGGAGAGCGATAGCCGCTCGCGGCTTTGAAGAGGGTTGAATTTGTCACATGCTGCCGATACGTTGTTTATTGCCAAGCACCACCACCGACCGAAGGCTCCTGCCGATCGGTTCGGTCGGACCGGAGGGAACATAAGGGCTTCATGGAGCGAGCCGCCCAGCCCCGGCAGCTAGCCGGGCATGGCCGACCACGCTCCAAACCACGGTGGCGGCGGCGGGGGAGGGCCCGGAGCGGCCGCCATTTGGCGCGATTTTCGCGTTCTGGCCCGGCAGGGGTCCTGTAGTGAGTCCATCATCCTGAGCGGCGACACCTCCACCTGCAACCCCTAACCCCCCGCCACGCCCCCATCCCCGGTTCCTCAGGATCAGGGCGTCATGGGTGGTGCTGTGTGCATCAGGTTCAGGGGCTGCAATGTTCTTGAGGCGTAGGGCGTCATGGGTGGTGCGGTGTTCCTGAGGATCGAGGCCTGCCAGAATCCCGCCGCGTGGACACATCCCTCAGGGCCGATCTCATCGCTCGCCTTGTCGCCGCCGGAGATCCGGACCGGGCGGAGGGCCAGCAGCGATACATGAAGTCGGAACTTCCCTTTCACGGGGTAAGGGTTCCCGACGTGCGGCGCCTGGCCGGGGCGATAGTCAAAGAACATCCGCTGGCCGATCCCGATGCATGGGAGGACACCGTCCTCGGGATGTGGCGAGCGGCCACCCACCGGGAGCAGCGTTACGGGGCCATCGAGCTGGCCTACGCCCGGCCCTACCGAGGGTGGCTGCGGCCCGACCGCCTGGCGATGGTGGAGGAGATGGTCGTCACAGGCGCCTGGTGGGACTACGTCGATCAGCTGGCCGGCAAGCACATGGGTCACCTACTTGCTACGTACCCGACGGACGTCCGCCCGGTACTGCTCTCGTGGGCGGAGGACGACGACATATGGCGGCGGCGGACCGCAATCCTGGCCCAGCTCCGGTTCAAGGACCGGACCGATCCCGGCCTCCTGTTCGCCGTGATCGAGCCTTCGATCGCCCGCAACGAGTTCTTCCTGCGCAAGGCGATCGGGTGGGCGCTGCGGGAACACTCCAAGACCTGTCCGGACTCGGTGACCCGTTACGTGGACGCCAACCGCCGCCGGCTTTCCCCGCTCAGCAGGCGCGAGGCCATGAAGGCGCTGGATTCCTAGTGGCCAGTTACGACCCGGGAGGCAGTCGAGTTCCTTGTGGCCCTCGAGGCTGTTGGGTTGTCCGTCTCATCCCTGGGTTACAAGATCCACTGACCAGGCGGTGATCAGGGTGGCACATCCACCACCACGCGGATCTCTTAATACCAACACTTGCAAGATAGACTCATAGCAACTTCAATCGAGAAGAAGGCAGCGTGAGGACTCCCGGTGCACGAGCCAACTGAAAAGGCTTCGCACGACCACCACGATCACGGCCACGAGCACGGCCACCACGATGACGAGCACGGCCACGAGCACGGCCACGATCACGAGCACGGCCACGATCACGCGCCGACTCCAGGAGTGTTCTCCAAGTTGAAACACCTTGTCGTGCCTCACTCCCACGACCACAGCGAGACGATCCAGTCGGCCGACGAGTCAAGCGAAGAGGGGATACGGGCCGCATGGATAGGGCTCGCCGGCATGATGGCAACCGCGGTGGCACAGGTAGTCATCGTTGCTCTGTCGGGTTCGATCGCGTTGCTGGCCGACACCATCCACAACCTTGGCCATGCCGCTACGACGATCCCGTTGATCGTGGCGTTTCGCATGGGCCGCTGGCGAGCCACCAAGCGATACACGTACGGCTTCCGGCGAGCCGAGGACCTGGTCGGGCTGTTCATCGGGTTGATCATCCTGGCAAGCGTGGCGATCATCATCTGGGAGTCCGTCGACGCCCTGATCAACCCGCGCGTGGTGACCAATCTCTGGTGGGTGTTCGCGGCCGGGATCGTCGGGTTTCTCGGTAACGAGATCGTGGCCATCTATCGGATCCGCGCCGGGCGACGGATCGGCTCTGCGGCGCTGATTGCCGAGGGCCAGCATGCACGAGCGGATGGACTGACATCAATCGCAGTTGCGATCGGCATGGTCGGGGTCTGGCTCGGCTACCCCCGAGCCGATCCGATCGTGGGATTCCTGATCGCGATCGTGATTCTTGGAATCCTCATATCGTCAATGCGTACCGTCGTGAGGCGGCTGATGGACGGTGTCGATGAGGGGCTGATAGACCGCATCACCGCCACAGTCAAAGAAACACCCGGTGTGGTGGCAGTCGACACGGTGCGCGCCAGGTGGTCGGGCCATCGGATGTCGGGGGAAGTCGCAATCCAGATCGACTCAGCGCAGACTGTGCTCCAGGGCCACCGAATCGCCGAGGAGGTCGAACACGGCGTACTTCATGCCGTGCCCAATATGGATAGCGTCGTCGTCCACTTGCATCCTGCGGTCCCGGCAGACCAGGCGTCGAGTCTGCATGAGCTCTCGGGCCACCACGCCAGTCGCGAGGCCAGGGAGGCGTACAGAGCACGCCAAGCCTCTCACTAGTTGCTAGTTTATGTTGGATACCACTGACCACTGACCACTGACCACTGACCACTGACCGCTAGGACGGGTCGAAGTCGACCGTGAGGCCCTCGTAGATGCGGTCGTAGTAGCCCCCGCCATCCAGATAATCGGGATTCCATGACTTGGCTCCGGACCCCACCTTCCGGTAGATGAAGGGCGACTGGTGCAACCTCTCCCGGTGGAACCGGCCATCGGGACCGGAGGGGATGTCGGTGCCGTCTCCGTACAGCAGGAGACCCCCGTCGGCGTAGACCTCGTGCTGGGGGTCGATGTCCCGGTACTCGTGGCTGGCGTTGATCAGCTTGTGCCCGAGTTCATGGGCGACGGTCTTCCATGAGGTAGCCCTCGCCAGGTTGGTGAGGGTGATGACTCCCCGCAAGTGGCGCGGGATCGTGTCCCGGTGCGAGTAGCCCGGGAAGGACAGGGCGTTGGTGGCAACGGTCTTCAACTGCCAGGTACGTTCGTCGATCCGGTCATGGAAAGACATGAAAACGTCCTCGAGGACCACGAGATGTATCCGGCGGTCATGCTCCGGTCCTGTGCCGATCACGCTTTCAAACACAGATAGAGCATCGGGCGACAGCCTGGAAGGCCGCTTCTGGCGCTCCCGGTAGAGGTTGGCGTAGCGACCACCGGGCAGTTCGGAGCCCGGCGCCTCGGCATGGATGGCGAGCAGTTCCGCGTCGACAGGCCCGGTCCGGACCGAGACGACGGCGAACTGAACACCGACCTCACCGAAGATCCGGCGGGCCTCCGCCACGCCATCGATGACCATTCCGAGTTCCACCTTCCGCCGGTGGGCCGGTTCCAGGTTCGTCGGATAGAAGAGGCCCAAATCAACGGTGGCCCGGCCGTCTTCCAGGTCGGCGTTCAAGGACTCCAGGTCGATCGGAACCGGGACACCCCACTCGGATCGGGCCGCCGCACCGTCCTCGGTCTGTGTAAGTTGGCCGCCATGAACGGACATGGGTGTCCTCACTCCTGTACGCGAGAGTTGCGGCGCCATCCTACGTCGGGCCAGGTTCCCTTACCGCTCTGGCGGTGTTCGGACAGCCCGCCGGGAGTTGATCGGTCACGAGAGTCGGTCCAAGAGCGGTGGAACGGATGACCACTGCGGCCGCGGTGGGATCTCGCAAGCCGTGGCGGGACGCCGCCGGCATCGACGCGAACCTGCTGGATATCGAGAATCTGGCGGTCCGCTTCGAACTGCCCACCGAGACGATCCGCGCGGTCAGCGGCGTGAGCCTGACGGTCGCCCCCAGCGAGACCTTCGCCCTGGTCGGGGAGTCCGGTTCCGGCAAGAGCGTGTCCATGCTCTCGGTCATGGGCCTGCTTCCGGCGCCTCCAGCGTTCGTTTCGGGGTCCATCCGTCTCGAGGGCCGCGAGATCATCGGTATGCCGGCCAGGGAGTTGAAGCGCATACGCGGCCGGGACGTGGCGATGGTCTTCCAGGAGCCGATGTCCTCCCTGAATCCTGTCCATCGGGTCGGCCGTCAGATCGGAGAGAGCCTCCGGATCCATCGGGGCTTCACGAAGGCCGCGGCCCGGCGACGGGCGATCGAGCTCCTTGACCGGGTCGGCATACCCTCCGCACCCTCGCGGGTAGACGACTACCCGCACGAGTTCTCGGGAGGAATGCGCCAGCGGGCCATGATCGCCATGGCCCTGGCGTGCGAGCCCAAGCTGCTCATCGCCGACGAACCGACCACGGCCCTCGACGTGACCGTCCAGGCGCAGATCGTCGATCTGGTGCGGGAGGTCCAGGACGAGTACCGGCTGGCGGTCGTGTGGATCACCCATGACCTCGGCGTGGTGGCGGAAATAGCCGATCGGGTGGCGGTCATGTACGCAGGTCGCATAGCCGAGACCGGTTCGGCCCATGCGATATACCGATCGACGCGCCATCCGTACACTTCCGGCTTGCTGCGCTCCATCCCCCGGTTGGACCGGCCTGTGACCACCCGCCTGGCCGAGATCCCGGGTTCGCCCCTGCGCGTGGCCGAGGAGCTGAGAGGATGCCCGTTCGACGCCAGGTGTCCCCTCGCGGGGGAGGGGTGCAGCGAGGCGCTTCCCGAGTTGGAGGATGTGGGCGCCGACCGCCACGGCTCGGCCTGCATACACCATCACGAGATGAGCGACTCGTCCGACCTGTGGTCCGAAGGATCCGTCACGGGGGAGCAGACGATGTCAGGGGAGGGCGGGGACGTGGTCGTCTCCATCCGGGGGCTCCGCGTGCACTTCCCGGTGGTCCGGGGACTGCGCCGGTCCGGCTCGGGGGTCATACGGGCGGTGGATGGAGTGGACCTCGACGTGCGCCGCGGCCGGACCCTGGGCGTGGTCGGGGAGAGCGGGTGCGGCAAGACCACGCTGGGTCGGGCCCTGGTAGCGCTGGTCAGGCCCACCGAGGGGACGATCGATATCGAAGGGAACCCGATCGACCACCGGAGCGGCAGGCACCGGAGGGTGGTGCAGATGATCTTCCAGGATCCGTTCTCGGCGATGAACCCGGGTATGCGGGTGGGGGATGTGATCGCAGAGCCGCTGCGTATCCATAGGCTCGGGACGCCGGAAGAGATCCGGGAACGAGTGTCCGAACTGCTCGCCCAGGTGGGGCTTCCTACCGACGCCGGCCGGAGACACCCGCACGAGTTCAGCGGCGGGCAGAGGCAGAGGATCGCCGTGGCCCGCGCCCTGGCCGCCGACCCAGAGGTGATCGTCTGCGACGAGCCGGTGTCGTCCCTGGACGTCTCGGTCCAGGCCCAGGTGGTGAACCTGCTGGCCGACATACAGGCGGCCACGGGCATGGCGCTCGTGTTCATCGCCCATGACCTGGCGGTGGTGCGCCACGTCTCCCACGAGGTGGCCGTCATGTACCTGGGCGAGATCGTCGAGCGCGCCCCGCGCGACCAGCTCTACCGGGAGCCGCTCCACCCGTACACGAAGGCACTCCTCGCCGCGGTTCCCGCGCCGGAACCGGGCGTCCTCGACGCCGGAACACGCACCCGGCTCGTGGGGGACCTGCCCAGCCCGGAGGATCCTCCGGCAGGGTGCCGCTTCCACACCCGGTGCCCGGTGGCGGTGGAAGGCCTGTGCTCGACGATCGAACCGGCTCTCACCGAAGCCGCCCCCGGTCGATGGGTGTCCTGCCACCTGGTGAATCCTCCTGGGCAGCAGCGACCCTAGGCACGCGGGAGTTTCCGGGCGTCAAGCCCGGACAAGGTGCCCTCTGGCCGACCCTACGGCCAACCGTTGGGCTACGCTTGGCAGGCTGATGGAAGCCGGGCCGACGAACCAGTTGTTCGTCCGGCGCGGCTCCCGCGTGGGGGAGAAGGGATGACAACAATGCGAAGGTTTGCATCATCGAAGGCGTTGACTCTCGTCCTCATGCTCGGCCTGATGGCAGCGGCGTGTGGCGGCGAGGACACGTCATCGGAGGAAGTGAGCGCGGCGCAGGCGCAGGCTGCAACCGCCCAGTCCGAAGCTGCGGCCGCCCAGTCCGAGGCGGAGTCGGCTCAGGCGGAGGCCGAAGCGGCGGCATCGGCGCTGGCCCAGGCCCAAGCCGACCTGGAAGCAGCCCAGGCTGCGGCCTCAGCAGCCATGGAGGGCGACGAGGCCTCCCAGTCGGCGTTGGCCGACGCGCAGGCAGCCCTCGAGGAAGCCGAGCAAAGGGCTGCGGCGACGGCTGAAGCCTCCGAGGAGGCGGTGGCCGCCGCGGAGTCGGCTCTCGCTGAGGCCGAGCAGATGCTCGACGAGGCGATGATGGAGCAAGAGGCCGCCGCAGGACCGGTAACGGTACGGGCGGCGATCACCGGCGACGAGGCAACCCTCAACCCGTACACCTACATCAGCGGCTTCCCCGGATGGAACCTGCTGATGCTCCAGTACGACTCGCTCATGCAGCTCGACGCCGCCGGCATCCCACAGCCGTGGCTGGCGGACACCGTCTCCGTCAACGCGGACCTGACCGAGTACTCCTTCACGATGGTCGAGGGCGTCACCTGGCACGATGGGCAGCCCTTGACGGCGCACGACGTGGACTTCAGCGTCGACTACTACATCAACAACGTGGAGGCCAGCCGGTTCGCCCGGGACCTCAGGGGGGTCGAGGACCTCGTGGTGACGGGCGACTACAGCGCGACCTTCGTGCTCGGTAGCCCGAAGGCCGGCTTCGAGCTGGCCGCCCTCGCTGACATTCCGATCATCCCGCGCCATGTGTGGGAAGGAGTCGAAGTGCCGTCCGAGCACGACTTCGGCGCTACCAACATCGGGACCGGTCCGTACAAGCTGGTGGAGTACGTGGAAGGACAGAGCTACCGCTTCGAGGCCAACCCCGACTACTTCCGGGGCGCACCGGCGGTCGAGGAGCTGGTGGTCATAGTCTTCGCCGACGACGCCGGCGCCCAGGCCGCCATCCGCACCGGTGAGGTCGACGTGATCTTCGAGCGCATACCTCCGGAGCAAATCCCGCTGCTGGACGCCCAAGATCCGCTGGACATCGCCCTGGGACCCGAGTTCACCACCCAGATGATCAACTACGACGCCTCGAAGCGCCCCTTCGACGACGTGGCGGTACGCCAGGCCATCAACCTGGCCATGGACCGCCAGGACATCGTCGACACGGTGTTCCTCGGCGCGGCGACGGTGGGGAGCCCGGGCTGGATACATCCCGAGCATCGGTCCTACAACCCGTCGATGATCCCCGTGTACGACCCCGCAGCCGCCAACGCGCTGCTCGACGCGGCCGGTTATGTCGACGGCGACGGCGACGGCGTGCGGGAATTCGACGGGCAGCCCATGTCGTTCGAGATCATCACTAACGCCCCTGACTCGCTACGGCTGCGGATAGCCGAGCTGACCGTGGAGATGCTGGCCGCTATCGGCATCGAGACCTCTGTGGCGGCGGTCGAGACCGGGACGTGGGAGCAAGCCGTGTGGCCGGAGTTCAACGTCAACAACGGGCGCAACTACGACATCGCCATGTGGGGCTGGTCGGCGCCCGTGCAGGCGGATCCGCTGCGCCTCCCGCAGTTGGTCGCCAGCATTCCGATGGGCGGGTTCCTGAACCTGACCGGTTACGCCAGCGCCGAGATGGATGCGCTCTCGGCGGCGCTACCCGTCGAGTCCACCGAGGCGGGGCGCATCGCCATCCTGCTTCGCATGCAGGAGATAATCGCCGAGGAGTTGCCCTTCGTGTTGCTGCTGTATCCCGACGGTGCATACGTGTACGACTCGAGCGTCTACTCGGACTGGGAGTTCATCGCCGGACAGGGCATCGTCAGCAAGCTGTCTCTGCTGCCGCCATCCGCGCGCCCGTAGCCACGCGCATCCGCGTGCGTGGGGGTGAGTTGACGGGTTGAGACGGCGTCTCGACGTCCGTCGGCTCACCCAGTACGGGGTGGTCGTCGTGGTGGCGGTCACCCTCAACTTCCTGCTGCCCAGGCTCATGCCGGGCAACCCCCTCGTCCTCATCGCCGGGGTGGATGTCGGCCTGCTGAGCCCTGATGAGCGGGCGGAGATCGTGGCGCGGGTGGGCCTGGACGTTCCCCTCTGGAAGCAGTACCTCCGCTACTGGGGAGACATATTCACCGGGGACTTCGGGTACTCGTTCCGCTCGAGCCGGCCCATCGTCGACATGATCTGGGATCGGCTCCCATGGACCTTGCTGATCACGGGGTTGTCGCTGATCGTGTCGGCGGTGGCCGGGGTGATCCTGGGGGCGATCTCGGCGTGGCGGAGAGGGACCAAGACCGACCTGGGCATGCTCTCGGGGATGATCTCGATCGAGTCCCTACCGTCCTTCTGGCTGGGGATGTTGCTGATTTCGATCTTCGCCGTCCAGTGGGGCCTCCTGCCGTCGTCTCATGCGGTGACCCCCGCTTCCGGTCTTGCCGGGTGGGCCCACATGTGGGACATCGTCAGCCATGCCATCCTGCCGGTGGTCACCCTGTCGATCCTGGCGACGCCCGGCGTGTACATGACGATGCGGTATTCGATGCTGGAAACGTTGGGGGAGGACTACATCCGCACCGCTCGCGCCAAGGGCGCCGGCGAGCGGCGCGTGCTGTTCGGACACGTCGCTCGCAACACGATCGCACCGGTGGTGACGGTGCTCGCCCTCCGGATCGGGTTCGCTTTCGGAGGCACGGTGATAGTCGAGACGGTGTTCACCTACCCGGGACTGGGACGCCTCGTGTTCGAAGCGGTGTCAGGGCGTGACTATCCGGTGATGCAGGCGGCCTTCCTGGTGTTCACCGCGGCGGTGCTGGTGGCGAACCTGGCGGCCGACCTGCTGTATCCGCTGATCGATCCGAGGACCAGGACCTCATGACGGTCGCCGACAGCCGCGAGCGGGCGGCGCGGCGCACCGCCCGGCGGCGTTCCCGTATCCCCACCCTGTTCGGGCTGGCGGGTGGGCTCATCGTGGGGATCCTCGTGTGCGGAGCGGTGTTCGCCCCGTGGCTGGCGCCCTACGACCCGACCGAGCGGGTGGCCAGACCCTTCCTGTTCCCCAGTTCGGAGCACCTCCTCGGTACGAACGACATCGGCCAGGACCTGCTGTCGGAAATGATCTTCGGAGCACGCGTGTCGTTGACGATCGGGATAGTCGCGGCCGCCGTCGCCCTCCTGATCGGAACCACGGTCGGCGTGGTGGCGGGTTACTACCCGAAGCGTTTGGGCTCGGCCATGATGCGTGGTGTCGACGTGATACTGATCCTGCCGTTCCTGCCCCTGCTGATCGTGCTGGCCGCCTATCTCGGACGGAGCCTGCTCAACACGATCCTGGTGATAGGCGTGCTCATCTGGGCCGAGCCGGCCCGGATCATCCGTTCGCAGGTCCTGTCTCTGCGGTCGAGGGAGTACGTGCTGGCGGCCCGTTCGATGGGGGCGCCTGACCGCTGGACCATTCTCCGGCACATCGTCCCCCGGACGGGGTTGCTGGCCACGGGATCGTTCGTCCGGGCGGTCTCGAACGCGATACTGCTGGAGGCCGCCCTCAGCTTCCTCGGTCTCGGTGATCCCATCCAGAAGAGTTGGGGCTCGACCCTGTTCTGGGCGCAATCCAGAGGCGCCTTCCTGACTCCGGCCTGGAAATGGTGGGTGCTACCGCCCGGACTCCTGATCATGCTGGCCTCGCTCGGCTTCGCCCTGATCGCCTTCTCCCTAGAGGAACGAATCAACCCGCGGCTGTAGCGGCCGGTAGTTGGTGGATCGGTGGCCGGTGGCTCGCTGGCTAGCATCAACGCCCGGCATTCAAGGTGTTCGGGCGGTCCGAGGCACCCATCCGACAGCTATGCGAAGCAAGGGGGGTTCGAGATGGAACGAGTCCTGGTTGGCAGGCCTGGAACGCACCGGTTGGGGCGGGCCTTCATCGCCCTCACCCTGGTAGCGAGCGTCCTCGCCCTGCCGGGGTCGGGAGCCGTGTTGGGGCAGGAGTCGGCGGACTGCGAGGTCACAGACCTCGGCCCGCTGGGCGACGGCGCGCTGGAGGCGGCCGGGCACTGGACGACCGAGGATTGCGACTCACGGTTCCGCGCCGGCAGCGACGCCCGCACCTATAGGTTCGAGGTCACTACGGCAGGACGGGTCAGGATCGAGCTGACATCCGCCGGGGCGGACCCCTACCTCTACCTGCTCGCCGAGGACGGTACCCGCATCGTCGGCAACGACGACGGCGGCGCCGGGCTGGACAGCCGCGTCGAGAGAGACCTGCTGCCCGGCGTGTACATGATCGAGGCCACGACGGTCGGCGGGCGGAGCCGGGGACCGGCGGACTTCGCCGTCGCGGTCAGCTACGTATCCGGTTGCGAGCCGGTGCATCTCGGCACGCTGGAAGCGGGCGCCGATCTGACCGCATCCGGATCCTGGACGCTTGACACGTGCGGGTCGCGCTTCGTGGTCGAGCATCCGGCACACGGCTACACGTTCAACCTCGAGCAGGCCGGTCGCGTTCGTATCGACCTGGCGTCGGAGGATGGCGATCCTGTCTTGTCCCTGGCGTCGCTGGCGGGCGGCATAATCGGAGCCAACGACGATGGTGGGGAGAGTCGCAACGCCCGCATCGTCCGATACTTGCAGGCCGGCGTCTACTTCATCGAGGCGACCACCTACCTGGAGCGCGACTACCAACCCCTGCGATCCGATTTCGACCTCACGGTCCACCTGGTGGACGAGCAGGCGGAGCAGGAACGAGCCCGGTTGAAGATCGAGGAAGTGCGGGTCCCGGCGGAGGCGGTGGCGGGCGATTCCTTCCACGTCCACTACCGCGTCGGGAATCTCGGGGGCGATCTCGCCCCCGGCGGCTACGCCGTTCTCTACGTGGTCGGCCCCCGCGTGTTCAAGCGCCACAGATCTGTTGCGGGGCATTGGCAAGCCGGAGTCTCGTATCACTCCGGGTCGGAAACGGCTAGCCCGGGCAGCACTTCGATCAGCGAAGTTTCTCCGTTCGAGGTCAGTTTCTTCCGGTCCGGCCCCACCTGGCTGTTCGTGGGAATCGTCACCTACGACCGCGCGGGCAACGAGATCGGGTTCCACGGTCAGTGGCAGAACCTGTTCGTTCTGAGCGGTCCCACGTTCGAAGCCGTAGACGTGCGTGTTGACGGCGCCCGGTACACGGTGGCCGCGGGAGCCGACAGCGACGGGGAGGTTACGACCGAGGTGAAGTCCGCTATGGACCCGGCCGGAGAGGTTGATGCGGAGGTTCGGCTCAGGGCGATCTATGCGGCCGGCGTGCGAACCCAGTTGCTGGATGGCCTATTCGAGCGGCCGGAGATAGCCGCGCTGCCAGAGGAGGCACACCCGACCGCGGTCACGGTGGCGAACCTGTCGACCAACACGCTCCGTGAGGCGTTCGCACAGCGATACACGTCCGTCGTCGGGGCATCGGGGATGCTCGACTCGCTGGAAGCCGGAGAAGCGCTCAACCCGATCACGGTCGAGGAGTCGGTGCTGCAGGTAGCCGATGCGGCCTCTTCCGAGTTCGCGTGGATGGCGTCCTCGTGGCGCTCGCTCCTGAGGCGGATCGAGAACGGAGCGGCGCTCTCGTTCGAGGATGCGCTGGAGGTCCATTCCCAGGTCGCCTATGCCGAAAGCGTCGTGGCGGCGGCGGTGACGGTGGGAGGGATCGTCACCGCGGCCCGGACCGCCGAAGAGGGATGGAAGGATCCCGGCGTCCGGGAGATGATGGCGGAGGCGCGCTGCTACCCGGGCTCGAACGCCCTGCGCGACGCGCTCGAAGCGGCTGACATTGCCGACGTAGAAGGGCTGTTAGCTCTCGACGCCGAGATGCGGGCTCTCCGGCCCATCCATGGACTGTCGGTCGACAGCGCGCTGTGCGGGGTGACGGCGGCCGGTACAGCGAACCAACGGTTCCTGCGACGCCTGTCGATATCTCACAGCCCCGAGCTTCGAACGATGCTCGGCCTTCACACGCCTTCCGCTCCGGCGTCGAGTCCGGCTCCCCATCGGCTGCGCATCATCGCCCGGCTGGGCGAGGACGGCAGCTTGGAGCACGGCGTCGAGCTTGCCGGCGGCCGCCAAGTCCTGCCGCCCGAGCGCTTCCTCCGCGAAGACGTACCGACCGGCCGCTGGCAGGTGAGCGGCGACGTCGAGGTGGCGGGGGGCTCGATCGGGAGGATCCGGGCGCGGCGCGTCGCCGATGGCCGGACCGAGATGGGGTTCGTCAGCGCCGATGGGGAGACCATCATCCCCGACATTCGCTACCTGCCGACCGACCTGCCGGTGGGTGTCTGGTTCCGCAGCAGCCAGATCGAGGTACCGGTAGCGACGTCGATGGATCCGGCCCCGGCCCCCGCTGCCGAGGAGTAGGGGACGACTAGAAGTCGATGCCGCGTATGGCGCGGATGCCTTGGTCGTAGGCGTGCTTCACGGGGCGCATCTCCGTGACGGTGTCGGCGATCTCGATGAGGCCGGCGGGGGCGTCGCGGCCCGTGACGACCACGTTTACGTCGGCGGGCCGGTTGGCGATCGTGGAGACCACCTCCTCCTCGTCGATCCAGCCCCAGTTGATGGGGTAGGTGACCTCGTCCAGGACGACGAGGCGGTGCTTGCCCTCCTCGATCCGCATCCTGGCCAGGCGCCAGACATCACGGTTCAGTTCGGCGGAGCGTTCGAGATCCTCGCTGTCCCACGAGAACCCGTCGCCGCCCACGTCCCAGTCGACGCCGAGCCGGTGGCCCATCTTCTCCTCGCCCACCTTCCACTTGCCGGACTTGATGAACTGCACCACGGCCACCTGCCAGTTGCGGGCCACCGATCGCATCACCATGCCCATGGCGGCCGTGCTCTTGCCCTTACCGTCCCCGGTGTTGACGATGACCACCGATGGTGCTCGTCTGGTTTCCGGCCGGCGGGGATCTTCTGTTCGGGGGGCTTCGCTCATCTGGCACCGTTCCTGATCGGGAGGACGGCAACGCCACTGTTGACGCTGACCACCTCGACGTTCGCTTGGTAGAACTCTCTTATGTACTCCGCCGTGAGCACCTGCGCGGCGGGACCGTCCGCGACCACCCGGCCGCCTGCCATGAGCAGGAGGCGGTCGGCGAACTGCCCGGCGAGGGTCAGGTCGTGCATGGCGGTGATGATCGTCATGGGGCGCTCCTCGCGCAGGTAGCCGATCAACTCCAGGGCGTTCTGTCCCTGCCCGATGTCGAGAGCGCCGGTGGGTTCATCCAGCAGCAGGATGTCGGCCTGCTGGGCGATCGCCCTCGCCAGAACCACCCGGCGGCGCTCCCCCCCGCTGAGCGCGGACATGCTGCGGTTGGCGAACGGCTCGAGGTCGAGCAGGGCCAGGGCCGAAGCGGCCACCGTCAGGTCGCCGCGGCCCTCGGTACCGAGGTAGGGGAGGTGGGGCGTCCTGCCCAGCAGGACGTATTCGGTCACCGTCATGCCCGGAGGGATCACCGGCTCCTGGGGAACGAACGCCACGCAGCGGGCCCGGTCGCGGTGGCGGAGCGACCCGGCGTCTACTCCCCGCAGCAGGATGGATCCCGTGTGCTCCACGAGCCCGGCGATCGCCTTGAGCAATGTCGACTTGCCGGCGCCGTTCGGCCCCAGCAGCCCCAGCCATTCGCCTGCGTTCACGTCAAGGCTCAGCTCCCTGAGCACGGGCGCGCCGGGCCGGTAGGAGACCGATAGGCGGTCGATGATCACGCTCATGCCACGTACCGCCGGCTGGTGCGTAGCACGACCATGAAGAAGGGTGCCCCGACGAAGGCAGTTATCACCCCGATCGGGAGCTCCGCCGGGCTGGCCACGGTACGGGCGGCCAGGTCGGCAAGGATGAGGAACGCCGCCCCGGCCACCGCCGATATGGGTATCAGGGATCGGTAGCTGACGCCTACGAGCAGCCTGATGGTATGGGGGATCACGATGCCTACGAACCCGATCAGCCCGCTCACCGCCACGGCCGCGGCCGTGGCCAGCGTGGCGAGAACCACCACCGTGGTCCTCACCCGTAGGGCTGAGATGCCCAGACTGTCCACCTCCTCGTCCCCCACGCTCATGACGTCCAGCAACCGCCTGTGCAACACCAGCCCGGCGCCGCAGACGACCGCATATGGGACCAGAACCAGCACCTCACGCCATCCGGTAGTCGCCAGCAGGCCGAGGATCCATGAGTAGACCTGGCGGATAGTGTCGGCGTTGCGCTGCAGGATGTAGGTCTGGACGGCTGTGAAGAAGGCGGCCACCGCCACTCCGGCCAGGATGAGCGAGACCGCGCTCCGCCCTCCCATCGAACGGCCCACCGCATAGGTCAGGGCAACGGCGACCGAGGCGCCGACGAAGGCGGCGAGCGGGAGCAGTGAAGAGCCGGCCCCCGGAACCAGGGCGATCACCACCGTAGCCCCGAGACCGCCACCGGCGGCTACCCCGAGGAGGTAGGGATCGGCCAGAGGATTCCGGAAGACACCCTGGTAGGAAGCTCCGGCCAGGGATAGAAGGCCTCCCACGAGGCCCCCGAGAGCCACCCTGGGAAGGCGGATCTCCCAGATGATGGCCTGCTGGATCGACGAGAGCGTCGAGGGCCTCCCGGCCAGGCCGGCGCCGAGCAGCTCGCCGATTACCTGCCCCGGGCCTATTCCGGCGGGTCCGACCGTGATCCCGGCCAGCACCGCGCCCAGGAGCACCGCCAGCATCGTGGCCAGCCACCCCCACCGGAGGCGGACAGGCTCGAGACCGGTGGCCGGTTCGCCCATCGATGCTCAACCGGCCTCGGACAGGGTCTGGAGGGTCTGTCCGATGAGCCTGACGAACTCGATCAACCTCGGTCCCCAACGGCTGGAGATGTCGTCGTCGACCTCGAACAGGTACCCGTTGCTGACTGCCTGCAGCTCGTCCCAGCCGGGCCGTCCGGAGATGGAATCGACGCTGGTCCCGCACCACACGGCGCAGCCGTAGAAGATGATGTCGGGGTCCGCCTCGAGGATGTACTCGGCGGACAGCTGCGGGTAGCCGTACCCGTCGGGATCGGCCGCATCCGCGATGTTCTCCAGCCCGAACAGGCTGTAGACGGTGCCGATGAAGGTGCTGGAGGTGGCCGAGAAGAAGGTGTCCGAGATCTCGTGGTAGAAGGTGAGGCCGAGGTCGGGGTCGGCGTACCGGTCGACCAACCCGGCGATCTCATCCTGGATGGAGGCCACGAGTTCCTCGGCCGCGCCGGAGTGTCCCGTGGCCGCCCCCGTCTGGCGCATCTGGCGGTAGGCGTCGTCCAGGCTCAGCGCAGCTTCGTGGATGAGCACCGGGATGCCCAGGGCTTCGAGGCCGGAGGCGATCTCCTCGGGGTTCCCGGACATCACCACCAGGTCCGGTCCGAAGGCGGCGATCGCCTCGAGGTTGGGACGGAAGCCGCTCAGTTCGGTGACCGGCGCCTCGGGTGGGTAGTTGGAGAACTCGTCCACCGCGATCACCTGGTCTCCGGCCCCCACTGCGAACAGCATCTCGGTCGCCGTGGGCGACAGCGAGACGATGGCTGCCGGCCGCTCCGGAATGACAACTCCTGCGACGGTGACCGGGAAGGCGGGCGCCTCGGTGGTCGATGTGGTCGGAGCCACGGTGGTCGTCGTGGTGGGTGCTTCCGTGGTGGTCGGGGCGGCTGTCGTTGTTGGTTCCGCAGCTGTCGTCGGGGGAGACGCGGTCGTCGTTGTAGCAGCCGTGGTGGTCGGTGCCTGGGTCGTAGGACTCGTGGACGCCGCCGTAGCCTCAGGCTGCGTGGTGGTGTCCCCGGTGTCACCGCCGCACGCGCCCGCGACCAGGAGCAGAGCGGCAAGGAGCAGTTGAAGTAGGTGTTTTCCTCGCAAAAAAACATCCTCCTGAATCAGGGAGGATGAAGAGAGATCGTCGGGTCCCCTTGGGCGGGAACCTGCACGAGCAACCCTTCCTCCGAGAGCTGATACGTGACCATGGGTCAGGCGTCCTGACTTGTCCTCACCGAAGGGAGGCTTGACAGTTGCGGGACAGCGCCGGACTCTCACCGGACTTCGCTGGTCCCCATGGCACCCGGTTGTCTCTCCGGGCCGAGACGTACTATAGCGGTCGGTGGTCGGAGGTAGTTTCTTGAAGAGGTTGTGCCCATGAGCGACTCTCCAGCCCTTTCCGAGATCCTTGAGCGGATCGGCCCTGCCGATGCCAAGGCCATGGGAGGGGCCGAGGCGAGGCAGCTGAGCCTGACCAAGCCCCCCGGCAGCCTGGGTCGGCTGGAGGACATCTCGGTGCAGCTGGCCGGGATCTTCGGCGTGGAGCGGCCGGCGATCCGAGGCAAGACGGTGATAGTCGCGGCCGGCGACCACGGCGTGGTCGCCCAGGGAGTCACGGGTTACCCGCAGGCGGTGACCGCCCAGATGGTTCAGAACTTCCTGGCCGGCGGGGCGGCAATCAGCGTCATGGCGCGCCTGGCTGGCGTGCGCCAGATAGTCGTGGATGCGGGGATCGCGGCGGCCCGGCTCCCCGACCAGCCCGGACTCCGGAACCTGCGGATCGGGCGTGGAACGGCCGACATGAGCCGGGGGCCGGCCATGTCCTGGGAGCAAGCGGTCCGCTGCCTCGAGGCCGGCGCGGCCCTGGCTAGGGAGGTTGCGTTGTCGGGCGCGGACCTGATAGCGACCGGGGATATGGGCATCGGCAATACCACCGCTTCCAGCGCCATCACTGCCGCATTGACCGGTAGGCCCGCCGCCGAGACAACGGGGGAAGGCACCGGTCGCAGCCCCGAGGAGCTACGCCATAAGGCGTCCGTGGTCGCGCGGGCGTTGGAGGTCAACGCCCCGGACCCGGGCGACCCGGTCGGCGTGCTTGCCAGGGTCGGCGGGCTCGAGATCGGCGTGCTCGCCGGAGTGGTGCTGGGGGCGGCCTCCGAGCGGCGGGCGGTCGTGCTCGACGGGTTCATCTCGGGAGCGGCCGCTCTCATCGCCTACGGCCTGAGCCCGGCGGTCCGTGACTACCTGATCGCCTCCCACCGCTCCGCCGAGAAGGGCCATCGGGCCGTGCTGGCTCACATGCGACTCGATCCCCTCCTGGATCTGGGGATGCGGCTCGGCGAGGGAACGGGCGCGGTCCTGGCCATGGGCATCATCGAAGCGGCCGCGGCGTGTCTCGCCGGGATGGCCACGTTCGGGGAGGCGGGCGTCTCGGACCGCACCGCCGACGATTCGGCGTTGGAGGAGGCAGGGGGATGACGGGACTGCGCGCCGCCATCGGTTTCCTGACGATCTTTCCCGCAGCCCGACGGAGCCCTGCCGCCGACCTGTCGAGGGCGCCCTCCTGGTTCCCGGTCGTGGGGCTCCTGCTGGGGGTGATCGTCGCCGGGGTGGACGTGTTGTTCCGCCTGGCGTATGTGATTCCCTGGATCTCGGCGGACGGCGGTGAACTCGAGTTCCTACTGATCGGGCGCCGGGAGTTTCCGTTCTTCCTGGAGGGAGTGGTGCTCGTAGCCGCCCTGGCTCTGTTGACGCGCTGTCTCCACTTGGACGGCTTGATGGACACCTGCGATGCCCTGGCGGGTGGGCACGACCGGGAGCGGCGGCTGGAGATTCTGAGGGATCCCCACGTTGGCGCCTTCGGGGTCGTCGCTGTCGTCCTCCTCCTGTTCGCCAAAGTCTCCGCGCTGGCCGCGCTACCCGGCGAGAGCCGGCTCTGGACGATCGTGCTGGTTCCCTGCCTCTCCCGTTGGGCCATCCTGGTCGTGATGGACCGGTTCCCCTACGTGCGGCACGAGGGCCTCGGTGCGCCGTTCCTCCGCGGCGGCAGCCGGCGGAGCCTGGTGGTCGGTTCGGCCGTAGCCCTGTTGGCAACCGTGATCCTGACGGGTCCGGTTGGTTTACTGCTGGGGCTGGCGGCGGGCCTTGTCGCCTGGGCGGTCGGGGCGTGGGCGAAGCGACGTATCGGCGGGGTGACCGGTGACGTCTACGGCGCCGCCTGCGAAACGAGCGAAGCCGTGGTGCTCGCGCTGGCGGTGGTTCTCACCCAGCGAGATCCGGGGGCGCTCGTTTCGCTGTTTCTCGCTCTCCTTGGCATAACTGTCTGAGGCCGGCCGGATGTGGTGGGGCGATTGGCGTATAGAAGCGGTGACCCTGGTCGTTGCGATCCTGGTGGACCTCGTGGCCCGGGAGGCGCCGTCCGCCATCCACCCGGTGGTCTGGATGGGCAAGCTGATCGCTTGGCTCGAACGGCTCTCGCCCGGTCCCGGTCGCAGGGCGCCATCGCTGGTCGCCGGCGTCGGGATGGCCGTCCTCGTGCCCGCCGTTTCCGGCGGCGTTGCCTGGCTCGCCACCTCTGCCCTACGCCAGTTCGGACCGATCGCCTATGTGTTAGTGGGGTCCGTCCTGCTCAGCACCACGTTCGCGGTCAGGGAGCTGGGGCGTGCGGCCAACAGGACACGCTCGGCCATGGAGTCGGGGGATGACCCGGGTGCCCGGCGGAGCCTGCGCAGCCTGGTCAGCCGCGATACGCGGGCGCTGGCGCCCCCTCTGGTGGCGATGGCGGCCATCGAGTCCGTGGCGGAGAACACCACGGACAGCTTCGTCGGGCCGTGGCTGGCCTTCGCCCTGTTCGGCCTGCCGGGCGCCTTCGCCTACCGGGCGATCAACACCCTGGACAGCATGATCGGCTACCGGGGCAGGTACGAGTACGTCGGCAAGGCCGCTGCCAGGCTCGACGATCTGGTCAACCTGATCCCGGCCCGGCTGAGCGCTCTGCTGATGCTGGTTGCCGGGAGGTCGTTCTGCGACAAGCCGGCACGTCGGGGATGGCGGATCGCAATGCGGGACCGCCGGTTGACGGCGAGCCCGAACGCGGGTTGGACGATCGGTGCGGCGGCCGGGCTGCTGGGGGTGGTGCTCGAGAAACCCGGTCACTACCGGATCGGGGATGGGCTGAGGGATCCCGGCCCTTCTGACATCGGCGCCGGTGTCCGGCTCGGGTACGCGGTGGCGGCGGTGGCGCTGCCGGTGATGGTTGGCGTGCTCGCCTTCCGCGGATGGGTCTGGGGATAGGAGGGTACTGAAAAATGTCCAGTTGGCCCGTTATCTGGCAATGAGACCACAGTTCAAGTCATCGGGGGCCAAGTTATCCCCGTCTTTTTCAGCACCCTCCCTGGAGATGCCGGACTCCCGCCCGGTCCATGGCGGTCTGGACGTCGTCGAGTTGAAGGCTCTCGGTCTGCGTCCCGACGAGGTGGTGGACTTCAGCGCCAGCATCAACCCCCTTGGCATCTCCCCGCGGGTGACCGAGGCTATCCGGAGGGTCGACCTGTCCGCCTACCCGGATCCCGAGTGCACCGAACTGCGTAACGCTCTGAGCGCGCATCTCGGGGTTCCACCGGACCGCATTCTGGCGGGAAACGGATCGACGGAACTGATTCACCTCGTCGCGAGCGCACGGCTCCGCAGGGGTCACGCCGCGGCGGTGTTCGCTCCGACCTTCGGCGAGTACGAGGCGGCCTGCCGCCTTCAGCACGTCGAGCCGCTTCCCATCCGGGCCGCCCCTGAAAGGGATTTCCGCTGGGACATAGCGGAAGCCACGCATCTCCTTGCTGAGCTGCAGCCCGCGCTGGCCTTCATCTGCAACCCCAACAATCCGACCGGAACGTATCTGGAACGCAGCGAGGTCGAGGCCTGTGCCCGGGCGGTGGGGGACGACGGGCTGCTGGTGGTGGACGAGGCCTACGCGTCCTTCGTAGACGAGCGCTGGGATACGGCGCCCCTGCTGGAGGTCGGCAACGTGGCGCTGGTTCGCTCCATGACCAAGCAGCACGGGCTCCCCGGCCTACGCCTCGGCTACATGGTGGCGCCGGCCCGGATGGTGGGGGAAGTGAGGCGTTTCCAGTACACGTGGAGCGTGAACGCGGTCGCCCAGGCGGCGGGCGTTGCCGCCCTGGACGACCCGGACCACGTGGAGAAGGGCCGACTGGTCGTAAGGGCCGCCCGGGAGTACCTGGTGCGAGAGTTTCGTGGCCTCGGCCTGGCGTGTACGCCCCCGAGTGCCAACTTTCTGCTGGTCGAGGTCGGAAACGCCACGGCTCTCCGCCTTGAGCTGCTGAGACGCCACCGGGTCTGCGTCCGCGACTGCACGTCGTTCGGTATGCCCGGCCACATCCGGATAGGCGTGAGAGGGACGCAGGACAGCCGCCGTCTGATCGCTGCCTTGACCGACGTCCTCGGTCGATCGTTGACCTCTGTCCACTGACCACCGACAGATAACCTGTCCGTCCATGCGCGCCATCATGATCCAGGGGACCGCCTCGAGCGCCGGCAAGTCCCTGATCGTGGCAGGGCTCTGCCGCCTTGCCGTCCGGCGCGGCATGACCGTGTCGCCCTTCAAGCCCCAGAACATGTCCAACAACGCTGCGGCGTGTCCGGGCGGTGGCGAGATCGGCCGCGCCCAGGCCCTACAGGCCCGCGCCGCGGGGGTCCCGGCGCGCCCCGATCTGAACCCGGTCCTGATCAAGCCGCAGTCCGACCGTACGGCCCAGTTGATCGTGCGCGGGGAGCCGTACGGCCTCCTCGAACCGGGTGACTACATCGGTGACCGCGGCGGGTTGCTCGACGTGGTCATCGACAGCTTCAACGGGCTGGTCGCCACCCACGACCTCGTCATCGTGGAGGGTGCGGGGAGCCCGGCCGAGACCAACCTCCGCAACCATGACATCGCCAACATGGGCTTCGCCCGCCGGGCCGGCGTGCCGGTCTGCATCGTCGGCGACATCGACCGGGGCGGGGTGATCGCCTCGCTCGTGGGCACACACGCGGTGCTTGACCCGGCCGATGCGGCGATGGTGGCCGGGTTCGTGGTCAACAAGTTCCGGGGAGCCCGGCGCATATTCGAACCCGGCGTGGAGCTGATCGAGAGGCGCACCGGCTGGAAGTGCTTCGGCGTGGTCCCCTGGATAGCCGCGGCGGCCCGCCTGCCCTCGGAGGACGCGGTGGCCCTGCCCGAATCGGTTGCCTCGGCGACCCGGTCCTCGGGCGATCCGGGCCCCCTCCGGGTGGCGGTTCCCCTGCTCGGCCGCATCGCCAACCACGACGACCTGGATCCCCTCCTCTCGGAGCCCGGCGTGGAGTGCCTGCTCATCCGGCCGGGCCGACCGATCCCGAGGGATGTCGACCTCATCCTGCTACCGGGCACCAAGTCGACGATCGGCGATCTGGACTTCTGCAGGGAGCAGGGGTGGGACCACGACATCATCGCCCATGCCCGCGGGGGCGGACGGGTACTCGGCATCTGCGGCGGGATGCAGATGCTGGGACGGGCGGTCCACGACCCGAACGGTGTGGACGGACCCGCCCGCAGCGTGGCGGGCTTCGGGCTGCTCGACATCGAGACCACCATGGCGGACACCAAGATCGTCCGGGAGGCTGCGGGCCGATGCGCTCTGTCCGGTGCGTCCGTCCACGGCTACGAGATCCACAACGGCCGCGTAACCGGCCCCGATCTCGACCGGCCCCTGCTGCACATCACCGAAGGCCCCGACGGCGCGCAGAGCCCGAACGGACGGGTCGGTGGCGTTCACCTGCATGGGCTCTTCGCCAGCGACGGATACCGGCGGGCCTGGCTGGCCCGCCTCGGAGTCGCCGCCGATCCCGACCTCGACTTCGGGACCATGGTGGAGGAAGCCCTCGACGAGGTGGCTTCCTCCCTGGAGGCCGCCCTCGACGTAGACGCGCTGTTCAGTGCCTCCTCGGTCGCTCTTGGGCGCCCGAGATGAGCCGGCCGTCTTGGTCATTCTCGAGAGGAAGGGCGGCCGGCACCCGGCAAACGATCGCACGGGGCGGCATCCCGGATGACGCACATGCTTAGGTGGTTCCTCGTGCGCCATGGTGAGACGGAGTGGAACCGGGTCGGGCGGGCACAGGGCCAATCCGACCCGCCTCTGAACCAGGAGGGCCGGGAGCAGGCGGAGGCGGTGGCGGCTCGACTGGCTCCGGTGTCCTTCGAGGCGGCCTACTCGAGCGACCTTCGCCGGGCGGCAGAAACGGCCGCACCCGTCATGGGCCGCCGGGACACGCCGATCGTCTACCGGCGCGACCTGAGGGAGAAGGGCTTCGGCGAGTGGGAGGGGATGACCTACGAGGAGCTGCAACTCCGGTATCCCGCCATGTTGGCGGAGTTGTTCGACGAGAGGCCGGCATTCGCACCCCCGGGAGGGGAGAGCGACCTGGAGCTGTTTGCCCGGGCAGCCGGCGCGGCGGCCCGAATCGCGGAGCGGCACGCCGGAACCGATGGGAACATCCTGGTGGTTTCCCACGGAGGCACCCTGCGCGCCATGATGGTCTCGATGCTCGGGCTGCCGGTCGAATCGATGTGGAGGCTCCGGTTGTCGAACGCCGGGCTGTCCGTCATCACCACGTTCGACGAGGGCGGAGCGACCATCGACCTGCTCAACGACACCAGCCATCTGGGGCCGGGCTTCGATGCCTGACGGCTCGGACCGCACCGCAGCTCGCCCCGGCGAGCTGCTACTCATCCTCGGCGGGGCTCGCTCCGGAAAGAGCACCACGGCGGAACGCTTGGCGCGGGACGGGGGCAGGGTGCTCTTCATCGCCACCGCCGAAGCGCTTGACGAGGCGATGCAGAAGCGCATCGCCGCTCACCGGCGCTACCGGCCGGAGCATTGGGACACCCTCGAGGAGCCGATCCATGTCACCAGGGCGGTCCGGCCCCTCATCGATCGCTACGACACGTTCGTCCTCGACTGCCTGACCCTGTGGGTGAGCAACCTCCTCCTCCAGGATGAGGAGGCCTCCGATACCGAGGGCGCGGTCCTCGAGACGGTGGGGCGCCTGCTCGACCTGATAGACGCCGCGGACGGCAGGTGGATCCTGGTCAGCAACGAGGTCGGCCAAGGCATCGTGCCCGCATCACCGCTCGGAAGGGAGTACCGGGACGTGCTGGGCCGAGTGAACCAACTGGTCGCGTCAAGGGCGGACAAGGCCTACCTGATGGTGGCCGGACTGGCATTGGACCTGAAGTCCCTGGCGGATCCGTCACCGGGGATTTGCTAGCGGGCCTTGCCGGCAGCGCCTCCACGACCTGGAGAGACCAAGGCCGGCAGCCGTACCTGGCGGCTCTCGGATAGGGTGGGGCACAGGCCGGTATGCCGCGCTCCTGGGAGGGACATGGACATCACAACGTTCCGGACCGACGGGTTGGGGGACAGCACCTACCTACTGGCTCACGACGGGGGCGGCGTGGTGGTCGATCCGCAGCGGGACGTGGAACGGTTCGAGCAAGCCGTCCTTGATGCGGGCATCCGTCTCACCCATGTCCTCGAGACCCATGTCCACAACGACTACGTGTCGGGCGGGCGCGAACTTGCCCGCCGTACCGGCGCCCGGCTCGTGCTGCCGGCGGCCGCGGGCGCTGCCTTCGACCACTTTCCTGCATTCCACAAGGAGGATCTCCCCGGCGGTCCGGTGGTGATCCGGCCCTTGCATACGCCCGGCCACACACCCGAGCACGTGAGCTACATGATCCTGGTGGAAGGGGAGATCGCCGCGGTGTTCTCCGGCGGGAGCCTGCTGGTTGGTTCCGCAGGACGGTCCGACCTGCTCGGCGGTGACCGGGCGGAGCAACTCGCCCGGCTCCAATACCTGTCGGTCCATCGGTTGGCTGAGCTTCCCGACGAGACCGGCCTGTATCCCACCCACGGTGAGGGGTCGTTCTGCACCGCGTCGGGAGCCGGGCGGACCGTCTCGACCATCGGGATGGAGCGGCGGACCAATCCGGTGCTGGCCTACCCGGACGCCGGCGCCTTCGCCGCCGGGCAGCTGGCCGGACTCCAACCCTTCCCCGCCTACTACGCCCACATGGGGCCGATCAACCTCATGGGACCCGAACCCCTGCCGAGTCCGGAACTCGACGTCTTGGACCCGTCGGACCTGCCGGACGATGCCAGGCTGGTCGACATACGGCCGCACGGCGCATACGCGGCCGGGCACATTCCGGGCTCGCTGGGGTTGGAGATGAGCGACCAGGTGGCGGTGTGGGCCGGTTGGCTCCTGCCCTTCGACAACCCGGTGGTCCTGGTGGCCCAGCCCGGCCAGGATGTGGAGGAAGTGGCCCGCCAGTTCGGGCGGATCGGGTTCGACAGCGTGCTGGGGGTGGTGTACGGAGTCTCCGGCTGGGTGGGCTCCGGCGGCGCTCTGGCGTCGTTCGAGACCAGGACCACGGACGAGTTGGCCGCGGCCATGGCAGCGCGCGACGACCTCCAGGTGCTGGACGTCCGTTCGCCGGGGGAGTGGGAGGAGTGCCACCTCGAGGGATCCCTCTACCGCTACCTGCCCCACCTCAAGGACGGCCTTCCCGAAGGCTTGGATCGGTCGAGAGAGGTATGGGTGACCTGCGGGAGCGGCTACCGGGCCCTCGCCGCCTGCGCCTTCCTGGAGGCAGCGGGCCTGCGGGTGGTCGTGGTGACTCCCGGAGGCGTGCCCGACGTGCTGGAACGGCTCTCGCGAGAGACCGCCTGAGCGACCTAAGTCGGGGAGGGCTCCGCGTAGGCCGGTGAGGAGGTTGCCGGGGCGAAGACCCGGACCCTCGCTACGCTGACGACGCCAACGCGTGGACCGCCCCGGCTACAGGAGGCCGGCCACGAGGTGGTGACCTTCCTTGCCACCGGAGAAGGCGGGCGGACGATGGAGAAGCTGATCGGGCCCATGGGGGTTAGCGCCATGCTCGACCTGACCCCCTTGGAGCTAGCCGTCGATCGCGTAGCCCGGTTCCGGGCTGTGCGCGGGTGAGACTCCGTTATCGGGCGACCGGGTTGGCGTCGCCGGGCGCCGACCGGCGAACTCGTCGATGATCCGGCGACCCGGAGCTCGTGTCGGCGCAGGTGGGAGCGCATCGGGGCTGACGCCGAAGGCGCGAAGAACGTTTATCGCGTTGCTGCTGGCCATGGCCATCGCCTCGATGGACTACACGATCGTGTCCACCGCCTTGCCGACCATCGTGGGCGAGATGGGCGCGCTCACGCTGCTTCCCTGGGTGCTGACCGCCAACGTGCTCGCGTCTACGGTCACGGTTCCGCTCTACGGCAAGCTGTCGGACATCTACGGTCGCCGGAGGCTGATGCAGGTCGCCATCCTCCTGTTCACCTTGGGTTCCTGTGCAGCAGGCCTCAGCCAGAGCATCGGTCAACTCATCGCTTGCCGGGCTGTCCAGGGAGCCGGATCGGCAGGCCTGATCTCCCTCAGCTACATGATCGTCGGCGACATGATCCCACCGCGGCAGCGAGGCCGGTACCAGGTGTACATAAGCGCCGTGTTCGCGGTCACCAGCGTCTGCGGACCCTTGCTGGGAGGATTGGCCGTCGATCACGTCTCGTGGCGTCTCGCGTTCTATCCCAGCGTTCTTCTGGCCATGATCACCTTGACCGTCATCCGCAGGAACCTGGTTGATCCGCCGGCGACCGGGGGGATCGTGGTGGACTGGTTCGGGGCGGCTCTTCTTGCGGTCGGGCTGGCAGCGGTCATGATGGTCGCGAGCTTGGGGGTTCAGGAGCAAGCGTGGGACTCGCCGGTGATCATCGCGACGATGGCCATCGGGGTGCTGGCTCTGGTGTGGTTCGTGAGGCAGGAGGGAAGAGCCCCTTCTCCCATCCTGCCCCTCTTCCTCTTCCGGAACCGCGAGTTCTCGGCTGTCAACGCGACCAGCTTCATCGCCGGCTTCGGCCTCTTCCTGCCGCTGGCCTACTTCCCCGTCTTCCTGCAGATCTCGCTGGGCATGTCAGCGACGAATTCCGGGCTCCTTCTGGTTCCGATGCTCACCGCCTCCCTGGTGGCCAGCCTCGTGTCGGGACGGATGGTGGCGCGATGGGGTCGCTACCGCTCGGTGGTCGTAGCAGGGCCGGTGCTCCTCGGGATCGGACTGGCGCTGCTCAGCACCATGACCGTGTCGACCAGCCCGGTGGCCGCGGCCACCTACCTCGTCGTCTTCGGCCTGAGCATGGGAATCCTGATCCCGGTGCTGATCCTGGTCATACAGAACTCGGTCCACCCGCGCGACCTGGGAGTGGCCACATCGTCGGTGCAGGTGTTCCGCCAACTCGGCGGGAGCACAGGGGTTGCCGTGTTCGGGGCACTGTTCAACGCCCGTCTCGCAGGACTCCTCGCCGCCAGGCTGCCGCCGGATTCGCCCGCGTCGGACCTGGACGTCAGCGAACTGGTCGCGAGCCCGGCGGTCGTCGCCACGATGGAGACAGCCGTACGCGATGTCATCCGGGAGGCGGTGGCGCTCAGCTCCGCTCAGATGTTCCGGTTGGCGATTCCGGTGGCGGTTGCGGCGACCATCGCCGGTCTGATGCTGCGAGGGCTTCCCCTCCGAGACGTTCTCCCTCACGAGCAGCCGGATCCTGCCCGATCTTCGGAAGAGCCGTGGGCCGAGCCGACCCCGGTCTCCACTAGGGAGCCCTCCTGATCGGCGGACATCAAGTGATGGCCCCAGAACCTACCCGGAAAGGGGCGCCGACAGCGCTAACCGGCACTATCCCGGTCATCCGGACGGGTGGAATCGTCGCCGTGCGAGAAGGTCCGAACGGTCGGGAGCCGACCCTTACGGGTTGAGCAGGGTCCCGAGCCGCCGTCCGGTGACCATGAGTCCCACCGATCCGAGCGCTACCAGATAGGCCACGTGGCCCAAGATGCCCAGGTCGAAGGAGCGGAAGGTGAAAGCCCGGATGAGCTCGACCCCGTGATACAGCGGGGAGAGCTGGGTGAGGGCCTGGAGGGCCGGCGGGTAGATGTCCAGCGGGTAGAAAGTAGCGCTGAACAGGAAGAGGGGCAGCAGGCACAGCACGACCAGGTCGAAGTCCTGCCAGCTACGCATGAATGTACTGGCCGCCATGCCGACCGCTCCGAAGGCAAAGCCGATCAGCGTCGCCGCAGGTATCGCCAGGATCACCAGCGGTGTGGCGACCAGGCCCATCGCCGCCATGACCACCACGAATCCGGTCGAGTAGAGGACACCGCGGATCAGCGACCAGGTTATCTCCCCGATGGCGATGTCCCACGGGCGAAGGGGGGTGGCGAGGATGGCGTCGTAGATCTTGCCGTACCGGAGCTTGATGAAGATGTTGATGGTCGACTCGAGCACCGCCCCGTTCATGGCTGACGCCGCCAGGAGGGCCGGCGCCACGAAGGCCGCATAGCTCAGCGTCGTACCCTCCGGACCGGCTACTTCTCCGACCAGGCGGCCCATTCCGATCCCTAGCGAGAGCAGGTAGAACACCGGCTCGAAGAAGCCCGACACGATGATCATCCAGGCCCGCCTGTAGACGAGCATGTTGCGCTCGATCAGGCGATGGGCGCGCAGCCCGACCAGCGGAGGCGGCAGGATCCGGAGTGCCAGGGTGCGGGTGGTCATACGTTCAGCCGCCGGGAGAAGAGGCGGTAGGTCAAGGCCGCCCCCACGACGAATACCAGGACCAGGTATCCGACGTGTTGCCAGGCCGGAAGGGTCGAGTCATACCCGAGGGCTACCCGCCTGGCCAGTTCGACCGCGTGCCACAGCGGCGTCACGGTTGCCACGGACTGGAGCCAATCGGGTAGCTGGGTGATCGGGAAGAAGGCGCCCGAGAAGAGGTACATGGGCGTGATGCCGAAGCGGAAGACCGCGGTGAGCGCTTCGGTGTTCTCCCGGTTGGCCGTGAAGGCGGTCATCGGCGCGACGGTGGCCAGGCCGATGAGTATCCCGATGGGCGCCAGGGCCAGTGCGGCGACCGGCGAGATAGCCCCCAGGGCGGCCGCTACCGCCCCGAAGATCACCGAGACCATCAGCACCCGGAGGCCGGTCCAGATGAAGTGACCCCCGACCAGGCCGCCGGTGCCGACCGGCGAGGCGACCACGGAGTGGTAGTTGCGGGTCCACTTCATCCCGGCGATCACCTGAAATGATCCCTCGGCCGCCCCGGACTGCATGGCGCTGGCGGCGAGGAGTCCGGGAGCGAGGAAGGCCACGTAGCTGAGGTCCTCGAAACCGGGGGCGCCCGCTCCACGGTCCACCAGTGACCCGAGGCCCAGGCCCATCGCCACCAGGAACAGGGCCGGCGTGACGAATGAGGAGAAGGCCGACCCCTTCCAGACCCTCCGGTACGCGATGGCGTTCGCCTCTACGACGCGCAGCGCTCCAGGTACCTGCATCAGCCGTCCCCGGTCAGTCGACCAGGGTGCGTCCGGTGAGCTTGAGGAAGACGTCCTCGAGCGTGCTGCGGCGCACCAGAGCGCTCTCCGGCCGGAGGCCGAGCCGGTGTATCTCCCCCAGAGCCGAGTCGGCATCGGAGGTGTAGAGAAGTGCCCGATCGGCCAGCAACTCAACCCGATCGGCCGTCTTCTGGAGCGTCGGCCCGGCCGGCTCCAGTTCTCCGACCGGGAAGCGCACCTCCAACACCTCGCGGGTCGAGTGGGTCTCGATAAGACCTCGGGGTGATCCCTCGGCGACGATGCGGCCCCGATCCATGATCACCAGCCGATCACACAACTGCTCGGCCTCGTCCATGTAGTGGGTGGTGATTATCTGCGTGACCCCGTCCTGCTTGAGGCGGTAGAGACGGTCCCACAGCACATGACGGGCCTGGGGGTCGAGTCCCGTGGTCGGCTCGTCGAGGAGCAGGAGGTCGGGACGGTTGATCAGGCCCCTGGCGATGGTGAGGCGCCGCTTCATCCCGCCCGAGAGCGGGTCCACCCGCGACGCACGGTGCTCTCCGAGCTGGGCGAAGTCGATCAACTCCTCGATACGCGCCCGGATCTCGCGGCGGGGGAGGTCGTAGTACCGGCCGTAGATGTACAGGTTCTCCTCCACGCTCAGTTCCATGTCGAGCGAGTCGTCCTGGGGCACCACCCCCAGCCGGGACCGGATGCGCCGGCCGTCGGTGGCCGGATCGAGACCGAACACGCGCAGCCGCCCGGACGTCACGGGCGAGACGGCGCCGATCATCCGCATGGTGGAGCTCTTGCCCGCACCGTTGGGACCGAGGAAGCCGAACACCTCACCGGAGGCGACGGAGAAGCCGATGGCGTCGACTGCGGTGAAGTCGCCGAACCGCTTGGTCAGATCGGCGGCTTCTACCAGGGGTTGCATAGTCGCAGAACGTTACACGCGTTATCCGACCAAGTGTCGGTAAGCCTGAGGGCGAATCGCGGCCCAGACGCGTATCGCCCTGGCGGTGTCCCGGTATAGAGCGTCCAGCACGACGAGGCGGATTACCCTTGCAGGGCCGGGGTTGCGCCCGCGGGTCCAGGTTTAGAGGGAGTGCCTTGCAGTTCGGCTTCATCATCGACCAGACGGCGTGTATCGGCTGTCACGCCTGCACCGTGGCTTGCAAGACCGAGCACGACGTGCCGCTGGGAGTGAACCGCACCTGGGTCAAGTACATCGAGGCGGGAACCTGGCCTGACACCAAGCGATCGTTCTCGGTGATGCGGTGCAACCACTGCACCGACGCCCCCTGCATATCGATCTGCCCCACCAATGCCCTTTTCCGCCGGGATGACGGGATAGTCGACTTCGACACCAGCCTTTGCATCGGTTGCAAGAGCTGCATGCAGGCCTGTCCCTACGACGCCCTTTACATCGATCCCCACGACAACACCGCCCAGAAGTGCAACTACTGCGTGCATAGGGTGGAGGTCGGGCTCGAACCGGCCTGCGTGGTGGTCTGTCCGGAAGGAGCGATCATCTCGGGGGATGTCCATGACCCGACCACGCCCATCTCGCAAATGGTTCATGGCGAGCGGATGCTCCAGCGGTCCCCGGAGCAGGGCACCGCGCCGAACCTGTGGTACCGGGGAGTCGAGCCGGCCGGTATCGACCCGTTGGGGGCTGTCGACCCTGGCGACGGGGGCATCTGGCGCGATCCGGCGCCGTCGTTCATGACCGTCGAACTGACGCCCCCGGCCGGGCGCAGTGGCAACGGCGGGACAGGGGGCCGACCGTCCTCACGCCGCACTAAGGAGGACCTCCCCCCGCGCGTCGTCTACAACACCGACCACCCGATGCCGTGGGGGTGGCGTGTGTCGAGTTACTTTCTCACCAAAGGCATCTCCGCGGGCATCGTCATGGTCCTGGCGCTCTCGTTGCTGGCCGGCGCCGGCACGGACAGCACCTTCGCTCGGTGGGGAGCCCCCTTGATCGCCGGCATCTTCCTGGCCCTCACCGGTGTCCTGCTGGTGGGGGACCTCAAGCGGCCCGACCGGTTCTATTACCTCCTGACCAAGGGCAACCCCGGATCGTGGCTGGTCAAGGGCGCCTGGATCCTGGCCGCCCAGGCGGCGATCCTCGGCCTCTGGTTCGTGTCCGGGCTAGCCGGCGCAGGCTTCCTCCCCGTACTCATCTGGGCGGGGGCGGTCGTCGGTCTGGGCGTGGCCGGCTACACCGCCTTCCTGTTCGGCCAGGCCGAGGGCCGGGATCTCTGGCAGAGCCCGACGCTGCTGTGGCACATGCTGGCCGGCGCTTTCGCGGCGGGTGGTGGCGCGGGACTGCTGGCCGCGCCGGTGTTCGATCTGGCGCCGACGGTCCAGCGGGTGTTCGCCTGGGCCCTCGTCGGCGGCGCCGCGGCGCTGGCGCTTGTCGCGGTGGTGGAAATCGTCTCGCGGCACCCGACCCGTAACCATGCCGCCGCGATGCACCACCTGACGAGGGGCGCCCATGCGAGGGAGTGGTGGCTCGGTGGCCAGGTGATCGGGGTGGTCATACCCCTGGTGCTGGGAGCGGTCTTCCTGGGCGGCGCCGGCGTTCCGCTCTGGGTGGCCGAGTTGGGTGGCCTGGCGGCTCTGATCGGGATCTGGTTCGCGGACGATGCGTTCGTCAGGGCGGGCCAGGCGGTGCCGCTGTCGTGAGCGGACGCGGAGATCACCATGGATAGGGACCGGCGCGCCACGGATCGCCTGCCCCGGCTGGTCCCAGGGACGGGTCTGGTTCCCTTCCCGCCGACCGAGTCCTGGGACGACTGGGAGGAGTACGACGCCAAGGCCTGGCCCGAGCGGGTCAAGCGGCGCTACCGGCTGGTGCCGACCACCTGTTTCAACTGCGAGGCCGGCTGCGGGCTGCTGGCGTACGTCGACAAGGACAGCGGCCGGGTGCGGCGCTTCGAGGGCAACCCGGAGCATCCCGGATCGAGAGGCCGCAACTGCGCCAAGGGACCGGCGACCCTCAACCAGATGTACGACCCGGAGCGGATCCTGCACCCACTGCGGAGGGTCGGGCCCCGCGGCGGAGGGGAGTGGGAGCGGGTCTCCTGGGAGGAGGCCCTCGGGGACATCGCGTCCCGGATCCGCACGGCCCTGACCGAGGACCGTCACGACGAGGTCATCTACCACGTGGGACGGCCCGGCGAGGACGGCTTCATCGACCGCATCCTCCGGTCCTGGGGGGTGGACGGGCACAACAGCCACACCAACATCTGCTCGTCGGGGGCCCGCACCGGCTACGCCATGTGGATGGGGTACGACCGGCCCTCGGCCGACTTCGCCAACGCCCGCTTCATCCTCCTGCTGTCGGCCCAGCTCGAGTCCGGGCACTACTTCAACCCCCACGCCCAGCGCATCATCGAGGCCCGCCAGGCGGGGGCGCAGGTGGCGACGATCGACCCGCGCCTCTCCAACACTGCGTCGATGTCCGACCACTGGCTGTCACCGTGGCCGGGTACCGAGGCGGCCATGCTCCTGGCCATCGCCGCCCGGCTGATCGAGTGGGATGCTGTGGATCACGAGTTCATGCGCCGGTGGGTCAACTGGGAGGCCTCGCTCGAGGCAAGGGCGCCGGATCGGCCCCGCACCTACGAGAGCTTCCTCGAACTGCTGCGCGAGACCTATGCGGATTACACGATCGAATTCGCCGCCGCCGAGACCGGGGTGGATTCTGAACGTATCGAGGCGGTAGCCAGGGGCATCGCCGAAGCGGGGAGCCGCTTCGCCTCCCACACGTGGCGGGCCGCCGGGTCGGGGAACCTCGGGGGCTGGCAGGTGGCCCGCTGCCTCTTCTTCCTGCACGTGCTCACGGGATCGGTGGGTACGGAGGGGGGCACATCGCCGAGCGCGTGGGACAAGTTCAAGCCCGACCACTGGAACATGCCACCCCCGGCGAACCGCTGGAACGAGCTGATCTGGCCGGCGGAGTTCCCCCTCAGCCACTACGAGCTGAGCTACCTGCTGCCGCACTTCCTCAAGGAGGGCCGGGGACGGCTCGAGGTCTACTTCACCCGTGTCTACAACCCCATCTGGACCAACCCCGACGGCTTCACCTGGCTCGAGGCCCTCACCGACGAGGACAAGGTCGGCCTCCACGTGGCGCTCAGCCCGACCTGGTCGGAGACGGCCTGGTTCGCCGACTACGTGCTGCCGATGGGGGTGGGCGCCGAGCGTCACGACACCCACTCCTACGAGACCCATGCAGCCCGCTGGCTCGGATTCCGCCAGCCCGTGCTGCGGGTGGCGGGCGAGCGGGCCGGACAGCGGTACGAGCGCACCTACGAGGCCAACCCCGGAGAGGTGTGGGAGGAGAACGAGTTCTGGATCGACCTCTCCTGGCGGATCGACCCCGACGGCACTCTCGGGGTGAGGCAGTGGTACGAGTCCCCAGCCGACCCGTCCCGGCCGGTCAGCGTGGACGAGTACTACGCCTGGATGTTCGACAACTCGGTGCCCGGACTTCCGGAACAGGCCGGACAGGAAGGACTGACCCCGCTGGAGTACATGCGCAAGTACGGGGCCTTCGAGATCGACCGCGAACGCTACCTGTTGAACGAGGAGGTCGTTGGCGCCGAGCAGCCGGGCGTGGAGGTCGAAGGGGAGCGCAGGAGCGGTTTCACCTCTCCCTCCCGCCTGCTCGAATGGCACTCCGACACGCTCGAATCCTGGAATTGGGCGGATGCGGCCATACCCGGCTATCTCAAGTCCCATGTGTACTGGCGCGACCTCGACCTCGAAGGCGACGAGCGCATCCTGCTCCCGATCTTCCGGCTGCCCACCCTCATCCACACCCGGTCGGGCAACGCCAAGTACCTGTACGAGATCAGCCACGGCCATCCGTTGTGGATGAACTCCATCGACGCCGACCAACTCGGGTTCGAAACCGGGGACCTGGTGCGCATAACCACCGACATCGGCTACTTCGTGATGCGGGCCTGGCGAACCGAGGGGATCAGGCCGGGCGTGGTGGCCGCCTCCCACCACATGGGCCGATGGCGTCTCGATGCCAACATGGGTAACGAGCGTTGGTCATCGGCTCTGGTGGACATCGGGCGCCACGATGGCGGCTGGCTGCTCCGGCACAAGACCGGCATCGAGCCCTTCCGGTCGGAGGATCCGGACAGCGAGCGGATCTGGTGGCGCGATCCGGGCGTCCACCAGAACCTCGCCTTCCCCGTCCATCCCGATCCCGTGTCCGGCATGCACGCCTGGCATCAGCGGGTCACATTGGGCCATGCCAGCTCCGAAGACCGGTACGGCGACGTCTTCGTGGACACGGCCAGATCGCATGAGATCTACCAGGAGTGGATGGCCCGGACACGTCCGGGACCGGGACCCGGAGGCCTGCGTCGACCCCGCTGGCTCACGAGGCCGCTTCCTCCGGTTCCAGCCGCGTACGAGGCTTGACGGAGACCTACCGGGCGTGAAGATCCTGGGGTGATCTGACGGTGGACTTCGGCAGGTTCGAGTGGCTGAGCTTCGACTGTTACGGGACTCTGGTCGACTGGGAGTCCGGCATATGCGCGGCGGTCGGCGACGTGCTGGAGTCCCACGGAATACGAAGATCCAGGGCCGAGATCCTGGCTCTGTACGCGGATCTGGAGCCCCGGGCGCAGGACTCGCAGACATTTCTGGAGTATCGCCGCGTCCTGCGCAACGTGATGGCGATGATCGCAGCGCAACTGGGCTTCCGGTGCGCGGGGTCAGAAATGGACGCGCTAGCGGACTCCTTGCCGGGTTGGCCCGTGTTCGCCGATGTTCAGAACGCCCTGGAGGCCTTGAAGGCGCACTACAGGCTCGCGGTGATCTCCAACGTGGACGACGACCTCTTCGAAGGCACGTCTCGGGCGCTGGATGCGGACTTTGACGTGGTGGTGACCGCTCAGCAGGCTCGCAGCTACAAGCCCAGCCTCACCAACTTCGAGATGGCCGCGGCCCGCATGGCGGTCGGCAAACGGGCGTGGCTGCACGTGGCCGAAAGCCTCTTCCACGACATCGGGCCGGCAAACCAGCTGGGCATCTCGTCGGTATGGGTCAACCGTGCCGGCCGGGGAGGCGCGACGCGGCGGACCGATGCCGTCGCCGATCTCGTCGTCCCCGACCTAGCGGCCCTCGCCGCGGCAGCGATTCCGGTGTAGCCGGCGCGTATCTCGGCAGACCGCTACCGGCGGTCGGTCTCTCGCCGCACCCTGTCCCGCCGACGGCGCGCCCAGGACAGCGCCACGCTGGAGACCACTGCCATCAGGGCGGCCAGGAAGTTGAACAGGATGTCCTCGGGATCGAAGACGCGGCTGGGCAGGAACCACTGGATACATTCGTCGATCGTCCCGACTACGGACGCCGCCGCAATCGCCCACAGGGCGGGCACCGGGACGCGACGACCCTGGCGGGCCCGCTCCTTCAGGGCTTCATGGATGAAGACGGCCACCACGCCGTACTCGATGAGATGGGTGCGTTCCTCCGGTAGGGCCATCCGCAACATCACCATGAAGTACGCGGCCGCGATACCCAGCGCGATGCCGATCTCCACGGCCCCCGGCCGAGTCCTCAGCCCCAGGGCCAGGACGGTCGCCCCGACCAGAACCATGCCGGTGACGAAAGCGGCCACGAGTAATCCCTCGTCCCGCAGGATTCCCGCCAGGGTCCGCGCCAGGCCGAGGGTCGAGTAGATCGCCACCACGACAGCCAGCGTCCAAACCCAGAGCCGCCGTTCCCGATCCGAGGCGAACAACGAGGAGGGCTCCTTACCGGATGCCATCGCTCTTCTCCATCGCAAGCAGGGCGGGTCCGATGCTCGACGGGGTGTCCAGCACGACCGCGCCCGCTCCCTCCAGGGCCTGCCGTTTGGATGAGTACGACCCCCGATCTCCCTGGAAGATCGCTCCGGCGTGTCCCATCCTCCGGTCCGGGGGAGAGGCGCGCCCGGCGACGAAGGCCACGACCGGCTTGCTCATCTGCGGCAGGTAACCGGCGGCGTCCTCCTCCATGTCGCCGCCGATCTCGCCGATCAGCACCACGGCTTCGGTTCGTTTGTCCCGCTCCAGGACTTCTAGGGCGGCGCGCGTGCGGGTACCGAGCACCGGGTCACCTCCAATCCCGATGAAGGCGGACTGTCCGAGCCCGGCCCGGACGATGTTCAGGCAGGCCAGGGTGCCGAGACTCCCGCTGCGCGAGACCACCCCCACGCGGCCCGGTCGGAAGATCGAGGGGTCGAAGGCGGGCATGAAACCCACGGAGCTCTCGCCCGGCGTCACGAGACCGGCCGTGTTGGGTCCCACCACTTCGGTTCCGGCCTTCCGGGCGGCCGCGATCACGTGCATCGTGTCCCGAACCGGAACGTGTTCGGTGAGGATCACCAGCTTGGGCACACCGGCGGCCACCGAGTCGAGCGCGGCCGGCTTGACGCTCAGAGGGGGAACGAACAGCACCGAGACGTCCAGGGGGACATGCTCCGCGGCCTCCCGCACGCTACCGAACACCGGAACGCCGCAGTGGGTGATGCCCGCCTTGCGGGGACTGACCCCGGCGACGACCCGGGTGCCGTAGTCCTGCATGCGGGCGGTCCAGTAGGTGGCCTGGCGGCCGGTGATGCCCTGAACCAGCACCCGCTCGTGGCCACGGACGATCATGGGGCACCCCGTCCATCGGCGCGCAGGGCCGCGGTGATCGCCTGGTCCATGGTGGGGTACGGTTCGAGGCCCAGGCGCTCCTCCAGCATCCTCCGGGCCTCCGCCGCCCCGGTGCCGTCGATGGTGAAGAAGGCGGGAACGTCCGGCTGCAGTTCCAGCCACGCCTCGGTCAACCCGTCCACCATCACATCGGTCCGGGCGAAGGCCCCGCAGAAGTTGACCACCAGGGAGCGCAGTCCCCGCTGCGCGAGCACGATTTCCAACGCGGGGCGCGCCTTGGTGTAGGCGTCGCCGCCGATCTCGAGGAAGTTGGCGGGCCGGCCCCCCAGGTGGACGATCACGTCCATGGTGGTCATCGTGAGGCCGGCGCCGTTGGCGAGCACGCCCACCTCCCCGTCGAGTTCGACGAACTGGAGGCCGAGATCGCGGGCGGCCTGTTCCAGCTCGGTGAGCGGCTCCGGTGCGGCGACGGCGGCAAGCGACGGCCGGCGGGCGGCGGCGGCGGCGTCTATCACGAGCTTGCAGTCCAGCGCCACCATGTCGCCGGCATCAGTGATGGCGAGCGGGTTGATCTCGAGGAGTTGGGCGTCGGAGTCCCGATGCAGGCGGTCCATCCGTACGAGCACGTCGGCAACGGCGGGAGCGACCGCATCCACTCCCGTCCTCGCCACGAGTCGCCGGGCGGCCTCCGGGCGCAGACCCGTTCTCGGATCGATGTCGAGCGTCCGGATCGACCCGGGATCGGTCCGGGCCGTCTCCTCGATGTCCACCCCGCCACGCTCGGAGAGCACCACCCGCCGCGCCGGGCCGGCGGGATGGTTGAGGACCGCGGCGTAGAGCTCCTGGGCGACCGGTACCCGTTCCTCGACCAGGACTCCGGTCACACGGTGTCGGCTGATGCGGCTTCCCAGGAGGCTCCGGGCCACCGCGTGCGCCTCGGCCGGGGTGCTGGCGGGCTGGACGCCACCCGACTTTCCCCGGCCTCCCGCCGGTATCTGCGCCTTGACCATCACCGGCCCGAGGCGAGCGGCGGCCCGGGCCGCTCCTTGCGGCGAGTCGGCGACGATCCCCGCGGGAACCGGTATGCCTGCGTCCTCCAGCAAGGCCTTGGCGGCGTGCTCCGGGATGTTCATGCCAGGTGGAATCCTACGCCGGTTCCAGCACTCCGCCGCCTGGTGGCTAGGGCGCCTGTGCACGTGTGATCTGGCATGATGTCATCCATGCCGCATCCAGAGCCCACCGAGCTTGATCGTTCGCCGCAGGGATGGTCGGTCGCTGCGGTGACCGACGCCGGACCGCGCGAGAGGAACGAGGACAGCATGTTCACAGCGGTGTCGGACGACGGCTCGTGGGTGATCGCGGTGGCCGACGGGCTAGGGGGCCACGCCCGGGGGGACGAGGCGTCGCAGGCGGCCGTCGGTGGCCTACCGGTCCGGATCGGCAGCGCGGCGGACATGGCGATAGCGTTCGCCGAGGCCAACGAACGGGTGCTCGCGCTATCGACATCCTTGCAGCAGAAGGGCTATCGGGTGCGACCCTGGAGTATCCCGATGAGCACCCTGTGCGTGGCGGCGTGGACACCCGTGGGCGGTCTGCGGATCGGGTGGATGGGCGATACGATGCCTTTTGCTGTGTGGTCCGGACCGGACGGCTACGCGGGATCGTGCTGCGGCTCTCCCCATAGAGATCCCTACGGACTCATCACGGCTTGCCTGGGTCAGCCGCCCGAGGACGAGGCCCAAGACGCCGGGCTGGTGGAGGTGGAGATGGTCGACGGGTTCGAGGACTCCGAGTTGCCAGATGTTGTGATCATCGCCAGCGACGGCGTCTGGGAGCCACTTGCGGCCAGGGGCCGCATGGGGTGGCTGTGGGACGACTCTCCGGCCGGCATCGGGTCGGCCTGTGACCCTGAAGCGGTTGACGCCGCCGGGATCGCCGAGGGCATCCTCGCGAAGGCTCGGGATCTCGGCTTCAACGACAACGCCACCGTCGCGGTCGCCCACTGGCGCCGCCCCCCCGAACGGTGAGGCCCGGCCCGTGACCGTTGGGACGAAGGCTCCGGGCGCCGAGGACTCGGCGGGCGAGATCGTGAGCGCGGTCGTGGGCCGAGCGCGGTCGGCGATGGACAGGTTCGCCGGCTCGGACCAGGACCGCGTGGACGAGGTGGTGACGGCCCTGGCCTGGTCGCTCTACAAGCCCGAGCACGCCCGCGAGCTGGCGGAACTCGCCGTCCGGACCACCGGCCTCGGGAACGTCGCCGACAAGATCCGCAAGAACCGCCGCAAGACCTTCGGCACCCTTCGGGACCTGAGCCGGGCCAGGACGGTGGGCCTGATCGAGGAGGACCCCGCCCGCGGCCTGATGATCTACGCCAAGCCCGTCGGGGTGGTCGCCGCGGTCACGCCGTCCACCAATCCCGCCGCCACCCCGGTCAACAAGGCCATGATGGCCGTCAAGGGCCGGAACGCGGTCATCATCGCGCCCTCGCCGCTCGCCTACGTGACCACCTCCCGGGCGGTGGAACTCATGCGGGATGCCCTGGAAGGCGTGGACGCACCGCCCGATCTGGTCCAGATCCTCCCGCAACCGGTCACCCGACACTCCACCACCGCGTTGATGGAGGCATGCGACCTGTCCGTGGTCACGGGGTCGCAGAACAACGTCCGCAGCGCCTACCGGAGCGGCAAGCCGGCGATCGGGGTGGGTGCCGGCAACGTGCCCGTGGTCATCGACAGTACCGCCGACCTCAGGCAGGCCGCCGCGGGCATCGTGGCCTCCAAGACCTTCGACAACGCCACCTCGTGCTCCTCGGAGAACTCGCTGGTGATCCTCGATGACGTATACGACCGGGCGCTGGACGAGCTTCGCCAAGCCGGGGCGTACGTGGTGGACAGGCTGGAGAAGCGCGCCATCCGGGACGCTCTGTGGGTGGACGGGAGGCTGAACCGGGAGATGATCGCTCGGGATGCGGACGTCCTCGCCCGCCGCGCCGGGCTGGGCGGCCAGGCTGCGAAGGCCCGGTTGTTCCTGGTGGAGGACGCGCTACCGGCCCGGGCCGCTTCCTTCGCCGACGAGAAGCTTTCCCTTGTACTCACCGTCTACCGGGTTGCGGGCATCCGCGCGGCGATCGAGACGGTAAGGGCCGTCCTGGAGGTCAGGGGGCGGGGCCACTCCTGCGGCATCTACACGGGATCCACAGAGAACGCCCGCCTTCTCGCCACCGAGCTGGACGTGGTCAGGGTGCTCGTCAACCAGGCCCACGCCATCGGGAACGGAGGCAGCTTCACCAACGGCCTTCCCTTTACCCTGACGATGGGCTGCGGAACCTGGGCGGGCAACAGCATCAGCGAGAACCTGAACTATCGCCACTTCATCAACCTGACCCACGTCTCCACCACCATCGCCGAGGACCGACCCACCGAGGAGGCGTTGTTCGGCGACCACTGGCGCCAATACGGAGAATGAGCAACTACGGCTGAGAGTCCTCGGGGACCGCCAAGCGCCGCCCGCGGTGCCTCCCGGTTTTATCATCAAGGTACTCAGCGGGGGCAAGAGACCGCGCAGGAGATCCGTCCGACCGGACGGGAGCAACGTTGGTGGGTACACGAGGAGGAGAGCCGATGGCGGCCGTCGAAGGCGAGAACCGGAACGTGCGCTACGAACCGGAGGAGAACCCCCCGCCCGCCGTGACGGTCGGGGCCGGTCTGCAGGCCGCCACGATAATCGTCGCGCCGGTCGTTCTTACGGTCGTGATAGTCGCCAGGGTGGCCGAACAGCCGGAGTCGTATATCTCCTGGGCCGTGTTCGCGGCCCTGATCGTGAGCGGCGTGACCACCGTGTTTCAGGCGGTGAAGTGGGGGCGCATCGGGGCCGGGTACGTGCTCGTCATGGGAACCTCAGGGGCGTTCATCGCAGTATGCGTCGCGGCGCTGGTGGAGGGCGGGCCGTCCACGATGGCCAGCCTGATCGTGGTCTCGTCGCTCTTCCAGTTCCTGATGGCGGCCCGGCTCTCGCTGCTGCGTCGCCTCTTCACCCCGGTCGTCTCGGGAACCGTGATCATGCTCATCACGGCCACGGCCATGCCGGTCGTGTTCGATTTGCTGGCGGACGTTCCCGAGGGTGTGCCGTCGGCTGCCGCGCCGGCGGCTGCTCTGGCGACCCTTGTAACGGTCGCCGGGCTGGTGTTGCGGGCTCCGTCGGCGGTGCGGCTGTGGTCGCCGGTCATAGGAATCGCGGTGGGTTGCGGTGTGGCGGCCCTGTTCGGACTGTATGACGCGGGACCCGTGCTGGAGGCACCCTGGGTGGGGGTGCCTTCGGGAGGTTGGCCGGGGCTGGAGCTCACTCCCGGCCCCGAGTTCTGGGCGCTGCTCCCCGCCTTCGTGGTCGTGACCCTCGTGGGAGCGATAGAAACCCTGGGTGATGGGGTGGCGATCCAGAGGGTTTCCCGGCGCCGCCAGCAGGCAACCGACTTCCGCGTGGTGCAGGGAGCACTGAACGCCGACGGTGTGGGCAACCTGCTCTCGGGCCTGACGGGGACCCTTCCCAATACCACCTACTCGTCCAGCATCTCGCTGGCTGAGGTCACGGGGATCGCGGCACGGAGGGTCGGCGCGGTGATCGGCATCATCTTCGCGGCGGTGGCGTTCCTGCCCAAGGCCACGGCCCTCTTGGTCGGCATCCCGGCGCCGGTTGCGGCCGCGTACATCACCGTCCTCCTCGCGCTGCTGTTCATCCAGGGCGTGAAGATCGTCCTCCAGGATGGCCTCGACCATCGCAAGGCCGTGGTGGCGGGACTGGCCTTCTGGATCGGCGTGGGCTTCCAGAACCAGGTGATCTACCCCGATCTGCTGGGTAAGGGGTTCTTGGGGGTGTTGCTCGGAAACGGGATGACGTCAGGAGCGATCGTCGCCATTCTCATGACGTCCTTCATAGAGGTGACCGGCCCCCGGCGCATGCGGTTGGAGCTCGGACTCGACTCGGAAACGCTGCCGAAACTCGGAGACTTCCTCCGCAGGTTCGCCTCCAAGGTCGGGTGGGACTCGGACTCGGCGGAGAGGCTGGTCCTGGTCGGCGAGGAGACCCTGTCCAGCCTGGAGACGGCCCAGGACCAGGCCGAGGACGAGCGCCGCCTGGCGGTGGCCGCCCGGTCCCGTGCAGAGGGGGCGGAGCTCGAGTTCGTGTGCGCGTCGGACAGGGAGAACCTGGAGGACCGCCTGTCATACCTGGGCGAAGCCTCCGAGATAACCGACGTCCGGGAGATCTCGTTCCGCCTGCTGGAGCACTACGCGTCGTCGGTACGCCACCAGAAGTACCACGGGGTGGATGTCGTCACCGTAACGGTGGACGGCCCCCGCTAGCGCACGAGGGAGCATCAGCCGTCAAACCACGGCGAGGGGGGCCATTGCCTCGACGTCGGTGACTACGTCGATGATGACGGGTCGCTCCGCCTCCAGGGCGCGGTCGAGGGCGGGGCCGATCTGGCCGGGCTCCTCCACCCGGATTCCCATCGCACCCATCCCCTCGGCGAGCGCGGCGAAGTCCACGTCGGTGAAGGTCCACAGGCGGCGTCCCTCCGGGGTTTGCTCCCCTCCGTAGGCCCGGTCGAAGCCGCGGGCGGACTGGTTGCCCGAGGAGTTGTTGTTGACCACGGTCACCGTGTTGATGCCCCACCGGACGGCGGTCTCGATCTCGGCGATGTGGTACCAGAGCCCGGCGTCGCCGGTGAAGCAGACCACGGGGCGGTCCGGGGCGGCGCACTTGGCGCCCAGCGCGGCGGGGAACGCCCAGCCGAGGTGTCCGGCGCTGCGGAGGTAGCGCTGCTCGGGTGTGCGGGTGTCGAACATGCCGCCCATCCACATCCCGGCGTGGCCGGTGTCCACCACCACGCACGCGTCGTCAGGCACGAGGTCCGTCAACTCCGTGCAGATCCGCTCCGGACGGATCGGCACCGCATCCGAGCGAAGGTGCCCCAGATGTTGCCGGCGCCACGCAGCCACCTCACCTCGGGCGGTGGCGAGCCACTCCTCCCGGCTCGCACGGGTTGGGCCGGTTCCTCCGAGAATGGCGGCGAGAGCTTCCCGGGCATCGGCGTTGATCGCGACCCGCAGCGGGTAGTTGCGACCCAGCATTTCCGGGTCGATGTCAATCTGGATGGCGGGGACCCCGGGTTCCGGAACCTGCCAGAAGTGGGTCGTCATGCTGCCGGTGCTCGACCCGACGAAACACACCAGGTCGGCCTGGTTGACGACCCGGTTGGCTGCGCTCCGCGAGTAGGTGCCCACGACACCGACGCATAGGGGATGGTTCCCTGGAATCGTGTCCTTCCCGTTGAGGGAGGTCACGACGGGGATGGAGAGCCGTTCCGCAACAGCCACCAGCTCGCCTGCGGCCCAGGAGGCTCGCACGCCACCGCCCGCCACAAGCACCGGCCGCTCGGCGCGCTCGAGCAAGTCGATCGCGGCCGCCACGGCCCGCGGGTCGGGGAGGGAACGCTCAGGCGGTACCGAGGCGAATCGTGGCTCGACAGAGGGATCGAGGTCTCCCTCCTCGAGGTCGACCTGGCCTTCGTTACCGACGAACTGGAGGTGGGCCGGGCCGGGACGGCCTGACACCGCCGAGCGGAATGCCTGCCGGACCAGATCGGGTATCCGCTCCACCGAGCCAACCTCAGCGCTGAACTTGGTGACGTTGACGAAGGCGGGGAGGTCGTCCACCTCCTGGTAGACACCCTTGCCGGTTGCTACCGGGTCGCGACCTCCTGAGAGGGCGATGACGGGAGAGCTGGCCAGATGCGCGTCCCTGAGGCCGGCGGCCAGATTCAGCGCCCCCACCGCCTGGGCCATGCATACCCCGGGCCTGCCCGACATCCTGGCGTACCCGTCGGCCATGTACGCGGCCGGCTTCTCCCCGTGGGTGTGGATGCGCCGCACCCCGAACCGCTCCAGCTCAGCAAGCGTCCGCCGCAGGACGGCCGGCACCATGAAGACATGGGTCACCCCGTACCCGTCGACCATCTCCGCCAAGGCCCTGGCGCCCGTCATCATGCCGGACACGTTAACCCCCGATCCCTGCAGGATTCGAGACCGGTTGGAGCACGCCTCCCGCTCTTCCGGCACTGGCCGGTGGGGCCGAGAATCACATCGGGAATCCGAGGCCCGGGACAAGGACTCCCCGTGGATACCCGGAACCCAGGGTCATCGGTAGAGCGGGTTCATGGATAGGATTCGCCGTTCACCGGACCACTCCGCAGGGGGCTACATGATGTCTCGGGACACTTCACGACCTCATGGTGGCCGCAGGGGCGGCGCCGGCCATTATCGGTGCCGGATCCGTATAGCCGTCTTGGCGCTGGTACTGCTGGCGGCGGCCTGCTCGTCACAGGACGGCGCCGGCGGTGGGGAGGCCGGTGAAGCGGCGACCACGACTGTTGCCTCCACAGTAAGCGAGCCGGTTACCACTGCGTCTGCTTCCACCCTTAGCGAGCCGGTTACCACCACGTCCACCGCGCCCAGCGGGACGGTGACGACCGGTCCTGAACCGAGCGTGGCGACCACCGTCACTTCCGTGACGGGCACGGACGCTGCGGACGACCAGGACAGACCGGGCGAAGGGGACGAGGCAGATCCGGTCGACGAGACCGGCGCCGCGGATGGCGCGGACGGGAGCCCTGCGGCCCCCGAGCGCACCGTGCGGTGGATCGAATGTGAGTTCGTGGGGCTCGAGTGCGGTGTCGTCACGGTGCCGCTCGACTACCGCGACACCGATGCGGGAGAGTTGGCGCTCACCATCGCCGTGCACCGCGCCACCGATCCGGACCGGCGCATCGGCTACCTGGTGGTGAACCCCGGAGGACCTGGCGCCAGCGGCATCGATATGGCTGCGTGGGCGCTCGAGGGTCCCGGCGTGATCTTCACCGCACCGGTGCTCGAACGGTTCGACATCGTCGGCTTCGACCCCCGCGGCGTGGGGCGCTCGGAGCCGCCCTTCGTGTGCGGCGAGCCCGGGGCGCAGCTCGCGCTGCTGTCGCAGGTGGAACTCCCGTTCGACGCCGCCGAGGAATTCGCTGCGGCCGAGGAGGCGGCGCTGCTCTGCGTGGAGTCGATGGGCGCTGCGGCGGGACTATTGCACAGCGAGTACGTGGCCCACGATATGGACGAGATCCGCAAGGCGCTCGGAGCGGATCAGGTCAGTTACTTCGGCGTGTCATACGGCGCCGCCCTCGGCGTCTGGTACGCCACGTTGTTCCCCGAGTCGGTGCGAGCCATGGTGGTGGACGGCGCGGACAACCCGCTGGACGACGTCAGCACGGTTGAGGCGCGCGTAGCCAACGTGATCGACGAGCTCCGCCAGTTCGAAGTGCTGCTGGGGGAAGCCCTCGACGCGTGCGATCAGCCCGAATGCCCGATGTACAACGACGGCGACCCGCGCGGGTATTTCAAGGAGAACGTGGGCGCGCTCGACGCGGTGGCCGAGGCTACGGGTGGGAACCCGCTCGCCGGAGCACTGGCGATCATCACGCCGCTGTACAGCGAGGAAGCTTGGCCCTACCTCTGGATTGGCTACGCGTTACTGGTCGAGGAAGACGATCCGTCCCTCCTCGCAGAGTTGGCTCGGTTCCAACTCGGGGACAGCCACGGCGGGACCACCTTCGTGGAGCACGTCAACTGCCTCGACTCCTGGGTGCTGCACCCGCAACTCGATCGCCACGTGCGGCTGTCCGACGAGACGGCGATGGAGGAGGCGGTGCGCCGGGAGCTGCCGCTGCTGGCCCACCTCGAGTTCACGGCGCCGGGAACATGCCCGTTCTACGACCTTCTGGATCGGGCCGCGTTCGGTGGAACGCTCGACGGCGGCGATGTACCGATCGTGGTCATCGGCAACCCGCGGGATCCGGCAACGCCGCTCAGCGAGTCGGTCGAACTGGTGGAGGAGACGCTGTCGAACGGCTACCTCGTCCAAGCCGAGCACTTCGCGCACGGCGTGTATCCCAACAACGAATGCGCCAACGAGATCATCCACCGGGCCCTGATCGACCTCGTTCTTCCCGAGGAGCGCACCACGATCTGCTGAGCGGCCGGGTGGGAACGAGCCCGGTCAGGCGCAGATGGGCTGGCGGGCGTTGGCCTCCCATCGGGCGTTCAGGCGCATCGGCGTCAAGCCGTCGGCGATACGGTCCCGGGCGTCCCACCACAGGTTCGCCCACTCTTCGGGGTCCGTGACTACCTGCTCGCGGCGGGTCTGGCTGCGGGCGATGAAGCCGGGGAAGACGGATCGGCCGGTGGGTTGGCCGATGGGCTGGTAACGGAGGTCGAAACTCCACCGTATGTCGTCGCTGTGGTTGTCCAGGGAACCGTGCTCGGTCAGCTTGTGCAGGAGGATCGCGCCCCCGGCCGGCACCTCCATGGGAATGACCCGGCCGTCGTCGATGATCGACTCGGGGATGTAGATCTCGGCGGGGAAGACCTTGCCCGGACAGTGAAGGGTCATCTCCTCCCGATGGCTGCCGCGTTCCACGATCAGGCACCCGTTCTCGAGGGTGGCATCCGTCACGGCGAGCCATATCGTCAGCATGTCGGTCTCGTCGGCCTCGGTATCGATCACGGCGGAGTCCTGGTGCCACAGGGTGGCGGCGATGTTGGCGTCGAGCGCCGCCTCCGGCAGATGGCGGACGGGCGGTTTGATCCGGGTGTGCTGCACCGGGTTGGAGTAGATCTCCGGTCCTATCACCGACTCCACGATGTCGAGCAGGCGCGGGTTGGTGAGCAGGCGGAACGCCTCCGGCCCGGCGTTCATGGTGTGGCTGTGGTCGAGGTCCTCGAGCAGGGGGAGGGAGATGTCGAGGTGCTGGTAGAGGTCGTACATGTCGTCGAGCTGCTGCATCGCCTCGATGTAGCACTCCGAGAAGGTGGTCCCGGTAAGGGGCTGCAGCTTTCCCTCAAGGGCCAGGTCGGCCGAGACCCGGTCGACGATCTTCCGGTACTCGGCCTCGATGGCGTCCAGGTCCTCGTCAGTGAGGACGTCTTCGACGATCAGGTAGCCGTCCTCGTGGAACCGGTCGAGTTCCTCCGTCGTGAGCCCGGCCATCCTCTCACCTCCCCGCCTGCCGCTCAGGCGTAACTCTATATGCGCGCGTGCCCGTAGGGCGTACGACTCCTGTCTCGGGGAGCTGTCCTAGGGCTTGGCGAGGTGGTAGCCGACGCCCGATTGCGTGAAGATGTAGGAGGGGTTCCTCGCGTCATCTCCAAGCTTCTGGCGCACGTTCTTGATGAACGAGCGGAGCAGACGCTGGTCGGCCGGGTGATCGTCGCTCCACACACTCCGCAGAAGCTGGGCGTGGGTCAGTACCCGTCCGGGGTGCCTCGAGAGTTCGAAGAGCAGCTTGTACTCGGTCGGGGTGAGGCGTATCGGTTTGCCCGACATGGTCACGGCACGCTCCAGGTGGTTGATGACCAGGTCACCGTACGTGTAGGGCTCCATCCCGCCGTGCGGGTACGTTGCTGCGTGTCGCAGCGCCGCTCCGATACGAGCAACCAACTCCGCCGGGGAGAAGGGTTTGACAACGTAGTCCGCCGCACCCAACTCGAATGCCTTGGCGATGTCGCGGCCGTGCCCACGGCCGGAGAGGACGATGACCGGCGTATGGAAGTCGGTGCGGATACGGCTCAGCAACTCGAATCCGTCGACTCCGGGCAGGACCAGATTCACGAGCGCGAGTTGCGGTCTCTCGGACTCGAGCAGGTTGCCCACCTCGGCCGCGTCGCCGGTTACGACTGGAATGTAGCCCGCCTCGGCGATGGTATTGCGGACGTAGCGCAGTATCTGGGGGTCGTCGTCCAGGACCAGGATCCGGTCGCTCGCTCTACCCGTGTCCCCGGGAGGCGCGGACCCGGCGGCGGGGTCGGGGAGACGGTCCCTCGTGGCGGTCTCATCGACAGCCGGGATGGTGAAGATGAACTGCGTTCCGTGTCCCTCCCCGGCGCTCTCGGCCCAGATACGGCCGCCGTGGGCCTCCACGATGCCCCGGCAGATGGCAAGACCCAGGCCGTAGCCACCAATCCGGTGGACTCCCCCGGCGTCGATCCGGGAGAACTTGGTGAACAGGCGCGGCAGGTGCTCGCTGGCTATACCTGCGCCCTCGTCGGTGACCGATACCACGACGTGGGCGTCGTGCAGCAAGGCTGCCACCCGGATGGGAGACCACTCTCTGGAGTATTGCGACGCGTTGGAGAACAGGTTGTGCAAGACCTGGACGATCCGCTTGCCGTCCACAGCGACCCGCGGCAAGCTCGGTGTCACATCGATCTCGATGCTGTTGCGGTATCCACCGCTGAGGAAAGCATTCCTCGCCTGGTCGATCACAGACGACACATCAGTCGGTTCGGCAACGACCGAAAGAGTACCGGCCTCTATACGGCTCAGGTCCAACAGGTTGTTGATCAGGTCACGCATGTTGTCGGCCTGTTCCTCGATGATGCGGAAGAACTGGCGGACTTCGGCCGGGTCGAACGGTGATGAGGCGCCCAGCACGGTAGCGGCGGAGCCCTTGATCGACGTCAGCGGGGTTCTCAACTCGTGACTGACCATTCCCAAGAAGTCGGTACGTAGCCTCTCCAGTTCCTCGAGGGGCGTGATGTCCTGGATGGTTGCCACGACAGCGACGAGTTGTTCGTCCTCCGAGTGAATAGGTGTGGTGTTGACAAGAGTGGTCACCTGGTCGCCGGACGGGCGTACGACGACCAACTCCTCGGCGCGGACGGTCTCGCCCGTGCGTAGTGCCCGCTCGAACGGGACCTCATCAGACGGCATGACCGTCCCGTCCATGCGCCGGAACTCGACCATTCCAAAGGGGCGAGCGGAGTCACTCTCCTCCCCGGATTGGTGACCGATGACACGGCACGCTTCACGGTTGATCTTGACCACTCCCCGGGTCTGGGCATCAAAGACCAGCACGCCCACCGGCGAGGTGTTGAGAAGGGCTTCGAGATCGGCCTTGGCCCGCTGCTCTTCGCCGTAACGGCGTGCGTTGGTAATGGCCATCGCTGCCTGCGCGGCGAACATCTTCAGGGTGTCTTCGTCCTCGACGGTGAAGTCCGCCCCGGATTCCTTCTCACCGATGTGGAGGTTGCCCACACGCTTATCCCGGACCCGGATCTGCATGCTGACGAAGGCTCCGATCCGGACCGGGAAGTCGGTGAAGCCGGCTGCCTCCATGTGGGCTATGAAGTCACGGGTTCGCAGCGGTTTCTGCAGCCTGCCGAAATACTTGAAGACGTCCCTCCCCAACGGGTAGGCCAACACGTGCTCGGTCTGCCGGTCGGTAAGACCGGAAATCAGCACGTCCTGGGGCTCGCCCTCCTCATCATGCGTGATGAGCGCCGCGTAACGGGCGCCGGTCAGCGAGCGGGCGCCATCCACAACCTCTTGGAGGACGGTGTCGAGGTCTAGGTCTTCACTGATCCGCAGGATCGCCTCGGTCAGCCTGGAGAGGCGACTACCCAGAGTCTCGCTCTCGGCGCCTAGCCGGTCGCCTCCGGTCAAACCGGGCATGCCGTCACCAGCGGAATGGCACCGCGGCCCTGTGTGCGGTTCCTGTGACTTTCCGCGACCAGCGGAGTTCCTCCCTGGCTCAGTTTCACCATACCTCCACGCCTATTCCTCACAATGTGTGCTCGATTTTTCATACCTTGGCGCCGCGACTCGCGGTTCGGCGCCCGAGGTTCCCGGGTGACAGTGCCCGGCAACCCTGTCCGGCCGTTGTGAACACCGGCGGGGCGGCCTGGCGCGGAGAATCTGGACCGTTCAGGCCCGCGCCTGGAACCCGGACCGACCCTCCGTCACCAATTGTATTGGTGGTAAACCGCTACGGATACGAAGTGAATCGATCCTCATATACCGGCTGTGGCAGTGAACAGGAACTCACCAGTCATCCACTCGCGCCGAGGGCATCCACTCCTGTGGCATACGGCTCCCATCTCGATTGAGCGGTCATCGGGACTAGACCGGCCTTCTGGCGTCGGGTGGTCGGCGGCGAGCCCGGGTTCGTTCGGGACTCCCCGGTTCCTCTTCGGGAGCGCCTACCACTGTGGGTGGAGTACCCTTCTGGGGCCGGGGTGGGCGAGGCGGCTCCTTGGCGCCCCAAGCCGGGTTACAGGAGATCCGGTGCGCCTCCCGGTCGCGTACGGAGGAGGAAAAGCAGATGGTCCGGATGACCGCCAGTGAGGCCTTTGTCGAGACCCTCGCCGCCCAGGGAGTCACCGACGTGTTCGGCATCGTCGGGTCGGCCTTCATGGAAGCTCTCGATATATTCGAGCCGGCCGGGATCAGATTCTGGCCCGTGGCTCACGAGCAGAACGCCGCGCACATGGCTGACGGATACAGCCGGGTCTCGAACCGGCACGGGGTCTGCATCGGCCAGAACGGTCCGGGCATCACCAACTTCGTCACGGCCATCGCTGCCGCGTTCTGGGCCCATTCACCCGTGGTCGCCGTAACCCCGCAAGCCGGTTCATTGGGAGAGGGTTTGGGTGGCTTCCAGGAGACGGACCAGATGCCGATCTTCTCGAAGATCACCAAGTACCAGGTTGAGGTCAAGCGCTTCGAGCGGATCGCGGAGCTCACGCACCGGGCGTTCACCTTGGCGATGGCGGAGCGGGGTCCGGTGCAGATCAACATCCCACGGGACTTCTTCTACGGGGAGTCCGACTACGACATCAGGGAGCCACTCGTGATCGAGCGCTCCGCTGGCGGGTCGGCCGGCCTGAACGCCGCCACGCGGTTGCTCGCGGAGGCTCGCTTCCCGGTATTGATGGTGGGAGGGGGTGTCGTGATGGGCGGCGGCCAGTCCGAAGCCGTGCGCTTGGCAGAGTTGCTCGGCGCACCCGCGATCTGTTCGTACCTTCACAACGACGCCTTCCCCTCCGGCCACGACCTGGCCTGCGGCCCGATCGGCTACCAGGGATCCAAGGCGGCGATGCGGATCGTGTCCCAAGCCGACGTGATCCTGGCGCTGGGCACCAGGTTGGGACCCTTCGGCACTCTGCCCCAGTACGGGATCGAGTACTGGCCGGAGGACGCCCGCATCATCCAGGTCGACTCCGACCACCGGACCCTGGGGCTTGTGAAGCCTGCCGAGGTGGCTATCCACGGCGATGCCGGGGCCGTGGCCGCCGAGTTAACCCGGCGACTGGCCGGCGTCGAGCTCGCCTCGGACAGCACCCGCGACGACCGGATGGCCCGGATCCGGGGCGAGAAGGAATCCTGGCGGCGGGAACTGGATTCGCTCTCCTTTTCGCAGGACGTCCCCATCGCTCCCCGCACCGCCCTGCGGGAGTTGGAACTCGCCATGCCTGCCGACTCGATGGTCACCACCGACATCGGGAACGTCTGCTCCGTGGCCAACTCGTACCTGAGCTTCGACCGGCCCAACAGCATGTTCGCGGCGATGATGTTCGGGAACTGCGGCTACGCCTTCCCCACCGCGATGGGGGCGAAGGTGGCCGCCCCGGAGCGACCTGCCATCGCCTATGTGGGGGACGGCGCCTGGGGGATGAGCCTGGCGGAGGTCATGACCTGCGTGCGAGAGAACATCCCGGTGGTGGCCTGCGTGTTCAACAACGGGCAGTGGGGCGCGGAGAAGCGCAACCAGATCGACTTCTACGACGACCGCTACGTGGCGACCATGCTCGAGAACCCGAGCTTCGCGGCCATCGCCCGCGCCATGGGCGCCCAGGGCGAGGTTGTCGAGAAGCCGGGCGAGGTCGGGGATGCGCTGCGAGCGGCTGTCGAGTCGGAGCGGCCCACCGTGCTTGAGATCCAGGTGAGCCGGGAACTGGGCGAGCCCTTCCGTCGGGACGCCCTGCAGAAGCCGGTCCGCCTGCTGGAGAAGTACGCCAAGTACAGCAGCGAGTAGATAGGGGGTTCGGACCGGATGCGACGGCCTCCTATTCGTATGCTGGATGTCGGCGGGACTCCTGCCGAGATGGGTCATATCCATGGCAGTACCCATGCCGCGGAGATCCGGGAGTACACCGAGGAGCGGGTCGGGCTGGTGATGGCCGGCCTGTGGACCGGGGCACCGCTCCCCAGGGGGACGGTTCTCGGCCTCGCCGAGGCCTGCCTCGAAGCCCACATGCGCCAGTCGGCCGTCCTGTACGAAGAGATGTCCGCCATGGCCGCCGGCGCCGGGATCAGCCTGGCGGAGGCGGTGGTAGTGGGCGGCTTCACTGACTTCGTGGACACCGTACGGGCCTACCTCGGTGGGGGCATCCCTGCCCCCCGACTCGTGGAGGATGACTGCACCGCGTTCATCGTGCCGGATCACCGGGCGGCGGGCGCCGGATTCCTCGGGCAGACCTGGGATATGCACGCATCGGCCACCGACCACGTGATCCTCATACGCACCCGGCCTGACGACGGGCCGCGGGCCCTGATCTTCACCACCGTGGGTTGCCTCGGGCAGATCGGTATGAACGAGCACGGGGTGTGCGTGGGCATCACCAACCTGACCGCTTCCGACGGGCAGATCGGGGTGACGTGGCCTACCGTGGTCCGCCATTCTCTTCTCACCGAGACCGCTGCCGATGCCCGGGACGTGATCCTGGACGCGGATCTGGCGGGAGGACACAACTACCTGGTCTTCGACTCCGAGGGGACGGGCTTCAGCATCGAGGCGATGCCCAGCGCCAGACCTGTGACAACCCTGTCCTCCGAGACGGTGGTCCGCACCAACCACACGCTCGACGAGGCCACCCGAGCGGTCGAGACGGAGCGGCCTGCCGACCTCCAGGACAGCTCGCACCGGCGGCGGTTGGCCGCTATCGACCACCTGGACCGGGCCGACCTCAAGCAGGAAGACCTGATGGACCTCACCCGCCACGGGGTGTGCCAGGTGCCCTCGCCTCCGCATGAGGTGGAGACTTCCGGGGCTACCGTCATGCGACCCAGGACCAGGGACTTCTGGGCGGTATGGGGCCTCCCCAGCATGAATGACTACGTACCCGTCGAGTTCCTCTGACCACGGAAGGGCCGGCATGCCATCAGCTGTTCCAGCCGTAGGGCTTCATCAGATCACCAAACGGTTCGGTGACGTCATCGCCGTGGACAGCGTCGATCTAGAGATAGCCGACGGCGAGTTCTTCGCGCTGCTCGGCCCTTCCGGATGCGGGAAGACCACCACGCTCCGCCTGATTGCCGGACTCGAGTTCCCCACCACGGGCAGCCTGCGGATCTTCGGCGATGAGGTGGGCACCCTGCCGCCCAACCGGCGTCCTGTCAATACCGTCTTCCAGAACTACGCCCTCTTCCCCCACATGACCGCCGAGGAGAACGTGGCGTTCGGATTGCGGATGCGCAAGATACCCAAGGCAGAGGTCGAGCCGCGCGTCCGGGACGCCATCGCCCTGGTCCACATGGAAGGCATGGAGCAACGCCGTCCCGACCAGTTGTCGGGCGGTCAGCAGCAACGGGTGGCGCTGGCCAGGGCGCTGGTCAACAGCCCGAAGGTGCTGCTCCTCGACGAGCCCCTGGGAGCGCTCGACCTCAAGCTGCGCGAGGCCATGCAGCTCGAGCTCAAGGCGCTCCAGCGTGAGGTGGGGATCACGTTCGTGTTCGTAACCCACGACCAGGGGGAAGCCCTGGCCATGAGCGACCGGATCGGGGTCATGGACGGGGGCCGGCTTCTCCAGGTCGGCGCGCCCGAGGAGATCTACGCCCGCCCGACCAACCGCTTCGTGGCCGACTTCATCGGGCAGGCCAACCTGCTGGACGGGATGGTCACGGGACCGGATCGGGTCACCCTCACCAACGGCGTCACCATCGCCGCTCCCTCAGACATCCAACCCGGAGGTCGGGTTACGGTCAGCCTGCGTCCGGAGCAGGCTTTCCTGCACCGCCAGGGCGGGGCGCCCGAGCACCACGCGTCCGTGGACGGCCAGGTGGAGCAGGTCACCTACCTCGGTAATGCCCTGATCTACCGGGTGTCCTTCCAATGGATGCACATCGACGTCCGGGAGGAGAACCGGCCCGGCGGGGCCTCGGTCGGCGCGGGTGACGATGTGACCGTGTCCTGGGAGCCCTCCTCGGTAGCGGTGGTACAGGACTAGCGGAGTGACTCTGACCGCCGTCCCACCGCCCTCCGGCCCGGGACCGGGAGGCGCCGGCGCGGCATTGCCGGAGGCCACCCCCGAGTTCGAGCGGGCTGCCGCGCGAGCCGACTCCAGGCGGGGGTTCCTGCTGTCGCTTCCCGCCTATGTCTACCTCCTACTGTTCTTCGCCATCCCGTTCGGGATAGTCGTGATCTACTCGGTGGCGACCCGGAACACGATCGGCGGGACCGATCTGGCCGGCTGGAACCTCGACTCCTACCGGCGCCTGGCCGAGCCGATCGTCCGCGACATCCTTTTCCGGTCACTCTGGATCGCAGTGCTCACCACCCTTATCTGCCTGGTGGTGGCCTATCCCTTCTCCTATTTCATCGCTACCCGCACGCCCACGGTTCGAAACATCATGCTGGTGTTCGTGATGATCCCGTTCTGGACCAACTTCCTGGTGCGCAACTACGCGTGGCGGGTGATCCTCGGGTCGGACGGCCCCTTCGCCGCCGTCACCGAGGCGCTCGGCGTGGGACGGCAGGAAATACTCTTCACCCACTCGGCGGTGATCCTGGGGCTGGTGTACGGGTACCTGCCCTTCATGGTCCTGCCTCTCTACGCAGCCATCGAGCGGATCGACGGGAGCCTTATCGAAGCTGGCCGGGACCTGTACGCGTCCGGGGCCCAGACCTTCCGGCGGGTGCTGCTGCCGCTGTCGATGCCCGGCGTGCTGGCCGGTTCGATCCTGGTGTTCGTGCCCAGCCTGGGCGCCTACGTCACCCCCCAGATCCTGGGCGGCGGCAAGTCCACCATGCTGGGGTCCTACATCGTGGTGCAGTTCCTGACCGCTCGTAACTGGCCGCTGGGAGCCTCCCTGTCCTTCGTGCTGATGACCGTGATGCTGACCGCCACGCTGATCTACTTCCGGGCGGGAGGGCGGAACCTGTGAACCGGCGGGAGCGGCCATGATCGGCCGGACGGCCCGGCCCGGCAGCGTGACCGCGTGGGCACTGTCGGGAACGGCCTGGCTGGTCTATGCCTTCTTCTACGCCCCGATCGTCCTGCTGGTGCTGTTCTCGTTCAGCGACGACCGCAACGTAGGGCGGTGGGGCGGCTTCACCCTGTCCTGGTACGAGCAGTTCATCGACCATTCCCAGCTCCAGAACAGCCTTTGGGTGTCCATCCGGGTGGCCCTGCTGTCCACCGTGATCTCGGTGGTGCTGGGGACGCTGGCCGCGCTGGCTCTGGAGCGGTTCCGGTTCCGGGGACAGCGGGTGTTCGACGCCCTCCTCTACCTTCCGATCATCATTCCCGACGTCACGATGGCGGTGATGATGCTCCTGTTCTTCTCCGAAGGCATCCGCATCGCCGAGCTGCTGTTCGGACTTGACCTCACCAAGGGATTCACCACCATCACCATCAGCCACATCGCCTTTAACATCAGCTTCGTGTCGGTGGTGGTCCGGGCCCGGCTGTCGGGCATGAACGAGCAACTGGAGGAAGCAGCCCTGGACCTCTACGCCAACCGGTGGCGCAGCTTTCGCTACGTGACCCTGCCGCAGATCGCCCCAGGCATAGCGGGTGGCGCGCTGCTAGCCCTCACCCTGTCGCTCGACGACGTGGTGGTCACGCAGTTCGCCTCCGGCCCGGGTTCCACCACCCTGCCGGTGTTCGTGTTCGGAATGATCCGCCGCGGCGTCACCCCGCTCATCAACGCCGTGTCGGTCATCATGCTGGCGGCGTCGATCGTGCTGGTGATCCTGTCGCTCGCCACCCAACGCCTCCGCACCGGAGAGACGGGCCGGACCCTGGGAGCGCGCATGCGAAGGCGATCCGGCCGGTAGAACCACCGATCAGCGCCACCTTCGCGCCGGACCGCCGATACAATCCACTCCGAGGCTTCTCGACGCGAGCCGCCAATCGGAGGGTGAGCCCGGGGCGGGGCTTCGAAGTCACGATCGACAAACAGAAAGAGGCTGGCATGAGACCTACCCCGATGCGTCGCCTGCTCGCCGTGCTGGTGGCCATGACGCTCCTGGCCGCCGCCTGCGCGGGAGAGGAAGAGTCCGCTGTCGCAGCAGATTGCGAGGTGGGCCAGACGGATGGTGACCTGAACCTGTACAACTGGGCCGAGTACATCGATCCGGACCTGGTGGACGCCTTCGCGGCCGAGCACGGCATCGAGATGACCGTGGATGTCTACGACTCCAACGAGGCCATGCAGCCGATCATCTCCGCGGGCAACTCGGGATACGACCTGATCGTTCCCTCCGACTACATGGTCGCCATCCTGATCGCCGGCGAGGACATCCAGCTGCTCAACAAGGACGCCATACCCAACATCGCCAACATCTCGGCGGACTTCAGCGATCTGGTGTACGACCCGGCCGGTGACTACTCCGTGCCCTACCAGTGGGGAACTACCGGCCTGGCCGTGGACACCGCGGTGGTTGGAACCGACTTCCCGAGGTCCTGGTCGATCGTCTTCGACCCGAGCTTCGCCGATCAGTACGCAGGCCGGATCTCCTTGCTGAACGACCCGCGGGAGACCCTGGGCGCAGCGCTGAAGTACCTCGGCTACTCGCTCAACACCACCGACACCGGAGAGTTGGAGGAGGCCAAGGAACTGGTCTCCGAGGCGAGGGGCCGTGTGGCTGCCTTCGACACGGATCAGGCCGACGAGTTGCTCACGACCGGCGAGACCGCAATAGCCCATGGCTACTCGGGCGACATGTTCACCCAGTTCCTGGAGACCGACGACCCGTCCCGTTACGTCTACTTCGTGCCGGAGGAGGGCGGGACGCGCTGGATCGACAACATGGCGATCCCGCACGACGCCCCCAATCCCTGCACGGCCCACACCTTCATCAACTGGATACTCGATGCGGAGAACGGCGCGGCCCTGTCCAACTACAACTACTACTCCACCCCCAACGCGGCAGCCCTCGACGGCCTGGAGCAGGAGTTGCTGGACTTCGTGGCCGACCCCGCGGTGATCCCGGGCGGGGTGGGTTCGCTGGAGGAGATCCAGGACACCGGCGACTTCGAGATCAACTACACCGACGCCTTCATCGAGGCGGTTGGCTAGCCCCCGGTCGGGAGGGGTTCACGGACCGGGACCGGGCGATCCAACTCGTCCCGGACCAGGGGGTCCTCGCGGCCCCGTAGAGCGGTCAGGCCCAACCCGAGGCGGCGCGCACACCAGACGGCGTGGGCGCGCACCAGCGGGTCGGGATGGGCCAGGGCCTGGCTGACTACCGAACGGACCCGCGGTTGGGATGGATCGCCGACGTTGCCCAGCGCCACGAGGGCGTTGCGCCGCAGGTATCGGGGCCGGCGCTGCGGGATGTACCAGCGTCCGAACCGGGCCATGAGGTCTTCGTCGGAGGCGTCGAGCAGATCGACCAGCGACACCCAGGCCTCGTCCGGGCGCTCGGTCGGCCGGCCTTCGAGGCGGACCCGGACCCGGTTGGGCGGGCACACCTCAGCGCAGTCGTCGCAGCCGTAGATCCGGTCCCCGAGCGCTACCCGGAACTCGGGCCGGAACACCCCGGACTCCTGGACCAGCCAGGCCAGGCAACGGTGGGCATCGACCACCCCGGGAGCCACTATGGCGCCGGTAGGACATCCGTCGAGGCACTGCCGGCAGGACCCGCAGCCATCGGCCATCGGCGCCGGATCCGTGTCGCACAGAGGGGCGTCGGTCACCACCGCTCCCAGCACCACCAGGCTCCCCGCTCCCGGCACCAGGATGTTGGAGCTCTTCCCCCACCAGCCGATGGCGGCCCGGTAGGCGGCAGCGCGATCGACCAGGCTGTTCGCGTCAGCCACCACCACCGCCCGGTGGCCCGCCGCCTGTAAGGCTTCCGCCACCTGCCCGAGAGCTGATCGGAGGGCGGCGTAGTGGTCCTCCCGGGCGTAGGCCGCCACCCGTCCGTAGGGGAGGCCGTCATCGGGGCGGGGCGGTTCGCCGCGCCAGAAGTCGAGTGCGCCCACCACCAGGGAGGCGGCGCCCGGCAGGATGCGCGACGGGTCGGTGGAACGCTCCGGGTTACGGTAGGTGAACTGCATCCCGCCGTGGAGCCCGTCTTCCTTGCGCTGGTGCAGCGTCTCGGCCACCTCAGTGAACGGCTCCGCCCGGCACACCCCCACCGCGGTTAGCCCGGCCCGCCGGCCGATGTCGAGAATCGCCTCAACCTGGACTTGCGAAGCAGCCATCGTCGATCTCACCCGGTGCCGAGATCTGGGTCTCCCACCCACGCCGGAGGGATGGGCCGGGTGGGATTCGGGCCGGCTCTACTCATGTCACGCGGTCGGCCGATCGAGAACGCGGTCCATGCTCGAGCCAGTGGTCCAAGACTTCATTGTGAGGCAATGCCCGCTCCGTGAGGATCAGATTCAGCCGTTCCAAGGATCAAGACAATAACCCGACAGGGGGATAGTCATCGGGCCTGGACAGCGTTACAGAGCATCTCAGGCCCGGTCCTGCACCACAGGCAATACCCGCCAAGCCACGGAAACGGGCGACGGTGTTTGCCTGTCGCCCGTTGTCCGGGGTCGCATACTTACCCACTAGGAGCGACGGGCGCCCCTTCGGTTCCTGGGGGGTGATTCGTCAGCTTCGGCGGCAGACGAGCCTGTAGCGAGACATCCAAGGCGGGAGGAGAGTCGCGTAGAGGGGTAGTCCTTCAGACGCAGTGCTGTTACCATCTAACCAATGTTGCGGTAAACGGCGGCGGGCAGCGGAGTCGAACCGCAACCAAGGAGAGTATTCCTCCCGGCTCCGAGTTTCTGAGGCCCGGTCCTGTACCCACAGGCAATACCCGCCAGTTCGGGGTGACGGGCGACGGCCATTCGGCTGTCGTCCGTTCTCCTATATGGCATCGTTACCTTCGTGGGAGCGGCTGACAACCCCTTGGTGGAGGGGGATGATCGGCTTCAACGGCCGAGCAGTTCGTAGGCCCGGCGGCCGAGGCGCGAGGAGCGTCCGGTGCCGAACTCGAAGCGGTCGGCCCTGCCCATCACGGCCCGGGTCCCCCGGATGCCCAGCCAGCGCAGGGGTTCGGGCTCCCACGGGCGGGATTCGACTCCCACCCAGGGGAGTTCGGTTAACTCTGACTCGGTTCCGGTGATCAGATCGGCCAGGGTGCGGCCGGCCAGGCAGGAGGGGACTACCCCGTCGCCTACGTATCCGCCGGCGGTGCCCATGCCGGTCAGGGGGTCGTAGCGCACTGCCGGGATCCAGTTGCGCGGCGCCGCCAGCACGCCTCCCCACTCGTGGGTGATGGCTACGTCGCCGAGCACCGGGAAGATCTCCACAAGCACCCTCCTGATGAGATCGTGGGACCGACGGTCGCGCTCTGTGGCGGGATCGATCCGGGAGCCGTACAGGTACGGGATCGCCCGTCCCCCGAAGGCGATCCGGTTGTCGGCCGTCCTCTGCCCGTAGATGACGGCGTAGCGATCGTCGGCGAAGGTGGGCCGGGTGTCGAGTCCGATCTCGGCGAGGGTCGGGGCGTCCAGCGGCTCGGTGGCGATCATCAGCGAGTAGAGCGGTACCAGGGTCCGTCGCTCTCCCGGAAGGTCACGGGTATAAGCCTCGGTGGCCCGGATCACCACCGGCGCGCTGACCTGTCCACCGGCGGTCGTGACCCCTCCGTCCCGGATCTCGGTGGCCGCGGTCTGCTCCACGATCCGAACGCCGCGCCGTTCCACCACCTCGGCCAGCCCTCTCACCAGCCGGGCCGGATCGAGCGCCGCGCAGGGCGCGTAGAAGATACCGCCGTGGAGGTCGGTAGGCCGGGCGAAACGCCGCACCTCTTCCGGCTCCAGCAGGCGGATGATGTCCTCCCCGATGCCGTTGGCGCGATTGTTCTCGATCTTGGCGGCCTGGCGCGCCGCCTGGGCGCGGCTGCGGGCGAACCGGATCACCCCACCCTTGGCGAACCCGCAATCGATGGCTTCGGTTGCGGTTACCCGGCCTATCTCGTCGACCGAGCCGTGCACGTGGCCCATGAGGCGGCGAGCCGCCTCATGGCTCGAGCGGCGGGCGTACGCGTCGATTCCGGCGGCCAGATCTCCGATCGCCCATCCGCCGTTACGTCCGGAGGCGCCGAAGCCGCAGATCTCCCGCTCGATCACCAGGATCGAGAGCGAAGGGTCCCGCTCGGTGAGGTAGTAGGCGGTCCACAGGCCGGTGAAGCCGCCCCCCACGATGGCCACATCCACCGAGGCATCGCCACCTAGCGGTGGGCGGGGGGTCAGGTCGCCTTCGAAAGTCGCCATCCATAGCGACAGGTTCGAGTAGTCAGGCACCGCCGAAAGTATAATCCCGGGGGTGACCGGCGACCTCCGCTACGTGAACCTGGAGGCCCGATGGGCCCGCGAACTGGAGGCGCTCGAGCTCCGGTCGTTCCCCAGCGTGAACCCCGCCGATCTGTACAACGCCCGGGAGCTGGTCGAGCTGGCCGAGGTCTTCCCCGAAGGGGGTTTTGTGGTGCTGGACGGGGAGACGCCCATCGCCATGGGCCTGGGGGTGAGGGTCCACTTCGACCTGTCCCGCCCCCAGCACCGCATGAAGGACCTCATGTCCGGGCACCACAAGGCCGGACACGATCCCACGGGCGAGTGGTACTACGGCACCGACATCGCGGTGGACCCTCGCTACCGCCGCCGCGGGATCGGTAGCCGCCTCTACAACCTCCGCAAGGAGGTGTGCCGGACCCTCGGCCTGCGGGGCATAATCGCCGGCGGGGTGATCCCCGGATACGCCGAACACAAGGCCCGCATGTCCGCCGCCGAGTACGTGGAGAAGGTGGCAGCCGGAGAACTCTACGACCGGACCCTGAGTTTCCAGATCGAGAACGGCTTCGAGGCGCGCGGGGTGCTGGAGGACTACATGGAGGACCCCGATGTCGACAACTGGGCCTCGCTGATCGTGTGGGAAACGCGCTAGCCACCGGCGTTCCATTCCAAGGGGGGATCCTCACAACGGACGGAGCCTGAGTGCGAGTGCGAGTGCGAGTGGAACTGGCGCGGCTCCCGGATGAATCCGGTGCCCGGGCGGTCCGACGACAGGTAGGCGTCGATGGCGTCGGCGGTGGCCTTGGCAGCGACCGTTATGTATTCGTCGGTGGCGAACAGTTCGGCCTCGGATGGATTGGAGAGGTACCCGTACTCGATCAGGGCGGTCGGGACGGCCGGGCGGCGTACGATCCCGTATGCGTCCTCTCCGCCGGGGAGCAGGACGCGCAGCACGCCGGCATCGCGGAGGCGGCTCCATGCGATGTTGTCGAAGGTGGCCAGCGCGGCGGTGATCTCCTCGTAGAGCAGCCCGCCGAGGCGAGCGGAGTCGGAACGGGCTCGCTGGGCTGTCGCGGACTGCACGTACACCTCGGTGCCCGGGAGGTTGCTCGGGCCCCAGGTGGGCGCGTTGTGGTGGATCGAAATCATCGCCTCGGCCCCGAGGGCGCGGAGCGCATCCGCGAAGGCGGCGCGGACGGAGATAAGCATCCCGTAGTCGTCGGTGCGGGTGATCACCGCAGCTACACCGCGATCTGCGAGTTCGTCCCGGATGGCGCGGCTGAGCCGCAGGTTCAAGTCGCTCTCCACCAGGTCATTGGGTCCAATCGCGCCTGTGTTCCACCTCCCCCCATGGCCCGGATCCAGCACGACACGCGCCCTCTCGATCGGATCACCGGTGGAGACCTCAGCCGTGTCCCCGCACGGCGTCCGCACCAGGTAGCCGGTGTCGCTGCGTCCGATCACCGCCACCGGAACCCCGAGCGGGGTGATGACAGCCGTCGGGGTGGTCACTGCCGGGGTGGCACCGCCATCGGCGCCTGCCTGCGGCTCTTCCTCCTCCGGGTAGGTCGCGGGCGGCGAGGCCGGGACCGGCTCGGGCGGCAGGCCGGTCACCACAGTGTCTGCCGGCTCCGGCCGGGCCGGCGCCGGGCTCTCGGCTTCGTTCCCGCTCGTCGCGAGTAAGCCGAGTCCGACGAGGACGACACCTCCCAGAAGAAGTGATGCCCGTCGTTCAGACAACCCTGGGGCCTATCGCGGGGGGGGGGGGGGGGGGGGGGGGGGGGGGGGCCGCCCCGCCCCCCCCCCCCCCCCCCCCCCCAACTGGGGCGGCCCTATTCGCCCCCACCGCCCAAACTGCAGTGGTCAGTGGTCAGAGAAGGCGCTGCCAATGTCTCCATGTTGCAGGTTGTACACTATAATGAAACGCGAGATCGACAGACAGAATGAGCGCTTTCGGAACCTGGTATGGACACTTCCAATATTACAGTTCAGTTGATCGAGAAGGGCGGGGTGGTACCGGTGGTGCGGCTGCCGGACCTGGCGGGGGCCGTTGAGCTGGCGCGGGCGCTGCTGGACGGGGGGGTGACGGCGTTCGAGCTGACGATGACGAGCCCGGGGGCTTTGGACGCGCTGACGTTGCTGCGGGAGCAGGTACCGGCTTTTGCTCAGGGTGAGGCGGCGCTGGGCATGGGGTCGGTGCTGGACCGGGAGATGGCGGCGGAGGCGATCGCAAGGGGCGCGCAGTTTGTGGTGGCGCCGACGCTGGACCTGCCCACGGTGAACTATTGCGCCACGCTAAACGTACCGGTGATGCCGGGGGCGTTCACGCCGACGGAGGTGCAGACGGCGTGGATGGCGGGCGCGGCGGTGGTGAAGGTGTTTCCGGCGACCAAGCTCGGTCCGGGGTACTTCCAGGACATTCTGGCACCGCTGCCGCATTTGAAGCTGATGCCGACGGGCGGGGTTGACTTGGAGAACGCGGGCAGCTTTGTGCGAGCGGGCGCGGTGGCGGTGGGGGTCGGCAG
>JAPPGU010000023.1 GCA_028821265.1 bacterium | reverse complement strand
AGAACCCAGGCCTACATCGCTAAACGAACCGCCCAAGGCAAAACCGCCCGAGAAGACGGTGCTAGCAAGCTAAAGCTCCTACAAGGTCACATCCGCTTCGAGCCACAACCCTCCCCCCGGACCGGGGACAGGCCGACAGATCCTTGGAAAGGCGCTCCACACGCCAGATTTCACCGGGGTCAGACCCGCCCCCGGTCCAGCAGGCCACCCATACGCCGCGGCCGCCAAAGAACCGGACACCACATGGGCACCATCCATTATGAGTGATTTCAACCCACCCATCCCACGTTTCCACGCAGGGCCCATTCGGACACTTCGCGACCTGTTGTCCACAGGGTCTTGAGTTGTCGGCGTGGCGGGTCGATCATTCTCGACGGTGGTCGGCCCGGCGCTACATGTTCCGGCGGTACTGGCCGCCCACGGCGTAGAGGGCGTGCGTCATCTGGCCGAGGCTGCACACCTTCGCCGCCGCCATGAGGGCGTCGAACGTGTTGCCGCCCGATAGTGCGACTCGCTGTAGCTCGTCGAGGAGTTCCGCTCCCTGTTTCTCGTTGCGATGGTGGAGCTGGTCCATCTCGGCCACGAGCCGGTCTCGCTCCTCGGCTGCGGATCGGATGATCTCCTTAGGCCGCACGAAGGGCGATCCGTCGTCCGAGAGAAACGTGTTGACGCCGACGATGGGGAGATCGCCCGATGACTTGAGGCGCTCGTAGTGGAGCGACTCCTCCTGGATCTTGCTCCGTTGGTACTGAGTCTCCATCGCTCCGAGGACGCCGCCTCGCTCGCTGATGCGGTCGAACTCCATCAACACCGCTTCCTCGACGAGGTCGGTGAGTTCCTCGACCACGAAGGACCCTTGAAGCGGGTTCTCGTTCCGGTTCAGGCCCAGCTCCTCGTTGATGATGAGCTGTATGGCCAGCGCCCGCCGGACCGACTCTTCGGTCGGGGTCGTTATCGCCTCGTCGTAGGCGTTGGTATGGAGCGAGTTCGCACTGTCGTAGATCGCGTACAACGCCTGGAGCGTCGTTCGGATGTCGTTGAACCCGATCTCCTGGGCGTGGAGGGAGCGCCCGGAGGTCTGGATGTGGTACTTGAGCATCTGTGAGCGGTCCGAAGCCCCGTAGCGGTCGCGCAGAGCCTTCGACCAGATCCGCCGCGCCACCCGGCCGATGACGGCGTACTCGGCGTCTACACCGTTGGAGAAGAAGAAGGAGAGGTTGTGGGCGAAGTCATCGACGGCCATGCCTCTCGCCAGGAAGTACTCGATGAACGTGAACCCGTTCGCGAGCGTGAACGCCAGCTGGCTGATGGGGTTGGCCCCCGCCTCCGCCATGTGATACCCGCTGATCGAAATGGAGTAGAAGTTCCGTACGGCGTTGTCGATGAAGAACTGCTGGATGTCGCCCTGCATGCGGAGGGCGAACTCGGTCGAGAAGATGCAGGTGTTCTGAGCCTGATCCTCCTTGAGGATGTCGGCCTGCAGGGTGCCCCGAACCCTCGCGAGCACGTCGCGCCGGATCTCGGCGTAGACGTCCTCCGGCACGACCTCGTCCCCCGAGATGCCGAGAAGCCGGGTGCCGAAGCCGGCGTTGCCCTCCGGCAAGTCGGCCCGATAGACCGGGCGAGCCACTCCACGATTCTCGTACCGATCGTTGAGTTTGGCCTCGACGACCTCCCAGAGCCGGTGCTCGTCGATGTACTGCTCGCATTGCTGGTCGATCGCGGCGTTCAGGAAGAAGGCGAGGATCATGGGGGCCGGGCCGTTGATGGTCATCGACACCGAAGTGCTGTTGTCCAGCAGGTCGAAACCCGAGTAGAGCCGTTTCGCGTCGTCCAGCGATGCGAGCGAAACGCCGCTGTTGCCGACCTTGCCGTAGATGTCCGGCCGCTCATCCGGGTTCTCGCCGTACAGCGTCACCGAGTCGAAGGCCGTGGACAGGCGGACTGCCGGCATCCCTCGTGACAGGTAGTGGAACCGTCGGTTGGTCTGCTCGGGACCGCCCTCGCCGGCGAACATGCGGGTCGGCCTTTCGGTCGTGCTGCGGAACGGGAAGACACCACCGGTATAGGGAAACGATCCGGGCACGTTCTCCTGGAGTACCCATCGGACGCGGTCGCCCCAGCCGCGCATCCTGGGGAACGCGACCTTGGGCACCCGCGTCCCCGACAGGGTCTTCGTGGCTGCCTCTACCGTGACGAGGCGGTTCCGCACGGAATACGACACGTCGTCGGTCTGGTATCGCTCCCTCATCGCGTCCCACTCGTCCAAGGCCCGCATCGTTTCGGCGCCGAGGCCGGCCCGGAGCGAGTCGATCTCTTCCGAGAGGTCCAGGCCGGTGCGGTCGGCGGTGGCGATGAGCCCCTGCAGCTCCTGGGCCAGGTCCGCCTGCCGTTCCACGTCGGCGTTGTACTCACGGATCGTCTCGGCGATCTCGGAGAGGTAACGGACCCGGTTGGCCGGGATGATGGGCCCCGCGTCGGTCCCGTCGACCCGAAGCTCGCGATGGGGGCGGAACTCGAGGGACGACCGCCCGTCGATCTCGGCCATCAGGGCGTGGAAGAAGCGGTTCGTACCCGGATCGTTGAAGTGCGAAGCCGACGTGAGGTACACGGGCACGCCATCATCCGGGCGGTCGAAGTCGACCCGGTTGCGACGCCACTGCTTCTTGACATCGCGCAGCGCGTCGAGGGCCCCGCGCCGATCGGACTTGTTGATCGCCACGAGGTCGGCGAAGTCGAGCATGTCGACCTTCTCGAGTTGCGAAGGCGCCCCGTACTCGGGCGTCATCACGTAGACGCTCAGGTCCGAGTGGTCGACGATCTGGGTGTCCGACTGCCCGATGCCCGACGTCTCGAGGATCACCAGGTCGAAGCCCGCCGCTTTGACGATGTTCACGGCGGCCGAGACGTGGGGGGACAGCGCCAGATGCGCCTGGCGGGTTGCGAGGGATCGCATGAAGACGCGCGGCTGGTGCACCGAGTTCATGCGGATCCGATCGCCCAACAGAGCACCGCCCGACCGTCGGCGAGATGGGTCGGTCGAGATGATTGCGATCGATCTGTCCTCACGATCGGCAACGAATCGCAGCACGATCTCGTCGATGAGCGACGACTTCCCGGATCCGCCCGTGCCGGTGATCCCGACGACGATGGACGAGGATTCGGCCGCGGCCGACGCGACGGATTCGAGGAGCGCAGCGTGCCTCTTGGGCGCGTTCTCCGCCGCCGAGATGAGCCGGGCCACGGCGCGCTTGTTCGTCACCGACAGGTCGGCGAGACCGGCATCTACCTCGACCCCGCGGGGGGCATCCGCCCGCGCGATCAGATCGTCGATCATCCCCTGCAGGCCCAACTCCCTGCCTTCGTCGGGACCGTAGATCCGCTCGACTCCCTGAGCCCGGAGGCTCTCTGCCTCCTCGGGGAGGATGGTGCCCCCTCCCCCGCCGAATATCTTCACGTCGGTTGCCCCGACCTCGTCGAGCAGCGAGCGCAGATAGCGGAAGAACTCGAGGTGGCCTCCCTGGTAGGAGGTGACGGCGACGGCTTGGGCGTCTTCTTGAACGGCCGCCTCGACGAGTTCCCGGACCGGCCGGTTGTGACCGAGGTGTATCACCTCCACGCCGGCCGCCTGGAGGATGCGGCGCATGATGTTGATCGCCGCGTCGTGACCGTCGAAGAGGGAGGTCGCCGTGACGACACGCAGGTGATGATTCGGTCCCGGCATGGGCTTCCTCACTACTAATGTGAGATTACTTTGATATCAAAGGATATAGCAAAGCGGGCGGCGCGCCAACCGCCCATGGACCCGATCGCCGAAGCGCGGCGGCAATGGGAACACCACGGCTGGGCCGACGCGGCCGGCGGCATGTCTGCGGTCACGACTCTGGTGAGAGCGAACCAGATCGTCACGGCAATGGTCGAAGTGGCTCTTGCCCCGACCGGCCTCAGCTTCGCCCGTTTCGAGATCCTCCGCCTGCTCGGGTTCAGCCGCGCCGGTGAGCTGCCCATGGGGAAGATCGGCGCCAGACTTCAGGTCCATCCTGCCAGCGTCACGAGCGCCGTGAAGCGCCTGGAACGCGACGGGCTCGTCGGTCGGCGGGTCGACGTAGCCGACAGCCGGGTGGTGCTCGCATCGATCACGGCCCACGGCCGCGACATCGTTGGGCGGGCGACGGATGCGGTCAACGCCGTGTTCCGGCGCCTCGACGAAGAGGGCGTCGCGATTGAAGACCTGACGAGATTGCTGAACCGGATCAGATGGCTGGCCGGCGACCCCGTTGCCGGTGAGCACGGCGCTCGACGTCGGCCATAGAATCCCGGGAGTTCCGTCCCAGCGAGGTGTTTCTTGATCGAGTTCGCGCTTACCCCTGAGCAGGAGATCCTGAGGGCGTCAACGGCGAGGCTCGCCGACGAGGTCTACGCCGCCAAGGCGGAAGCCTGGGATCGGGACCGCACGTTCATGCCTGACGAGGAACGAAAGCGGCTCGGGGACCTGGGACTGCTCGGAATCGGCCTCCCCGGCGCCTACGGCGGGGGCGACGGGACCCTGCTCGACTCGCTCATCGTGATCGAGGAGCTGGCAAAGCGCAACCAGATCGCGGCCTTTCAAGCGTTCGAGTCGAACACCGGTCCGGCCCGGGCCATCGCCATGCTCGGCTCTGATGCCCAGAAGGAGAGGTTCCTGCCGCCGGTGATCCGGGGCTCCGCCACCATGGCCATCTCGATCTCGGAGCCGGACGCCGGGTCGGCGGCAACGGACCTCACGACATCGGCTGTCCGCGACGGAGACGAGGTCGTCATCAACGGCATGAAGCGATGGTGTTCGGGCGGCGGGCACGCCGAGCTGTATCTCGTGTACGTCAGGATGAACGAGCAGCTCGGCTCGAAGGGCATCGGCGCCGTGGTCGTCGAGGCCGGTACCAGCGGCCTCACCTTCGGCCCGCAAGAGGACCTGATGGGCTTTCGCGGTATCCCGTCGGCCGACATGTTCTTCGAGGACGTGAGGGTCCCGGCGGAGAACGTGATAGTGCCTGCCGGGAGATTCCGTGACCTGTTCACCGCCTTCTCCATCGAGCGTCTCGGCAACGCGACGATGTCGCTGGCCATCGGCCAGGCGTGCCTCGACCTCACGGCCAAGTATGTGGAGGAGCGTCAACAGTTCGGGAAGGACATCGTCGAGTTCCAGGCGGTTCAGCTGGCTCTGGCGGACATGGTCCTGAAGACCCAGGCGGCACGGCGTCTGATATGGACCGCGGCTGCCGGCGCGGGGACCGGAGCGCCCGATCCGCTGGATGCTTCGATCGCGAAGTGCTACTCCAACGAGATGGCCAAAGAGGTCTCGGATCTCGCTATCCAGCTCCACGGCGGGTACGGCTACTCGGTGGAGTACGGCCTGGAGCGCTATCACCGTGATGCGCACGGATGGGCGCTGGGAGGCGGCACGCCGACGATCCAGCGGATACGCATCGTGTCACAGTATCTCGGCCGCAGGTTCAGGCAGAGAGCCTGAGTCCCGAGTAGCCGGGCTGCCGATCAGGGCTCCCCGATCACCATCACACAGGCGATGACGCCCGGACCGCCGAGGGTGTGCGCCAGTCCTTTCGTGGCGCCGGCGACCTGGCGAGCACCGGCCCGACCCGTCACCTGATCGGCGATCTCGACAACCATGCGCACACCGGTCGCGCCGACCGGGTGGCCGCACGCCTGGAGGCCTCCGGACACGTTGACGGGGATCTCGCCGTCATGGGCGGTCGCCCCGGACCGTAGCAACTCGACCCCCTTGCCTCGCCCGGCCAGCCCGAGGTCTTCGGTGTTGACGATCTCGGTGATCGTGAAGCAGTCGTGGCACTCGACCAGGTCAAGCTCGGACCTCGGATCGATGACGCCCGCCTGAAGGTACGCCCGCGCGGCCGCTTCGCGGGTCGATGCGAAGCCGAGGTAGTCGCCCGACTCCTCGAAGAAGTTCGACAGGTAGCCACCGGTCACGGATAGTCCGACCCCGTCGATCAAGGCATAATGCGAGGCGTTCGCGTCCGCCCATTCCCGCGATGCCAGGACCACGGCGGCGCCCCCGTCGGTCGTCGGGGTGCAGTCGTAGAGGCCGAGAGGTCCGGCGACGATCGGAGCTTCGAGTACCTGTTCCATCGTGAGTCTCGAACCGAACTGGGCACTCGGGTTCGACATGGCGTTGCGGTGATTCTTGATGGCCACCCGGGCGAGGTCGTCTCTCGTATATCCGTAGGTGTCGAGGTAGCGGTTGGCGAGCAATGCGAACTGACCGGGCGCGGTCCTGCCCTTGGCCAGTGTCGGGTGGCTGCCCTCGGCGGTCTTGGCCACGAGGGACCCCTTCGGAGTCACGTCGCGCATTTTCTCCGCTCCGATCGCCAGAACGAGGTCGTACTCCCCGGCGGCGACGGCGAGGGCTGCGCCACGCACGGCCTCCATCCCACTCGTGCAGAAGTTCGAGACCCGTGTCACGGGGCGGGGAGAGAATCGCAAGGCCTCGGCGACCGCAGCCCCGGAGTCCCCGATGAGCCCCGATGTCTGAGGCTCGGCAGTCGCCAGCCAGGCGGCGTCGATGGCGTCCATGGTGAGGCCTGCGTCGGTAACGGCGCCATGGGCGGCTTCGGCCACTAGGTCGAGGTAACCCATGTCGTGGAGCACGCCGAATCTCGTCGTTGCCGTGCCGACAATGGCCACTTCCCCGGCGATGCCCATCAGGTCGCCCCTGCCGTCGCAGCCTGGATCTTCCAGAAGTAGTTGGGCGCGTTTCCCCCCTCGTGCAGCCTGCGCACAACCAGTTCCACACGGTCTCCGATCTCGACTTCGAGTCGGTCGGCGACTTGGCCGTAGAAGCGGCCGCCGCCGTCGAGGTCGACGACCGCCATGGAGAGCGGGCCTCCGAACGGGAACACGTGGTCCCGAGCGAAGGTCACCACGGTGCCGGTGCGGGTAAGGTGGTACGGCTCGAATCCGGCGCTCGACGCGGCGGGCGGCGGCGGGAAGACGACCTCCCCGGTCCCGGTGTTCCTCGCGGCGAGCAGGCGAAACGTCTGGCCTCGCTCCCGGTAGGCCATCGCCTGGGATGAGTACGGGGTGAACGTGGACTCGTCCGGATCGGCCGGACGGTCTCCGCGCAGTCCGCCCGCGATCTCATCGGCAGCCTGCTCTCTGATGCCGGAGAATCGGGATCCGACCGTTATCCGGACGGCGTGGCTGATACCTCCGGCCGACGAGGCGACCACCAGATCCCGGCCCTCGGTGGCGTCACTCGTGAAGAGGCCGATCAACGGTGCGGCGCATCCCGGAAATCCTGCGCCTTCGATCTGCGGACCGGAGGCGGTTGAGAGAAGGACTCGGTCGGCGTCGAGCCGGTCGGCGAAGCCCTTGGCGGGTGAATAACGATCGAGAGACCGGTCACCTGCCTGAACTCCCGGTGTGTCACGACGCTGCCAGCGATCCAGGAACAACTCGGCGCCGCTCTCTGCCGGGGTGACACCGCCCACATCTCCGACCGAGTCGATCAGTAAGGCGACTGCTCCCGCCCCCAGAGGCCGGCCCTTGGTATCCCGGCGGTCATCGGAGGCCACGACGAGCACCGGCCCGCGGCCGTCGGTTACGCGCCGCGCCGCTTCGGCGACCGCGGCGACACCGGCAGAGACCGACCCGGTCAGCTCCAACACGTCGGGCCCGGGACGATCCGCAGCGGACCGGATGTCCAGCACCTCGGCAAGAAAGGGGGCGATACCGGGCTCCGGGAGCGGGGCCGACACGGTTGCTGCCACCAAACCGTTCGGAGTGACGTCCGGGTTCCTGTCCAGGATCGCCAGGCCGCACCTGGCAGCCATCGTGACGGCGTCCTCGTCGTGCGCGGCCCGGGAGACGGTCCCCCGGCCAGTCCTGCTACGCCACCGGCCCAGCGAGACCTGCGCATCGACGATGAAGGCGCTCGCCGTCGCTTTCTGATCCATCGACCGCCTTCACTTCCGGGATCGGCTACGGCCCGAGTGGCTGAGCCTACAACGGCGCCGCCGTGACGACCCGGGCTACGGCCCGGTGCGCTCCGGTCGGCCCTTGACCTGGCGGGCTACGTCCAGCGAGTCGTACCAGACACTCAACGACTTGATCTTGCCGTCGGAGATGTCGAACACGTCCACCGCGGAGAAGGCCACGGGGCGTCCGCCCACCGTACGGCCGTCAAAGTCGATCTCGACCACCACGCTGCTCCCTGATACCAGGAGCCGGGTGGGGCGGTCGGTTCCTTCTGCGAAACCCGCCAGCAGGGTCTCGAAGTAGTCCACCGCGGCCTCCACGCCCTCGAGGCGTCCCCTGCCGACGACCTGCAGCGACAGGTCTGGATGGAGGGTCTCTCGGAGCGCCGGCCAATCTCGAGAGTTGATCGACGCGAAGTACTGCCGGACGATGGTTTGCGGCGAAGTTGGAACGTCCACGGCCTTCTCGAGAGAGCCCCTCAACGAATCTAGCGCTCACGATCGTAGTTGAAACGGTGCCCGAGAGGGCGCCCTGCCGAGCCGCCGCGACCGCGTTCTCGCTCTCAGGCCAAGGCCCTGAGAGCGTCGTTTCCCTCGGCGATCGCCGGCCCGATCCCTCTCGGAGCCCGAGCGTCGCCGATGACGACGAAGGGCACCTCGAGCTGATCGAGCCAACTCGGCCGGACCGGGCGCGCCGGATCGGCGATCACAACCCCGCCGCAGGGAATGAAGATCTCGCCGTCCTCGGCCGACGCCACCAACCCGGACTCGTCAATGCGTCGTGGGATCGCCGTGACGACCGATCCGCCGGCCGACTCGATGCGGCTGAGATACGCCCGCCTGGCCAACCCGCTGGTGTCGTTGCCGGCACGCGTGCCGGTTACGACGACTACAGGATTCCCCTTGTGGATCAGCCACAATGATGTTGCCAGAGCTCGGCGACCCCCACCGAGGACCACGATCTCTCCGACGGGTTCCGGCGTTCCCAGAGTCGATTCCTCGGCAGCCAGCAAGGCCTCGGCGGACCAGACGGGCATGCAGTCGTATCCGTCGAGCACCGGCACCTCGGTGACACTTCCCGTGGCGGCCACCACGAAGCCGGGGGCGAGATCGCCCACCGAAGCCGCCGTGGCCTCGAATCGAAGTCTCACATCGACGTCGAGGTGCTCCATCTCTAGGGAGAACCAATCCGCAAGACGCTGCATGTGGCGCAATGGCGGCGTCTGCGCGGCCAACCTGAGGCTGCCCCCGACCGTATCCGCCCGATCGACGATGACGACTTCATGGCCCTCGAGGGCGCCCTTCCGGGCCGCTTCGAGGCCGCCAGGCCCTGCCCCGATCACCACGAGCCGGCGCGGTGAGGAACGGGCACGCAGGAGGGTCGGACGGATCTCTCTCCCGACATCAGGGTTCACCGAGCACGAAATGGGGTCGCCGTGCTGGAGCATTCCCGCACATCCCTCCACCGTTCCGATACAGGGCCTGATCAGGGCAGGCTGCCCGTTTCTCGCCTTGGTCGCCCAGGCAGGATCTGCCAGGAGCGCCCGGCCGATCGCCACCGCGTCACAGCGGCCCGAGGCCAGCGCCATCTCTGCGGTCGAGGGATCGGTGATGCGCCCGACGGCCACAACGGGGAGGTCTACGCCGGCGCGCACCTGAGACGCGAGGTCGACGAAGGTGCCCTCGGGATCGTCGAGCAGCGGAATGGTGTAGGGAACGGAACCGTAGACGCCCGCAGACACGACCAACCCGTCGGCTCCGGCGGCCGCAAAGGACCTGGCCGCCACGACGGCGTCCGCCATCTCGAGACCGCCGGGCACGAAGTCGGCCCCGTTGAGGCGAACCATCACGGCGAGTTCGGGGACGGCGTCCTTGATCGCACCGACGACATCGACGCCAAAGCGAGCCCTCGCGGCGACGGTTTCACCGCCGTACACGTCGTTGCGCTGGTTCGATCCGGCGGACATGAACTGATGGATGAGGTAACCGTGCGCAGCGTGCACCTCGACAGCCACGAACCCGGCGGTCCACGCCTTCCTGGCCGCGGTGGCGAACGCGGTGACGAGATCCTCGACCTCGCTGGTCTCCAGGGACCGCGGTTGCCGGCTGACGTGGACGAGCGGCGCCATCGCGGAAGGGGCCACGGGGTCGCCGCCGATCACCTTCGGGCTCACCTGGCGGCCGCCATGGCCGAGCTGGAGACAGGGCGAAGCGCCGTTGGCCGCTATGGCAGCGGCCAGCGGGGTGAGGGCTCGGGCCGCGCCGTCGAGCCACATCCACGGAACCTGCTGCTCGACTCGACCCTCCGGCGCGACCGCCCCGAAAGCCACTACCGCCATCCCCACATCGTGGGTGCGAGCTGCGAAGTACTCGATCAGCTGCTCCGTGGGAAGCCCGGCCTCGAACCCGAATCCGGTCGTCATGGGCGACAGCAGTATCCGGTTCGGGAGCTCGAGCGGTCCGAGGCGCCAGGACGAGAAAAGGGTCGGATACGAGTTCTGAGCTGCCTTCACCGGCGCGAGTGTACGGACCGGGGCCGGAAGGCGGGCGGTACGGTCCAGGAGGGCGCCCAAAGGACCCGGATGGATCTCTACTGGTTGGCAGCGACGCTTCTACCTGGGGGTTCGATTCCGGCTACCGGGCCAACCGGACGCTTGTCAGTACCCTCCTAGCCATGGCCGTCGAGGTCCAGATCGTGCGAGCTGCCGAAACGGCCCTCGGGCGTTCGCTCCGAGCGGCGCGCGTCGAGCCGATGGCGGGCGGGCACTCCTGGGATACCTACCTCGTGTCGACCGCCTCAGGTCCCGAGGCAGTGGTGAGAGTTGCTCCGCGAGGCGGAACGCTCGCTCCCTACGACGTCGAGGTGGAACGGCGAGCGCTCCGGGCTGCCCGTGGGGCGGTGCCTGCTCCGGACGTGCTGCTCGTCGCCGCTCATCCTTCCCAGTTCGGGGCGCCGCTGCAGGTCCAGACCGTTGCCCCCGGAGCGAGACTGCGCAGCTCGCAGGAGCTCCCGCTCCACGAGAGAAAGCGCTGTCGAGCAGCGATGGCTGTGGCGCTCGGGGATCTCCATCGTCTGGGTGATCCCTCCCGGCTCTCCGCGGTCAAGACGACGGGAGAGGCGATTCGAACGATCATCGACGTCGAGGTGGCGCACTACCGCCGGGCCGCCGCCGCGCGACACCCGGGGTTCGAGATCGGCCTTCGGTGGCTTCTGAGCAACCTTCCGGGAGGCAACGACGAACCCGTTGTCTGTCACGGGGACTACCGCATCGGCAACATCCTGTGGGATGACGGCGGAGAGATCAGCGCAGTGCTCGATTGGGAGCGAGCCTGGGCCGGCGACCCGATGTGCGACATCGCATTCACCCGCCAGTTCTCCGCGTGGGGAGGAATCGACGGAGAGGCGGTCGCTCTCTATCAGCGGGCATCGGGGCGAGAGGTCGACGAGTCCCTGATGGCCTTCTACCTCAGGCTCGAGCGCTGGAGGTCTTACACGGCCTCGATGCGGGGGATCTCAGCCCTGGCTTCGGGGAATTCCGACCGCGTGGCGCTGGCGGCGATCGGAGAGGCAGGAAACTCGGGCATGTGGGATCTGGCGAGCTGGCTCGAGGACGGTCTCGTTCCCCTTCCCCCCGGGCTCGCCAAGCGGCCGAGCCGCTACGCGCCCATACTGAGCGCTGCGAGACGTATCGAGATCGCCCGCCACCCCGGTACCGGCGGACCGCTGCGATCGCACCTGCTCGACGACAAGGAGGCAAGCCGCGCGCTGCGCCGGTCCGTGGATCGGTTGCGAGCCATCGGCGGCATGCCGGATCTGGCGAGAGCGCTCGACGTGTCAGACTTGGAGGCGGCATGGGAGGCGGCGTTCGAAGTCCTTACCGTGGCGGTGGCAGACGGCGGGCGTAACCTACAGGAAGCATTGCAAGCGCTGGGGCTCCGTTTCACGGGGCGCCCGACCTTTCTCCAGGAGATGGCATGGCGCTGAAGGAACGAGATGAATACCTCCACGCCCCTCCAGCCGACGCCCCGGACGAGCACCTCTGGAGCGACAACTTCTGGTTTTCCGTGGTCGATCGCGAGGCGGACGTCTTCGGCATCAACCACATCCATGCCTCGCTGAGTCACGGCTACGTGCGAGCGAGCGCCTTCTACGTCATCGACGGCGTCCACCAGCAATGGGCCTCACGCCAACCCCTCGAGGCCGATCCGGTGTTCGAGACGATCGGGGACCAACGGCTCACGTTTCGAGTGGACAAGCCTTTCGAGAAGTACCACTGGAGTTTCGACGGCCCCAAGTTCGGATTCGATCTCACCTATCGCAGCCGTTTCGCAGTCTTCGACTACGACGACTGTCTGGGGGGCAATCCGCTCGCCGCCTATGAAGACTACGGAGGCCACTACGAGCAGGCGCTCTCCTGCCAAGGCTCCTTCGAGACGTTCGGAGGTCCCCGCAAGGGCGAACGACGGGCCATCGACTCATGGGCCCACCGCGATCACTCGTGGACCCACCGATTCGTGCGCTCCAGCTCCTGGGAGCCGCGCAATCACCGGACGCTACAACGATCTCTCGGTCACTTCTGGCCGTCGATCCAGCTCGAGAACCGTCACCTCAATGCGTTCGGCTGGATGAATCCGGACCGGAAGCTCCCTGAGGGTGCCAACCGGGTGGGAGGATGGATCGGCGACGCCGAGGGGTCTCGACCGATCGTCGACGCCTCATGCGTGCCGCGTCTCGAAGACGATCGCCGCACGGCCATGTCGTTCGACATCCGGTTCGATCTGGGCGACGAGCAACTCACCATTGCGACGGGCCGAAAGCACGCCCAGACTCGCAACGGTTTGATGCGTGATGAGAACGACGCAGAGGCCCGCCTGGATTGTTACGAGCCCTTCTTCGACTTCGAGGTGCTCGAGACCGGAGAGCGTGGCTACGGCGTGGTCGAATACTCCATCAACCCGCCCACGCCCCGATTCCGCTACTAGTGGTCTGTCTGTGGAACGGCGGTGTGGTATGGCGTCGGCAGCGGTGTTCCT
>JAPPGU010000031.1 GCA_028821265.1 bacterium | reverse complement strand
AGATCGGGGTCTGCCCCGACAATCTGGACGCGCTGAACTCGATCACCCGCCGGGGCATCAAGCTGCTCGGTCTTGAGGACCAACTGGGCAGTCTCGAAGCGGGCAAGACCGCCGATGTGGTGGCCGTGGGAGGCGATCCGCTGGACTCGCTGGACCACATGAAGGACGTCAGACGGGTCTTCGTGCGTGGCCAGATGGCCTTCTCTTCCGAGGGCGGCTACACCCAGGTCGGGCGGGACATCGAGGGCATGGGCACTCGCTGGGGTCCCGGACCCGAGATCGGATATCGCAGGGCCTAGTGACAGACCGCCGACGGGACACCGGTACGGCCGGGAGCTGACCGATGCTCGATCTGAGGATCGTCGGGGGTGTCGTGGTGAGCGACGGCCGTTCCCGTCCGGCCGATGTCGGCGTAGAAGGGGATCGCATCGTCGAGGTCGCCCCGCAGGGTGGCCTCGGCCCGGCTCGCGCGGAGATGGACGCCTCGGGGCTGCTGGTCATTCCCGGCGCGGTGGACGCCCACTTCCACTGCCGGGCGCCCAGCCATCCCGAGCGAGCCACTTTCGCCTCCGAATCCCGGGCGGCGGCATCCTCTGGGGTGACCACCCTGTTCGAGATGCCGATCTCCAACCCGCCGTGCAGTACTCCGGAGGCTTTCGAGACCCGCCGCGAGATCGGGGAGGCCGAGAGCTTGATCGACTTCGCCCTCTACTCGGGCGCCGGATTCAGCGATCCGGCCCGGGCGGAGGCGATGGCCGAATGCGGGGCGATCGCGTTCAAGCTGTTCACCCACCACCCGCCTCCTGAGCGAGTCGCCGAGTTCGAGGGCCTCTGCGCAGGAGCTCCCGAGCGCATCTTCGAGTGTCTCCGCGCGGTGGCGGGCACCGGATTGAGGTGTGCCGTTCACTCCGAGAGCCAGCAGATGATCGAAATCTTCCGGGAGGAGACGGACCGGTTCGGACATCCGGCCCGCCCGCCGCTCGTCGAGGCGGTGGCGGTGGGCCTGGTGGCGACGATCGCCCGGGATCTGGGTGCGCCGGCCCATATCGTCCACATCACCTCCCGCCTGGCCATGGAAGAGGTCCAGGCGGCCCAGGCTCTTGGGGCCGATCTCTCCGCCGAGTCGTGCCCCCACTACCTGCTGCTCGATGAGTCGGCCATCCCGCAGTTCGGTAACTTCGTGAAGGTGGCGCCCCCGCTGCGCCCGGCAGAGGATCCCGCCTACCTTTGGGAGGCGCTGGCCGACGGTTCGCTGTCGGTGGTGGCGTCCGACCATGCCCCGTTCACGCCGGAGGAGAAGGCGGCCGCCGCCTATGCGAACTCCGGGCAGGGGATTCCCTCCCTGGAGATGCTGGTGCCGGCGATGCTGGATGCCGGCCTGAGCGGGCGCCTCCCGCTTGCCCGAGCGGTGGAGGTGATGACCGCCAACCCGGCCAAGCTGTACGGTATCTACCCGCGCAAGGGCACCATCTCGGTGGGTTCGGAGGCCGACCTGGTACTGGTGGATCCCGAGACCACCCGTACGGTTCGTTCGTCCGAGTTCCTGGCCCGCTCGGGCGGGAGCGGCCTGGCCTACGACGGGATGGAGCTCAGGGGCAGGGTGCTCACCACCATCTCACGGGGGCGCACCGTGTTCGAGGCGGGCCAGGTGATGGGCGAGAGCGGCGGGCGGATGGTTACCCCGGATGGTCCTCCCCAGCACGTCCGCCACACCCAGGACGCCGGCTAGCCGGGTTTCCTGCGAGCGGTCTGGCTCGCAACGGCGTCCGGATGCCGGGCAGACTTCACGACCGGTATTCTCGCCGGATGCCTGCAGAGCCCTACCAACCTGTCGGTCGCCCGAAGTCCGACCAACTGCGGCAGGCGCCCAAGGTGGTGTTACATGACCACCTCGACGGGGGTTTGCGTCCTTCCACCATCGTCGAACTCGCCGGGGAGACCGGCTACCGGGGCCTCCCCACCTACGACCCGGGCGAGTTGGCGGCCCGGATCCAGGAAGGCGCTCGTCGCCGCAGCCTGGACCTCTACCTTGAGATGTTCAGCCACACCCTCGGCGTCATGCAGACGGAACGGGCCGTGTATCGGGTGGCGGCCGAGTGCGCCCAGGACCTGGCGGACGACGGTGTTGTGTACGCCGAGGTGAGATTCGCGCCCGAGCTGAACACGGAGGGCGGCATGTCGCTCGACGGGGTGGTCGAGGCCGCGATGGCCGGGTTCCGGGACGGGAGCCAGAGTCGCGGCATCAGGATCGGCCTGCTGCTCTGCGCCATGAGGACCGCCTCCCGCAGCCTCGAGACCGCCCAGTTGGCGCTCAGGTATCGGGACCGAGGGGTGGTGGGGTTCGACATCGCGGGCGCCGAGGCCGGTCACCCGCCCTCCGATCACCTAGCGGCGTTCGACCTGCTGCGCCGGGCTGGAATGCCGTACACCATCCACGCCGGCGAGGCGGACGGCCTCGACTCGATACGGGAGGCTGTTCACACCTGCGGGGCCCGGCGGATCGGCCACGGCATCAGGATCGTGGACGACATCGGAGAGGACGGTGCGCTGGGCTCGCTCGCCGCCGAGCTGCGTGACCGGAAGATCCCGCTAGAGCAATGCCCGACCTCCAACGTCCACATCGGCGCCGTCCCCTCGATCGCCGCCCATCCGATCGGCCGGCTCTTCAACCTGGGCTTTCGCGTGACCGTGAACACCGACAACCGGCTCATGAGCGGGGTCTCGCTGACGGGCGAGTTCGACCGGTGCTGCCAGGCCTTCGGCTGGTCCTGGCGCGAGGTGCAGCGGCTAACCACCAACGCCATGGAGGGTGCCTTCCTACCGGCCGACCAGCGCCGGGAGATCATCAGTCAGGTCATCGACCCCTGGTACGCCGCGTCGCCCGACTGACCGTCTCACCTCGTGGACGATGCCTCGTCGGATCTGCCTTGAGCGCCTAAGCAACGATCGTCGAGACCGGGTAGGCGAGAACCTTCCGGTCACCGGTTACCAGCGTGAGATCCTCGGCGAGGGCTTGGGCTATGAGGAGCCGGTCGAAAGGATCGGCATGCAGATCCGGAAGGGTCCGTAGACCCATCGCATGGCCGGCGGTGAGGTCGAGCCACTGCGCGCCGAGTCGTACCGTGAGCGTGCGGCAACTGTGGCTCAGGCTCAGTTTCCCGAGTCTTCGCTTTATCTCGATCTCCGCCACCGAGATGGACGAAACAAAGAGATCGTTGTATGGGTCCTCAAGGACGTCAGTCGCTTCGGCCGATAGTCGTTCGGGCGCAGCGTGGGCCCAGAGAAGCACATGCGTATCAAGAAGCAGTTTCACCGTCAGAGCGGCTCGTCAACAGCCCTCAGAACCTCTGGGGGGGTCTCATTGAAGTCATCAGCGATCGTGATGCTGCCGCGGAATTGCCCGAGACGCCGTCGAGTCGGAGCGCGGGTCATCCGCTTCAGGCCCTCGGCCAGCAGTTCGTTGATGACCTCGCTCAGCGTTCTCCTCGACTCGAAGGCCAGCCGGCGAGCTTCCTCGTGGAGGTGGTCATCGATTACAATTGTGGTGCGCATACACGCATCATAACATACATCACGAGAGAAGTGACAGGGCGAGGTGGCGGAACGTACGGTGGCGAGCGGCACACGCGGACGTGACCATGCGTCTTGCGGTTGCGGCGGGTACGAGTGGTGGAGGTGATTTGGTCTGCGTATCGGTTGGCGGGATGGAGCCGACCGGGTTAGTCGCGGACCGCCATGGTGGTGGGGTGCTCGTTGAGCTTGACGCCGCCTTCCTCGGTGCAGAGGATGATGTCCTCGACGCGGACTCCAACCCGGCCGGGCCAGAAGACCGAGGGCTCGATGGTGAAGGTCATTCCGGCTTCGAGGGGGGTGTCGTCCTCCGGTGAGATGAACGGCTCCTCGTGGACGTCGAGACCGATGCAGTGGCCGGTCCGGTGGCGGAACCAGTCCCCGTATCCGGCGTCCACGATTACCTGCCTGGTGGCCCGGTGGACCTCGGAGGCCAGCACGCCCGGACGGGCGGCCTTCATCCCCGCCCGCTGGGCGCCCATGACCACTTCGTACACATGGCGGTACTCGTCGTCGGGCTCGCCGATCCGGACGGTGCGGCCGAAGTCCGAGCAGTAGCCCTGGACCACCGCTCCGAAGTCGAAGGACAACCCCACGCCCGGGCGTACCTCCTGCTGGGAGAGCCGGACGTTGGCGTCCCGATCGTCGCCCGGACCCATTCCCCACACCGCGGTGTCGAACGACCAGGTGCGGGAGCCGAGGCGAAGCAGGTGGTAGTTCACCTCCTCGGCCAGTTCAAGTTCGGTGACTCCGCTCGAGATACGGGCCTTGGTCTCCTCCATCGCTCCGTCGGCCACGTGGCAGGCCCGGCGCAACAACTCCAGCTCATCCGGGCTCTTGATCCGCCGCAGACGGTTGACCAGGCGGCTGGCGTTGGCCAGCCGCGGATTCTGCAGCTCCTCCAGGAGGTTCATCGTGGCCGAGGCCCAGGTGCGGGCGCCGACCGCCAGCGTGCGTGGTGAGGTAAAGGACCGGGCTACCCGCGAGAACAGGGCGTGGCCGTCGTCCATCTCGCTCACGCTCACCACCTCGCCCGGAACCCCTTCCGGGAGGTCGAACTCGACGTAGTTGCGAGGGAGGATGAACGCGGGATCCCGACCGGGAGCCAGGAAGGCCCCGGCCACCCACCCGTGGGCGTAGTTGACGTCACCGAAGGTGGGCACCCGCCGCTGGATGCCGGTCAGGTACTCGAGGTCGGCGCCTATCGGGAGCCAGACCAGATCGACTCCCGCCTCATCGAGCACGGTGTCCAAGGCGAGACGTCGGGCGCGGTGGTCGAATGCGATGGTGCTCATTTCCGGGCGCAAGTCTAGGCGGGCGCCGGCAACCCTCCGGTCGATAGGCTCGGAGCATCAAGGCCGAGAAAGCGAGACATCTGATGTGGGGCGACCGATCCTTCCACGACTTCGTGACGCAGCGACAGATCTCGGATTTGGTCATGCGTAGGGTGGCGGAACACGTCTATGACCGGCCACTGATCAACAATGTCGAGCGGGCCGACTACGTGGAGTGCCTGGTGGAATTGATCATGCAGAGCGCCGACCCGCGCTGGTGCCTCACCGAAACTTGGGACGCATGGGACGTCGAGCATCCGGACGGTGCCCGGGTCGAGGTCAAGCAGTCGAGCGCTCTGCAGAGCTGGTCCGGACCGTCATCTGCCAAAACGGAGGCGAGCCCGAGGTTCGACATCTCCATCCGCGAGTGGGATTGGTTGAGGTGCTCCCGAGGTGAGTATCACAATTTCCCCTCCGATGGCAGGCGGTCTGCCGATGTCTATGTGTTCGCATGGCACGGTGAGCCGGACAGGGCATTCGCGGATCATCGTACGGCTTCCCAGTGGGAGTTCCTCGTGGTGGCCGAGAGCGAACTGCCCGCGCAGAGGTCGATCGGTCTCAACCCACTACGCAAGCTCGCGCGACTGTGTACGTATCGGTCACTTGCCAGAGAGGTCTTGGAGGCAATCCCCGCTGACCCATCCCGGCTGAAGGCGAGTCTCGTCCGAGCCCCGGACCCGTGCCCGCACTGCAGGCCGGCCGAATCCTGACTAGACAGCCAACCGGGTCGCCCTCGTGACATGCCCGACCCGCCGTGGGCGATCGCCAACGGTCGTGTCCTCCTCCGACTCCGACCGTGCCCTCCGACGGCTCAGGTCCTGGTGACCCGGCGGCGGCGCTCGCGTTGGGCGGTGGCGGGACGGGACGGGCGTGGTGCGTGGGGTAGGCGGCGAGCGATCTCCTCGCGGGTGACCCTCCGGGTGGAGCGCGTGCAATCGACCGCTTCCCTGATGGCGGCTATGTGCCGGGGCCCGCTCCCGCAACACGCGCCGATCAGCCGCGCCCCCGCCCGAATCGCCAGTTCGACGTAGGTAGGCATGATCTCGGGACCGTGGGGATAAGCCAGGTGTCCCTCGGTATAGGCGGGCAGGCCGCAGTTGGCCTTGGCCACGATGGCGGTTCCCGGGTCCGCCTTGGCCAACTCGCTCACGGCAAGCACCACGTCGCCCGCTCCCACGCCGCAGTTGGCCCCGACCGCCGCCGGAAGGACGGCCTGGGCGCGGCTCCAGGCGGCCAGTTGCTCGGGACGAAAACCCATCATGGTCCGGCCGTGGGTGTCGAAGCTCATCGTGGTCACGACCGGCGTCCGGAACGATCGGGCCGCCTCGTACGCCGCCTCCAGCTCCTCGCGGCTTGACATGGTCTCTATCCAGACCACGTCGACGCCACCGCGCACGAGAGCGTCGATCTGCTCTCCGAAGACCTCGACGGCGGCGTCATGCTCCAGCGGGCCGAGGGGTGCCAGTAGATCACCCGTGGGCCCGACGCTTCCAGCCACCGCGACCGGTCGCCCGAGACGGCCGGCCAGCCGCCGGAGCAGCGCCACGGCCGCCAGGTTGATCTCAGCAACCCGGTCCTGGAGTCCGTGCAGGGTGAGCCGTCGCCGGTTGCCCCCGAACGTGTTGGTGAGGATGATGTCGCATCCCGCGTCGAGGAAGCCCGAGTGTGCCTCCATCACCATCTCCGGACACTCCACGTTCAGCAGCTCGGGACAGGCGCCCGGCGGCATTCCTAACGCGAACAGGCTGGTGCCCAAGCCTCCGTCGGCCACCAGGATGGGCGCCTCCGAGAGCAATTGATCGAGCGATGTGTTCACAACAGGGTTCGATGAGGACACGGCCTCCTCCGCTTCCGCCAGGATGCCGATGCCCTGAAGGGCTCCTTCACGAAAAAGGGGCCGCCCAGCTTCTGCGGCCCCATGAACCGTTCCTGTGGAACGCTCGGTCGCTTTAGCTGGTTTTCTAGAGCGCCCGCAAGCTGACTGATCAAATCGGCGCTGTCTTTCGAGCCAGTCTAACACCTGTGGCTAACCGGTGCCGGAGATCACGCAAGCGGGACCGAGGTTGTCCGCCCGACCTGGGGATTCTCGGAGTCAGCGTCTGTAGACGACTCTGCCGTGGGTGACCACGAGGACGGGTTCCCGGAGCGTCTCCAGCGACGACATCGGGTTCTCCTCCACCAGGATCAGGTCGGCTACCGAACCTGGATCCGGTGTCGAGGCGTCGCCGAAGCCGTTGAGCGACCGCCCGCCGACCGAGGCGGCGTGGAGGACCGATCGCCTGTCCATGCCGGCCCTCTCCAGCATCTCGAGTTCCCGGTGGAAGCGCGGGCCGATCGGGTTCAGGTCGGCGCCTACTGCGATCCGGACGCCGGCCTCGATGCAGGCCTGGAGGGCGGCGGCGTGGACCGGCATCAACTCCTGCGACCGGTTGGCGGCGTGCTCCGGCCAGCCCTGGCTCTGGATGTACTCCTGGTCATGGGTCACGCCGATGGTGGGCACCAGCCAGGTGCCGTTGCGGGCCATCACCTCGGCGGCTCGTTCGTCGAGCATGTAGCCATGCTCTATGGAGCGCCCGCCCAACTCCGAGAAGGCGATGGCCGGCTCGTTGCCCCCGCAGTGGGCCGCCACCGGTATGTGGCGCTGGTTGGCCACCTCCATCAGGGTCGCCAGTTCAGTCTCGGTGAACTGGCCCTCGTCGGCGGCTTCGAACGGACTGTACAAACCGCCGGTCAGCATGATCTTGATCCAATGGGCGCCCCGCTCAACCTGGCGCCGGACCGCCCGGGCCATGGCGTCTGGTCCGTCGACCACCAACTCGGCGCCCATTTGGGTGTAGACCCGCGGGAAGGCGGTGCCGTGGCCGCCCGTGGTTCGGACGCCCCGCCCGGCGCCCGTCACTCGCGGTCCGAGCGTGGTGCCGGCGGCGTAGGCCCGGCCCCAGGCCAGGTCCAGGTCATCGGCCTCGTCGACGCACCGCACCCCGGTGACACCCATTTCCGCCGCCTGGCGGAAGTTCTCGCCGGCCCTGATAGTCCGGTCGGGGGCCGCCTCGAAGTAGCCGGTGGCGTCCGGGTCGTACATGAGTCCGCCGGCATGGGCATGGCAATCCCACATGCCGAACATGGCATGCAGGCCCGAGCCGTCCACGGTTCTCCCCGCGCCGCTGTCTCCGGCCAGGATGGCCCCGTCCTGGATAAACAGGTCACGCTCCTGTGACTCGCCGGTGGCGGTGTCGAGCCAGGACACGCCCCGGATCCGGAGGGGAGGGGTCGGGGCGTGGGCGCCGGACATTATCCGGTCGCGTAGCCGTCGATGGCGTCCTGGGCGGCCAGTTCCGGGTCCCGCTCCTCGGGCACGCCGTAGCCCCCGCCTCCTCCGGTGGCCACATGCAGGCGGGATCCCTTGGGCGCCGGAATCTGGTTGGCCTTGAGCAGGGGGACCGTCTCCCCGTCCACGGTCAGCATGACGTCGGTGGCCGCCCCGTCCTCGCCGCCGAACAATCCCCAGGCGGGCGTTCTGGTGCGCTCGAACCAGGTCGACACGGTTATGTCGTCGGCTAGCACCTCGTAGTCCCGCAGCACTCCCAGGCCGCCGCGCCACCTGCCCCGGCCGCCCGAATCGGGCCAGACCGAGTACTGGTGGACCCGGATCGGGTAGCGGGACTCCATGACCTCCACCGGGATGTTCTTGAGGTCGCCGCCGCCGTAGTTGATGAGCCCATTGGTGCCGTCGCCGCCCTGGTAGGCGCCCCAGCCGACCGCGGTGGCCTCTCCCACCACGAAGTCCTCGCCGGTCCGGGGGTTGGGGCCGCTGAACAGGACGTTCATCGGGTCGGCGGCCTGGCCGGCCACCACCCGTTCGGGGACCGCCGGTGCCAGCGCCCGGATGAACAGGTCGATCATCATCCCGAGGTGGGGGTAGTAGTACTGGCAGGCGGCCGGCTCCCGGGCGTCGAACACGGAAGCCTCCGGTGCGCTCAGCGTGAGGTTGCGGAAAGTGCCTGCTGTGACCGGGACGTCGGAGTTGATCAGCATCTTGAAGGCCAGATTGGCCGCCGCCTCGGTCTGGGCCAGTCCGCAGTTCATGCAACCGGGAGTCATCGGCGCCGACCCGTCCAGGTCGACCCTGATCTCCTCGCCCTCCACCGTCACCACCACCTTGACGTACACGGGATCACCGCCCGGTCCCCAGCTGTCCATCTCGCCGTCGGTCTCGTACACCCCGTCAGAGATGGATGCCACCGCCTCGCGATCGAGGCGTTCGCACTGGTCGAAGATGACCTCGGCGGCGGCGGTCACGGTGTCCAGCCCGAAGCGGTCGATCAGCTCGGCAAGCCCGCGCTCGCCGGTCCGGCAGGCGGCGATCTGGGCGTGCATGTCACCCCAGATCGAGCGGGGAAGGCGGCTGTTGCGGGTCAGGAAGTCGAGCATCCCCCGTTCGGGCTTGCCTTCCCGGTAGAGGTGGACGGGCGCGATCCGGTAGCCCTCCTGGTAGATGGAGGTGGAGTCCATCGCCTGGCCGGGATCCTTGGCGCCGATGTCCAGCCAGTGGGCCTTGGTGGCGCCGAACCCGACCAGTTCCCCGCTGTGGAAGATGGGCGAGATCACGTTGACGTCGTTGAGGTGGCTGCCGACCATGTAGCTGTCATTGACCGCGTAGACATCACCGGGCCGGCAGCTCTCCGGGCCGCCCATGTGCTCGAGAGTGACGTCGATGGCGGCTTCCAGACTCCCGAGGAAGATGGGCAACCCGGGAGCCTGTCCGAGCAGGTTCCCGCGGGCGTCGAAGAGGCCGACCGAGCAGTCCTTCATCTCGTAGATGATGGGGGTGTAGGCGGAGCGGGCCAGGTTGTTGTTCATCTGGGACGCGATCGAGATGAAGGCGTTACGGATCACCTCGACGGTGACCGGGTCTACGTACATGTTGCTAACTCCTATCGCCCGGTGAGGGCGGCTCGGGTAATCCTATGGAAACGGGCGCTTCGACAGCCTTCCAGCACCGGACCATCTGACCGGTACGGGTCTCCCGCAGCGGCTGGGGCTCGGCGCACTTCGACTCCGAGAACGGACATCTCGGCATCAGGCGGCATCCGGGCGAGCCCAGGTGGTCGGTGCTGATCTCGCCGGACAGGCGTACCGGCTCCCCCATGTGGCCCGGTTCCTCGAGCTGGGCGGCTTCCAGCAGGCCGCGGGTGTAGGGGTGGGCGGCTTGGCGGTAGACCTGATCCCGGGTGCCGATCTCGACGAACTGACCGAGGTACATCACCGCCACGCGGTGGGCCATGGCGTACACCACCCGGAGGTCGTGGGCCACCAGCAGGTAGGCCAGTTGTGCGGTCTCCTGGAGACCGGTGAGCAGGTTGACGATCTGGCCCCGGATGGACACGTCCAGGGAGGAGGTGGGTTCGTCCAGGAACAGCAACCGGGGTTCGACCAGCAGGGAGCGGGCGACGCTCAACCTCTGCAGCTGGCCTCCGCTGACCTCGGCCGGGCGCCGGTCGGCGATCTCGGGAGACAGGCCGACGTTGCGGATGGCGTCTTCGATGGCCTGGTCCTGCTGGGCGGGCGTGCGCTCCCCTCCGAACTCGGCGAACTCGCGGAGGCTGGACCGGATCGTCGCCCTCGGGTCGAAGGCCGCCAGCGGATCCTGGAACACCATCTGCAGGTTCGTCCGCATGGGCCGGAAATGCTTCTCGCCCAGATCCAGGATGTCCTCGCCCAGCAGCGACACGTGACCCTCGGTGGCGTCGGTCAGCTTGAGGATCACCCTGCCCACCGTCGACTTGCCCGATCCCGACTCGCCGACGATGGCGAAGGTCTCGGACGGCCAGACCTCGAAGCTGACGCCGTCCACCGCTCTCACCACCCGCTGGCGGAGCTTGGCGTCGCGCGATATGTAGTCCTTGACCAGGTCCCGAACCTCGAGGAGGGGGGACGTCATGCCTTCACGCATGCCACCTCCCGATCCGCGATGGTGCGGAGCTCTGGCACACCGTCACGGCACTCCTCTGCGGCGTTCGGGCAGCGGTCGGCGAAGGGACACTCCGCGAGCGGGTCCAGGAGGGTGGGAACGGTTCCCGGGATGGCGTACATCCGGCCCTCATCCACGGTGGCGAAGGCCCGCAGCAATGCCGTGGTGTAGGGATTGGCGGGGGAGGAGGTCACCGACGCAGTCGGTCCGCTCTCCATGACCCTTCCCGCGTACATCACCGCGGTGCGTTCACAGGTCTGGCGGGCTATGGCGATATCATGGGTGATCAGCAGCAGCGAGGCACCCCGGTCCGACACCTGCTCCACCACCAGTTCGAGAACCTGCTGCTGGAGGGTGGCGTCGAGCCCCGTGGTGGGTTCGTCGGCGATCAGGAGATCGGGTTGGCAGGAGAGCGCCATGGCGAGAGCAGCCCGCTGCGCCATCCCTCCCGAGTACTGGTGGACGTAATCCCCGGCCTGCCGACGGGCATCGGGAACCCCCATCTGATCGAGCAGATCGATGGCTCTGTGATGGCTCTCACGGCGCCCGGCGTCGGAGTGGGTGCGGATCACCTCCGCGATCTGGCCTCCGACGGTCAGTACCGGGTTGAGAGAGGCTCTGGGGTTCTGGAACATGATGGCGATCTGGGGGCCGCGTAGATCGCGCAGGCGCTGCTTCGAGGCGCCGATCAGCTCCTCGCCGTCCAGCCGGATCGACCCCCGCAGGATCTCGGCGCCCCCGGGGAGCATCCCGATCACTGCGGACGCGGTCAGGCTCTTGCCCGATCCGGACTCCCCGACGAGCGACATGCGGGTAGCGCGTGGCACCCGCAGGTTCACGCCCTGGAGCGGCATGGACGCGACCTCCCTGCCGGTGCGGAACCCGACCGTCAGGTTCTCGATGTTGAGCAGCGGAGGGGTCTCGGTCACCGGGGAGGCGGGGTTACCGGTCATCGGTTCCCGATCGAGTCGCGTTCACCGTGCCTGATCTCGTCGGACAGGTAGTTGAGGGTTAGGACGGTGGCCAGGATGGCCAGCCCCGGGAAGAGAGAGATCCACCACTGCCCGTAGTACATGTAGTCGATGCCATCCCGCACCATGGCGCCCCACTCGGCGGTCGGGAGCTTGACTCCGAGTCCGACGAAACTCAGGGCAGCCAGAATCTGGATTGCCCACGCCACGTTCACCGAGAACTGGGCGAACACGATTTCCGAAACGTTGGGCAGGATATGGCGCCGCAGGATGGTGGCCTGGCTCTTGCCCGCGCACCGCGCCGCCAGCACGAAGTCGGAGTCGACCAGGGGTTTCACTGCGCTCCGGGTGAGGCGAAGATAGACGGGGACGTTCACCATCGCGATGACCATGATCAGGATGGGAATGCTGGGGCCCAGGGCGGCCACGATCCCGAGGGCCAGCAACAGCGTGGGGAAGGCTTGGAACGACTCCGAGACCCGCAGCAGCAGCGCGTCGAAGGCGCCTCCCCGGTAGGCGCCCAGGGCTCCTAGAGGCATCCCGACGACCACCGCCAGCGCAGCCGCGATCAGGCCTACCCAGAGGTCGAGGCGAGCGGCATGAACCACCCGGGCGAAGATATCCCTGCCGAACTGGTCGGTCCCGAACCAGAACTCGGCCGAAGGGGCGGTCAGCGTGCCGCCCAGGAAGCCCAGCGGGTCCCTGACGAGGAAGGGTCCGACGAGCGCTACCAGCACGATGATCGCCATGGAGAGATAGGCCGGCGTCCGGAACACCTTGCGCACCAACCTCCCGGACCGACCGCGCGTGGGCGTCCTGCGGTCCGGCAATGCCCGGGCGGTCATGTCCTGGTCCTCGGGTCGATCACGAAGTGCAGGATGTCCATGATCAGGTACACCACCAGGTATGAGAGGGCGCTCAACAGGACGGCGGCCAGCACCGGGGCGAAGTCGGACTCGCTGATGGAGTCGATGGCGTACTTGCCGATGCCGGGTCGGGCGAACACGAATTCGACGAGCACCGTCCCGCCCAGCAGGTAGCCGTACATGATCGCCCCCATCGTGGAGACGGGAAGCAGCACGTTGGGGAGTGCGTGGCGGAGCACGATCGATCGCTCTGGCACCCCTAGCGCCCGGGCGGATCGGATGTGATGCGAGGCCATCGTCTCGCGCATGAACCCGCGGGTGACCCGCACCATGGGCGCTCCCACCGTCACCGCCAGCGTCACCGCGGGCAGGATCATCTGCACTGCGGCTGCTTTGAACGCCTCCCAGTCCCCGGCCAGGATGGCGTCGACCGTGTAGAAACCGGTCGTGTGGGGCGGGACGTCCCCCAGCGTCCGTCCGAGCGCGGGGGGCGCCCACTCCAGCGTCGCGAAGAACACCAGCAGGAGGATCATGCCGAGGAAGAACTCGGGTATCGACACTCCGAAGCCCGACAATGCGTTGGCCAGGCGATCTGAGAAGGAACGCCTCCGCAACGCCGAGACGATCCCCAAGGGGACCGACCAGGCCAGAGCGAGGATCAGGGCCGCGCTGCCGAGCTCGATGGTGGCCGGCCAGCGGGCCCCGATGTCGGTAGTGACCGGATTGCGGGTCCGCCAGCTGTCGCCCAGGTCGCCGGACGCCAGCTGCTGGATGTAGCGGAAGTACTGCTCGTGGATCGGGAGGTTGAGGCCGAGCCGCTCGGTGACGGCTATCACCGTGGACTCGTCGGCCATGACCCCCACGATCATGTAAGCGGGGTTACCGGGTAGCAACCTGGTCACCACGAAGGCGACCAGCGACACGCCGAATAGCGCCACCAGCATGTAAGCCAGCCGGCGGAGCACGTAAACGGCGAGGTGCATACCCTCTCCTCGGTTGTTGGTTTCTCGTTCTTGTCCTCAGAGGGTGCGCGGATAGGTATACGCGCACCCTCCTAGTGACAGACCACTTAGGTAATCCTCGATCAGCCGGCCGGGTAAAGGTCGGCGAAGCGAGGTATGGCGTTCGGGTACAGCACGAACCCGTCCACATCCTCCCGCATGGCGAACTTGAAGTCCGGCTGCGCCAGGAAGACCCACGGAGCATCCTCGG
>JAPPGU010000020.1 GCA_028821265.1 bacterium | reverse complement strand
TGGAACTCGGACCCACAACCCCCATCGACCTAGCACCCGGAGAGATCGTGGACGTCCGCCTGGACGCCACCACCCAACCCTTCGACACCTGGGTCGCCCACGCCGAAGTAGGAACCCAAGGAACCGACAACCAGGGAACCGGGTGCGAAGGGGCCGGCGAGGGTACGGAGACCGGTGCCGGCGGCGGTGAGGAAAACACCACCCAGTACGGCCTCAACGACACCTTCGACCAGGTCCGGGCCGGGTCACGGCTCATCATGAACTACGACCCGGCAGCCAACGCCTTCATCGGGACGGTGGAGAACACCACCAACACCACCCTGACCAACGTCCGGATCGAGATCCACCTCTCCAACGGAGTGGAACTCGGACCCACAACCCCCATCGACCTAGCACCCGGAGAGATCGTGGACGTCCGCCTGGACGCCACCACCCAACCCTTCGACACCTGGGTCGCCCACGCCGAAGTGGGCACCCAGGGCACCGACCAGGGAACCGGAGGCGAAGGGACCGGCGAGGGTTCCGAAGGATCAGGCGGTGAAGGAAGCGGAGAGGGTCACGGCTCCGAGGGCGGAGGTTCGTAGAACCGCAACCCACCGTCCTCCCGACTCGACCCCGGCTCAGCCGGGGTCGAGGCATTTGCAGCTCTCATCGCGCGGTCGTCCCGCGCCAGGCAGGACCTGTCGGATAGCGGAACTCGTCGAGTGACGCCCTCCGGATCTGGGAACTGAATCCTGGCCGGCTCGGGGCGACATAGGACCCATCGGTTACGACCACCGGATCCACGAAGTGTTCATGCAGGTGATCGACGAACTCGATGGATCGTCCCTCCATCTCGGCGCCGATGGCGATGAAGTCGAGCATCGCCAGATGCTGGACCAGCTCGCACAGCCCCACCCCTCCCGCATGCGGCACTACCGGGACCCCGAACTTGGCGGCCAGCAGGAGGTTGGCGATGTTCTCGTTCACCCCGGCCACCCTCGTGGCGTCGATCTGCATGATGTCGATCGCTCCGGCTTGGAGTAGCTGCTTGAACACGACCCGGTTCTGAACCGCCTCGCCCGTGGCGACCTTTATCGGAGCGACCGCCCGCCGGATGGCGGCGTGGCCGAGGATGTCGTCCGGGCTGGTGGGCTCCTCGATCCAGTAGGGGGAGTGCGACGCCAGCTCGCCCATCCACTCGATGGCCTCCCCCACGTCCCACTTCTGGTTCGCGTCCACGGCGATCAGCACGTCGGGCCCCACCGCCTCGCGGGCCAGCCGCAGGCGCCGCTGGTCGTCCTCGATGGAACCGCCCACCTTGAGCTTGATGAGCGTGAAGCCGTCATCGACCGCCTCACGGCACAGCCGCACCAGCTTGGAGTCGGAGTAGCCCAGCCACCCCGGGCTCGTTGCGTACGCCGGATACCCTCGCTCCAGCAACAGGCGCTCTCTGGCCGCCTTACCGCCTTCGGCACGACGAAACATCTCGACCGCCTCGTCCTCGGTGAGCACGTCCGACAGGTACTGGTAGTCCACCATCGCCGCTAGTTCCTCCGGCGAGAGATCGGCCAGGTACTTCCATAAGGGCTTGCCCGCCACCTTGGCGGCGAGGTCCCAGACGGCCGTGGTGATGGCCGCCGCGGCCATGTGGACGACGCCCTTCTCGGGACCGAGCCAGCGCATCTGGGAATCCTGGGTGAGGAGGCGGGAGAAGGACCGCGAGTCGGCCACGATCTCGGCCAGGTCGAGACCGACCACCAGCGGTGCGAGCGCCTCGAGCGCAGCCACCTCGATCTCGTTCCCCCTACCGAGGGTGAAGCAGAACCCGTGGCCCTCGAGGCCATCACCGGCGTCCGTACGGAGAATCACGTATGCGGCCGAATAGTCGGGATCGGTGTGGACCGCGTCCGACCCGTCAAGCTCCAAGGAGGTGGGGAACCTGACGTCGAACGCCTCCGCGGCGGTGATCCTTCTGCCCATCAGAGCCGCTTCATGACCGGCGGCCGGTCAGTGACCGGACGCGGGAACGTAGCCCTCGAGAGGCTGGACCAGGATGCCGCCGTCGACCACGAGGAAGGCCCCGGTCACGAAGGCGGCCATGTCGGAGGCGAGGAACAGCACGGCCCGCGCAACGTCGTCCGGATCGCAAAGACGGCCGAGCGGGGTCCTCTCCTTGATGCCGTCCCACTGCGCCTCCACGTCGATCCCCTCCGGCGCGCCCGCGGTTACAAGGGCGATCGCCCCCTCCGTCATGGCCGCGCCCGGGCACACGGCGTTGACCCGGATGTTGTGGGCCGCCAGCTCGATAGCCATCGACTTGGTCATCCCCCCGATGGCGTGTTTCGACGTCGTGTAGTGCGACAGGCCCTCGGCAGAGGTGTTGAACGCGTCGACCGACGCGATGTTGACGATGGAACCACCCTGGCCGTCGGCGATCATCCGCTGGGTGACCGCCTGGGCCATCTGGAACGTGCCGACCACGTTGACCGAGACCGTGTCGGCGAACTCATGGGGCGGCATGTTCGAGAAGTAGTAGTTCGAGAAGATACCGGCGTTGTTGACCAGTATGTCCACCCGGCCGGCCCGCTCCGCCGCAGCCTCGACCAGCGCGTCCACTCTGTCCCGGTCGGCAATGTCGACGCTTTGCGCGACAACATCGCATCCGAGACCTCTCAACCGCTGCGCCGACTGCTCGGCGCCCTCCACATTCCTATCAGCGACGAAAACCGTTGCGCCGGCTTCGCCGAGACGGCGCGATATGGCAGCACCGAAGCCCTGCGCCGCCCCCGTGACGATGGCGCACTTCCCTTCGAGGCTCACTAACTCGCTGATACTGGGCAGTGCCATCTCGCATCCTTAGGTCGTCGGTTCAGGCTGCCGGACGATCTTACCGCCGAGGCGGCCGGTCACACCCGACCTGTCCGGTTACTGTTCGCTGATGACGACAGGTCCGCGCGGGCGTTTTTCACCCGCCTGAGGGAGTGGGCGGCAGCTGCTTCGGTGATGGAGGGCCTGCTCACCTAGCCGAGTTCGGAAGGAGGGGCAACGATGAGAATCGGGTTCGTGGGCACCGGGATCATGGGTCGGCCGATGGCCCGTCGCCTCCAGAAAGCCGGACATCAACTGTTCATCGTCAGGCACCGAGCCGCTCCTCCCCAGGAACTCCTCGATGCCGGCGCCGTACTGGTGGAGTCGGCCACGGCGCTGGCCGAAGCCTCAGACGTGGTGTTCACGATGGTTCCCGACACAGCGGCGGTGGAAGACGCTCTATTCCGGGAGCAGGGAGTGGCAGCCGGTTTGAGTCCGGGAAAAGTGGTGGTGGACATGAGCTCGATCTCGCCGTCCGCCAGCAAGGTGTTCGCTGAACGTATCCGGAGACTCGGTTGCGAATACCTGGACGCACCGGTGTCGGGTGGTGACATGGGCGCCAGGGACGGGACCCTGTCAATCATGGTGGGCGGTGACCGGGACGCTTACGAGAGGGTCAAACCCCTCTTCGACGTGGTGGGCCGGACGGTCACGCTGGTGGGTGGAGCCGGCGCGGGCCAGTTGTGCAAGGTCGCCAACCAGATGATCGTTGGCATCAACATCGCCGCGGTCAGCGAGGCGCTGGTGCTGGCGTCCAAAGCGGGCTTGGATCCGGTACGGGTCAGAGAGGCACTGCTGGGCGGCTTCGCATCCTCCCGAATCCTGGAGGTGCACGGTCAACGCATGATCGACCGTGCATTCAAGCCCGGCGGCCGCATCGAACTTCACCAGAAAGATCTGGGCCTGGCGCTGGCTGAGGCGGAGCAACTGGGGGTTGCAACGCCGATGACCACGGTATGCCGGGATCTTATGGATGCCTGTGCAGCTCAGGGCGGCGCCGGATGGGATCATTCTGCACTGATTCGCGCCTACGAGTTGCTGGCCGATCATCAGCTGAGCCCCGTTTAGCTCCTTACGCATCAACCCGAGCGGCATCCCGGTCACCGAGAAGCCGGAGGGATGGTGAGGGAATAGCCGAAGTTCGGGGAGGGGACTTCGGGGATCACCGGCCACCGGCCCGAGACCCGCCGAAAGGCGCCCATCAGCGGCTCCTGACGCTGAGCCGATAGTGAGCCACTAGTGCCCCGTTGACCTCATGAGTAACGTGGGCTCTACGATGCGTTTGACCGAAAGGCAGCTCGGCGGCTGGTCTCTCCTGCTTGGGACTGCGGCAGTGGCGGTGGGCTATGCGCTCTCGCCGGGCCGCGGCGCGGTCGACACCGTGCCCAGCACGAACCTCACCGACCTCACGCTGGCGATGGCGCGCAACCAGGAGCTTTCCTACACCGCCCCTCTCTTGATCCTGCTTGGCGGCCTGCTCATGTTTCATGGCCTCTTGACCCTGCGACGGCACACCGACCCCCTGGCGCAACTCGGTCTTCTTGGGATGGTCTTCGGCCTGGTGTTGCAGATGGTGATGCGAGGCCTCGACTACATGATCACCGGTCTGGGAGTGGCGGCGCTGGAGACCAGCGGGGAGCAGGCACAGGAGTGGCTCCGATCGGCCCACGAGATGCAGCGCCTGGTGTTCGGGCTGCAATTCACCTCCATAGTTGTGGGTTTCACCGGAGCGGCGATCATGGCGCTGGGACTGGCCCTACGGCCTGAGCCCTTGCGCATACCCCCCGTGCTGAACTTGATCGTGGCGGTGCTGGCCGTGGCGGCGCTCGGGCTCTTCATCGCCGCGTGGCATTCGAACACATTGGAGTTGGCGCTGGCGCCCGCCTTCGCAGGCATGTCGCTCGGCGGGATTGTTTACATGAGCTTCTTGGGGTGGAGGTTGACCAGGGCAGGCTCGAACTGGGAGCCAGAGAACCAGTAGCCCATGGTTGACGAGGGGACTCTAAGACAGATCGAGCAGCGGGTCCTGTGGCTGGCCGTACGGATGGTCGACTACGTCAACCGCGACCGCAGCACCGAGGTCAAGGTGGGAGGTCACCAGGCATCGTCCGCCTCGATCGTCTCGGTCATGACCGCCCTGTGGTTCAACCACATCGGCGGCGACGACAAAGTGGCGGTCAAGCCCCACGCGTCGCCCGTCTACCACGCTATCAAGTACCTGACCGGCGAACTGGACCGCTCCTACCTCACCCGGCTACGCCGGCTGGGCGGCCTGCAGGCCTACCCGTCCCGCACCAAGGACCCCGACGTGGCCGACTTCTCGACCGGCTCGGTCGGCTTGGGGGCGGTGGCTCCGCTGTTCTCGGCGGCCACCCGGCGATATGTCGACACCAAGTTCGGCCCGCGTGATCCGGCCCGTTTCATAGCGCTGGTGGGCGACGCCGAACTCGACGAGGGCAACGTGTGGGAGGCGGTAGCGGAGCCTGCCCTGGCCGGCCTGGGCAACGTCATGCTGGTGGTGGACGCCAACCGTCAGAGCCTCGACCGGGTGGTGCCGGACATTGCGGTGGGGCGGATGGCCAGTGCCTTCGCCGCGGCCGGATGGCACGTCACCCAGGCCAAATACGGGAGGCGCCTCCAGCAGGTCTTCGACCTGCCCGGCGGCGCGGTGCTGCGTCAGCACATAGACGGGATGTCCAACGAGCACTACCAGAGCCTGTTCCGGTTGCGCGGCTCCGACCTCCGCGAGCTGTTCCTCGAGGGCGCCGCCCGAGGCGTGGCAGAGTCGATCGCCGGTGTCAGTGACGAGGACCTTCCCTCGGTGGTGCACGATCTCGGTGGCCATGACCTCGTGGAACTGGTCAGGTGCTTCCGGGAGTGTGACTCGGAGCGGGACCGGCCGAGCATCGTATTCGCCTACACGGTCAAGGGCTATGACCTCCCGTTCGCCGGCGACCCGCTCAACCATGCGGCCCTCCTCAGCCCGTCCCAGATCGACGATCTGCGCTCCAGGGTGGGGTTGACCCCCGAGACCGAGTGGGACCGGTTCGATCCGGACAGTTCCGCCGGCCGGGTGTGCGAGGGAGTGGGCGGGGAGATCAACAACCTGCCTACGCCACCCCGCCCCGTCCTGCCCCTCCCGGCCGGCATCGGCACGTTCGGCCCTACGGCCACGACGGCCCGGCCGGTCTCCACCCAGGACGCCTTCGGCAGGGTGCTGGCGAGGCTTGCCGACGTCGACGGGGTGGCCGAACGACTGGTGACCACGTCTCCGGACGTGGCGATATCGACGAACCTCGGAGGGTGGATCAACAAGGCCGGGGTCTTCTCCCCCGAGCACCGGCCCGACTACTCGGCCACCGAGACGCTGTTGCGCTGGAAGCCGGGTCCGGATGGGCACCACATCGAGTTGGGGATCTCGGAGATGAACCTGTTCATGCTGTTGGGCCAGTTGGGACTCTCCCACGATCACCACGGTGAGATGCTGCTGCCCATAGGCACCGTGTACGACCCGTTCGTCCTCCGGGGTCTCGATGCGTTCATCTACGGCACCTACAGCGGCAGCAGGTTCGTCGTGGTGGGCACCCCCTCCGGGATCAGCCTCGCCCCCGAGGGCGGCGCCCACCAATCGACCATCACACCATCCGTGGGGATGGAACTGCCGGGCGTCGAATTCGTGGAACCCGCCTACGCCCAGAGCCTGGAATGGCTGCTGATCGATGCCCTCCATCGGCTGTCGGATCCCGGCGGCGCCATCTCCTACCTCCGCCTCAGCACCCGGCCTATCGACCAGGGCCCCTTCCGGAAGGTACTGGATTCGATGGGAGAGGACCGTGCCCGCGCCGACGTGGTGGCGGGCGGTTACCGGCTCCGGGACCCGTCGGACGTTTCCATCGTCCCGGTGGTCCTAGCCGGGAGTGGCTCGGTGATGCCGGAACTCGTGGCGGCGGCCGAGGAATTGGAGGAAGAGGGAGTCGGCGCCTCGGTGCTCTCGATCACGAGCCCGGACCGCCTCTACGCCGGCTGGATCCGCACCCTGCGTCGATCACGGTCCCGGCTCACCCCGCCGACGGACGACCATCACCTCGCCACCCTCATCCCGCCCCGGCTCCGGCGCGCGCCGATCGTCACCGTGCACGACGCAGCCTCACACACCATGGCCTGGCTGGGCTCCGTGTACGGGCAGCGGGTGGTCCCGGTCGGGGTCGACGACTTCGGCGAGTCGGGGACGATCCCGGAGCTGTACGAGCGGTTCGGTCTGCGGGCCGACCAGGTGGTCAACAGCGCCCTGGTCGCTCTGGCCGCCAACGGGGATCTCCACGGATAGTCCGTGGTCGATCCAGGACCAAGGCGGAGGCACCCGCAGCGCCGCCTGGGACGGGGCGGGACCACTCCGAGTAGGTCAGGGTAAGCGAGTTTCGGTTCGCCCGTCCTCCGGCGCCCAAGCACTCACTACCAGGAACCGATCCTCCACTCGAACGAGGACCACGCGGCTGATGTCGGCCGTGAACAGCGCCATGGTCGAGGGATCATCGATGGTAAAGCGATGACCTTGGATGAAGAGGGCCACGTCCGTGTCCCGAGCCGGCAGGGCTCGTCCTTCGACCCTGGCATCTCCCAACAACAGTTCCTCACCGTCGAGCGCACTGTGTATCGAGAACCTCGGGTCTCGGCGAAGATCCGACGTCTTGTGCGAGACGGTGTCCATCGCCAGCCACAGGTGTCCATCCCGGATGGGGGTCTCCATACCCGAGAGCCGTGGCGCCCCGTCACTCCGCAGGGTCGCCATCACCGCATGACGGTGGCTCTCGAATCTTTCCTGGACAAGGGCTGCCAGACCCGGCTCGGCGCGCTCGAAGTCCGCCCATGTCACCGCCATCTTGATGTCAACCTCACGCCACATGCTCGGAAGTTGGAGTTGTCTGGTTCAAGTCCGGTGACAACACCCCGGGGAGATCGTGCGGAGCCGGTCAGAACAGCGTCAGGTACTGGTCCACCTCGGATCGGGTCACCTGATGGTGGTGCTCGAGGAACTCCTGCCGCTTGACCGCCGCGAAGTAGTCGCTGTAGGGCCCGTCGGCTGTCATACCCAGGCCGGCCCGCAGCACGTCATTGCCCGTCAGGTTGTCGGCCGCGTGCAGCAGCGTCGGCGGCAGCGTCTTGATACCCCGGGCCGCTACCTCGTCGCTCGAGAGGGTGAAGAGGTTGTCGGTATTCGGGTCCCCCGGGTCCATCCCGTTGTCAATACCGTCGAGACCGCAGGCCAGGATGGCGGCGAACAACAGGTAGGGGTTAGCGGCGCCGTCGGGGAGCCGTATCTCGATCCGGTCCGGCTCGGGTACCCGGATCATGTGGGTTCGGTTGTTGCCACCGTAGGCCGCGTAGGCGGGCGCCCAGGTCGCTCCGGAGGTGGGCGCGCCGACACCCATCCGCTTGTACGAGTTGACGATCGGGCACGCCACCGCCACCAGCGACTCGGCATTGGCCAGCAGGCCGGCAGTGAACTGGTAGGCCAGCTCGCTGAGACCCAGACCCTTGCTATCCGTATCACCGGCGGGAAAGAGCGGCTCGTCCGTGTCCCCGGTCCACAGGCTCATGTGGGCATGGAGCCCGTTCCCGGTCCGGTCGGCGAACGGCTTGGGCATGAAGGTCGCAAAGCGCCCGTCCCGCTGGGCCAGCGTATGGACCATGAAGCGGAACAGGATGAGCCGGTCGGCTGTGGTCAGGGCATCCGAGTACTTCCAGTTCTGCTCGAACTGGCCGTTGGCGTCCTCGTGGTCGTTGGCGTAGTTCTCCCAACCCATGGCGTTCATGTGCTTCGACACCTCGGTCAGATGGGGCAGCATGCGGGTGAGCAGGCGGGCGTCGTAACAGGGTCGCGGATCGGTGTCGAGCGGGTCGGCAACCCGGATCGTGCCGTCATCGCCACGAGCCACCATGGAGTACTCGGCTTCGAAACCGGCTTTGAGGACCAGGTTGCGCTCCGCCAGCGAGTCCAGGGCATTGCGCAGGATGACCCGGGGGGCGTAGGGCCACAGCTCGCCCTCCACGGTGGGATCACACTGCATGACGGCGACGTTCGGTTGCCAAGGGAGTTGGGTGTAGGAGGCGGGGTCCGGTATCGCCAGGATGTCGGGCGCGGAAGGGTCCTGGCCCATGGGACCGGCCGCGAAACCTGCGAACCCGGCGCCGTCGGCCATCAGGCCGTCGAGCGCCTCGACGGGCACCAGCTTCGCGCACGGCTTGCCGTGCATCTCCACGAACATGGCGTAGATGAACTCCACGCCATCCGCTTCGATTCGGGACCGGATGTCCTCCACTGAGCCCACGTCAACCTCCTCAGACAGCTTCCCGGCAGGCAGCTTCCCGGCAATCGAGACAGCTACGGAACCCCGGCGAGGGCTGCTGGGAAACGGGACCTCGCTAGTAGTGTGCGAGGCTACATTAGCCCCGCGGTGCTGGGGCGATCCGATCGGGAGGGCACCATGTGCGGCATCGTCGGCCTCTTCTTGAAGACCGAACGGTTCCAGCCGAGGCTGGGAGAACTCACTGCCAGCATGCTGCACGAGATGCGTGACCGCGGCCCCGACAGCGCCGGCTTCGCCGTCTACGACCAGGGTCGAGCCGGGACGACCCGCATAACCGTGCTGGCGGAAGGACAGAGGCCCGACTGGAGCCGGACCGGGGCCGACCTCGAGAACGTTCTGGAGGCCGAAGTGTCGGTCCGGCCGATCCGGGATCACGCCGTTCTCGAGACCGCGGGCGACGGCAGCCGGGCCCGCCAGTGGTTGATCGACAACTCCCCCGAACTCGATGTCCTCAGCTATGGAACCCAGATCGAGATATACAAGGCGGTCGGCGATCCCGATCTGGTAGCCATCAACTACGACCTCCGCTCCCGCTCCGGAACCCACGCCCTCGCCCACACGCGGATGGCGACCGAGTCGGCGGTCACCACCAACGGCTCCCACCCCTTCGCCACCGGAGCCGACACCTGCCTCGTCCACAACGGATCCCTGTCGAACTACAACTGGCTCCGGACCCGGCTCGAGCGGCAGGGCGAGATGTTCCAGACCGAGAACGACTCCGAAGTCGCCGCCGGTTACCTGGCGTGGCGGCTCCGGGAAGGCGACAGCCTGAAGCAGGCCCTCGAGCGCGCCCTGCTGGCCCTGGACGGGTTCTTCACGTTCGCGATCGGCATCGAGGACGGCTTCGCCATCCTGAGGGACCCCATCGCCTGCAAGCCGGCGATCGTCGCCGAGACCGACGACTGGGTGGCCATGTCCTCGGAGTACCGGGCCATCACCCACCTTCCCGACTCCGGCCACGCCACCGTGTGGGAGCCGGCGCCGGGCGTCATCTACACGTGGACCAGGGCTGCGTGAGCACACCGCACCCGGTCACCACGGTCGACCTAGCGGAGACACCGCTGCGCGACCTCAACCGGACGCTCCACCAGGCCCGGCAAGGCTCGTTCCGGGTGCTGAACCCGCGCGGGGCCCATGCGGTCGCGTGCGGCATCGACGCCGACATCGCCGTAGAGGTACACGGTTCGGTCGGCTACTACTGCGCCGGCATGCACCAGAAGGGATCGGTGTACGTGGACGGCAACGCCAGCACCGGCTTGGCCGAGAACATCATGTCGGGAACCGTGCGCATCAGCGGCAGCGCCACCATGTCGGCGGGTGCCACCGGCCACGGCGGGCTGGTCGTGATCGAGGGCAACGCAGGGGCCCGGTGCGGAATCTCGTTGAAGGGCGCCGACATCGTGGTGGGCGGCAACGTGGGCCACATGAGCGCCTTCATGGCCCAGGCCGGGAACCTGGTCGTACTCGGTGACGCGGGCGCCGATCTCGGCGACTCGGTATACGAAGCCAACCTCTACGTGCGGGGCGAGGTGGTGAGCCTCGGAGCGGACGCCACCGAGAAGGACATGCGCGCCGAACACGTCCGGACCGTCGCCGGCCTGCTCGACGCGGCCGGGATGGAGGCCGACCCGGTGGACTTCAAGCGTTACGGATCGGCCCGCAACCTGTACAACTTCCACATCGACGACATCGACGCCGAAGTAGCGAGGAGAGCCGGATGAGCGGCCCCGGAGACAGCTGGCGCCTGCGCGAGTCGTACACCTTCGATCGCCATGTGATCGCCGAGATCCACCGGGCGGCCAACACCGGTGTCTACCGGATCCGGGGATGGGGCGCCAAGCGGAAGATGCCCATCCTCGACGACCTGGTGTTTCTCGGGGCGTCCATGTCACGCTACCCCCTCGAGGGCTACCGGGAGTCGTGCGGGACCGACCTCGTCATCGGCGAGGAGCGGGCAGCCCGACCCCTCCGGATCGACATCCCCATCACCATCGCCGGCATGAGTTTCGGCTCGCTGTCCGCCCAGGCCAAGGAGGCACTGGGCCGGGGCGCCAGCGCGATGGGCACCTCGACCACGAGCGGGGACGGTGGGATGCTGCCGGAGGAGCGGGAGCACTCATCGAAGCTCGTGTACCAGTACCTCCCTTCACGATACGGGCAGAATCCCGACGACCTGCGCCGAGGCGACGCCATCGAGGTGGTGGTGGGCCAGGGCGCCAAGCCGGGCGGGGGCGGCATCCTCCTCGGCCAGAAGGTGAGCGAGCGGGTGGCGGGGATGCGCACGCTGCCCTCCGGGATCGACCAGCGGTCGGCCTGCCGCCATCCCGACTGGACAGGACCCGACGACCTGCAGATCAAGATCCACGAGCTTCGCGAGATCGTCGACTGGCAGGTCCCGATCTTCGTCAAGATCGGTGCGGCCCGACCCTTCTACGACACGGCCCTGGCCGTCAAGGCCGGCGCCGACGCGGTGGTGGTCGACGGCCTGCAAGGGGGCACGGCCGCCACCCAGGACGTGTTCATCGAGCACGTGGGCATACCCACCATCGCCGCCATCCCCGAAGCCACCCGAGCCCTCCAGGACCTCGACGTGCACCGCGGCTCGGTGAAGCTGATCGCGTCGGGAGGTATCCGATCGGGCGCCGACGTGGCCAAGGCCCTGGCGCTCGGGGCGGATGCGGTCTCGATCGGCACCGCGGCGCTGATCGCCCTCGGCGACAACGATCCCGCTTATGACGACGAGTACCGCAAGCTGGGCTCGGCAGCGGGTTTCTGGGACGACCTCCAGGACGGGACCGACCCGGCCGGCATCGCCACCCAGGACCCTCGGCTGACCGCCCGCCTCGATCCCGTGATCGGGGGGCGCCGCCTGGCCAACTACCTCCAGGTGCTGACCATGGAGACCCAGACCATCGCCCGGGCCTGCGGCAAGTCCCACGTGTCCAACCTCGAACCGGAGGACCTGGCCGCCCTCACCGTGGAAGCCGCCGCCATGGCCCAGGTACCGGTAGCCGGCACCGACTGGATCCCCGGCGCCAGGCGCAAGCGCTGACGTCTCAGCCGGCTCCGTCCACAGGAGCGTCGGCACCGAACTCGTGGCGGGCGTCGAGAATGGCGTCGAACAGGTACTGGCCGTAGGACCGGTCGCAGGAGATCAGGTAGGAGCGGACTCCGTTCACGTCGTTGCGGGCGATGTCACAGGTCACCTTCGCCACCGAGGCGGACACGGCTGCGCCGTCGGGGGTCATGTGGTCGTTCCAGTCGAGGCTGCACAGCTTCTCCAGCACCGAAGACGCCTTGGCTCCGGTCAGCCGGAACAGGGCGCGGCTGTGGGTGTGATCGATCACGCTGACATGGCCGGAACGGTCCAACCTGTCGACCAGGGCTCGGCTGGCAGCGGCCGGACCCAGGATGATCCACTCGTCCGGGCGCTGGCCGATGACGAGCACATCCTCCTCGACCCGGCTGGTGCCGAAGGAAGCGTCCAACTGGTGGCGGGCAACCGTCTCGGGTCCGGCTCTCACGATGATCTTGGTGGTAGCAGAGACATCATGGAGGGTCAGCACCGCGCCGGGCTGGCGGGGCTCCATCGATGCGCCCGCATCGGATACGAAGCTCCTGCTGACAGGACTCTCGAAAGTGGGGAGTTCAGCCACGGACCCGCAGTCCATCCGGGTCGAAGTGAGCATGGTGTTCCATCACCCGGGCTGTGATCCGGCTGCCATCGAGCATGACCACAATGAGTTCGGAACCGGGGTCCGAGACCTCTGGCAGCACCTGGCCGAGGCAGACCGTGCGGTGCAGGGACGGGGACATGCGCGAGGAGGTGATCCGGCCGATGATCTCGTCGGTGCCGGGCCGCACGATCTGGGCAGCCTCTTCAGGCACGATCCGGCCGTGGCCGGGTTGGATGGCCACCAGCACGGGCGCCGATGGGTCCTCCAGGGCCCAGGCCAACTCGGGCTTGCCCGCGAAGTCGTGCTTGTCGAGCTTGATGAGGTGCCGCAGCCCCACGGCCGGCGCCTTTGTAAGCCCATCCGTGTCCTGGCCCACGATGAAGTGGCCCTTCTCAAGCCGCATGATGCGTTGGGCCTCCACGCCGAATGGCCTGATATCGAGATCCTCGCCAGCTTCCAGCAGCGCCTCCCACGCGGCCAGGCCGTAGCCGGCGGGAACGTGGAGTTCGAAGGAGAGCTCCCCGGTGAAGCCGATACGCCACATGAAGCAATCCGGGATGCCGGCCACCGTCGCGGTGCGCACCTGCATGTACCTGAAGGCCTCCGGATCGAGGTCGACATCTCCCGCCAGGCGCCGCATGAGCGTCCGCGACCGGGGACCGGCCACGTTGATGCTGGTGTACCCGGACGTAACCGGGGTGACGTGTACCCGCCACTCGGGATGCTCGGTCTGGAGCCAGTTCTCGGCCCACTCCCACACCGTCGCGGCGCCGGAGCTCGTGGTGGTCATCATGTAGTGCTGATCGCCGAGCCGTCCGGTGATCCCGTCGTCGAGGACTACCCCGTCCTCGGCGCACATGATCCCGTAACGCACCGAACCCACCGCCAGCTTCATCCACTTGTTGGTGTAGAGGTGGCTCAGCAGCTTCGGAACGTCGGGGCCGCGGAGATCGAGCTTGCCGAGCGGGGTGACGTCCATGATGCCGACGTTCTGCCGCGTGTTGCGCACCTCGCCGGCCGGGTCTCCGTAGTGATCGGGGCGGATCCACTGGCCGGCCAGCATGAATGTCGCGCCGTTGGTCTCGTGCCAGGGATGGACCGACGACACCCGCACCGGCTCGAACAAGCGCCCGCCCAGGGCGCCCATGGTGATCGGCGCGTACGGCGGCCGCCACACGGTGGTCCCGACCTCGGCGATCGTCTGTCCCCTGGCCTCAGCCAGCACCGCCACCGTGTTGACGGTCTCCAGCTTGCCCTGGCTCGGGCCCATCGTGGCGGTCGTGTAGCGCTTCAGCAGTTCGACGGAGTCGTACCCCTCGGCCGCCGCCCCCACCATGTCCTTGGAACTCACATCCTCCGAGAAGTCGACCACCCCGTGCGTGGTCGACCGGAAGAGGGCCGGATGGGAATCCCGGGGCAAGGCCGGGCGAATGTCCGGCGGCCACTCGGGTTCTTCATCCTCGACCGGCAGGGCCCGAGCCGTAGCGGCCTGCAGCCGGTGGCCCACCGCCCGCGCTCTGGCGGCCGCCAGCCGGCCGGTTGCCCTGGCATGCTCGATTAGCTCCTCATGGCTGCCGTCGCCGGCCAATCCGCCGGTTGCCAGGACGTTGCCGATCGGGACCGACGGGAAGAACCTGGCCGCCGCCTCGTCGTAGACGGGCCGGTCGCCGGACATGTTCAGCAGGGACGTGGGAGCGGTCCAGCCGGCAGCCGTGACCAGCA
>JAPPGU010000014.1 GCA_028821265.1 bacterium | reverse complement strand
CGCTCTGCATCTGCATGATCACGAAGATCATGAAGCCGAAGATCAGGAGCCACGGGAGGAACCCGACGATCAGATCCCAGAAACCGGGGGGCTCCGGATCGATGATCACCTTGATGTCGTTGCCGAGGAGCAATTCGGTGAGCGCCCCCTCGTACTCGGCCGGATAGAGAACGCGGAACTCGGCCGGTACGTCGGGGACGGTTACTCCTGGGACCAGCACGCCCTCGATGGCGTTGGAACTCTCGAGGATGGTCGCTTCGGCTACGGAGCCGTTCTCCACCAGCTGTTCGAATACTGTCAGATCGATCTCACCCGATTCGGTCGCCTGGTCCAGGAACCGCTGACCCAGCAGCACGAGAGCCATCACCACGAGCCCGTACAGAACGATGGTGCGGGTGGTCTTACTCAATTCATCTTTCCCCTGTTGCTGCCATGGCGCGGCGAGAGACCCGGTGAGCCCGGTATCGTGGCGTAGCGGAGGTTCGCGTTCCCCATCCTACGGTAGAAACCAGCCTATGACCACCCCTTCTAGAGGGAGTGCTCGTCCAGGACCCCGACGTAGGGAAGGTTTCGGTAGAGCTGGTCGTAGTCCAGGCCGTATCCCACCACGAACTCGGGACCGATCCGGAAGCCTACGTATCTGGCCTCGACCGGGACCCGTTGCGTTCCCTCCTTCAGCAAAAGCGTGGCCAGCTCGATGGAGCTCGGGTTCCGCAACCGGAGGGTTCGCAGCAGGTAGTCGAGGGTGAGGCCCGAGTCCACTATGTCCTCCACCAGGAGCACGTGGCGGCCGGCTATCTCCTCATCGAGGTCCTTGAGAATCCGCACCACGCCCGAGGTCTTAGTGCTCGAGCCGTACGAGGACACCGCCATGAAGTCGAACTCCACGGGGATGCTGATATGCCGGGCCAGGTCGGCCATCACCATGAAGGCCCCCCGCAACACCCCCACCACCAGCAGCCGCTCGTCGCGGTAGTCACGGGATATCTCGTCGCCCATCTCCTTCAGGCGATGAGCGATCTCCTCCTCGCTTATCAAGACCCGACCGGCTTCCACCTGTCCTCCCTCGTCGCCTCCACCAGGACGTACCCCATCGTATCCTCGTCGACCCATCCACGGTAAGCCCGGCGGACTCCGGGCACCCATACCACCTCGCCACCCACGGCCAGCACCGGCCATGCCGCCCGCTCGGCACGGGGGATGCGAGCCTCGGACAGGGCGTCCGCCACCCGCTTGCCTCCCCGGGCCATGGCGATCCGGTCATCGTCATGTGCCGGCCGGACCACCGCCTCGCCCCGGGGCAGGGCCCGGGCGTCGAAGACCTGGCGCCACCGGGAGAGGGGGAAGGCCTCGGGCCGCCCGGGATGCTCCCGGGCCTCCCAGTTCCAGGCGCCCCACCGGGTCGCTCTCCCCATCGACAAGGGCACGGACGGCGGGACGGCGGGAGGGTCCTGGGCGCCGACCATCACGTAGGCCCCCACGCGAGCCACCCGGTGACCGCCTGTGATGCGGCCCTCCTTGCCGTCCACGGCCGCCCTCAGCACGACCTCCACGTCGCGCCGGGCGCCCGGGTGTCCTTCGCCGAGCGTCCGGAGGGCCCTCCGGACGGCCCGGGCCGCCAGGGCCGGCGGAAGGGTACGGATCTCACCGGCCGCGACGCGCACGGATCCTCCCAGGCGCTCCACCTTGGCAGACGCGCCGGCCCGTTCGAGGAAGGCCAGGTCGGGCTCGACCAGCCGGGCCAGATCGGCCAGCCTCCGGCCGATGCCGGGGGCCAGGGTGCGCTCCCAGCCGGCCAGGGCGCGGCGGATCCTGACCCGCCGGTAGGAGGCATCCTGGTTGGCTGGATCGTCCGCGAACGGCAACCCCAGCAGGGCGGCCAGCTCCCGGGTCTGGGTCCGGGTCACTTCGAGCAGGGGGCGCACCAGGCCGGGACGGGACCGGTGGATACCCCTCAGCCCGTCCAGCCCGGACCCCCACAAGAGGTTTCCGAGGACCGTCTCGGCCTGGTCGTCGAGCGTATGGCCGGTGGCGATCCGCTCCCCTGCGCCCAGCTGTCGCCGGAGCGCCTCGTAGCGGGCCCGGCGGGCTACAGCCTCGGGCGAGCCCGGCCCGGAGGTGTCCACCCGCACGACGGTCAACCCCAGGCGGAGCCGGTCCGCAACCTCCCTGGCCGCGGACTCCATCCGGTCCGAGCCGGGCCAGCCGTGGTGGACATGAACGGCTCGAGGCCTTCTCCCGCACTCCTGCAGCGCCCACGCCAGGACCGCACTGTCGGCGCCGCCGCTCAGAGCCACCACCAACGGGTCGTCTCCGAGCGTCTGGCCGGCCAGGGTGGCGACCTCGGAGCCGAGTCGCTCTAGGCGACGCGAGCCAACCACGTCTCGGGGGCCTTGATCTCCGCTCTGGTGGGCAGCGTCTCGGGAGACTCCCAGGCCCGATTGACCGCCGCCCATCCGGCCCGCTCCTCCACCGCCAGGATGAACTCGCGCCCCTCGTCGTACTGTCGCAGCTTCATCTCCAACCCCGACAGGCGCAACAGGGCCGCGACCCGAGGATGGTGGCGGCGCCGGGTGAAGAGATCGGACATCCGTTTCCACGTGACGAGTTGTCGTTGCCCGATGCGGTCCATCACCACATGCCCGTGACCCTCCACCAGCGACATGAGCGCCTGCACCCGGTCAAGATGCTCCAACTCGGCGGGAGTGGCCATCAGGCCCAGCACCCCGGCCTCCCCCACCGGAGGTCTGCCTTCCCTGATCGCCTCGCCTGCCCGGGACAGCAGGATCTCCAGGCGCGACGGATCCTCGGGCGTGGACAGGGACACCAGACTTCCCGCCAGGCCCAGAAAGTACTCTCGAAGCCAGGGAACACCCACGAACTGGAGCCGGTGGGTGACCTCGTGAAGAGCCACCCAGAACCGGAAATCAGCGGGACGCAGCTGGAACTTCCTCTCCATCTCCAGGATGTTGGGCGCGGGCAGGCAGATCTGGTCCGCCCGACCGTCGGATGGCAGCAGCAGCTCGTACTGGCCCAGGACGCGCCGTGACAGCAGGCCCAGAACGGCGCCGGTCTCCATCGCCATCAGGAGCCCGGCGAGGCGGTGACCCAGCCCGGTCTCCTCGGCGTGATCCTCCAGCTTCTCCTCCACGGGACGCAGCAGCTCGGTGAAGAAGGCCAGGTTGCGCTCCACCCACGTAAGCCGGTCGATGACCGTGACGGTGGGCTCGCCCGGGCCGGAGAAGCCGGTCTCCTCCTCGACCATGGAGCCGGCCCGGTGAACCAGGGTGGGGGCCATCTCCTCGAGGGCGGCCAGGTGATAGGCGCCGGCCAGGGGATAGGCGCCGGCCAGGTAGCCGGCCACGCGCAGCGTTCGGGCCCGGTCCTCGGGTTGCATCAGGCCGGGGCCGATGAAGCCCGGCCCCATCGCGACCGCGCCGGTCTCACCTGATCACACGGTAGCGGTTCTTGGTGACCCTCACGAAGTACATGATGATGGCGCCCACCACCGCGGCGGTACCGAGTAACAGGGTGGCCGGGACCAGGAACCGGTAGGACCATTCGGGCTCGGGTGCCGCAGGCGGATCGTCGGGAACCGGGATAGCGGGCACAGGCGCATCCGCGGCCGGGGTCTCGGACTCCTGACCCCCGGCTGTGAGCGGGAAAGCAACCAGCCCGGCGCATACGACCAAACCCACCAGCAACCAGGCGACCGGCCCTGTAAGTGCCCTGGTAAGTACCGCTCCTGCCATGGACTCGATTGTACCAGCCTCACCCATGGAGACCCGCCGGCCGGATAGGTGGCTGCCAGCCGGGCGGGAGGTCGACGGGGAGGGGTTGGCGGAGCACACCTTCGGGAACCGGGCAGCCGGAGCGGATCAGCGCCAGGCTCCAGGTGGGCGAGAACCCCAGCACCGACCGGAGGAGCTTCACCGCCAGAGCACCGGCCGGACGGCCACCCCGACGCCGCCGGATGCCGAGCAGGCCCCTGATCCGGGCCGGAATCGTCGAGACCGCCCCGAGATAGAGCAGTCGGTAGCCGACCTTCTGTATCCGATCCAGCGGCGGGTCGGCCAGGAAGTCGACGGCGGCCCGCATCCCCGGCGACGGAGCGAGGTCTGCATGATCGGACACCCAGCGCGACAGCGAGTCCGCTTCCTCGGGTACGGGCTCAGCTCCGAGCATCCGCCCGATGCGCGCCTGTTCCCACACGAAGCGGTCCGCGTCGGTGGAGGTCAGTGCCACCGCCCCGAATGCCTGGTGGGCGGCCAGGAAAGAATCGGTCAGCACGTTGTGAACCCAGGCGGACAGGCCGGGAGCACCGGCCGAATAGGGCCGGCCACGGTGGGAGGTCCCCTCCACGCGGCTGTGAGCCCTTCTCACCGCCTCCACGGCACTCTCTACCTCGGGGCCGGCGCCGAACGTGGTTGCTGTGACGTAGGCGGAAGTCCGGGACAGCCGGCCCAGCGGATCGACCCGGTAGCGGGAGTGGTCCGCAACCCCGGCCACCACCTCCGGATGGGCGCTCTGGATGAGGAGTGCCCTGATGCCGCCCACGAAGGCGGCCACGTCCGAGATCACCGACCAGGATGCCGAGCCGGGACCGCACACGCCGGGGTCGCCGGGGAAGTCCAGGGTATGGCGTAGCGGGTACTCGATGTGGCCGAACGGACCTGTAGCCGAGGCCCGGACCCGGGCCCGCCACGACTCCCCCATCCTTCTCGAACGAGGTCGGGTCAGGAGTTTCGTTCCCGGATCAGGCGTCGGATGCGCTCCACCACCTCGGGTGGAGCATCGACGCGGGCCCGTTCGCGAATGAAGCGGCGCAGCCGCTTCTCGAAGTGGAAGGCGCGCTCGCAGTTCAGGCATCGCCTGAGGTGCAGCCGGATCCGGATCCTTCGGATGGCCCGTATCTCGCCGTCGAGATAGGAGTAGAGCCTGGTGGCGGCCCGGAAGCACGACTTGCGGTGCATCAATCCCCTTCCCCGTCGGGGGTGCGGAACCCCCGTTCCTCCGCGGTCTGCCACAATAGCTTCTGCAGCGCCCTTCGTCCGCGATGGAGCCTCGACATCACGGTTCCGATGGGAATCTCCAGCATCCCGGCGATCTCCTTGTAGGAGAATCCCTCCAGATCGGCCATCAGCACCGGCATCCGGTACTTCCGGGGAAGCTTGTCGATCGCCTGCCGCACGTCCGATCCCTCCAGCGCTTCGAACACCTCGTCCTCCGCCGAGCGCGCCGCTCGATTGGTCTCGGGCGTGGCCACCCGCTTGTACAGATAGAGTCCCTCCACCCCGTCCAGATCCACCTCGTCGGGACGGCGCTGCTGCTGCCGGTAGCGGTTGATGAACGTGTTGGTCAGGATCCTGTAGAGCCAGGCCCGCAGGTTGGTCCCCTCCTTGAAACCATCGTATCCCCGGAAGGCTCTCAGGAAGGTCTCCTGCACCAGGTCCTCGGCATCGGCCCGGTTGCGGGTCATGCGCAGTGCCGCCGAGAAGAGAGGATGTGCGTACTGCATCGCGTCCCGCTCGAAGTTCGCCCTGTCCGCCATCAGCCTCGTCCCTGGCTATCCAGCGCCCACGAGCGATCGCCAGTCTGACCTGGCGGCCGGGGAGGTCCCGCCTCTCGGCAAACTAACCGCGCCATGCATGCGAGCCGGAGAGGGGATTCGAACCCCTGGCCTGCTCATTACGAGTGAGCTGCTCTACCCCTGAGCTACTCCGGCTGGTCCGCCAATTCTAGTGCTGGAAACTCTCCACCTCATCCGCCGGCCGGCCCGTCCGGGTAGGCGGCTTCCAGCCGGCGTAGGTCCTGGTCGAGGGCGAAGCGGATGGACTCGTTGAGGGCCGGCACCGGGTCGGAACGTTCCATGAAGGGCCTGGGGTCGATCGGTGCCCCGACCACCACCCTGATCGGGGCGCGCCTTACCCTCATCCCGTCCATCGGCATGGCGTGCTGGCTCCCCCATATGGCCACGGGGACGGCCGGAACCGACGCCCGTACCGCCAGCCAGGCCGCGCCGGTCTTGAGCGGGACCTCCCCCCAGGCTGCCACCCGGCGGCCTTCCGGGAACACCCCGATCGGACGGCCCGACTCCAGGTGCCGGAGCGCCGCCCGCAACGCTCCGAGCGCCCGGCCGTCGGACCTAGGGACCGGGATGGAGTCGAAGATCGTGAGCACCGCGTCGAGGGCCCGGTGGACACCCCAGAGCTCGTCGAGCGCCAGGAACCGGACCGGCCGGCGCAGAGCCAGGCCCGCGATGGGCGGATCGAGTGACGAGACGTGGTTGACGACCGCCACGAACGGGCCCTTCGGTAACCGGGCGCGGCGGACGACCGAATACGGGAACCAGGCGGCCACGACCCTGGCCATCGGCCACAGCAACACCCAGGCGATCCTGCTGAGAGGCCCCCGGAGAGCGGCCGGAACTATGGGTCAGGCCCCGGTCGTGTGGGCCTGGAGCTGGCATAGGTGGTCGTCGGTGCCGAGCGCGATGATGATGTCCCCGGGTTCCAGAACCAGCTGCCTGTCCTGGTTGGTCAGGAAGGTCTCGCCGCGCCGGATCGCCAGGATGGTGCTTCCCGTCCGGCGCCGGATACCTGCTTCGCCCAGGGAGCGACCGGCCAGCTGCGAGCCCGGAGCGATCTCGAAATGCGCCATCCGCACCTCGAACTCGCCGTCTCGCATCACCACGTCGAGAAACTCCACCACCTCCGGCTGCGCCACCATCGCCGCCATGTGCGCCCCGCCGATCTGGTGGGGGTTCACCACCCGGTCGGCTCCGGCCTGGCGCAGCTTGCCGATGGCCGCCCGGTGGTTGGCCCTCGCCACGATGAACATCTCGGGGTTGATCGAGCGGGCCGTCAGCGCCACGAACAGGTTGTCCACATCGGAGTCGAGGGCCAGCACCAGGGTTCGGGCCCGCCCCAGCCCCGCCCGATGCAGGACGGCGTCATCGGTGGCATCGCCCTGCACCATCGGGATGTCGGAAGAGCCATCCGCGCGGTCCGGGAGCGAACGGTCGACGATGACCACCTGCTTGCCGCTCCGGATCATCTCCTCGCAGATGGCTTCCCCTACCTGGCCGAAGCCACACAGGATCACGTGGCCCTTCAATCGATCGATTCTTCGCCTCATCCTTCGCCTCCGGAAGTGTCCCGTAACCCTGGCCTCGAACATGGTGTCGATCAGCACTCCGAGGGTATACAGGCCGGTGCCGGTCCCGAACAGGATCAGGAGGATCGTGAACACCTCGTAGCGAGTGCTGAATGTGCCCAGCTCCCGGTAGCCCACCGTGGAGATGGTGATGACGGTCTGGTAAAGGGCGTCGAGCCATGGCAGGCCCAGCACGACGTAGCCCGTCGTGCCGAGAACGAGCACCAGGGCCAGCAGGCCCAAGCCGGCGCGGAAGCGCGACCAACTGACCTCGCCCTCTTCCGACGGCCGCATGTAGGAACCGATCTTCATGTCGCCGTCAGACCTTGCGGGCCATGAGCACGCCGTCCGCCACCGGCAGGAGGGTTACGTCCACCAACCGGCCATCCCGACCGACTTCGGCGTTCAAGTCCCGGAGAATGGAGGTCCGCAAGCCGGTGTCGGCCGGGTCGGCCACGCGACCGCTCCAGAGGATGTTGTCCAGGATCATCAGCCCGCCGGAGCGCAACAGGGACAGGCAGCGCTCGTAGTACCCCGGATAGTTCTCCTTGTCGGCGTCGATGAAGGCAAGATCGAACTCCCCGCTCCTACCTTCGCTGATCAAGGCGTCCAGCGTTTCGAGGGCGGGGCCGATCCGCAGGTCGATCCGGTCCGCCACGCCCGCCCGCGCCCAGTAGCGGCGGGCCACGTCGGTGTAGTCGACGCTGATGTCGCAGGCCACGAGGGTGCCGCCGTCTCGCATCGCCCTGGCCATGCAGAGGCTGCTGTAGCCGGTGAACACCCCGACCTCGACGATACGGGTGGCGTCCATGAGCTTCACCAGCATCCCCATGAACTGGCCCTGGTCGGGCGAGATCTGCATGTTGGACTCGGGTAGGCGCGCGGTCTCCTCCCGGAGACCACGGCCCAGGTCATCCTCCCTGAGGGTGGTGGCCAGGATGTACTCGTACAACTCCGGGGAGATGAACTGGTTGCCGATGCTCATCCTGCTACCTCGTATTGCCTTCCTGAGTGATGGTACATCCGGCCCCGTAGCCGGTGGTCAGTGGTCCAGCATTATCATATACAACTAGTAACTAGTAACTAGCAACTACTCATACGCCGTCGGCGAGGCGGTTGAAGAGCCAGGTGAGCACCAGCCTGGGGCGCTGGCTCTGGCGGAGCTGGACGCCGGCATCGATCACCAACTCCGCCGAGCGCGCCGCCGGACGGGCCGGCACCTTCGCCAGCTCGGTCCTCGGCACGTCCGGGTTGCGGACCGGCCCACCGTGCTGCACCGAAGCCGCGTCCAGGTACCAGGAAGCCAGCATGTCCAGGCCGGCCACCAGCAATGACGTGCCGGTCCGCCGCAAGGTGCGGTCGTAGCTGGCGCGTAACGCCTTCGGCATCTCGTCTCCGCGCGACTTGTAGGCCACCTCCTCCTCATCACGGCGGGCCTTGATCCCCTCCAGCAGGGGCTCGTGGGCTGCCAGCATCTCCTCGGCCAGCCGGAAGCCATGGCCGGGCTCGGATGGGAGACGGCCCGGGACCGCCAGCCATGACCGCCGGAAGGCGGCCGCCTCGCGGCTCCTCACCAGGTCCAGGGCCAGACCCGGCCTCCCCCCTGCAATCCGGGCGACCATCGACGCCCGCTCCGCTTCCGCGCCCCGATCCACCAGCGCGGCGGCCAACTCCCCCTCCGGCACCCTCCCGAAGCGGACCAGCCGGCAACGGCTCGCCACCGTGGGAGGCAGGTCGTCGGCCGACTCGGCCACCAGGACGAAAACGGTCCCGGGCGGCGGCTCCTCCAACGTCTTGAGCAGGGCGTTGGCCGCTGCCTCCGTCATCGTCGAGACCTCGTCGAGAATGAACACCTTCCGGTCGGCCTCCACCGGGCGCAGGCTGGCTGCCGTGATTGCCACCCGGGACTGGCCCACCCCGAAGCCGGCGCTGCCCTCGGGTCCCATCACCACCACATCGGGATGGCTCTTCCGCATTACCCGATCCCGGTCATCCTCGGACCGGCCCGCCAACTCCGCCGCGAACGAGAGCGCCACGGTGGCCTTCCCGACACCGGCGGGTCCGGTGAACAGGTAGGAATGGGCCGGCGACGCCACCTCGGCGCGCAGCGCGTCCAGGGTGGCCCGGTGGCCGATGATTCCAGCACCACCGTGCAGCCCCGCCATCAGCCTGGGACCCCCAAGGCGTCCCAGGCGCCCGCCACGACCTGTTCCATCGGGCGCCTGGCGTCGATCACCACGAAGCGACCGGGTTCGTCGCGGGCAAGCCGCGCGAAGCCCTCGGCGACCGCCCCGAGGAACGGAGCCCCCTGGGCACCGATCCGATCCGGTCTGGCCTGGCGCGCCAGGCCGTCTTGGGGGGAGACGGTGAGCAACACCACGACGTCGGGCCAGGTTTCCTGCAGGCCTGGTTGGTTGATCCGGCGGACGCGGTCGATGCCCAGCCCGCGGCCCGCGCCCTGGTAGGCGAGCGACGAATACACGGAGCGGTCGCTCAGGACCCAGGCGCCCCGATCGAGAGCGGGACGGACCACCTCGGCGACGAGCTGGGCCCGGGCTGCGGCGAACATCAGCGCCTCCGCCCATGACGTGACCGGCGGCCCATCCAGGAGGATCTGCCGCAAGCCCTCCCCCACCGCGGTCCCACCCGGTTCCCGCACCCGCACCACCTCGTGGCCGGCCTCCTCTAAGAGAAGGGCCAGGGCGGCCGACACGCTGGTCTTGCCGGCTCCGTCGATGCCCTCGAGCGCTATGTAGCGGTTCACCGCGCGACGGCCTCGTACCCGCTCAATCTCGGTACCCGGAGTCGCCCCGCCGGCCCCTCATCAAGCCGAACGCGCGGGAGGCGTCCCGGATCGACCGGCGTACCTCGGGCGGGACATCCGGCTTGAGCAGGGCTGACCGGATGGCGAGGATCAGCAGCGAACCCGTACCCAGGATCAGAACGCCGGAGATGGCGAACAGGTTCCGGATGCCGCTGTCGAACGGCGCAGGGAAGATGCCGTCCAGGGCATTCGCCACCACCACCGCCAGCGCGAACGAGGCCAGCATGGCCATGCGGACCAGTGTGAACAGGGCCGCGAAGGTGCGTCCCCGGAGGGTGTCGTCCACCTCGCCGTGGAGGTGGGTGAAGCCCGTGACGTAGGCCACGCCGGTCCCGATCCCGCCGACCAGCACCCAACCGGCCGCTCCGCTGATGGTCTGGGCGAAAGCGGCCAGCACGATGGCCAGACCGGCCAGGCCGAGGCTCAGCGCGTAGGTCAGGTCGTAACGGGTCCGGTCGGAACTGAAAACGGCTACCCCCATCATGCCCACGCCCACCCCGACGCCCAGGGCGGTGACCAGCACCCCGAACCCCGTGTCGCCGCCCCGCAGGACGGTACTGGCGAACGACTGGCCGAGGGGCAGGAGAGCGCTCCCGCCGAACAGAGCCACCGCCATGCCGAACACCACCCGGCGGACGGTCCGGGTCCGGGTGACGAAGGCGAATCCCTCGACCATGTCGCGCAAGGGTTGTGACCAGTCCCTCCCGGCCCGGTCCCTGGCGCCCGAATCGGCGAGAGTCGGCTTGGGAATGGCCATGGTGGCCACGATCGCCCCGGAAACCAGGAAGGTCACAGAATCCAGGACGAAGGCCAGGTCGGGGGCCCGGTCGATCGGACCCACCGCGCCCACCACGGCGTAGAGAGCGGCCACGCCCGACCAGGTGGCCGCCCCGATCGGAGCGGTTCCGTAGGCGGCTGCGGCGGAGAAGCTGTTGGCCTTCACCAGCTGTTCCGTCTCGACCAGGGTGGGTACCGCCGCTTCCCGCGCCGGCTGCCGGATCATGGTCAGGATCTCGAGGATCGAAGAGATGACGGCAATGGTGACCAGGTCGTTGGCCAGCACCAGCCACAGCACCACCACCGCGCGCCCGACATCGGAGACCACCATCGTCCACTTGCGATCGAACCGATCGGCCAGCACGCCCGCCAGCGAGCCCAGCAACAGGCTGGGGATGATCCGGCTCACCAGGGGGACCAGGACCGCGGTGCTGCCGCCGATGCGATCGGCCAGCGCGAGCGTGGCGAAGAACGTGATCCAGTCACCCCAGGAGGAGGCGGCGCTGGCCCACCAGAGCCTCGCGAAGGCGCCTTTGCGTAGTAGTTCTATGGTCGTCCCTCTTTGTCGTGTCAGACCCTCCGGGTACGCTCGTAGCCGGTGGGCTCGGGCACTATCGCCGGGCCGACCGGCCGTCGGGACGACCGGTCCGTTTTGACAAGCTCGACAGAATGAGGATATTAAGACCTCATGGCCAAGCCGCTCATCATCGTCGAATCCAATGCCAAGGCCAAGACCATCGGGGGCTACCTCGGAGGGGCCTACCGGGTGGAATCCTGCCAGGGTCACATCCGCGACCTACCCGATCGCGCCCAGCAGATCCCTGCCAAGTACCGCGACCAGCCGTGGGCCAAGAACTGGGGAGTCGATGTAAACAACGATTTCGAACCCCTGTACATCGTTCCCGGCGACCGGCGCCGGATCGTAACCAAACTGAGGCAGGCGGCCCGGGAGGCGTCCGAGCTGTACCTGGCGACCGACGAGGACCGGGAGGGAGAGGCCATCGCCTGGCACCTCACCGAGGTCCTGAAACCCCGGGTTCCAACCCACCGGATGGTCTTCCACGAGATCACGCCCGGCGCGATCAGGGAGGCCCTCGCCAACCCCCGTACCATCGACAGCTACCGGGTAGACGCCCAGGAGGCCCGGCGGACCCTGGACCGGCTGGTCGGCTACGGCGTGTCGCCGGTGCTGTGGCGCAAGGTCAAACGGGGTCTTTCCGCCGGTCGGGTCCAGAGCGTGGCGGTGCGCCTGCTCGTGGAGCGGGAACGCCGGCGGATCGCGTTCCGATCGGCCAGTTTCTGGAACGTGGAGGCCCGTCTCGTCACCCGCGGCGACGAGGACTTCCAAGCACAGCTGGTGGCCGTTGACGGCGTGCGTCCTGCCGGCAGCAAGGACTTCGACTCCAGCGGCAACCTCAAGTCCGCCGGGGTCGTGCTGCTCGATGGAGACCGATCGACCCGACTCGCCGGAGCGATCGAGGGCTCCCGGTTGCGGATCCGGTCGGTGGACCGTAAGCCCTACACCCGCAAACCCCAGGCGCCCTTCCGCACATCCACCCTCCAGCGAGAGGCCTCCACCAGGCTGCGGTTCGAGCCGGGCCGGACCATGCGAGCCGCCCAATCCCTCTACGAGAACGGCTACATCACCTACATGCGGACCGACAGCATCACCCTGTCCGAGACCGCGCTGACGGCAGCCCGCTCCGAGATCGCCAAGCGGTTCGGCAAGGCCTACCTGGCGTCCAAACCCATCCGGTACACCGGCAAGGTGGCCAACGCCCAGGAGGCGCACGAGGCCATCCGGCCCGCCGGCGACCGGTGGAGGACGCCCGAGGAAGTGGTGGCACTGGTGTCAGACCGCGACCAGCACCTGGTCTACCAGTTGGTGTGGGCGCGTACCCTGGCCTCACAGATGGCACCGGCCCGGGGCGAGTCCACCAGGGTTCGGGCGGGAGCCGCGCTCGATGACGGAACGGACGTGGAGTTAGAGGCTTCGGGCCTCACCATCCGGTTCCCGGGCTTCCTGAAGGTCTATGCCCATGCCGACCGGGAACGGCACCTGCCCCGCCTCGAAGAAGGCGACCAGGTCACCGCCCGCGACGCTCTCGCCAGGGAACACCGCACCGAGCCGCCGAGCCGGTACAGCGAGGCCTCCCTGATCAAGGAACTCGAGGATCGAGGGATCGGGCGGCCGTCCACCTACGCCTCCACCGTCTCCACGATCATCGAACGCGACTACGTGTTCAAGAAGAGGACCGCGCTGGTCCCGTCGGTGACGGCCTTCGCCACCACGGTGTTACTGGAACGCCACTTCGACCACCTGGTCGACTACGGCTTCACCTCCCGCATGGAGGGAGACCTCGACAAGATCGCCCGGGGCGAGGAGCGAAAGGTTCCCTGGCTGAGCCGCTTCTTCCACGGGAACGGATCCCCCGGCCTCCTGGAATTGATCGCCTCCGACCGTGTCAAGGAGATCGACCCCCGGAGCCTGTTCATCCCCATCGGGGAGGACCCCACCGGCGCGGAGGTGGTGGCGCGGGTGGGGAGGTACGGGCCGTATCTCGCCAGGGGCGAGGACCGAGCCTCGATACCCGAAGACCTGCCCCCGGACGAGCTGACCCTGCAGAAGGCCCTCAGCCTCCTGGAGGCTCCTTCGGGCGACAAGATCCTGGGCACCGATCCCGACTCGGGCCTGACCGTCCTGGCCCGCAACGGACGCTACGGACCCTACGTGCAGCTCGGTGAGCAGGTTTCCGGGTCCCGCCAGAAGCCCAAGCGAACCTCGCTCCTGGCCGGCATGGACCTCGACTCGCTGAGCCTGGAGGAGGCGTTGCGCCTGCTCTCCCTGCCGCGCTCGGTGGGGGTTCATCCTGACACCGGCCAGACCATCGTGGCGGGTCTGGGACGCTACGGACCGTATCTGAAGATGGGTACCGAGTACCGGAACCTGGACAACCCGCAACTGCTTTTCGGCATCACCCTGGAAGAGGCGGTCACCGTGATGAACCGGCCGAAGGCCCGGCGGGGCCGTCGCGCCGCGCCGCCTCTGAGGGAACTGGGCAAGGACCCGGAGTCCGGGGGCGAGGTGGTGGTCAGGACCGGTCGGTACGGACCGTACCTGACCGATGGGATCGTGAACGCCTCGGTTCGAGAGAACGCCGTGGCCGGCCTGGGCCTCGAGGAGGCCGCCCGGCTGCTCGCCGCCAAGAGGGAGAAGCTGAAGAGCCAGGGCAAATGGCCGCCCAAGAAGAAACGTAGCTAGGTGCTAGTTGCTAGTTAAGGTTGTTAGTCAATGTGTGCTTTGCCAGTCGAGGCTGCCACTGTTCCTCCCGTTACTGTTTCGCCAGGGTTCTCGCCCGGCGCGATTCGAATCCAGACAGCCCAAGAAGACTGAATCACTCTAGTTCAAGACAGGCTATTGTCGACTACTAATAACTAGCAACTACCGACTATGAACTAATCTAGACACGCCGCCACCGTTGTGGCAGGTTGCGGAAGGCGACACCGAGGGCTAGGACCGGCAGGACCGTCGCCAGGACCCCTCCCACGTATGGAACCTGAAGAAGGACCACGAGCACCAGGGCGGCCGCCACGAAAGATCCGTACGGCCCCATCCGGAACCTGGTCACCAGACCCCACGCCCACACGATCACCGGCACCGACCCCGCGATGAACGCGAGCAGGAACGCCAAGAAGGCCGGAACGAGGACCACCAGACCCGCGACCAGGGCGGCCATGACCACGCGGGGAGGCCCGGCCCAGATGGCCAGGACGGGGACGGTGACCGGCAGGCTCAGGATCAGGAGGGCCACCACCCCCCGAACCACGATCCCGGCCGGACGCCTGCGCACGCGCTCGACGCAGGCATAGAGCCATCCCGGCCGGAACCGGATCGCCAACAACCCCATGGCCATGAACAGCAGGAAGATCACCAGACCTCCCAGGAGGCGTCCC
>JAPPGU010000028.1 GCA_028821265.1 bacterium | reverse complement strand
GTGGTGTCGCCGGTCTCGGTCGTCTCGGCAGTCTCGGCAGTCCCGGTGGTCTCGGCAGTCTCGGCAGTCTCGGCAGTCTCGGCAGTCTCGGCAGTCTCGGTGGTCTCGGCAGTCTCGGCAACCTCGGTGGTCTCGGGCTCCGCTTGAGTTGTGTCAGGAACCGTCTGCACGGATACGGGCGTTTCGGAAACCTCGTCATCAGACGCTTCCTCGGCGCCGCCACCGCACGCAGCCAGCACGACGGACAGGACCAAGATGACCGATGCCAACCTTCTCTTCAACACTCCATTAACTCCCGGTATGGCGCCAGATTACGCATGGCACAGCCATGGCTCTACTTGACGGCAAGATCTGTCGGTCTTGGGAACCTGTCAGTACATCAGGAAGCCGCCGCTCACGTTGAGGGTGGCGCCGCTCACGTAGGAGGCGTGATCGCTGGCCAGAAACACCACCACCCCTCCCAGTTCCGATGGATCGGCCACCCGCTTCAGCGGGGTTGCCTCCTTGAGGGACTCGAACACCTCGGGCGCCAGGTCGTCCATGAGCATGGGGGTGTCGACCAGACCGGGAGCGATGGCGTTGACCCGGATCTGGTGGGGACCGTAGGTGCGGGCCAGGCCCCGGGTCATCGAGACGATCCCTCCCTTGGAGGCGCAGTAGACCACCGAGCCACCGAAGCCCCCCGTCCACCATCCCTGGGAGGAGAACAGGGTGATGCTCCCCCCGTCGCCGGCTTCGATCATCGCATCGGCGGCGGCCCGGGCCAGGAAGAAACTGGCCTTGAGGTTGGTGTCCAGCTGGAAGTCCCAGTGGGTCTCCGTCACGTCGTCCACGGAGTCCTGGCGGGCCAGCACGGCCGCCAGGTGGGCCAGAGCCTTGAGGCTGCCCAACTCGTCGCAGGCCCTGGAAATCAGGGCACTGTGGGCATCGAGATCCCTTAGGTCCAGGCCCACTGCGATGTGACCGTCCCCATCCATCCCCGCGACCACTTCGCGCGCCGCCTCCTCATGAAGGTCTACGGCCATCACCCGCGCCCCGGCGGTCGCGAAGGCCTCGGCCGTGGCCCGACCGATCCCTCCGGCCGCCCCGGTGACTATCACTCCTTGCCCCTCGAGTCCGGAAGCGACGTTCCAAGCCATGCCCTCTCCTTCGTACGTCAGCCGAGCACCCGTTCGGTGCGGTAACGATCCACGACCCTCTCATCGACCTCGATGCCGAGCCCCGGGCCCGACGGCGGGTACACCCAGCCCGCCTCGTGGTCGAACGGCTCGGCCACCAGTTCGTGCTGCATCGGGTTCTCGAGGGGCTTGAACTCGAACAGCTTGCAGGCGCTGCTGCTGAAGCTCACCGCCAGGCTGGCCGCGGTGACGATGGACGACGACCAGGCATGTGCGTTGGCCTGGCGCCGGTGGTGTTCGACCCGGTCGGCCATCTTCTTGAACCCGGTTATTCCCTCGGCCCGGCCCGGATCGCACCCGACGACGTCGACCGTCCCGGTCGCCAGGACCCGCTCGAAGCCCCGCAGTGTCCACTCCTTCTCGCCGTAGGCGATCAGGGTCTTGGTCTTGGAGCGGAGGTTGGCGTAACCCTCGGGATCCCAGTCGCCGAGAGGTTCCTCGATCCAATCGACGTTGTACTCGTCGAAGGCCTGGGTCCGCTTGACGGCGGTCATGACATCCCACTTGATGACCCAACCGAGGTCGATCATGAGGCTCCTGTCGGGCCCGATGGCCTCCCGCATCTGCCGCACGTACTCGACATCGCGATCGTGCTCGAACCCGAGGTGGGCGTTGCCCCGCTTTCCGAACCCGACCTTCATACCCTGGAGACCGGTGGACAGCCACTCGACGGCCTCCTCCGCCATCTCGGGGATCGACTCGTAGTGGGCATGCGACGATGCGATGCCCGGCAGCCGCTCGTGGACCGGCCCACCCAGCAGGTCGAGCACGCTTGCGCCGAGGGCCTTGCCCTTCAGGTCCCACAGGGCTATGTCGAGGGCCGCGATCGCGAAGCTGGCGATTCCGCCCTCGTAGCCGTACCACCAGGCGCGGTCCTTCAGGGAGCGGAAGATGACATCGTTGTGGACCGGGTTCTTGCCGATCACCAGATCCGCCATGCCCTCGATGATCGACGCCGTGGCGAAGCTCGACTCGGGCCACATGGTGACCGACTCGCCCCAACCCACCGTCCCTTCGTCGGTGGTCAGTTTCACCAGGCAGAGATGGCGGATGGCGTTGAAGTCGTTCGGTTCGGGGTAGCTGACCGGGATGGCTTCGACTCTTGCAACCTTCATGGGTCTCCTGCGGATTCGCCTGCTCGTAGTCGTGCGATGCTACCGGCCGGCCCCCACCGGCTTGAACAACTCCAGCGTGATGCCGTCAGGATCGCGCAGGTAGCAGGCCTTCACCCCGGTGTTGGGACCGGCGGTCACCTCCACCGGGCCCGGGCTGATCGGGGTGGCGCCGCTCCGGATGGCCCGATCCCACATCTCCTCGATGTCGTCCACCTCGATGCATATGTGGACGTTGCCGGGATTGGCGGTCTCCGGAGGGTTGGGGTTCTTGTCGTCGACCTGGTAGTCGAGGATCTCGAGCACGGCACCGCCGGGGAGGTCGATGATGGCGACGTCGATACTGACACCGGGATAGCCGGTCACCCGGCCGAGGTAGGGGGCGCCGAGGACTTGGCGCCAACGCTCCTCGATGCCCAGGAAGGAGCGCCAGAACTCCACTGACCGGCCCACGTCTCGAACGGTTATGCCGATGTGGTGTATCCGCCGCAGGTTCTCGATCACCATGTGACGTAGCCTCCTCCGTAGTTCACCGACTGGCCGGTCATGTATCCGGGCTTCTCGCCGAGCAGGAACCATATCAACCCGGCCAGTTCCTCAGCCGAGGCGGTTCTCCCCAGCGGCACGGAGGCATTGCGGGCAACGGTCAGCTCCTCGACGGTCATGCCCCGGAGAGGCGCCACCTGCTCGAGCACCCTGTCCTGCATCGGGGTGTCGATGATGGCGGGGCACACCGCGTTGACCCGGACCGGGATCTTGGCGAGCCCGTAGGCGAAGGAGCGGGTGATCGACAGGATGGTGGTCTTCGAGGCCGCGTAGATCGCCGCCTCCACCGTGTTGGACAGCTTGGCGGAGCTGGAGGACAGGTTGACGATGGCGCTGCCCGGCGGCATGGTCGGCCCGATTCCCTGGCACAGGAAGAAGATTGCCTCGGCGTTGATGGTGAAGATGTCGCGCCAGTCGTCGACCGTGAACTCGGACAGGGCCTTGAGGCGGATGATCCCCGCCGCGTTGACCAGGTAGTCCATACCATGGCCCGCCTCGATGACCCTCGCCCGATCCTCGAGGTCGGCCAGGTCGGCCACCAGCGGCTCGGCGCCGGCGTCGGCAATCCCCGCCAATCCTCTCTCGTTGATGTCTACGGCCACGACCGAGCATCCCTCATCGAGCAGCCTCCGGGCGACGGCCTCCCCGATCCCGCTGGCCGCTCCGGTCACCATCCCCTTCGGTCTTGGTCCCATCCTGTGATCCTCCTGACTCGGGCACCTGCCACCCTAGGCACCGTCGGGCCTCCGCTCCGTTCAGGTTACGACCATCCAAGGGGAGGTTCTTGCCGGGCAATAGATTCGAAACCGCGGTTGTATCGCAGCATCACTAACTAAGGACTAGAAACTAATAACTAAGAACTAACAACTAGCATTGACCCGTGGCCGATCCGTCCCTCGACCCCACGGCGTACGAGTTCGTACGCCCTGCCCGGATGCGGCAGGTGCTGGAGGAGACCCCCATCGCCTTCCTGCCGGTCGGGTGCGTCGAGTACCACGGGCCGCACCTCCCGCTGGGTGTCGACATGCTGACCGCCGACAACCTCTGCCACCGGACCGCCGCCGTCACGGGCGGCGTGGTCCTCCCGCCCCTCTGGCTGGCGTCGGGCGTGCTGCCGCTGCCGCACGGAATAGTGGTCGATGTGAGCGTGCTCCGGGCGGTCGTCCGGCCCATCCTGCGCCAGCTTGCCGAGGGCGGCTTCAAGGTGATCGTGGTCTTCTCCGGGCACGGGGCCCTCGACCATCTCCACGTGCTCCGGAAGGAGACCGACCGGCTGATGGACGAGTTCCCGGACGTGAACGCCCTCACCACGGTGTGGAACGAGCTCAACGCCGGCATGGAGGGCGACATCCACGACCACGGCGCCAAGGTGGAGACCTCCTACCTGATGGAGTTCCATCCCGACACCGTCGACCTCGCCACCCTCGAGGACGATCCGGAGGCCGAACATGTCGGCATCTACGCCGCCAACCCCCGCTTCACCGCCAGCCGCGGATGGGGCAGGACCATGGCGGACCACGCCGTCGGGCGTCTGGCCCGGATCATCGAAGGGTTCTCGGAGGGCGAGCGGGCCGACAGCTGGATGATGCTCCGGGAGCTCGTAGAGCGCCTGCAGGCGGGTGATCTGGTGGTCGTGGAGGACTCGGGCCGGATCAGCAACGGATCGATGAGCTTCGACCTTTACAACCCGCACCCGCAGTCCAAGTACATCACGGCGATCGACCGGCTCGCCATAGACGGGCATCAGGTGGATCTGACCGGCGCGACCCTGGCCAATCCATCGGTCGGCGAAGGCCACACCAACACCCCTGTCGACCGGCTCGGTCCGCTCACCGGCTTCTACGTACGCCGGGACCAGAGGATGGTCATCACCCTCCCGCATGCCGGCACCGGATCAGGGGATCACGAGGTGGAGGCCCGCTTCGTTCTCGCCGACGTCCTGGAGATCGGCGCTCGAGGCTCCCTCAGGACGTGATGACCCAGGCCGGCAGCGGACCCTGGTGGCGGCCCTACCGGACGCTCGGTGACACCACCGTCTTCCATGTGGACCTGAGGCCGCATGCCGATCACGAGGCGGATTCGCTCGCCTGGCTGGACGCGGCGGAGCTGCGGCGGCGGCAGAGATTCCAGGTCCCCGGCCCCGCGCGGCGGTATGCCCTGTGCCGGGCGGCCCTGCGAGCCGTGCTGGCCGCCCCACTGGCGTGCCGTAACGAGAGGATCACGTTCGGCGCCGGAGATCACGGGAAGCCCTTCGCCATGGTCGATGGCGTCCGGGCCGAGATCAGCTTCAACGTCAGCCACAGCGGCGATCATGGGCTGATAGCGGTCAGGCCCATGGGAGGCTTGGGGATCGATGTCGAGCAGCGGCAGCCGCGGCGGCACATGGACCTCGTGATCGGTACGGTCTTCACCGAGACGGAACAGGCCGCCCTCGTCAATGCGGAGGGCAGAGATCGAACCGATCTGTTCCTCGACTTCTGGACCATGAAGGAGGCTCTGATCAAGGGTCTCGGCACCGGTCTGTACACCGACCCGGCTACGTTCGAGATTCCTTCGGCGATGCAACGCGGAGTGAAGCGAAGCGCCTTCCGGTTTCCGGACCTCCCGACCGTGACCTGGCAGCTGGACAACATCGGGAAAGAGACCTACGCGGCGGCTGTCGCGCGCGAGTCGATCGCTACGGCTCGACGCGCACGGTGACGATCTCCGCGCCGTAGTACTTTCGGTGGCGGATGGAGGAGGCGTAGTGGCGTAGCAGGCGGAATGAAACCTCCCGCTCATCCGGGAGATCGCTCCGTTCGTCGAGATAGGAAAGCCGATCCTCCAGGTTGTCCTCCACATAGACCGTGATGTAGTCCAGCTCGACAGCTCCGTGATCGGGACGCGCCACTATGACCAGGCGGGGTGGAGCATCATCGGCCGGTTGTGGGTCCGCGGGTTGTAACAAGCTCGACAGCGTCTCCTCGCCGGCAGCCCGCAGCAGGTCGGTCGAGGCCGCGTCCCACCCCATCCCGGCGGCCAACTCGGTGAGGTAGCCGTCTATCTCGGGCAGGGCGGACATGTCCATCCGGACCTCGAGACGGGCCCGGCGGCGACCGGTGGCTTCGATGAACAGGGTGAGGACGAGGGCGATCAGCGCTCCCAACATCATCCCGGAGTCGAGCGAGGCGCCCCAAGTCCCGCCTAGCAGGTCACTGAACACACCCCGACCGTCCATGCCGACTCCGATCGAGAACGCCAGCGCCACCACGAGGGCTTTCCGGTGATCGAGACCGTCGCGGAGCACCGTCCTCATACCCTCGACGAACAGCATTCCCATCAAGACGAGCAGGTAGGCCCCCATGACGGGTCTGGGAATGGTCAGCAGGAAGGCCACCAGCTTGGGTAGGAACGCGAGCGCCACCAGGAATGCCCCCATCAGATACCCGACCCGGCGGGAGGCCACTCCGGTGAAACCGGCAAGGGCCGCGCTCATTGACGAGACTCCGGTCATAGGGGGGATACCGGCGGCCGCTGACAGCAACGAGCCCGCCCCGTTGGCGTTCATGAGTCCCTGGACCATCCGGAAGTCGCTGGTCCCGGGTTGCCGTCGCGACACCTGCTGGATGACCAAGCCGTCACCGATGTTCTTAATACCAACCATCAGGCTGATGATCACGAAGACCGGTACGAGCGCCCAGAACTCCGCACCGGGTGTCAGATCGAGTCCGGGCAGATGGATCCGGGGGATACCCAACCAGGGCGCGTCCAGAACCGGCCTGAAGTCGTAGCTCCCCATCAGCGCCCCCGCCACGCAACCGACCACTATCCCGATGAGCGAGGTCCAGAGCCGCCAGATACCCACACCGCGCAGGACCAGTCCGGCGGTCACCGCCAGCGTCACGGCGGCGATAACCACCCCGGCCCCGGCCGGCGCGCCGGACGGGACTTCATCCATCCTGTCGAACGCGACCGGAAGGACGGTGGCCGCGATCAGCATCAGCACCGTACCGGTGACCACCGGCGTGATCAGGACCCGCAGCAAGGAGAGCCATCTTGCCAGCGCGAACTGGACCAAGGCCGAAATGACGAACAGGCCGGCCAGCAACTCCGGACCGCCGCTGGCCAGCGCCAGGAGGGAGACCGCTATGTAGCTCGGTGAGACGACCGCTATGACGAGATGTCCGGCGCCCAACCGTCCTATCCGGCCCGCCTGGAGAGCCGTAGTAATACCGCCCACCACCAAGGCCGCGAACACCGCCCATTCCACGTAACTTCCGGGCTGGCCGGATGCCTGGGCGATGACCGCCACGATGACCACCGTCGTGGGCAGGATGAGCATGACGCCCTGGATCGCAACACCGGCCGTTAACGGAAGCGGGCTCCAGTCATCGGGCTCGTACCGGATGTTCTCGTTGACTCGCACCCTTCCGTACCCCATCCGCCATGTCGCCCCCGCGGACCACCGCTCGGGATCGTACGCGGACGACGTTAGCCCCTGATGGCCTGGATGCCGGATGGCCGGAGGATGGATTTCACCCCGGGCCGGCTCGAGGTGATGGATCGATGGCTTGCGGCAGCGCTCTCAGGTCATGACCCAGCCGCCGTTGACGTCGATAGTGGCGCCATTGACGTAGGCGGCTCCGTCAGAGGCGAGGAACGCCACCACTGTCGCCACCTCCCCCGGCCGGGCGAAGCGGCGCAGGGGGATGTCGGCGGTGATCCTGGCTTCGATGGAAGGGTCACGCTCGAAGATGCCGGCTGCCATCGGGGTGAGGATCGCCCCCGGCGTGATGGCGTTGGCCGTCACACCCCTGGGCCCGAGGTTACGGGCGAAGTTCTTCGTGAAGGCGACGAGACCGGCCTTGGCGGCCGAGTAGACAGCCGAGTCCGCCAGACCGCCAGTGCGGGCGCCGATGCTCGAGATGTTGACGATCCGGCCCCATCCCCGGTCCGCCATCAGCGGACCCAGTTCGCGGCCCAGCAGGAACGGCGCTCGCAGGTTCACGGCCATCACGTGCTCGTAATCGCCCATGTCGAACGTCTCTAGCGGTTCCTGGACGAGGACCGCCGCGTTGTTGACCAGGACGTCGACCTCCCCTGCCTCGGAAACCACCCGCAGGCACTCGTCGATCCGGCTCAGGTCGGCCACGATCACGTCGGCTAGAGCGGTATCCGAGTGGGGCTTGATGTCAATACCCACCACCCGGAGGCCGGAGGCGGCCAGTTGCCCGGCGATCGCCCGCCCGATCCCCTGGGCGGTTCCGGTTACCAGCGCGGTACGGGACGTCATCGGCGATCCACCCGGGCCGCCTCGCCGGTCAGGGTGCTGCGGTAGGCCGCCTCGGTTACCTCGACGGCCCGCGCTCCCACATGCCCCGGAGAGCAGTTCCGCACATCCTGGCCGAGAGCCAGATCGACCAGGGCGTGCACCGGCCCGTCGCAGTCGTAGTCCCCGGCATACTCGTCAAGATCGAGCCGGACCGCGTCACCTCCCCCTCGGTACCAGTACACCAGCTCACGGCCCACATCCACCGAGACCATCGCCTCCGACCCGATGATCCGGACCGCCAACACGTGCTTGTTGCCGTAGTAGCCCAAGTGGCAAGAACTTCCCGAGACGGTGGCGATCCCTCCGTTCGAGAAGCGGACGGTGATGGCGTCGTGCAGCTCCACCGGCGCCTGAAGGGGTGATGACATGAAGGCGAACGCTTCGGTGGCACGCACATCCTCAGCCAGCCAGAAGGCCAGCCCTAGGGCATGGGAGAGCTGGGCCTGCGCGTAGCCCCCTCCGGACACGGTGGGGTCCATGTAGGTCTCGGGCCGGGCGGTCGCCACTGACGACCCGGCCTCGTACGGAGCCCCGACGGCCAGCAGTTCACGGGCGGCCGAGGACATGTCGATCATGATGTGCTCCACCTCACCGAACCCACCCCCCTCCTCGACGAGTTCCTTGGCCCGAAGGACCATCGGCTTGTAGTTCCAACCCAATGCCAGCAGCAGATGCCTATCGAGACGGTCTGCCGTTTCCACCAGGTCCCACGCCTCCACCGGGTCCAGCGTGAACGGCTTCTCGACCAGGACATGGGCGCCGGAGAGCATCGCCGCCATGGCATGCTCGTAGTGGAACCGGTTGGGGCTCGAGACGATGCAGATGTCGAGTTGCTGATCGAGCACCTCGCGGTAGTCGGTGGCCGCCATCCGGAAGCCGAACTCACCGGCCACCCAGTCGAGCAACTCGCGGTCGGGGCGGGCCACCCCGACGAGTTCGACCTCCTCCGATCGTTGCGCGAGGTTGGGAATGTGCGAGGCGACAGCCCAAGATCCCGCCCCGATCACACCGGCCCTGAGCCTCGCCATGGAACCGCCCCGTCCGGCTCAGTGCGCGTTCATGGGGAACACCCGACGGGGGTTCTCCACCAGGAGCGTTCGCAAGACCTCCTCGGTGGTCCCCCGCCGTCTCATCCAGGGGACGATGTTCTCGAGGATGTGGTCGTAGCCGTGTCCGCCGTAGCGGTGGAGCCGGTGTTTGGTGCAGATGTCCATGGAGATCAAGAGCCTCTCCGCGTGGCCATGCTCGATCAACAGGTCCAGCCAGTCGAGCCGCTCGGCGTCGCTGATCATGGAGAGTCCGGGCGGCCGGCTGGGAACGAGGCCGGCCGGTGTCCTCTCCGCCACCGTGGGGTACATGGAGGTCTCCGCGCCGAACAGGTCGTACTCCATGTAGCAGCCGCTCTCCGCGAACCGGAGCACTGCGTCGGCCTCCAGGATGGTCCGGTCCATGTGGGCCATGATGATCTTGTCCGTCGGCATCCCGACCTCGGTGAGGATGGACACGATCTCGGGAGGGGCGTCGGGATGGCGGCCCGGATGCACCATCACGGCGGCGCCGGTCTCGATGGAAGCCATCGCAGCGCCCCGTAGAACCTTCCGCTCGTCGTCCCGCAGCGGCCAGAAGCAACCGATCTCGCCGATGAACCCGGCCCGCACCCCGGTGTAGTCGATACCCTCGGTGAGTTCCCCGATCATCTCGGCCGCCAAGTCCTCCTCGGAGCGGCTACTCATGTCCGGAGGGTGGGTCTCGGCGACGTAGAAGCCGGTACCGGCCACGATCCGGACCCCGCTCCCCCGCGATATCCGCACCAGAGCGCGCGGGTCGCGGGCGATGTAGCGAGTGGTGGGGTCGATGAGCGTGTCACCCCCGGCCCGGTAGTACCAGGCAGCCTCCTCCCGGGCGGTCTCCTCGTCGTAGAGCTTTAGATTGTCCACGTTGGAGGTCCAGTACTGGCGCACCCACTCGATGTTCCGCTCCGATACCGGCTCGTAGGCCCGGTGGCGCTCCGAAGCCTCCAACGGCTCCACGAACGAGGGGTTGAGCAACAGCAGATGCTCGTGCGGCATCGTCACCCCGAGTTCCTCCGGGGCGATCGCCCCGGTGACGGTCTGGACAACTGCGGTCATTCGGGGATGTCCTCTCTACTGCTCCTCAACACTGCGGGATGCAGCTACAGCTAGTCGGTGATCGTACCGAATCGGCCCGATGCGGTTGGCGACATGGCTCCGCCTCGCAGCCGCGCGCCCGCCAATTGTGCTCCGGAAGGGGGTTGAAACAGTGGCATCGTTGTTGCATATTGCCTGTCAACAAACGCGACGAGCGCCATGAGCGCTAACCTGGATTCACTTGGAGTGATGATGGCAACAGCTACCGAAGGCTATGTGGATGCCCGGGCGGACGAAGCTCGGACCCGGACGCTCTTGGACGTGGAACAGACCATGAGCCGCTGGATACGGTGGACGATCATGGCCATATTCGCCTCCGCGGGGCTCACAATCGGGGCTGTCACGTTGGTGGTGTCTCTCCTCGTCAGATGAACCCGATCACCTCTCGAGACCGGCCTCGGTTTCGAGATGGCTACAGAGGACGGCGGCGTCGAAGTCCCCCATGCCGGCGGCGCTCGTACGGCGGTAGACCTCGAGCGCCGTGTCGAGCAGCGGCGTAGGGGAGCCGGCGCTTGTCGCGAAGTCCTTGATGATCTCGGCGTCCTTGACGAGGAGGTCGAGGCGGCCCGCCGGCGGATAGTCATCTATCACCATCATCGGACCCCTGATCTCGAACATCTGCGAGGAGCCGGTACTGTCCTCGGCCAGTCGCTGAACGGCCACCGGGTCCATGCCGGCTGCCATGCCCAGGACATGGGCCTCCGCCGCAACCAGGGTATGCACCACCACCAGCAGGTTGGCGATGTACTTCATCCTCGACCCGTTCCCGAAGTCCCCCAGGTAGTGGCTCGACCGGCCGATGGCCCCGAACACCGCACGGGCCCGGTCGAAGCCTTCACTGCTGCCGGACGCGAACACCACAAGGGCGCCGTCGGCCGCCTGGAGCCCGGTTCCTGAGAGCGGGGCATCCATCAACTCGATCCCGGACGCCGCGAGGACATCCCTGGCCGCCGTCTTGGCTGCTAGGGGGAATGTCCCGGTCTCCAGGCAGAGCAGACCCTCCCGGCCCTGGGCCGCCACCTGAGACGCAACCTCGGCAAGAGCCGACATGGTGGGCAACGAGAAGATGACGATCTCGGAGGTGGCTCCCACGGCTCCCGCCGAGTCCTCGACCCGGACTCCTGCTTCGGCTGCGGAGGATCGCCGGCGCGGGTCGATGTCGAACCCTACGGTCGTGTGACCGGCCGCAACCAGGTTCACCGCCATGGCCGAGCCCATCGCCCCTAGCCCGATTACTCCAACCACCTCAGTCATCTGTTACTCCTTCGAGCGGGCGCGTCGCCCGGTTTACCACAGGGGGTCAGGGAAGATCATCCCACTGCTCCCGGGTGTACTCCCGGCCGGGGTAGGCCACCCGGTCGAACGGCCACTCGTCATCAACCCAGCGGCACACCGTCTGGTAGAGCTCCGCATCAAGTCCGGTGTCCGCCTCGCTCGCCCGGACCCACATCGATACCTCCGCGTCAAACCCCTCCTTGGATGGCGGGTCGACGTAAAGACAACCGAGTTGCACGCTCTCGTCGAGGCTCATCACCACGAAGGCGAAGGATCGCCGGAGCTGGCCCTCCTTCTGGTGCCAAGCCAGATCGATCATGTCCTGGATCAGCGTCAGGTCATGGCTCGGCCAACCGGGGGAATCAAAGAGGCGGCCCCTGAGGTAATCGACGCTGGTCATCACCGCGTCGTAGTCCTTGAATGTGTCATGGATCGTTATCGGCCGGATCCTGAAACTCTCGGTCTCGACTCCGGATGGGACATCCATGTCACGCGGGATCAGCCTCGCCACTTCATCTCCGACCATACACAGAGGTAAGGCTCCGGTTACCCGGCCGCGGCCGCCTCTACGGTGTCCTCGGCGGCTTGGCGGATCAGTTGGGCCCGGTCCACCTCGCTCGCCCGGTGGCGGGCAACGACGCGGCCCCGCGACATGACCACGATCGTGTCGGAGATCCGGACCACTTCCTCGATGTCCGACGTGACGATGAGCACCGCGATTCCCTGGTCGGCGAACCTCCGCAGCACTTGGTATATCTGCGCTCGGGCGCCCACGTCCACCCCGCGCGTCGGCTCGGCCAGCACCAGCAACCTCGACTCGCGCTCCAGCCAGCGCCCCAATACCACCTTCTGCTGGTTTCCCCCGGACAGGGTGTCGACGATCTGGGTGGCGCCTCCCTTGCCTCGGATGTCCAGGGTCTCGTACCACCTCTCGAACACCTTGGCGGTGGCCATCGGGGGCAGCAGACCGGCCTTCGTCATCCACGGCCAGGACGCCACGCTCAGGTTCTCGGCCACGTTCAGGACGGTGAGCAACCCGTCGGTCTTGCGGTCGATCGGGACGAACCCGATCCCGAAGCGGGCGATGGCATCCTTGGGCGAGGTGGGCTGGCCGCTCCGGTCGCCCACGCGCATGGAGCCGGCGGTCATCTCGCGGAGGCCGAAGACCGCCTCGGCCAGTTCCAAGGCTCCGCAGCCGATCCTCCCGAAGAGCGAGAGGATCTCCCCCTCCCGAACCTCCAGGTCCACATCCTTGAAGACCCCCTCCGACGTGGCCCCTTCGATGGTCAGGACGGGCTCGCCGATCTCGTGGCCTTCCCCGCGCAGGGAGGCGACCTCCTCCACCAGTTCGTGCCCGACCATGGCCTCGACCATCTCCTTGCGGCCGAACTTGCTGACCGGTCCCTCGGCGACCGCGTCCCCGTCCCGGAAGACCAGCACGTTGTCGGCGATCCGCTCCACCTCGTCGAGCCGGTGGGTTATGTAGATGATGGCCACGCCTCGGGCCTTCAAACGTTCTATGAAGGCGAAGAGCGCATCCGTCTCCTCGAGGGTCAGCGCCGAAGTCGGCTCGTCCAGGATCAGGAGGCGGGCGCTTCCGGCGAGCGCCCGGGCGATCTCCAGCACCTGGCGCTCGGCCACCCCGAGGTTGCCCACCAGAGCACGGATGGGCAACTCTATGCCGAGCTTTTCGAGGATCTCCCTCGCGTCGCGACGCACCCGGGACCAGTCCACCAGGCCGAAACGGTTGCGCGGCAGCCGGCCCAGAGACAGGTTCTCGGCCACCGTGAGATCGGGCGCGTCCGAGAACTCCTGGTAGATGACCCGGAGCCCGTAGGCGCCGGCGTCGCGCGGGCTGCGGATGTCCGCCTCCTCGCCGTCGATGACTATGACGCCGGCATCCCGCTTGTAGTCACCGGCGAGGATCTTGATGGCGGTCGACTTGCCGGCGCCGTTCTCGCCCAAGAGAGCGAGCACCTCGCCGCCCTTCACCGTTATGTCTACGCCGTGGAGGACCTCGACCCCGCCGAAGCTCTTGCGGAGTCCGGTGGCCCGGAGTTCGAGCCTTCGGTTCAGCGCTCCGTTCTCCGTCGTCATGATCCGCTCAGGCGTAGCCTCACCTGATCGAGGCCGACCGCCGCCACCAGGACGACACCGGTCGCGACGTCCTGCCAGAACGACGAGATGCTCAGCAGGGTGAGTCCGTTCTGCATTATGCCGAGTATGAAGACACCGAGGACCGTACCCGGTATGGTGCCCCGCCCACCGGAGAGGCTGGCACCACCGAGGATGATGGCGGCCACCACCTCGAGCTCCACCCCCGTGGCCGCGTTCCCGGAGGCGGCGTCCAACTGCGACGCCAGGATCAGCCCGGCCAGGCCGGCCAGGAGACCGCTGACGATGAACATGACGAAGATGGTCGGCTTCTGGCGGATCCCGGACAGCCGGGCTGCCGTCGGGTTGCTACCGATCGCGTACACGGACCGGCCGAAGCGCGTGTAACGGACCACGAACCACGCCAGCACAGTGATCAGGACGAACATCACGATCTGGGCCGGTACGCCGAAGATGTCGTTGGTGATGAACTCGACCTTGCCGTTCATCCTGATCGTCTGGCCGTTGGAGAACAGGCGCGCCAGTCCCCTGTACCCCAGCCACGTACCCAGCGTGACGACGATCGAGGCGATGCCCGCGTAGGCGGAGAGCACCCCGTTGAATATCCCGGCCAGAAGACCGACGCCGAGGGCGGCCAGGATGGCGGCCGCGGCGCTGTTCTCCTCGGCGACGACACCCGCTATGCAGCCGCACAGCGCAGCCCCCGATGCCACCGACAGGTCGAAGTTGCCCGAGATGAGAAGCAAGGTGCCCGGCGCGGCGAGGATGCCTAGGACCGAGACTGAAAGCAGCACGTTGCGCATGTTGCGGGTGGTGAGGAAGAACTCGCTGCCCTGCCAGAAGATGAACCCGAGGATCACCAAGACAACTACCAACACCAACTCGGGTGGCATCGCCACGAATATGCGGGCGATCCTGGCCTGCCTGCTGATGCCTACTGCTGGAGTGGCATCCGGCGAGCCGCCACCACTCCCGGTGTCCGGCGTTTCGTCCATAGCTCGCTCTCGCTCCTAACGGAAAGCGGGGGCGGCGACAAGGCTCGCTTGCGCCGCCCCCCGTTTGCTTACTGTCGACTTCAGCCCGGGTAGAACTGGTCGATGTTGTCCGCGCTCACAAAGATGTGGTTCACGTACAGCG
>JAPPGU010000026.1:13892-16782 GCA_028821265.1 bacterium | reverse complement strand
AGGATCAGGACGCCGACCGTGGTGATCAACAACCCGAACGCGGGGCGGGACAGGCCACCGACCCTCTGCGCATCCACGTCGTTCCCGGTCACATTGCCTCCGTATTCGATCGGTGGGGATCGTATCCGCATCGTATGACACGCCGCGCCGGCGACCGGTCAACCCCGCTGGTTCGCCGCTGACATATTTCGGCAACATTCGATCGTTAGAACCGGAGCCACATGATCCTCACGGAAGGTGGTGAAGGGGATGGATCGCAAGGCACGGAAGACCAGGATCCTGGGGGTGGCTCTCGGGGTCGTGCTTAGCGCCGGGGTGCTGATCGGCTGCACGCCCCACTCCGAGGGGCCGGAGGGCCAAGACCCCGCCGGCAACGAGCTGAGCGACACCGGGAACGGTACGGAAGGCGGTGGTGAGCACGGCTCCGGCGAGGGAAGCGAAGGCGGCGGCGAGCACGGGTCCGGTGAGGGCTCCGGCGAGCACGGCCCCGGCGGCGAGGGAAGCGGCGATGGCCGCGAGGGCTCCGGAGGCGGTTCGGAGGCCAACGAGCGCGCCATGTCGAGCCCGGTCGTGCCCCTCGACCAGGAGTGGGAGGGCGTGCTCGGAGGCTTGACCGTCACGGCCCGTTACGACCAGGCCACCCGCACCGTCTACACGACGGCCCGCAACACCCTCTCGCACGTCCTGTGCTACGTGCAGACCGAACCCCACCTGAAGTCCGGAACGAGGACCGTGGGGGAACTCGGTCCGGGCGTGATGGGGCACCTGAGCCCCGGAGAGGCGGCCACCTCCGTGCTGGCGGTCGCTAGCGAACCGTCGCTCGCCGGGGTCTCCTACGACGGGTTGGTCACCCACATGGAGGTATACGACTGCGGCGGCGCCGGTCCGGTTCCCCACTCGGCGGAAGGCGGCGAGGGCGGAAGCGAAGGAGCCGGTGGCGAGGGTCACGGTCCCGAAGGCGAAGGCGCCAGTGAGGGCGGTGGTGAGCACGGCGCCGGCGGCGAAGGATCGGGGTCCGGTGGTGAGGAAGGCAGCGGAGCCATGCTGGGGGTGGGAGAGACCTTCGACCAGGTTCGAGGCGGCGCCCGGCTGATCCTCAGGTATGACCCTCCCAGCAACTCGTTCAGGGGTACCGTGGAGAACACCACCAATAATGTCCTCACCCGGGTCAGGGTCGAGGTCCACCTGTCGAACGGGACCGAACTCGGTCCGACGGTGCCGGTGGACATGGCGCCGGGCATGGTGCTGTCGGTGAACATGGCGGCCACGCCGGAGCCGTTCACCGGATGGATACCTCACGCCGAGGTCGGCAGCGGCGAGCATGGCGCCGAGGGTGAGGGAGGACACGGCGCCGAAGGCGGCGGAGAACACGGCGGCGGCCGAGAAGGCGAGGGGGAACACGGCGCCGAGGGCGAGGGAGAGCACGGCGGCGGCGGAGAAGGTGAGGGAGAGCACGGCGGTGGCGGCTAGCGGGAAGGAGGCTGGAGCTAACCGGTGAGCGGCCATGTGTTGATAATCGAGGACAACGAGCGGATCGCCGACTGGGTCCGCGTGTACTTCGAGCGGGCCGGGTTCTCCGCTGAGGTGGCTCATGACGGCGAATCCGGCCTCGCCCTGGCCCGTCGCCTGTTTCCGGACCTCGTGATCCTCGATCTGATGCTTCCCCGACTGGACGGCGTGGAGCTCTGCCGGATCCTGCGTAGCGAGTCGGACGTCCCCATCATCATGCTGACCGCCCGGGAGACGCCGGCCGAACGGATCATCGGGCTGGAGAGCGGCGCCGACGACTACATCGTCAAGCCCTTCGACCCGGAGGAAGTGGTCGCCCGGGCCCGCGCCGTGCTCCGTCGCGTCAGGGACAGGGTCCAGCAGGTCCTGACACGCGGTCCCATCACGCTCGACGAGACCACCCGCAGCGTCACGGTCGATGGCGAGGCCGTGACCCTCACCCAGGCCCAGTTCGCCCTCCTGTCGACCTTCATGCGCCATCCCAACCAGGTGCTCACCCGCTACCAGCTGATCTGCCAGGCCTTCGGCTACGACTTCGAGGGGTACGACCGCGCCATAGACAGCCAGGTCGCCCGGCTGCGCAAGAAGATCGGCCAGGACGGCGGCGGGCCTATCGAGACCGTCTACGGGGCCGGCTACAGGTTCGCGGTGGAGGACGATTGATGTCACTCCGCTCGAGAATCATGGGCTCGATCGTCCTGGTCATAGTGCTGACCATCGTGGTCGGCGTCGGCATCGCCTACTACACCACCCAGGCCCGCCTCGATGTCTTCGTGGACCGGATAGGCAGGGACGAGGCGAGCCGGCTGGCCCGCAACCTGGGCCGGGAGCACGCCGCTGCCGGTGGTTGGGAGACGGTCGAGCGGCCGCTGTCGGATGCCGGATACATCGTCGATGGAACCCGGCGGACCGAGCGGTCCGAGCAAGGCGAACACGAGTCCGAAGAGCTCTTCCACCAGGATCCGGTGCGGGTGGTCGTCACGGACGCCGATGGACGGGTGGTCATGGACAACCTGTCCGTGCTGGCGCCCGGAACCATCGCGCCCGAGCTGGCCGGCCGCAGCCAGACGGTGTTCGACCTCGAGACCGGCCTACCAGTGGGCCGGGTCTACGTGGACGTCGGCCATGACTTCCTGTCGACCGAGTCCCACGGGTTTCTCAGCACGGTTCTCTACATAATCCTGGCAGGCGGTGCGCTCACTGCCGGCGTCGGCATCCTGCTGGCCGCCTGGCTGTCGAAACGGATCACGGCGCCGGTGACGGCACTGACCGAGGCGACCCAGGCGATTGCCCAGGGTGACACGACCAGGCTTCCCGTCACCTCGTCGGACGAGCTGGGAAGGATGAGCGCCGCCTTCAACCGGATGACCTCGGCTCTGGA
>JAPPGU010000026.1:0-13792 GCA_028821265.1 bacterium | reverse complement strand
CGGACGAGCTGGGAAGGATGAGCGCCGCCTTCAACCGGATGACCTCGGCTCTGGAGTCCCAGCGCAAACTCCGCCGGCGCCTGATTAGCGATGTCTCCCACGAGCTCAACACCCCGCTCAGCGTGATCCAGCTGGAGGCGCAGGGGCTCCGGGACGGCCTCCAGACGCCCGAGGACGCCGCTGACCACATCATCGGGGAGGTGGACCGGCTGCGCGGCCTGGTCACCGATCTGGACGGGCTCGCCGAGACCGACCATGGAGAGCTGCGGCTCACCTTCCAGCCACACTCCGTCCACGAGTTGCTGACCGCAGAGGTGGATCGGTGGCGGCCGCGGCTCCAGGCCCGGCAGGTCGGGTTGTCGTTGCAGGCGTCTCCCGAACTCCCGCTCATCGACATGGACCGGGTTCGCATGAGCCAGGCGCTGGGCAACGTCTTGAGCAACGCCGTCAGTTGCACCGAGGCCGGCGGCAGGGTTGCGATCAAAGCAGGAACCGGGAGTAACGGTTGTCTGGAAATCGTAATTATCGATAACGGGATCGGGATAGACGCAGCAGACCTGCCCCACGTCTTCGACCGCTTCTACAGAACCGAGAGTTCGCGGAGCCGCGGAATAGGAGGCACCGGTCTGGGATTGGCCATCACCAGGGCCATAGTCCTCGCCCATGGAGGCACGGTCTCCGTGGCGAGCGACGGACCCGGACGGGGAACCACCGTTACCGTCCGCCTCCCGGCGAATGGCCCGGAGCCAGGCCGACCTGAACCATCGCCGGTCTCCGGCACATGCTGACCGGCGACCGGCTACGAACCGCCTGCCGCAACCTTCTCCTTGGGGGCAATCCTCTTCAACTCACCCTTGACCTCACCGAGATCGGCCACTACCCGGATGATGGTGTCACCCATGCCCTCCAAACGGGAGCCCATACCGTCCAAACGGGAGTCCATACCGTCCAAAAGAGAGTTGGTCTGACGGAGACCTTCCTTCAACCCGGCCACCTCCCCCTCCAACCTCGCCTGACCCGTCTTCAGGTCGATCTGACCCGTATTCAGGTCGACCTGACCAGTCTCAACCCGGGTCAGGCGGGCATCCATCCTGGCCAAGACCTCATCCTGGTGGTCGAGGCGCCGGTTCAGGCCCTTCGTCGACCAAGCTATCACCGCCCAGAGGAAGCCCACCACGGCGACGAGGCCTCCCAAGTCAACGAGTTGTGAGTCCAATCGCCCGCTCCTTTCCTCTCGATTCTAGAAGAAGCTGCCATGAAGTGCTACATACATCATGAGAAGCCTTCATCCATTATCAGGCATGTAAGCTAGTTTGCTTAGTGGCAAACATGGTCTCAGATCGCGGACTATTTTTATCGTTCTCGTACCTTATGCCGATCACCGTGATCAACTACCGTCCTTAGGATGACGCCACCACCGACCCGGACCATCTCGCAGCCTCACCGCATTTGATCATCCAACCCCTTGGAGCCGGTGGGAGAGGTGTGGCGCTCTTGGACAAGGCCCGCGCTTGTAACTGGGCGGAGCCTCATCCGCGAGAGTCGAACCGGCTCTCGGGTGGTGATCTCTAGCTAGGAATCGGGGCCGAGGTACCGGCCGTGCCAGGCGAGGATGTGCTCGAAACGCTCCACCCGGTGGCGGGGCGCCCCGCTACGGCTCAGTTCGTGTCCCTCGTCGGGGAAGCGGATCATCTCCGCGTCGATCCCCTTGCGGAGGAGCGCCGTGAACAGCTGCTCGGCCTGGCCGATCGGGCATCGGAGGTCGTCCTCCGAATGGATGATGAGCGTCGGGGTGGTGATGTCGCCGGCGGTGGCGAGCGGGCTGGCCCCCCACAGCGCCTGATGATCCGAGGCGGTGGCGGGGTGCAGGTACAGGCCCGCGAAGTCACGGTTGATGTCGGACGTGCCGCCGAACGACTCCCAGTCGATCAGGGCCCGCTCGACCACCGCCGAGCGGTACCGCTGATCGCGGGCGATGGTCCATGCCGTGAGGAAGCCCCCGTAGGAACCCCCCATGATCCCGATGCGGGAGGGGTCGAGGCGCGTGTCACGGCGCAGGGCCTCGTCGACCACCGCGGTGATGTCCTCCACGTCCACTCTGCCCCAGCCGTCACCGGTCACCGCCCGGAGCCAGTCGTGGCCGCGGCCTTCCGAACCGCGCGGGTTGCAGGCCACCACGGCGTAGCCGGCCGAGACGTATACCTGGAACTCGTCGAAGAAGTAGAACCCGTACTCGGAGGCCGGGCCTCCGTGGATGTTGAGCAGCACGGGGAACGGGCCGTCACCCTCAGGCACGTAGAGCCAGGCGTCCACCTCGATGCCCGGGGCGCTCTCGACCTCGAAGCTGTCCGGACCGACCAGCCCGCCGGAGGCACGCATCTCCCGGTTGAAGTCGGTCAGGCGCCGTTCCTCCCCGCCGGGGGTCAGCTCGTAGAGCTCACCCGGGCAGGTGGGATCGGTGGCGGTGAAGGCCATCCTTCCGGATGCCGCCCTCGAGAGGCCCGTGATGTAGCGGTCGCCGCCCAGCACCGTCCGCACGCCGCCGTCCGGGCCGAAGGCGACCACCGAAGCCCGGCCGCGGTCCGCGATCGAGGCCAGGAAACCGTCCTCCAGCCAGATCGGTCTCTCCAGGGCGCCGGAGGTGAGCAGGTCGTTGAGACTCCGGTCCAGGTGCCCGGTGATGTCGGCGGGAGGTTCGTCGAGCCTCCACAGGGAGAAGACGTACGGGTAGTCCGGCGCGGGGTCGCCGATGCCGTACAGGTTGCCCGACGGGTCGTAGTCGACAGAGTCGAAGCCCGACCGCCGGGCCCGCAGCGTCTCTCCGCCCCCGTCCACCTCCACCTCGACCACCTCGGAACCGCTCTCGAGGGACCGCGGGTTGTCGCGTCTGGTCACCATGGCCACCCTGGTTCCGTCCGGGGACCAGGCCGGCCCGGACTCGCTCTCGTCGGAGGAGCCGACCCGGCGCGGAGGTGTCTCGCCGCCGGCATCGACCAGGTACGCGTAGGTCCGGCGGTCGTGGAGCCAGCCCCGGTCGTCCAGCCGGACGTCGAAACCCGTGATCCGCCGGGGTCTCCGTGACCGTTCGTCCTCCTTGAGGCCGGCCCACTCCCCGTGCCACTGGGTGCCCGTAACGAGTATCGAGCTGCCGTCGGGCGACCATGCCGGCGCGCCGGTGCCCAGTTCGAAGTCGGTGATCACGCGTGCTTCGCCGCCGTCGGAGGGCATGACCGCCAGCTGGGTGGGGTCCTTCTCGTCCTTGCCCTTCCTCACGAAGGCGAGGGTCCCGCCGTCGGGCGACCACCGCGGAGACGAGTCATTGGACCCGTGGGTGAGCCGGCGCGCCTCACCGTCCCAGAGCCAGATTGCCGACTTGTACAGGTCCTTCTCCAGGTCGATGGTGGTCACGACGAAGGCGATCCGGTGGCCGTCCGGGTGGATCTGCGGATCGGACACCGAGGTGATGAGGGCGAGTTCGGAAGGTTTCATGGCTGGCGAGGGTAGCTGTCCGCGCGGCGTACCTCACCCCGCCTGCGGGTCATGGAGCTTGGCGGCTTCGTAGAGCCTGGTGATGAAGGTGGCGGCCTGGGCTCTGGTGAGGTAGTCGTGGGGTGAGTAGGTGGTGGGGCTGGTACCGGCGGTGATGCCGAGGGCGTAGAGACAGACGATGCTGCTCCGGTGGACGCTGTCGGCGGCGACGTCCTCGAAAGGCATATCGGTGTCGGAGGGGCACTCACGGCCGGAGGCCTGCCAGATCCTGACCAGCATGGTGGCGACCTGGGCCCTGGTGAGGTGTTGGTCGGGTGAGTAGGTGCTCGGGGAGGTGCCTACGGTGACGCCGAGCGCGTAGAGACAGACGATGCTGCTCCGGTGGACGCTGTCGGCGGCGACGTCCTCGAAAGGCACAACGGTCTCTGGGGGGCAGTCCCGGCCGAGCAGCGGCGCCAGCCTGGCGATGGGCTCCGCTATGTCGGCTCGTGTCACCTGGTTGCCGGGCTCGAACCAGATGCCGGGCTCCTCACCCTCGGCGTCGCCTTCGGTGATGGCGGGCATGATGCTGAGGCTGACGACGGTTGTTACACCCCGGTAGTGCACGGAGTCCGCCGCCACGTCTTCGAAGTCGATCTCCTGAATCTCCGGTTCGTCGTCTGCCGGCGCGGGCGGTCGTCCGGAGGACGGCGGGGACCGGGCACCGGTAGTGACCGGCGCGGTGCCGGAGGGCGGGCTGTCGCCGTCGGCGTTGAACGCGAACAGCCGGTAGAAGTACGTGGTGGAATAGTCCAGCCCGCGGTCTACATACGAGGTGTCGGTGGGACCGAGATCGGTCTTCACGTCGGTCCAGTCGCCGTCGCCGGCGTGGCGCTGGAGCCGGTGGCCGATCGGTTCCGTGGAGGGCGCGGTCCAGGTCAGCCGCACTGCGTTGCTGCCCGACCTTGTGGCCCTCAGGTCGGTGGGCGCGCCGGGCGGATCGGAGCCGTCGTCCGCCAGGGTGACGGTGGCGCCGCTGATGGAGAACCCGGCCAGCAGCCCGACGATGTCGATGGTTTCGTTGCCCTCGCGGTCGGTGTCCTGGATCGGGGTGATCGTGATGGTCTTGCCGGTGCTTGACAGCTGCCCGGCGGGAATCGTGATGGTCCCCGGCAGGTCGGGTATCACGGTGTAGTCGCCGGTGGCGCCCTTGGTTGCCGATCCTCCGAACCTCAGCGCCACGACAGTGTCGGAACTGCGGGTCACCGGACCCGACGGCGTTTCCGCCAGCTCGGCGGTGACCGTCACCGTCGTGGCGCCGTCGCCCTCGCCGATGTCGGGGTCGTTGACGGTCAGGTTGACAATGGTGGACGCGGTGTCGTCGTCGTTGATGGTGACATCAGCTGTGTTCACCGACAGCCCACCTGAGGCGGTGCCGCCCACGGTGATGGTCTCGCCGTCGCCCTCGTCGATCTCGTCGTGGGCCGGGGTGATGGTGATGGTGGCGGTGCCGCGGGTCTCCTCCGCCGCGATGGTGATCTGGGCGGGGCTCGGCAACTCGGCGGTGTAGTCGGTGCCGCCGCCGGTGGCGGTTCCCGTCAAGGACAGCGCCACGGTGGTGTCGGTGCTCCGGGTGCCGCCGTCGAGCGTGGCGGTGACCGTCACCGGGGTGGCGCCGCCGGACTCGGGCAGCGTCGTCCGGTTGACGGTCAGGGTGAGGCTCGTCGAGGGGCTGTCGTCGTCGTTGATGGTCACGGCCGCGCTGTTCACGGTGAACCCGGTGGCGGCACCGCCCACCATGATGGTCTCACTGGTGGCGTCGTCGTCTTGGCGGGTCGTAACCCGGACAGTGGCCGTGCCCCGGGTCTCACCGGCGGGGATCACCACCTCCGCCGGGTTGGGTAGCACCGCGGTGTAGGCGTCACTGTCAGCGCCCGTCAGCGACAGCGTCACCGTGGTGTCCACCGGACGGGTCACGCTGCTGCCCAGCTCCGCGGTCACCGTCACCGTCGCCGCCCTGCCGGCGTCCTTCTCGTTGACGGCGGCGGGGCTCACCCTCAAGTTGATGGTGTTCGAGACGGTGTCGTCGTCGGTCAGCGTGACGAGGCTCGTTATCCCGCTGACCGACAGTCCCTCCACACCGGTGGAGCCGCCGACAGAGATCGTCTCGTCGTCCTCGTCCACCACGTCGTTGATGGGGCTGAAGGTGATGGTTGTTGTGGCGGTGGGCTGCTTGGCTGGGATGGTGATCGTCGGTGACGACGGCGTCACCGAGTAGTCGGCGCCCTCGGTGGCCGTGCCGCCGAATTCCAGGGTGACCACCGTGGCGGTCGACCGCACCGCGTCGTCCAGCGTGGCCGTCAGGGTCACGCTCGACGCGCTGGCGGCGCCCTCGCCCATGGTGACGGTCGCTGGGTCGCTGCTCAACGTCACCGTGGTGGACGGGTCGTCGTCGTCGGTGAGCGTGATCGTCGCCGAGGTGACCGACCGATCGCTGGTGCCCGCCACCACGATCGTCTCTGACGCTCCCTCGTCGAGGCGGTCCTCGGTCGGGTCGATGGTGATCGTGGCCGTGCCGGTGGTCTGGCCCGCGGCGACGGAGATCGACGGCAGCGTCGCCTCCGTCACCGCGTAGTCGGTGTCCTCGGTGGCGGTGCCCGCCAGCGCCGCCAGCGCCACCGTGGTGTCATCCGAGCGCGGGGTGCTCAACGTGGCGGTCACCGTCACCATCGTGGAGCCGTCGTCCTCGTCCAGGCTGGTGCTGGCGCCCGGGCCGGGGTCGGTGTCCACCGACAGCGCCACCGAGGCGGTTTCGTCGTCGGTGATGGTCAGCGTGGCCGTGCTCACCGCCACCGTCAACCCGCCCGCCGACTGCCCGTCCACCGCGCCGAAGATGATCGTCTCGCCGGTTCCCTCGTCGATGTTGTCCTGGGTCGGGTCGATGTTGAACGAAGCCTCACCGCTCACCTGGTTGGCGGAGATGGTGATGTCCACGTTGTTGTCCGAGAGCGCCGCCGGCGCCGTGAAGTCGGTGCCCGAGGTGGCCGTGCCCGTCAGCACCAGTTTCACCGTGGTGTCGCTGGTCGGCGCGCCGCTGTTGACCGCCGCGGTGACCGTCACCGAAGTGGACGCCGCCGCCTCGCGCAGGCTCGAACGGTTCAGCGTCAGCGAGATGCCGGTGGATTCCACGTCGTCGTCGTTGATCGTGAAGGTGGCCGGCGTCACCTTGTACCCGGTGGCCGACCCGCCGATTATGATCGTCTCCCCGCCCGACTCGATCACCCGGTCCTGGCGAGGATCGATGTTGACGGTGCCGGTCCGCGACGCCACATTGGCGGGGATGGTGATCGTGGTCGTCTGTGTGCCGGTGTAGTCCTTGCTCGTGCCCCGCTCGGCGGTCGACCCGGTGGCGCCCACCGTCACCGTGACCGACACCGCCTGAGTGGTCCTGTTCAGATCCCGGGATGCGGTCACCGTCACCCGCCGGTTGGTGGCGTTCTCACCCGCACTGGTAGTGGACAGGCTCAACGTGATCAGCGGCAGTTCGTCATCCGCCAGAGTCAGCGTCGCCGGGTTCACCGTGAACCCGGCCAAGGTGTTGGTGCCGTGCTGAGCGAGGGTGATCGTCTTGTTCCCGTCCGAGGTGTCGTTGTCGGTGGGGTTGATCTTGAGACCGGTCGCTTCGCCGCTGCTGTTGGTGGCGGGGATCGTCACCGACGTGGGAAGCCCCGAAGACGCGTACAGGGAGCTTCCGGCGGTGCCGCCCAACGTGGCGGCCAGGTTCACCGTCGTGTCCGTGGTGCGGGTCGCTGTCCCCGCCAGCGTGGCGACCACCTTCACCGCCACGTCGCCCAGGTTGTCACCCGCCACGTTCTCGGCGATGGTGGCCGGCGAGAACGACAGATTCACCGTCTTCACCAAAGTGTCGTTGTCGTTGATCTTGAGGGTGGCCGTGTTCAGGGTGGTGATGTCGGTGTTGTCCTCGGTACCCCCGAAGATGATCGTCTCGTCGGTTCCCTCGTCGATGACGTCACCGGTCGGGTCGATCTTGAACGTCGCCGAAGCCTGAGTCTGACCCTCCGAGATGGTTATGTCGGCAGTGGTGTCCGACAACGCTGTCGGCGCCTCATAGTCAGTGCCCGAAGTGGCAGTACCCGACAACGACAGCTTGATAGCCGTGTCCGCCTCCACCGCACCATCGTTGACCTTGGCGGTCACCGTCACCGAAATATCACCATTGGCGTCCCCAACGGCTTCCTCATCCATACTGGTCGGGCTCACCGTCAAGGTGATCGCGGTCGACGTGTTGTCATCATCGGTGATCGTCACCGTGGCCGGTACCGTGTTGAACCCGGTCACCGAGGCGCCCAGCACCACCGTCTCACCACCCTCCACCAACCGATCCTCAGACGTGGAAATCGTCACAGTCCTCCAAGCGCTGCCCTGGTTGGCCGGGATGGCGATAGTCGGCAGGCTCGACAGTTCCGTGTAATCGGTGCCCGCCGTAGCAGTAGAACCCGATTGCACCGCCAGGGGCACGCTCACCCGGTCGGTGGTCCGGTTCGTATCACGGGTAGCAGTGATCCGGAACGTCGCCGAGGCGCCCTCAGCCACGCTTTCATCCGAACCCGACGGCGACACCCGCGTCGACGACAACGTGATCAACGGCAACTCGTTGTCCGCCAGAGTAAGCGTCGCCGGGTTCACCGTGAACCCGGCCAAGGTGTTGGTGCCGTGCTGAGCGAGGGTGATCGTCTTGTTCCCGTCCGAGGTGTCGTTGTCGGTGGGGTTGATCTTGAGACCGGTCGCCTCGCCCTTGGACGCCCCCGCGGGGATCGTCACCGACGTGGGAAGCCCCGAAGACACGTAGTCGGAGCTGCCCGCGGTGCCGCCCAACGTCGCGGCCAGGTTCACCGTCGTGGCGGTGGTGCGGGTCGAGGTCCCCACCAGCGTGGCCACCACCTTCACCGGCACATTGCCGCTGTCGTTGAGGTCGCCGGCGGCGTTCTCGTCGATACTGGACGGCTCGAACGACAGGTTGATCACCGTGGGGGTGGCGTCGTCGTCGGTGATCGTCAACGACGCCGCCGGAACCGTCAGACCGCTGACCCCCTGGTCAGACGGACACGGATGAGTGGTGACCTTGCAAACTGCCGTGGCAGAGAAGCTGATCGTCTCGCCGGTGCCCTCATCCAGCGAGTCCTGGGTGGGCGTGATGCTGAGAGACACCGTGCCGCTGTTACGGCCCGCCTGGATCGTCACCGTCGGCAGCGTCCCCAGATCCGCGTAGTCCGTGCCCGAGGTTGCCGTGCCGGTGCCCTCGGTCAGCCGCACCACCACGTCATGAGGCAACGCGATGTTCTGGTCCTTGGCGCTATCGGAGTTCGCCAACTTCGCCCTGACGGTCGAAGTAGTGGCCCCCGCCCCCTCACCCACCGAACCGAAGGTCAGCGTCACCCGATCAGGCGCATCATCATCATCGATGATCGTGAACGTCCGCTCGATTACCCGGTGGCCCGACACGGTCGCGCCCAGCACCACCGTCTCACCACCCTCCACCAACAAGTCCTGGAGAGGATCGATATTGAACGTCTGCGAATTGCTGTTGGTCTGGTTCGCGCGGAACGTCAGCAAAACACTCGATGAGCCGGTGTAGTCCTTGCCGGTGCCGTGCTCCGCCGTCGACGCCGACTGCCGTTCAACCGTCACCTGCAGCCGCTCCGTGCTCGTCGCGTCGCGCGTCGCGGACACCAACACCGCCTGATTGCCCGCCGACTCCGCCGCACTCGACACGCTCAAGCTCAGCGTGATCACCGGCTGGTCGTTGTCCGCCAGGTTGATCGTGGCGGACTTGACGTTGTACGTGGAGCCGTCGCCCACCTCCCCGGACACCTCGATGGTCTCGGTGCCCTCCGAGACGGAGTCGTCCACCGTCGCGATGGTGAACGTGGCGGTCTCTGCGCTGGTGCCGCCGTCCGAGATCGTGACCGTCGTCGGCACCGTCCCCGTCGTGGAGTAGTCGGTGCCGCCCCCCGTGGCGGTGCCGCCCACCGTCAGCGTCACCGCCGTGTCGGCAGAGACCGCTTCGGCAACCGTCGCCTTGATCTTGACGGTCTTCGCCGTCGTGCTGTCCTCGCTGAGGCTGGTCACCTCGTTGGCGGAGTTGTCCAAGAAGGTCAGGGTGACCAAGGGCAGCTCGTCGTCGGTGATGGTGAGCGTGGCCCCATTCACGGTGAACCCGGTCAGGGCCGGGGTGCCCTGGGCCAGTGTGATGGTGCGGTTGCCGTCGGACTCGCTGTTGTCGGCGGGGTTGATCAGCAGGCCGGTCGCCTCGCCCTTGGCCTGCCCCGCGGGGATCGTCACCGTCGCCGGCAGCCCCGTCGCGGTGTAGTCGTCATCAGAGTCGGTGCCGCGCTCAGCGGTGCCGCCCAGCGTCGTGGCCAGCCGCACAACGGTCGCCACTGTGCGCGTCGAGCTGCCCGCCAGGGTGGCCACCACCTTCACCGCCACGTTGCCCGTGGCGTCCTCGGCGACGCTCGACGGGTCGAACGAGAGGTTGATCGTGTCGGGGGTCGCGTCGTTGTCGGTGATGCTCACCGTGGCCTCGGTGGTGCCGCTGGCGGTCACCCCCGACGGCAGCGTGCCGAACGCCAGGTCCACCGACTCGCCGTCGTCGTCGAGTGAATCCTCCGTCGCGGTGAACGTGAAGCTCTTGGAAGTCTCATCGGCACCGAAGTCCAAGCGCGACGGTACCCCCGAATAGTCAGAACTCGACGCGTTGCCCTGGTTGGTGGCGCGGATCGGCACCGTCACCGGCCGCTTGGGGGCCTCCGACAAATTGACCGTCACCGTGGCCGTGCTGCCCTCGGTCGCGCTGTAGGTGGCCGCTGAGAACTCCGCCGTCACCGCCGGGAACTCCTTGCCCCGCACTTCGAGCAGGACCCTGTTGTCTGCCGACACCCAAGGGGCATTTTCGGCGTTCCGGAACAGGCGGCTGCCCAGCGACCAATTCGGCAATGTCGATGTGGTCGGGCTCACCTTGAGCAGCACCTGCTTGCGGCCGCTGCTGACCCCCTCGTGGATCGTCACCCAATAGGTCTCGCCCCCGTCGAGGTTGATCGTCTCGCCCGTCGCCGGTTTGAATCCATGGACGCCGGCCGGGCTGAGGTCGCTCGAGCCGGCGACCAGCGTGGCCACCAGCCCGTCGTCGCTCATGTCGGGGCGGTTGCTGCCGTTGTCCTCCCGGATCCTGACCGAGACGCCGGTGTCGGCACCGGCGAACCTGATCCGCACTTCGGTCAGGAGGGCACCGGTCGTTCCGGTCCCGAACGCCTGCGCGATGAAGTTGTTGGGCGTGATGATCCTACCGCTGGTGTCGTCGATGCTCGAGATCAGCGCCCTGTCCTCGGTGATCACCAGGTTGGCGCCCACCCCCGTCAGCGTGACCCCGCTCTGGTTGGTGGTGGCCCCTGCGGTGAACACGATGAACTCGCCGTCGTCATCCTCGGTGTCCGCGACCGGGGTGATGTCGATGCCGGCTGTGCCGCTCAGCGATCCCGCCGAGATCGTGATCGTCGGCAACGGATCAGACAAGTCCGTGTAGTCGTCGGTCAGCGTGGCGGTGTCGCCGGTGCCCCGGCCCAGCGTCACCGTCACATCCTGGGCCAGCACCACGTCCTGGGGCTTGGAACTGTCCGAGTTGGCCAGCGTGGCCGTCACCGTCGAGGTGGTGGCCCCTTCCACCTCGCTCACCGTCGTAAAGCTCAGCTTCACCTGGTTCGGCGCCTCGTCGTTGTCGGTGATGGTGAACGTCGCCGCCATCACGGTGTGGCCCGCCACCGTCGCGCCCAAAACGATCGTCTCGTTGCCCTCGTGGATGACGTCATCGCTCGGGTTGATCCTGAACGTCGCCGAGTTGCTGCTGGTCTCGCCCGCGTTGAAGCTGATGGTCACGTTCTGCGACCCGCTGTAGTCGGTGCCGTGCACCGCCGTCGACGTCGACAGGCGGCTCACCGTCACCGACAGCGCATCCATGCTCGTCGGGTCGCGAGTCGCGCTCACCATCACCGCCTGGTTCCCCGCCGACTCCAAAGCGGTCGACGTGCTCAGGATCACCGTGATTACCGGCTGGTCGTTGTCCTGGAGGTTGACGTTGGCCGAGATCACGCCGAGGCCTGTCGCTGAGCCTCCCACGATGATGGTCTCGGCGCCCTCGGAGTCGGTGTCGTCCACGGTGGCGATGTTGAACAGGGCGGTCTCGCCGCTGGTCTGGCCGTTGGAGATGGTGACCGTGGTCGGGAACGTGGCGGTGTAGTCGGTGCCGCCGCCCGTGGCGGTGCCGCCCACCGTCAGCGTCACCGCCGTGTCAGCGGTGACCGCATTGGTGACGGTCGCCTTGATCTTGATCGACTTCGTGTTTGTGTCGGCCTCGGTGAGGCTGGTGACGGGGCTGTTGGAACTGTCCAGCACGGTCAAGGTGACCGACGGCACCTGGGTGCCGCGGATGTCGAACAGGATCTCGTTTGCCCCATCGGTGTTCCAGTTCGCCAACTCATCGGTCCGCGACAGCGAACCGGTGCCCATGGTCCAACCCGCCGCTGTGGTAACAGGTGCGTTGGCATGGGACCGCACCTCTTGCCTGATCGCAGCCCCCTCATGGATGCTCACCCAATAGGTTGTGCCCCCGTTGAGCACCGTGTTGGCCGGCGCCGCGAAGCTCGCAATGTTGCCGCCCGCGTCGGTGCCCGGACTCGTCAGCGTGGCCACCAGACCGGCGCTGGTCATGTCCGGCCGGGTGCCATCGGAATTGCTGCGGCGGATCCTCACCGTCGAGCCGGTCCCATCGCCGCTGAACTTGATGTTCACCGCCGACACTTTCGTGGCCTGCGGCCCGGTGGTGAAGCTCTGCGCCTGGAAATGGTCCGAGCCCTGGTTCGAGGTCGCAGCGATGTTGGAGATCAGCGCCGGGTCGTCATCGTCGGTGATCGACACGACAGCAGTGCCCTGGGCGCCCGCGGTCACCCCCGACGGCAGCGACCCGAATCTGAGCTGCACCGACTCGTCATCGCTGTCGAAATCCTGAGCCGCGGTAGACGTGAGGCTCTTCGACGTGTCGTCGGCGCCGAACGTCACGCGCGCCGGCACACCCGAATAGTCGGAACTGGTGGTGGTGCCCTGGTTGGTGGCGCTGATCGGCACGGTCACCGGCCGCTTCGGGGCCGTGCTCAGATTGACCGTCACCGTGGCGGTGCCGCCCTCAGTGGCGGAATAGGAGGCCGCCGAGAACTGCGCGGTGACCGCCGGGAACACCTTGCCCCGCACCTCGAGCAGCACCTGGTTCCTCGACGACCCCCAACTATCACTCTCGCTGTTCCGGAACAGGCGCCTGCCCAGCGACCAGTCCGTCGCCGTCTCCGTGGTCGGGTTCAGCTTGATCAGCACCTGCTTGCGGTCGGCGGTGACGCCTTCGTGGATCGTCACCCAGTAGGTCTCGCCCCCGTCGAGGTTGATCGTTTCGCCCGCCTGGGGCGCGAAGCCGTGTACGCCCGCAGGGCTGAGATCGCTCGAGGTGGCGACCAGCGTGGCCACCAGCCCGTCGGTGCCGAAGTCCGGGCAGTTGTCGATGCCGGACGGACAGCCGGTGGTCGTGTTCTTGCGGATCCTGACCGAGACGCCGGTCTCGGCGCCGGCGAACCTGATCCTCACCTCGGTGAGCTCAGCGCCGGTCGTCCCGGTCCCGAACGCCTGCGCGATGAAGTTGCTGGGCTCGATGGCGTCGATGGTGTCATCGATGCTCGAGACCAGCGCCGCGTCCTCGGTGATCACCAGATCAGCGCCCACCCCCGTGAGCGTCACCCCGGACTGGGTGGTGGTGGCAGAAGCGGTGAACGGGATCGTCTCCAAGTCGTCCTCGATGGTGTCCGCCGTCGGCGTGATGCTGATCGTCGTGCTCCCGCTCAGCGACCCCGCCGAGATCGTCACCGTCGGCAGCGGATCCGACAGGCCGGTGTAGTCGGTGCCCGACGTGGCCGTGCCGCCGGTGCCCAACGACAGCGTCACCGTCACGTCCTGGGTTAGCACGATGTCCTGGGGCTTTGAGTCGTCGGAGTTCGCCAGCGTCGCCGTCACCGTGGGGGTCTGCGTACCCGAGCCCTCGCTCACCGGCGAGAAGCTCAACATCACCCGGTTCGGCGCGTCGTCGTTGTCGTTGATCGCCACGTTCCCGTTGTGGATCGTGAAGCCCGACAGCGTGCCGGAGACGATTATGTGCTCTTGGGGCTCGTGGATCTTGTCGTCCACAATCGTCAACGCGATCTGGGACGAC
>JAPPGU010000084.1 GCA_028821265.1 bacterium | reverse complement strand
ACGAAGAAGACGATGATCACGCCGACGAAGAGGACGACCACGCCCACGAAGAAGACGGCGGACACGTCCACACTGGCGCGGATCCCCACTTCTGGCTCGATCCGCTGCGAGTCGCCAAAGCCGCTCTCCTGATCGCAGAGGCGCTTACGGAGATCGACCCGTCGGGTGACTGGATGTCCCGGGCGGAGGCCTACGCAGCCACCCTGACCGAACTGGACGCCGAGATCCAGGACATCCTTGCCCCGATCCCACACGAGAACCGCGTGCTGATCACGAACCACGACTCGCTCGGCTACTTCGCTGATCGTTACGAGTTCGAGGTCATCGGCGTGGTCATTCCGGGCGGCTCAACACTGGCCGATCCCAGTTCGGCAGAACTCGCCGCGTTGGTCGAGGAGATCGTGGAAGAAGGCGTGAAGGTGATTTTCGCCGAGACCATCGACTCCACAGCCCTGGCAGAGGCGGTTGCAGCCGAGGCCGGCACCGACGTGGCAGTTGTCACGCTCCACACAGGATCTTTGGGTGCGCCGGGAACGGAGACCGACAACGTCGTCGGAATGCTCAGAAGCAACGCCATGAGGATCGCCGACGCGCTCTCTTAATAGGGTGCTACAGCTCGGCGCCGCTTGCGGTGCGCGGCGCCGAGAAGGACTCTGAGAGTTCGCCGGTGGCAACCGCCTGACTCAAGATCTGCCGGCTACCTCGCGACCCTTTCCGTTAGGGGTAACCTGCCAGCACTCCTGCAACACTGCAGGCAACCGTCACAGCCCCCACAGAGTAAGGGTCTGATACCCCATGGAATGGTTTACCGAACCCTTCGCGTTCGCCTTCCAGCAGCGGGCGATGCTGGGTGGCGCGCTGGCCGCCATCGCCGGCGCCGTGGTCGGGACCTGGGTGGTGATTCGGGGTATGAGCTTCCTGGGTGACGCCCTGATCCACGGGGTGATACCGGGGATCACGCTGGCCATCCTCCTCGACTTCAACGTGTTCATAGGAGCGGGGATGGCGGCGGTGGTCATGATCGCCGGGATCAACCTGGTCCACCGCCAGACCGTCTTCTCCGAGGACACCGGTATCGGGCTGCTGTTCGTGGGAATGCTGGGTCTGGGGGTCATCTTCATCTCCCGGTCTCCCTCCTACAGCGGCGGGATCACGGCGATCCTCTTCGGCGACACGCTGGGGGTCCAGGCGTCGGATATCCAGGTCCTGGCGGTGGTGACGGCCGTAGTGGTCCTGGTCTCGCTCATCCTCTACCGACCTTTTCTCGTGCTGTCCTTCAACGAGACCAAGGCCAGCCTGCTGGGGCTACGCCCTTCTCTCACCAACGCCGCCCTGCTGACGTTGATCACCCTCTCCATAGTCGGCTCGTACCGGACTGTCGGAACCTTGCTGGCATTCGGCCTGCTGGTCGGGCCTCCTGCAACGGCCGCTCTCCTGGTGCGGCGGGTTCCCTCCATGATGGTCATGAGCGCGGTTATAGGGGTTTTCAGCGTCGCCGCCGGACTGGTGGTCAGTTACCACGCGAACACTTCGGGGTCGGCAACCATGGCAGTCCTCCCGGTGGTGCTGTTCTTTCTGGTACTGGCCGTCACCAACCTCCGGGAGAAAGTCGCGTCAACGGCAAAGGATGCGCGCGGTGACAGCCAGACCGGTGTCTGCTAGCCTTGGTGCCTCGTAATCTCAGTCGGATTCCGTCCGGATGGTAACGGTCGGGCCCGGCGGGGAGCCGTCAGCACGAAAGGAGCCCGGATGGGTGGGCACGACACGCACGAGTGCGATACGCATGAGCACCACGGCGATGAGGAAGGCCACGTTCACGACTCGCACGAGTGCGATGACCACGAGCACCATGCCAATGAGCATGAGCATGATGACCACGAGTGCGATACGCATGAGCACCACGGCGATGAGGAAGGCCACGTTCACGATCCACACGAGTGCGACGGCCACGAGCACCACGGCCACTGAGTAACGAGCGACCGCTGGGATCGGAGCGGTAATACGTCCGGTCGCACGGTTACTCGAAGAAAGCCGGAGGATTCAACTCCTCCGGCTTTTCGCGTCCGGGACCTACCCGACGGCGTTGAGGGCGGCCCTCAGGAGTCTGCGTGCTCCGCCTTTGGAGAGGGGCTCGTTGAAGTTGCCGCACTTGGGCGACTGGACGCACGAAGGGCACCCGGAGATGCACCGGCACCGAGCGAGTGCCGCCACCGTGGCCATGACCAATTCCTCGCCGGCCGGGTACGCCACCGGAGCGATGCCGGAGCCACCCCGGTAGCCCTCGTGGATGAAGATGGTGGCCTCGCCCGTCTGCGGGTGGTGCGTGATCGAGAGGCCACCGATGTCGGAACGATCGCAGATCGCGAACAGCGGGAGCATGGCGATCATGGTGTGTTCCGCAGCATGAAGCGCCCCCGGCGCCTCTCGCCGGTCGATACCGGCCCGATCCAAGACATGTGCGGGCACGGTGAACCAGAAGGCTTCGGTCTCGATCTGAGTCGGGGGCAGATCCAGCGGGATGGTTCGCCGGTCGTTGCCTCCACCTCTCATCCGGTACTTGCGGCGGTAACCCAGCACATGGGCCGACACCCGCACCGGGCCGAGGAAACTGCCCATCGCCCCCACCCGACCCTGCTCGGAGACCCCTAGCACGTCGAGGGCTTTCTGGACGTGCGGCTCTGTGTAGTAATCCACGCGGGCGCTCCGGGCGCGGACCTCCAACCCGGCCACGTCCAACTCCTCCACCAGGTAGGTGCGGCCCTGGTGCAGGTAGACGGCGCCCTCATGCGCGTCCGAGAAGGCCCGGTCCCAGTCCACCTCACCGATCACCCGGCGGGTACCGACGTCGTAGATGGAGAACGAGCGGGCGTCGGATGACCGGATGCTCCTGCCGTGGGCGGGCGACCGGCGACCCGCCCAGAGCAGCCGGCCGTCCTCGAGTCGCAGCTCACCTTCCCCGACCAGGCGAGCCCCCGACTCCCAGAGGTCATCCCCGAAGACGGGGCCGTCCCGCCGGCCGAGAGGTAGCTCGTGGGCAGCGCAACTCAGGTGATAGTCCATGACGTTGGGGTTGGCCGGGTTGACGACCGCGGCTTCCGGCGCCCGGCCGAAGAGCTCGTCCGGGTGGTGAACGAAGTACTGGTCCAAGGCGTCCTCTCCGGCCACCAGGACCACCAGCGCCATGTCCTCTTCGCGCCCGGCCCGCCCGGCCTGCTGCCGGAACGAGGAGATGGTGCCGGGGAACGTGCACAGCAGCGCCGCGTCCAAGCCCCCGATGTCGACGCCCAGCTCGAGGGCATTGGTGGCCGAGATGCCGACCAGTTCTCCCGAGAAGAGCCGGGCCTCGATGTCCCGCCGGTCCCGGGCCGTGTAGCCCGCCCGGTAGGGAGAAATCCGGTCGGCTGCGGCGCCGAGACGGCGGGCGGCGTTGACGTGGATCAACTCGGTGGCGCGCCGGCTGCGACCGAAGGCGATGGTGTGGATGCCGCGGCGCACCAGGTCGACGTACAGATCCGTCGTCTCTGCGATGGAAGATCGGCGACCGCTCGACTCCTCATTGAGCGGCGGGTTCCATATCGCCACCATCCGTTCCCCGGCCGCGGAGTCGTCGCTGTCCACCAGCGAAACCTCCACGCCGCAAAGACGTTCGGCCAGATCCACGGGATTGCCGATGGTGGCGGAGGTCAGCACGAAGGTCGGATCGGCGCCGTAGTGAGCGGCGAGGCGGCGCAGGCGCCGGATGACATTGGCGGTGTGGCTGCCGAACATCCCTCGCAGGTAGTGCATCTCGTCGACTACCACGTGACCGAGGCGGGACAGGAAGTCCTTCCACAGGCCGTGGTTCGGAAGGATCCCGTAATGCAGCATGTCCGGGTTGGTCAGCACGACGTTGGCGCGCCTCCGGACCCGGGAGCGCTGCTCGCGTGGAAGATCGCCGTCGTAGGCGGACACCGTCATCTCCGGGAGGCTCAGGGCCTGAATCGAACCGAGCTGGTCCTGCGCCAATGCCTTGGTCGGGAAGATGAGCAGGGCGGTGCTGGTGCGATCCTCGAGCGCTCGTTCCGCGATCGGAACCTGGTAGCACAACGTCTTACCCGATGCGGTGCCGGAGGCCACGACCGTGTGGGTACCGCCCCTGATCGAGTGTATGGCCCGGGCCTGGTGGCCGTAGAGACGCTCGATGCCCTTGCCGGCGAGCCGTTCGGCGAGCGTCGGATCGAGCGGGGGATCGAGATCCCCGAAGCGGGGAGGACGGGCAGGGAAGATCCGGGCATGGACCAGGTCCCCGGGAAAGCGGTCGCTCTTCTCCCAACCCGAGACCAGGTCCCGGAAGTCAGTACTTGCCATCGGTCTCGATCCTCCTCGCAGCCGGGATGGGCCGGCTACTCGGCGCCGGCCACTACCTGACTATCGGTACGCGGCGCCGGAGTTTCAACCCCCTTGGAACGGACGTCACGTCAAACTGGGAAGTCTCTCCGGGAGCATCAGGCTGAGATCGTCCTCGGTCAGCTCGAGTATCTCATCGGCGAGATCGTTCATCTCGCGGGATACGCTGTGCCGATCCGGCGTGGCGATCACCACTCGGATTCCCACCTCCTGGGCTGATCGCAAGGCTTCCGCCAGATCCCGATCACCGGAGAAGATCACGGCCGTGTCGAATGCCCCGCGGCCGGACAGCCGGACGATGTCGGAGCACAGCATGGTGTCGACCCCACGCTGGCGGCGTTCGGGCCGGAAGGTCCACTGCTGGTCGAACTCGTCCATCACCCGGTCCGGATCGAGGTTGAGGGCAACCGCAGTGCGGGTTAGGGCATCACGGATTCCCTGCTCGAACCACGGCCGGTACTCCACGATGTGACCCAGGCGGAGCTGGATGCCCGGGGTCTGGCCGAGGGCCGAGAAGAAGCGGCGCTGACCATCCGCCAGCTCGTGGCCGCTGTCGAACCGGGCGTCGTACCAGTAGGCCCGGAGGAACCGTGCCCCCCGTTCGAAGGTCAGGTCCTGGAACCAGGAGACGACGGCCTCGCTGTCCATCCGCACGTTGCGGGGATTCTCATCAAGGGCTCGGGCGCCCTCCGCCCTCAGGAACCCGGCGTTCACGAAGCCGGCATAAGTAGGTAGCGTCATTGAACCCTCTCTCAATCGCTAATAGAAGAATAGAACAGTAGTTATCGAAGTATTACGAGGGCCTCGCCAGCCGAGAACCATGCCGCGGGGCAACTGGGCCCGGCTGGACTGCTCAGCAGCCCTCCTCAACGATAGCCACATGGCTCTCCAATGCTTAACCTTGAAGGCGATGCCTTCGATCATCTCCACGGGCCGCCTCCTGCGCGACAACCTCACCAGAGACCGGCGCCAGGTGGTGGTGGTGCTGGTCGTGTCGGCGCTCAGCCTGACCTTTCTCAACTTCGGGGCAACCAACCCGGCCTGGGTGGTGGCCGTGCTGGAGACGCTGGGGGCAGGCGGGTGGGCCGAGCGGGCTCGGGGTGCCTTCGAGGGATCGGACTCCGCCCAGCTCAACCGGTTGATCTTCTGGGGCGGTGCGCAGATCCTGGCGTACACCCTTCTCCCCGTTGCGGCCATCAAGCTGGTCCTAAAGGACCGTATCCGGAACTACGGGCTGCGGATGAAGGGCATCGGGTCGCACGGCGGCACCTACGTGATCCTGCTGGCGCTGTCGATCCCCTTCGTGGTGCTCGCCTCCTTCACGCCGGCATTCCAAGCCAAGTACCCGTTCTACGACGTGGCCCCCGGTGAAGGGTTGTGGCCCGGCATGGTGCTCTGGTGGGTTGTCTACGGGTTGCAGTTCGTGGCGCTGGAGTTCTTCTTCCGCGGCTTCATGGTGCACGGCCTCAGCGCCCGCTTCGGCTACCTGTCGGTGTTCGTGATGATGGTCCCCTACAACATGCTCCACTACAGCAAGCCGGTCGCCGAAGCACTGGCGGCGATCCTGGGAGGGATCATCCTCGGTTTGCTGTCGTTGCGGAGCCGCTCCATCTGGTGGGGGGTCGGGGTGCATGTCGGCGTGGCCGCCACGATGGATGTGGCCGCCCTTGCCCACAAGGGCTTCCTGTGGTGAGCGAACCGGGTGGTCGACGGCCCCTGGTCTCGGCCGTGGAAGCTGTCTCGGCCGGGATTGCCGGGGCGGCACTGGCCTGGCTGTTCGTCGCGGCCCTCCGATGGGTTCCGGCCGCCGTGGCGGGCGTCGCCGCGGTGGCGGCCGGGCTCAACGGGGCGATCAGCGGCGCCAAGGGCATCTACCAGTGGCGCCGGCCGCGCGGCTGGGTGTGCTGGGGACTGGACTCCACTTGGGGGCTGATCAGCGTGGCAGGCGGGGTGGTGCTGCATCTGGTCAACGCCTTCTATCCGTCCTCGTACCTCGACGGCATGAGCCGCCGCACCAACCGTCATGTGTACGAGGCCGGGTTCACCTTCCGGTCCCGCTTCGCCATCACCTTCGGCAACGTGGTCTCGGCCGCCGGGGGCGACACCGGCCTCCGCGGGGATTCACCCAGGGTGATGCGGCGAAGGCGGCTGATCGACGTACACGAGGAGGCCCATGTCTTCCAGAACCGATGGTTCGGCCCCCTCTACGTTCTCGGATACGGCGCCTGGCTGATACTGGCGGGCGCGGCCGGCCTGGTAGTCGGGCTGGTGATGGATCGGAGCAACTGGCGATCGGTGGTGGAGACCTTCGCCTACTACGACAACCCCTTCGAGTATTGGGCATACCGCAAGGACGGCTACTGGCCGCCCCACGGCGCCCACCCTCGTTTCGTCTGGAGGCCCGGGGACCGGCGCCAGCCCGTCGAAGATCCATAGGGACTCCCCTCGAGAACGCGAAAAACGCGGTAAGGGGGCTCCGCCCGCCGGGCCCTCCCCCACCGCCACCACCTTGGTGTCGAGCGCGTTCCGTCCTCCCCCGGGAGGGGACTGCCTCGACGAAATGTTCCCTCTCGCGGTCCGGCCGACGTCGGATCCGGACCGCAGGTGCTTCACCCTGATTCCTCACATAGGCAATCGGGGTTAACGGTTGAGCACTACCGTAAAGTGCAGGTGTGACACGTAGGCGTCAGGATCGACTGGCTCCTCTCCTGGAGGGAGGAATCACGCCGCAGCGGGTACGCGAGGGCGCTCTGGCGTCCCACCATGGATGGCGGGATCGCATGAGCACGAACCGACCCGCTCGCACTTGGCGCTAGCCTTCCGTCCATGGGCATCTTCAGGACGATCAGGTCGGTAGCGCGCTTCCGGACCTTTGAAACGGACCCCGATCTGCGGCGCATGCAGTCGTCGGCGAATATCGACGACCTTCGCCTCATCGCCCGCCGCCGCCTGCCCCGAGGGGTGTTCGACTACATGGACGGTGCTGCCGAGGACGAGGTCACCTACCGCCGTAACAGCTCGGACTACCAGAGGTGGGAGTTCGTCCCCTCCGTGCTGCGGGACGTCACGCACATCGACACTTCCACCACCCTCCTGGGCCGGCCCCTCCCGGTGCCGATGGTCCTCGCCCCGACGGGCTTCACTCGGATCGTCGATCCCGAGGGAGAGCTACCGGTGGCCCGGGCCGCGGCCCGCCACGGCATCCCCTATTCGCTGTCCACGCTGGGGACGCGCTCCATCGAGGAGGTGGCGGATGCGGGCGCCGGGGGCCGCAACTGGTTCCAGGTGTACGTCTGGAAGGACCGCGGGCTGGTTCGCAACATGATCGAGCGGGCGGCCGCCTGCGGCTACGAAGCACTGTGCATCACGGTCGACCTGGCGGTGCCGGGCCGCCGGGAGCGGGACGTGCGCAACGGGATGACCCTGCCCCCCAAGCTGGGGCTCGACATGCTCATCGACGGGTTGCGGAAGCCGTCCTGGACCTGGCGCTTCATCACCGCCGAACCGATCACCTTCTCCAACGTGGTGGGACTCACCGACCATGACGGCAGTTCGGCCGTCGCTCTGTCCAGCCTGGTCAGCGACCAGTTCGACGCCAGCCTGTCGTGGTCGGACATCGAATGGTTCCGTTCGGTCTGGGACGGCCCGATCATCATCAAGGGGATCCAATCCGTGGCGGACGCCCGCCGGGCGGTCGAGCACGGTGTGGATGCCATCGCCGTCTCGAACCACGGCGGTCGCCAGCTGGAAGGTTCCCCGACGCCTATCGGCCTCCTCGAACCGATCGCCCAGGAGGTGGGCGACGAGGCTGAGATCATCTGCGACGGCGGAGTCAGGCGGGGGTCCGACATCCTGAAGGCGCTCGCCCTCGGTGCCCGTGCGGTGATGGTGGGTCGCGCCTACCTGTACGGGCTGGGCGCCGGTGGGGAGAAGGGGGTCGACTGGGTTCTCGACTTCCTGGCCGAAACCATGCGCTCTACCATGGCGCTGGCCGGAGTGAGGTCGGTCGGCGAGGTGGGGCGAGACCTCGTTAGGCGCCGACCCTAGGTCTGCTGGCCGGCACACCCCAGGAGTAGAGCCATGGAGATCGAGGGTCTGGTAGTCGCCGACGAGCTGTACCGGTTCATTACCGATGAGGCCCTCCCGGGCAGCGGCGTGGACGCCGGCGCCTTCTGGAAGGGATTCTCCGATCTGATCCACGACTTCGGTCCCCGGAACCGGCGCCTGCTCGAACGGCGCACCGAGCTCCAGGCCTCTATCGACGATTGGCACCGGGCCAACCGCGGCCGTGCCTTCGACCGGACTGCCTACCGGGCCTTCCTGGAGGAGATCGGCTACATCGAGCCCGGAGGCCCGGCGTTCTCCATCACCACCTCCAACGTGGATCCCGAGATGGCCGAGGTGGCCGGTCCGCAACTGGTGGTCCCGATCATGAACGCCCGGTTCGCGCTCAATGCCTTGAACGCCCGATGGGGATCCCTCTACGACGCCCTCTACGGCACCGACGCCCTAGGCGACCCGCCCTCGGCCGGTGGGTACGAGCCGGACCGGGGTCGCCGGGTGGTGGCCTGGTCCCGCAGCTTCCTGGACGACGTGGTCCCGCTCTCGGACGGCTCGCACGCCGACGCCGTTCAGTATTCGGTGGCGGACGGCAGGTTGCGGGTGCGGCTGTCATCGGGCGCAACCTCAGGCCTGGCCCGACCCGACCAGCTAGCCGGCTTCCAGGGGACCCCCGACTCTCCTGCCGCGGTGCTGCTCCGGAACAACGGCCTTCACATTGCCATCGAGATCGACCCCCGGCATCCCGTCGGCGCCGACGATCCGGCCGGAGTGTCCGACATCGTGATGGAGGCGGCGGTCACCACCATCCTCGACCTAGAGGACTCCATCGCCGCCGTCGACCCGGAGGACAAGACGCTCGCCTACCGCAACCTGCTGGGCTTGACCAGGGGCGATCTCACCGCCGAGGTGACCAAGAACGGGCAGGCCTTCACCCGTCGGCTGGCACAGGATCGGACCTACACCGCGCCTGATGGATCGGCCTTCGTGCTCCCCGGACTCTCCCTGTTCCTGGCCCGCAACGTGGGCCACCTGATGACCACTCCGGCCGTCCTCGATCGAGACGGGAACGAGGCCCACGAGGGTCTGGTCGACGCCATGGTCACCACGCTGGTGGCGTGTCACGACCTGCGGGGGCGAGCCGGCAGGCGCAACTCCCGGACCGGTTCCTACTACGTGGTCAAGCCCAAGATGCACGGATCCGCGGAGTCGGCCTTCACCTCCGACGTGTTCGACCATGTCGAGGACGTGCTGGGCCTGCCTCGAGACACGGTCAAGATCGGCCTGATGGACGAGGAGCGCCGCACCACCCTCAACCTGGCCGAGTGCATCCGGGCCGCGCGGTCGAGGATCGTCTTCATAAACACCGGATTCCTCGATCGAACCGGTGACGAGATCCACACCTCCATGGAAGCCGGGCCGATGGTGCCCAAGACCCTCATGAAGGCCCAGGGCTGGATCCGGGCCTACGAGGACTGGAACGTGGACGTGGGTATCGCCTGCGGTCTCCGCGGCAGGGCACAGATCGGCAAGGGGATGTGGGCCGCTCCTGACCTGATGGCGGCCATGCTCGAGGAGAAGGTCGGCCATCCGGAGGCCGGCGCCGACTGCGCCTGGGTGCCGTCTCCGACCGCCGCTACCCTCCACGCCACCCACTACCACCGGGTTGACGTGGCCGCCCGCCAGGACGCGATCGCCGGCCGACCGCCCCGTGACCTGGCCGAGTTGCTGGAGATACCGCTGGCCTCGAGTACCGGATGGACATCCGAGGAGATCGCCGCCGAGCTTCGCAACAATGCGCAGGGGATCCTGGGTTACGTGGTCCGATGGGTCGATCAGGGCATCGGCTGCTCCAAGGTTCCTGATATCAACGACATCGGTCTCATGGAGGACCGGGCAACCTGCCGCATCTCATCCCAGCACATCGCCAACTGGCTTCACCACGGGGTGGTGGACCGGGATCAGGTAATGGAGACGATGAAGACGATGGCGGTGGTCGTGGATCGCCAGAACGCCGGCGATAACGGCTACCGGCCCATGGCGCCGGCCTTCGACGGCCCCGCATTCAAGGCCGCATGCGACCTGGTGTTCCTCGGTATGCAACAGCCCTCGGGCTATACCGAGCCGATCCTGCACGCCCGGCGCGCTGAGCTGAAGGGCCGGCTGACCGGCAGCTGATCGGCCCGAGGAAGCACCCCTTAGCCCGGTAGCAGTAGCTTCCAAGCAGTCATTGGCGACTGGCCACCGGCCACTGGCAACTGACCACTGAACGAGTGCCATATACTCCGTAATCCCGAGTCGAACAAGAGGTCTGACGTATGTCTTCAGATGCCGTACTGGTGATCGCTCTGGTGGCTGGACTGGCCGCCCTGGCCCTGGCCGCCTACTACGCCCGTGTGGTCATGGCCGCCGACCAGGGCAACGACCGCATGCGGGAGCTCTCGGCCGCCATCCGGGAGGGCGCCAACGCCTTCATGAAGCGTGAGTACACGTGGGTGGCCGTCTTCGTAGTGGTGCTGGCGGTCCTCATCTCGGTGGTCCTTCCCTGGGGGGCGCCGTGGGGTTCGATCGCCTACGTCTTCGGTGCGGTGCTGTCGGCCGTCGCCGGCTTCGCCGGGATGCGGATCGCCACCGCGGCCAACTCCCGGACCGCCGAGGCAGCCCGGCTCGGCGGGGTGAAGCGGGCCCTGCCCGTGGCCTTCCGGGGGGGCGCCGTGATGGGATTCTGCGTGGCCGGACTGGGCTTGCTGGGAGTGACCATCGGCTACCTCCTGTTCGTCAACGTGCTGAGCATCAGCGACTCGGACCAGTACAACATCATCGCCGCCATCGGCCTGGGAGGATCCTCCATAGCCCTCTTCGCCAGGGTGGGCGGTGGTATCTACACCAAGGCGGCCGACGTGGGCGCCGACCTGGTGGGGAAGGTCGAGGCGGGTATCCCCGAGGATGACCCCCGAAACCCGGCGGTGATCGCCGACAACGTGGGCGACAACGTGGGCGATGTGGCCGGCATGGGCGCCGACCTCTTCGAGTCCTACGTCGGCTCGATCGTGGCCCCGATCGCCTACGCGGCCATCGTGTTCGCCTCCAGTTCCTTCGCCGTCGAGACGATCATCTTCCCGCTCGTCGTGGCGGCCATCGGCATGTTCGCCGCCATCATCGGCTCCTTCTTCGTGCGGGTGACCGGGGACAACCTGGCCAAGGCCCTGCACCGGGGGAACAACGTGGCGGTCGGCCTCACCGTCATCGGCGTCCTGATCCTCACCAACGTGGTGTTCGGCGGATCGAGCGGGGTGGAGAACCCCTTCGGCCTGTCCCTGGCCGTGCTGGTCGGCCTGGCGGTGGGGATCTGCGTGGGCAAGATCTCGGAGGTATTCACCTCCGACCACTACAAGACCGTCAAGGAGATCGCGCGCCAGTCCGAGACCGGTCCGGCCACTGTGATACTGGCTGGCATATCCGAGGGGATGCGGTCCGCTGCCATCTCGGTGGTGGTGGTCGCAGCCGGGATCGCCGGCGCCTACGCCGCCGGGGACTGGGCGATCGGAGACGGCGGCGGGATCTACGGGGTGGCCATTGCCGCCATCGGTGTTCTCTCCACGCTCGGGATCACGGTGGCGGTGGACGCCTACGGGCCGATAGCCGACAACGCCGGCGGTATCGCCGAGATGGCCCACCTGCCTCCCGAGGTGCGGGAGGCCACCGACGAGCTGGACGCGCTGGGCAACACCACCGCCGCACTGGGCAAGGGCTTCGCGATCGGGTCGGCAGCGGTTACGGCGCTGGCGCTGTTCGCCGCCTTCACCCAGGCCGTCGGCCTGGACGCCATCGACATCACCAACGTGGGTACGACCGTCGGCCTGTTCCTGGGCGGCATGTTCCCGTTCCTGTTCGCCGCGCTCACCATCAAGGCGGTCGGGAGAGCCGCCTTCCGCATGATCGAGGAGGTGCGGCGCCAGTTCCGCGACATCCCCGGATTGCTGGCGGGTGATCCCAACGCACGACCCGAGTACGCCAAGGCAGTGGACATCGCCACCGGCTCGGCCCTGCGGGAGATGGTGATTCCGGGCGCCCTGGCGGTGGCCCTGCCGCTGGTGGTGGGCTTCATCGACGTGGAGGCGCTGGGGGGCCTGCTGGCGGGAGCGCTGGTGACCGGATTCCTGCTGGCCATCTTCATGGCCAACGCAGGGGGCGCCTGGGACAACGCCAAGAAGCTCATCGAGAGCGGCGCCTTCGGGGGCAAGGGCTCGGAGCAGCACAAGGCGGCCGTCATCGGCGACACGGTGGGCGATCCGTTCAAGGACACTTCCGGTCCGGCGATGAACATCGTCATCAAGGTGATGACGATCGTCTCCCTGATCTTCTCGGCCGCATTCATCTGATCCGTTACCACCCACTTCCGCCGTGAAACGGGTGCTGCTGGTCAGGCACGGGGAGTCCGAGGCCAACGCCGGCGAGATCTGGCAGGGTGCTACCTCCTCGCCGTTGACCGCCCGGGGCCGGCACCAGGCCGGATTGGTCGCAAAGCGGCTGGCCGGGCGGCGGTTCGATCTGGTGGAGAGCTCCGATCTCGAACGGTCCCTTCACACCGCCGACATAGCAGGCTTCCGGCCACCGGTGGAGACCGGGTGGAGGGAGGGCGACATCGGCGTCTGGGAGGGCCGGCCCGGTGAGTGGGTCGAGGCCCACTACGGCCAAGACCTGGCCCGGCTCGGCGGGGATTACGACCTGCGGATGGGCGAGACCGGGGAGTCACCCCGCCAGGTGTCCGAGCGGGGCTGGGAGGCGCTGGCCGCCCTGGTGGGCCGTCTCGAGGAGGGACAGACCGGCCTGGTGTTCACCCACGGCGGCCTCATCGAGTTGGTGCTGTGGCGTCTGCTCGGCCTTCCGATAGGGCGCCGCCGCCTCGGGTTCCTGTCCAACACTTCCATCTGCGAGCTGGCGTTCGACGGCGAGAAGGCCTCCATCCTGCGCTACAACGACGCCGCCCATCTCGGACCGGTGTCCTTCTGGGCGGACGTCACCCGGGATGGCGGCGGCGTCGTGGTCGATCTGATCCGCCACGGTGTCACGCAAGCCAACCTGGAACGGCGCGCCCAGGGGCGGGTCGACAGCGATCTGCACCTCGGGGGACGGGAGCAGGCCCGGCGGTTGGCCTCGTGGATCGGCGAGGTCGACGAGGTCTTCTCCTCCACGCTGCGAATGGCGTCAGCCACGGCGGAGATCGCATTCGGGCGACCGCCGGTGCTGGTGGACGAACTCGTCGAGATGAGCTTCGGCGAATGGGAAGGCGAACTCTGGGAGGAACTGGAGGCGTCGGGCCGTCTGGGCGGTTATCCCGGGGACGGCAGGGACATCCGGCGGGGCGGCACCGGCGAGACCTGGAGCGAGGCCCAGGAGCGGGTGACCGGGTTCGTCGGCGGCCTTACCGGCACCTACGCGGGACACCGGGTGGCGGCCACCTCACACGGCGGGGCGATCAAGGCCTACTCCACCGCGATCCTGGGATTCGACTACGGCAACGCCGGATTGCTCGGTCCCCTGGAGAACACTTCGGTCACCCAGGTGGCGATCGCGCCGGACGGGCATCCGACGCTGGCCACCTACAACATCACCCACCACCTCGAGGGCCGGGAGGGCTAGCTCCGGGAACCTCCCTTGTAGGCATCCTTCTTAACAGTCTGCTCATATTCCTGTGGGACCATGGGTGGCTGTGAGGGGAGCTGATGAGACCGTCGTCGTGGTGGTGGAGGACGATCCGAATATCGCCCGCCTGGTGGACATGTACCTGCGGCGGGACGGCTACCGGGTGTACAAGGCGGCGGACGGCGCCACCGGGCTCGACCGTATCAAGCAGTACCGGCCCAAGCTGGTCATCCTCGACATCGGGTTGCCGGGCGATGTCGACGGCATCCAGCTATGCCGGGAGTTGAGGGCCACGTCCGATATCCCCATCATCATGCTCACCGCCCGTGACAGTGAGGTCGACCGGATCGTCGGGTTGGAACTGGGCGCCGATGACTACGTCACCAAGCCGTTCTCACCGGGGGAGCTGGTAGCGAGGATCCGCGCTGTGCTGCGGCGTGTCGACGCCGGGGCCAGGGCCGTGCTGTCCCCGATCCTGGAGAGCGGGGAAGTCGAGGTGGACACCGCCCGCCGGGAGGTGCGCCTCAGGGGTGACCTGGTGCAGGTCACCGCGCGGGAGTTCGACCTTCTCCAGTACCTGGTCGAGAACACGGGAAGGGTTCTCGCCGTCGCCAGCTGCTGGACGGCGTGTGGGGATGGGACTGGGTGGGTGACGAACGCACGGTGGACGTCCACGTCTTCCAACTCCGTAAGAAGCTCGGTGATGCTCTGCGGGTCACTACCGTGCGGGGCGTGGGTTACCTGCTGGACTGAGGGGGGAGGGACGTGCAGCGTCGGCTGTCGATCGCGGTGGTGGGAACGGTCGCTGTGGCCCTGCTGCTGGCCGGAATCGTGACCCTTGCCCTGGTGCGCCGGACCGATCGCCACGCGATCCAGCAGGTGCTGGAGCAGGAGGCCGACGTTCTGGCCAGCCTGATGGCGACGGTCCACGTGGAGGATGACGACCACTCGCACCTCGGTTCCCACCTGAGTTCGCACCTGAACCGGGCCGCCGAGAATCTGGATCGTAAGGACGTGGCCGTCCTGCTCCTCGATGGCGGGGAGCTTATCGGCGACCTGCCCGAGAACGTGCCGGCCGAGGGCCTCCACCCGCTGGCCTCGGGAGCCACCGGGTCGATCACCGGGATCCAGGGCTCCACCGCGTGGGCGGCGGCCACGGAACAAGCGGGCTCGGTGACGATCGTCGTGGTTCTGACCGACACCGCCGATCAGTTCCTGGCAGCGGTGATGCGATGGTTGGGGGTGTCGGCGGCCATATCGCTGGCCCTGGGAGTGGTGGTGGCCGTGATGCTGGGCCGCCGGCTCGCCAGGCCGCTCGGCCAGGCCCGTGACGCCACCCGGTTGATCGCGGGCGGCGACCTCAGCGCCCGTGTTCCGGTGGAGGAGCATCGGAGGGACGAGATCAGCGAGTTGTCGACCTCGATCAACGAGATGGCCGCCTCGCTGGAACGCTCCCAGAGCCTGGAGCAGCGATTCTTGATGTCCATCTCCCATGACCTGCGCACACCGCTCACCTCCATTAGGGGCTACGGAGAGGCCATCTCTGATGGCACGGCGGACAACCGGGCGCAGGCCGCCGAGGTCATCGTCTCCGAGGCGATCCGCTTGGAGCGGCTGGTGGGTGACCTGCTGGACCTAGCCCGGCTGGATGCCAGGGAGTTCACACTGGAGAGTCGGCTGGCGGATGTGGGCACGGTGGTGGAAGAGGTGTGCGCCGGATTCTCCCAGGGCGCGGCCGATCGGAGCCTCGAGTTGCGGGTGATCCGCGAGGAGCCCGTCATGGCCTGGTGCGACCCGGTGCGGGTAGCCCAGGTCGTTGCCAATCTGGTTCAGAATGCCCTCAAGTTCGCCGATTCCCTGGTACGGGTCGAGTCTCGGATCGAGAACGAGGGACAGAAGGCCTGGGCCGTTGTCACAGTGGACGACGACGGTCCCGGTATCAGCCGCGAGGACCGGCCCCACGTGTTCGAACGCCTCTACGTGGCGCGACACACGCCCCGAATCGAAGAGTCCGGCTCGGGTTTGGGCCTGACCATCGTGGCGGAGTTGACCGAGGTCATGGGCGGCACGGTGAGCGTGTCCGCCCGCCGGCCCACCGGCACCCGAATCACCGTGCAGCTCCCCGCTACGGAACAGTAGGTCCGCTCCGCGATGAGGAGCACCAGGTTCATCAGGGGAGCAACGGTCGTGATCGTGTGTATGGCCATCGCCGCGGTCGGATGGTGGAGCCTGCGGGCCGACGGACCGGAGCCCGTCAACCTCGAGGAGGCTGTGGCTCTTCTGGAGACCGCAGCCGGCGAGAACGGCGGCTCGTCGGCGTTCGAACCCGAAGGCCGTAGTTTGGCCTCCGCGCCGACCACCGAAGGCCCCGGAACGACATCGAGCGCCGGACCCGATGCTCCCGCCACCGCATCGACCACCTCTGCTAGCCATCACACCCTGCCAGCCGTCATCGAGACGAGATCTTTGGACACCGAGGCGGCCGGATTGGCGGGGGTATGGACCGTAGCTACCACCGAAGGCGCCGATGGGCCGACCGACGAAGCCCCGGTCAGCTTTGCCGGCTACCGGGTGGTGGAGGTGCTGGCCGGCGGTGTTGACGAGTCCACTGTGGTGGGTCGCACCGCCGCGGTGTCCGGTGCCATCGAGTTGAGCGGCGGCGCTCTGGTGGCCGCGACGGTGGAGGTCGCGATGGCCACTCTGCGCACCGACGACAGCCACCGTGACAGCCATGCGCGGGAAGCCCTCAACACCGGGGAGTTTCCGCTGGCCGTATTCAACCTCGTAGAGCCCGTGGAGTTGCCCGCCCGGATACTCGACGGCGAGAGTCTCTCGACTGCGGCCGTAGGAGACCTCACCATCAACGGAGTCACCAACCGCGGCGTGATCGATCTGGAGGCTCAACTCGCCGGGGACACCATCGTGGTCGTGGGATCGGCTCCGGTGATCTTCAGCGACTTCGGAGTGACCGCTCCGATGTCCGTCGCCGTCATCTCGGTCGAAGACCACGGCATCATGGAGTTCCAACTCTTCTTCACCCGTTGAGCTTCGGCCTGTAGTCGCCCAAGTCCGCGCGACGCCCACAGCACCGACGTTGGTCCAGGCCGGTCCCCCGGACGGGCGGCCCCGCCCCGCAAAACCTTATCGCGACCCTGATCCGGGCTTAACGGTCTGCTCACAACCATCCCGGACACTGGTAGCGCTCTTCTGGCTACAACCCCTGAGAGGAGAAGGAATGAGCCCTACAGAAATGCGGACTTGGGACCAATCGAGGGCCGCCGGCCGGACCGGCGCTGCTCGGGTCGGCAAGGGACGGAAAAGGTTCTTGACGCTCGTCCCTGTGGCGATGCTGGCGGTAGCCCTCATGCCGCTGGGTCCGGCCGGCGGCCAGGTGGTGACTGCTCCGGTCGCGCTGGTGCCGGATGCCGCCCCGTCGGCCGAGGCCGGTGGGAAGGTGGTAACTGCTCCGGTGGTCGCCGTCTCCGGCGCGCAGCCATCGACCCGCAGCCAGGTAGGGGTTACCCCCACGACCATCGATCATGCCGCCGACTGTGCTGCCAATCACAGTGCCTCGGGTTCTGAGACCGTGGAGGACTGTGCCCGCGACGGCAGTGGGGACGGCACTGATCACACCCACGCCCACTCGGAAGATGATCACGCCCACGCAGAGGGTGCTGATCATGCCGCCGACTGTGCTGCGAACCACAGCGGCACGGGTTCCGACGATGCGGAGGACTGTGCCGGCGACGGCAGTGGCGAAGCTTCTGACCACACCCACACGGAAGGTGATCACGCTCACTCGACTGGCGTCGACCACGCCGCCGATTGTGCTGCGAACCACAGCGGCTCGAGTCCTGACGATGTCACGGACTGTGCCTAGCAAGAAAGCCGACCTGGCGTGAATCCCAGCGACTCTCCCCCAACCTCGCCGATGCGGCGGGGGACGCGGGGGGGGGGGGGGGGGGGCCCCCCCCCCCCCCCCCCCCCCCCCCCCCCCGCCACCGTCTCTCCCTGAATGCGCTGGCCGCTAC